>NZ_JARIDH010000068.1 GCF_029267215.1 Clostridium sp. | reverse complement strand
GCGTTCATCCTGAGCCAGGATCAAACTCTCAATTTAAAAGTTTAATCTATACTCATATTACTTGTTAAAAGAATTGCTGGTTTATGTTAATATCTTCTGTTTAATTTTCAAAGACCATTTCTTCATCGCCCTCAAGCGACTTCCTTAGTTTATCACCTCTTAGAAACATTGTCAACACTTTTTTTGAAATTTATTTAATGATTTGTTTCACTCATTAAATCCTCTCCAAAAATCATATTCATCTTTCTCGGCGACGTGTTTTATCTTATCATATATTGTAATCTAAAAAATATATTACATTAGTATTTTTTAAATTTATATTTATATTATTCATTCTTTCTAACTTTTTCTTTATTTTAATTGTATTGATACGCTAGGCTACGTTTTATCAGTTCATATAAATAACAAATTTATCTTTTTCATTCTAAAAAAACAAACTAGTATATTGTGTTTAAATCATACCTTCCTATTTTCATATTCCACCTCATGTAAAATAATTCTCTCTACTTACGCTTTCTAAGAATAGTCTTACTATAAACATCTTTTTATTAAAACTAACTTATTTTATCAATTATTTATTTTCTAATTTCTTCCTCCCCTTAAAGTATTATCTATATTATAAATACTTATAAACTTATCTTTAAGCTAACTTTTAGTTATATTTTAAAATAAGTTCATAAATATTAACATCTAGGTTTTAAAATAAGCTCTATTTTAAAATAGCGTTGATTTCATGTATAACTTTATATCATATTAATGAAGACTAATAGATCTACTAAAAATAAACATTAAAGTTTTATATAAAACTTTATATATCTCTTAATAAGAAACTTAGAGTTTCATTAATTATTGAATATTTATATCATTAATAATCAAAATTGTTTTATTAAAAGGGTGTTTGTTCACTTTAGTTATTATTTTGAAATGTTCAACATTAAAAATATAGGTTCAAAAGTTTAATTTTCACTTATAATTAAGTGATCCTAAAATAGTAAGTAACATATATAATCTATAAAAAATTTCTTTAAACTCTATATATAAAGAGATTAATTTTCTCATGCATTTGAAATATTCACAAGTTATAAACTTAAATTTAAAGATTTTAAAGGTATACAAACTTATATAAAATCAATTTAAATACTCACAATTTATAAGCTTAAATTTAGAGTTTCTTTTTAAATATTATTAATTTAATAAAAATTCCTAAATTAACCTTGAAATATAACTATATCTTTGTAATAACATTTATTAACATAAAACTCTTAACCTAAATATTTTACTGCAAAATATCTAAATGATAAAAATCTATATATTTTGCCCTAAATTCATTCAATATTTTGATTTTAATTTATTAGCTAATACAAAAGTAAAGTCTACGTAAATAGAAAAGGGCTATTATCAAACTAACTTTTCAATAAAATTTTCAAATAATATTTAAAAATTAACCTAGTTTTCAGAGTATTTGAAAATTTTATATTTATTTTTGATAAAGAGACCCTTATAAACACTTTGTATTAACTTATATTTAAAACATATTAAAAAACTAATATTGTAATATAATTATTAGAAATTTGTTTTCTCACACAACAAATGAATAAACTTCCTGTTATAGTTTGTCCTAATTATAAAACCCTGTCTTATATCTTCAACCTCATCTTTGATTAAGTAGTTTATCCTCACAATAAAATTATAAAATCTATAACTTTTCCAGAGAAATAGTAGTTCTTTTTAATTTTTGATAACTAAAATCATCAATAAATTTTATCTTTAACTGCAATTTTCATTTTTATATAAAATTATTACTAATATTAACTTTCTAATTCTTGTAATTCTTTTTCTTTTTCAAAATCACTTGCAGGAGTTACTTTTACTTTAACGTCATTAAATATTGATTTATTTATTATTTTAACTTTATCAATTTCACCTAAGTGTTCTCCTATATGTAATGTTATTTTATGAAGACCTTCATGAAGCTCTCTCATTATTTTTCCTCCATGAACTGGTGGTGCTGTCCAATGTCCACCATCTGGATTATATGAATTGTGACAAAGGTTTATCTTTCCACCATTAACTTCTATATAGTAAGTTCTCTCTCCTTTTTCACAATCTAAATCCATAGTAGCCTTATGTCTTTTTATTTGACCTGAAATTATATCATAATCATTTTCCTTTTCAATTGGTTCTGAATTATTATGATGATGTGATTTTTTGACACTATAATCAACTTCTATACTCTTAAATAAATTTTTATTTAAAATAGTAATCTTATCTTTTTCATCATGATTTTTCCCTACAGATATAGCATAAATTTCTTCTTTATTATGATCTAAATCTATGTATTCTAATTGTCCATTTAAAGGTTTAGCTGTCCATGAAGCTCCATCTGGATTATATGAAGTGTGTATAAGTCTTGCGCCTTTTCCTTTTATTCTTAACTTATATACATTCATTCCCTCTTCACTATTTAATTCTAAGCTTGATTTACCAAAGGCAAATTGTCCAACAAGTATTTTTTGTTTTTCATCATCTGTTGCAAAAACTTTTTCTTTCTTATTATATGTAGAAAGTGTTGTATGCTTAGGTAATTCTATTAAATGACTCTTACTAACTCCTATTTTTTGTGAACTATATATTCCAGTATGACCTGAGAAAACATAACTTATTGCACAAGCCATAAATAAATATACGGCTGCCTCAGAACCAAACATCTCTACTCCTAAAATAAATGAGGCTATTGGTGTGTTAGTTGCACCAGCAAATACTGCCGCAAGTCCTAAAGCTGCCAAGAATGATGGTGATAAATGTAATATTCCTGATAGTGTATTACCTAACGTAGAACCTACAACAAATAAAGGAGTAACTTCTCCTCCCTGATATCCAGCTCCCAATGTTATGGCTGTAAATACTAATTTTCCTAAGAAATCTAAAGGGGCAACATGAGAAGTAAATGCTTGTGATAATAATGGCAAACTTAATCCTAAATATTTTCTAGTTCCAACTATATATACTAAAATTATAACTACTAATCCACCAACAAAACTTTTTATTGCTGTATTTTCAAATCCCTTAGAAAATAATTCTTTTAATTTGTGAGTTAATTGACTAAATAACTTACTTGCTAATCCAAAACATATTGAAGCTATTATAACTTTTAAAACTACTAAAAAAGTAACCTCTGGAACCCCTAAAACTTTATAATGAGAATGATGTACTCCTAACATTTTTACAACTTCATTACCTACTACACTTGCAAAAAAACTTGGTATTAAAGCTTCATAACTCATTTTTCCTAATATGGCTACTTCTAATCCAAAAACAGTCCCAGCAAGTGGTGTTCCAAATATAGCAGCAAATCCACCACCAACACCTGCCATAAGCATTATTTTTGAATCCTCTTCATTAAGTTTAAATATTTTACCTATTGCCTCTGCAATACTTGCTCCAATCTGGACCCCTGTTCCTTCTCTACCTGCTGATCCACCAAAGAAGTGAGTTACAACAGTTCCAAAGAAAACTAAAGGAACCATGCGTAATGGAACATCTCCACAATAATCATTTATATTTTCAATAATTAAGTTATTACCCTTAACAGAATTTCTACCATATTTATAATATAAGAAGCTTACTAATGCTCCTCCAAGGGGTAATAAGAAAAGTAACCAACCATGTTCCATTCTATACTCTGTTGCCCACTCAAGACTTTTTAAGAAAAATGCTATTACTCCACCTATAAAAACACCTATTAAACTTCCTATAAGAACCCACTTTATAAATGTCTTTCCAAATAAAAGACTATTATTCTTGTTTTTTAAAACTTTATTTTTTTCTACCGACTTGTATGTCATCCAATTTCTCCTTCCAAAATTAAAATAATTTTTTGCATAAAAAAACTCCTACAAAATATAAACCTATGTTATGATTTATATTTTGTAGGAGTCATTAGCATAAAGCATTTAATGGCGAACTCCATCGCCCATAAAAATTACTTTAAAATAATAACATAATCAGCAGTGCTTGTCTACATTTTTTAATAGTTATTTTATTTTTATTATAATTTACATTTATATTTTCAAAAAATAAATATTTTTTAAGCTATAATTTTATTTAAATAAAATTATAGCTTGAAAACATTAAAATATTTATTGTTTTACAAATAAAATAAAAAATTTTATATAATTAAAATTATCTACTTTCTTATTTTTTTGATCTTCCATATATAAACAATGCTAATATTGAGAAGAAAATAGGTCCACCAATCATCCACAAAGTAGAATTCCAATCTCCATTTATTGCAGGTGATATTATTGTAAAAACATTTGCAAAGCCAACAACTAAAACAGTAACTACTGTTCCTATCAACGAAATACCTTTTCCTTTATATATTTCAAAAGGTTTCTCAATTTCTTTTTTGTTTTTAAATGAATAAAATGCTCCTGCTATAAACATATATGGTATTGTCATTGCTACGTTAGTCATAAGAACTAATTTAGAGAAGAACTTTGATGCTCCCTCTCCACCAAATGATACTAATAAAATTATAATAACAACAATTATACACTGAGCTATCATTGCATTTCTTGGAACTCCATCTTTAAGTTCTGCAATTTTCTTTGGCCAAATTGATTCTGGTGTTCCCTCTATTAACTGTCTTAATGGAGAATAAACTCCTGTAAAAAACGCACCTACTAATGCAAAGAACATTGAAAGCCCAACAAACCTAGAAATCCAAAGTCCTAATGTTAAGGAACTTGTTTCTCCTAAATTTAATGCTAAACCAAGTTGATACCCTAGATTTCTCATTAAAACATAGGCCACATTCCCCATATGAACAGTTTTAAAGGAAAGTGCTTCATTCCAATTAGTAAATACTCCACACATTAATATTCCTAAAGAATATCCAACAGCTATTACTGTGGCTGCCAATATAATTCCTTTTGGAAAGGTTTTTGTAGGATTTTCAGTTTCATCAACCAATCCTCCAACTACCTCAATTCCACCATAAGCAAATATAGCAAATACAGAAAATGAAAGAACTGATATCATACTTTCATATTCAGGGTTTGGTGAATTTAAAAAATCAGTTGCTGTCACAATAGGCTGTGATAATGTAAAATCATTTAATACAAATATTATAACTGCACCTAAAATTAATATTACGTTTAAAAGCATTACAAATATTCCTGCAGTACTTGTAACCCTCTTAATTTTATCAATTCCATTGGTTGCTATTAATGTTATTACTATTATTAGTATGCATCCTAAAACTCCTAAACTCTGAGTAGAATTTAAACCTAAGAATCCCCATGTGCTTGTTGTATCTTCTCCTGTAATTCCATTTGATAAAGGTATCCATATACTTGATGATATATTAACCATCCAAATTAAATATGCAGCATACCACATAAAAGTTCCTACAAAAGCATATTTTTCTCCAACTGATTTCTCCATCCATGAATATATACCACCTTTTTCACTTTTAAAAGCAGCACCATATTCTGCAATCATAAATGCAAAAGGAATTAAGAAAGCTATGGCAGCCAAAACATACCATAATATTGCACCATATCCCATTAAATAAAATGCTCTTGGCATATTTGCAAAGCCAAATACTGTGGTAAATATCATAAGAACTAATTGACTTAAATTTAATCTACCCTTTTTTTCACTCATAAAACCACTCCTCATCATAAGTTTTACTCTTGATAATTAGTTTTCCTAATTCTTCAATTATTTATTTAAGTAATATTTGGTATAAAAAAAAGAAGCCTTAAATCTAAAGACTTCCTTTTTGTTTAACTTATTTTCTTTTTAGATAATAATAAGTTTTAAGACTATTTTTTAGTACATACTAGTTAATATTCAATAAACTCTTAATTTCACTAACTTTTTTTCTATAAAATACCTACTAAAATTCTATACCTTTTATAACTTTTATTCCATTGTCAACCATAGAATTTAAAAATACATAATTCATAAATTCAGCTCTATGTATTTCATTATCAAATGTATCAACTAAATTTTTAGGAACAAATATTTCTCCTGGTTTATTTGCTCTATTAAAATCTGCTCTTAAGGTTATTGCTAGCTGATAAATGCATATATCAGTACAATCCCCAACTATTATTATATTCTCTGTATTTTCATCATCTAATTTAAACTTTTCTTCTAAAAATCCATTAGTAGAATTTTTCTTTATTACTTCTATTCCTTCTATATTAAGTTCATCAACAAGCTCCCATTCATCACTATTTTCCATACAGTGATTTGGATATGATTTTAACTCTCTTGAGTCTTCTGTGTGATAATCTGTAAATGCCTTAACACTAATTCCTTTATCTAAACACTTCTTTGCTAGTTGACTTATTGGATTAACTAAGTTTTCTATTCTAGAACTATATAAAAAACCCTTTTTAGCAAATCCCTTATTTATATCCACTATTAAAAGTAGTGTTTTTTCTGGATTCATATCATCTAGTAATACTGTTTCTAAATTTTCAAGCTTATTATAAATTACACTGATCATCTCAGTACTTTCTCTTAATAACAACTCTTTTCTGTTCATTTAATATCCCCCCTAAATCCAAAATCAATTTATTTATAAAAATTATTATCAACTTATATGAAAGTATTTTCAATAAATATTTGTAATATTAATAATTAATTAATAAATCACACATTTTTTTATTAAAAAGATTATCATTTTTAATAATTGATTAATTTATTTCAAAGAACTATAATCAAGTAGTAAAGTATTACAAGGAGGTGTTAAATTGAACAATTTTTTAAAAAACAATCGTCTATACTTTAAAATAATAATAGTAGTAATAATATCTTATATATCAATAAAACTTATAGATAATCTATCTAATGTTATATCTGTATTCCATTCTATTTCGACTATACTATCTCCTTTTATATTGGCATTTATTATTGCATACATATTAAATCCAATAGTGAATCTTTTTAATAAAAAATTTAAAATTTCAAGAGGAATAAGTATATTACTAACTTATCTACTATTTATTATTTTACTAGGCTTAGCAATAACCTATATTTTCCCTAGATTGTGTACAAGTTTAATAGATTTAATAGATAGTATTCCTGAATTCACAAGTTATATCCAACATTTATATGTTGAAGTAATATCTAAATTAAAAATACCTAAAGAAATGAATTCATACATACCTTTTAATACAGATAGTGGCAAAATAATTTCTTCTATTGGTTTTATGATTTCTTCTCTTTCAAATTGGCTACTTAATACTGCCATAAGTTTAACTAGTTCATTAATAAACTGGGTATTTGGATTCTTAATATCTATTTATGTTTTAATAGATAAAGACAAGTTTATTAAAATAAGCGGAAAATTAACTCGTATTATTTTTGGAAGAAAATTTGGAGATGGATTAATAGGATTTGTCAAAATACTAAATGATAAAATAGGAACTTATATAGGTATAAAAGCTCTTGACTCATTAATAATAGGAATACTTGCTTTTGTAGGATTAACCCTAATTAAATCTGATTACGTTCTATTATTATCAGTTGTAGTTGGTATAACTAATATGATTCCTTACTTTGGTCCATTTATAGGTATGATTGTAGGATTTTTCATAAACTTATTCTTAAGTCCAATGAAAGCAGTTTTTGTTCTAATATACCTTTTCTTACTTCAACAGTTTGATGCTTGGTACTTAGATCCAAAACTTATAGGAAACAAAGTTGGTCTTAGTCCATTTTTAGTAATACTTGGTGTTACTATTGGAGGAGCCATATATGGTCCTATTGGTATGATTTTGGGAAGTCCTGTGATGTCAGTAATTAAAATATATCTAACAAAACTTATAAAAAAATATGAATATAGAGCCCAATAAAAAAGGCATGTATCAAAATATAATAATAAAACTTACAAATATATTCCTAGAATTACTAGATTTCGCTAATAATTTAAATTCTAAAGCTCATCTAGATATTCTCTTCATATTATTTGTAAGTTTTATAAAAAGTTATTTTGATAAATGCTCTTTTAATTTATATATAAAAAGCAACTCCTAAACAAGCAGCAATTACAATTACTAAAATAGGATGAACCTTTTTAACAAGTATTAAAAACATACATATTGCCGCAATTAATAAAGATTTTATATCATGATAAGATTCCTTTGATAAACTTATGAAAGCATTTATAACTAAGGCTATTATTACTGGTTTCATACCAAGTAAAGCACCTTGTATTTTTTTATTTTCTTTAAATTTAGCTAATGTTTTACTAGCTATTATTACTAATATAAAAGCTACTAAAACAACTCCAACTGAAGCTATTAAACTTCCTGGTATTCCACAGACTTTATATCCAACAAAGGTAGCACTATTTATAGCTATAGGTCCTGGTGTCATTTGAGAAATTCCTATTACATCTAAGAACTCACTTTTACTAATCCAACCATACTTAGTTACAACTTCTCTTTCTATAAATGGAATCATGGCCATTCCACCACCAAAACTAAATGCACCAATTTTTAGAAAAGCTAAAAATACTTTTATTATAACCATCATTACTTATCACCTCTTCCATAATAAAGCACACCATATATTCCTCCAAAAATTATAACTAATATAGGATTCACATTAAAAAATGTTAATGCAACCACAGCTATAGCCATAACAATAATATTTATGGTAGTTTTTTTAAGTGATTTTGAAAGAGATAAAATTCCTGAAAAAATAAGCATTGGAACTGCTGATGATATTCCTATGAAAGCTAAATTAACAAAGTAATTATGTCTAAAATTCATAAAAAACATAGCTATTGAAAGTATTATTAATATTGAAGGAAGTGCAGTCCCTAATAAAGCTATAATAGCTCCTCTTAACTTACTTATCTTATAGCCTATAAATGTCGTACAATTGATTGACATAACTCCAGGTAAGCTTTGAGCAACAATTAAAGCATCCATAAACTCATCCTCTGTAAGCCATCCTTGCTTATTTACAACTTCTTGCTGTATCAAAGGAATCATTGCATATCCTCCACCAAAAGTAAAAGCTCCAATCTTAAAGAAAGACTTAAACATATTTAATTCTATATTCATACTCTCCTCCATAAAATAAAAATAAAGAGGTCTCTATGTTAAAAGAAACACTCTCTAAATATTCTAGCCTAAATTTATCTTCATTACAAATTCGCCCACAATAAAATTTTCACTTTTAGATTTCACAATTTTAAGTATTTAATCATACTTCTTCACTTAAATTGTGACAGATATATTATATCCATCCTCAGCTTCAAAATAAACACCTCTTATTTCAAGAATATTATTAATATTTATTTATATGATATTTATTTTAAAAATATAATTCAACTCTTGAATGCTTTTAGTTGATTTTGAATGATTATGATTGTATAATTAAATCATAAGCTTTAGGGAGGTAACAATGTTAAGTGAAAAAAGACATGAAATAATAATAAACTTATTAAAACTAAAAGGCTTTGTCAGTCTTACAGAATTGCTAGAAGTTACTGAAAGTTCTGAATCAACTATAAGAAGAGATCTTAGTTATCTTGAATCTATAAACATTTTAAAAAGGGTTCATGGAGGTGCTAAGGAATTAGAAAATGTCTCTAAAGAATTAAGTTACAACGAAAAATCATCCAAAAACATTCATGAAAAGAGAGCAATCGCAAAATATGCAGCATCTTTAATAAAAGATGGTGAATGTATTTTTATAGATGCAGGTACATCAACTTATGAATTAATCGATTACTTAGAAAATAAGGATATATTAGTTGTAAGTAATGGATTATCTCATATAGATACACTTATTCAAAAGAATATTAAATGCTACGTTATAGGTGGAAATGTAAAAATATCTACAAAAGCTATAACAGGATGTGATGCTTTGATGTGTTTATCAAAATTTAGATTTGATAAATGCTTCTTAGGGGCAAATGGTGTTCACCCTACATTTGGATTAACTACACCAGATACTGAAGAATCCATAATGAAAGAATGTGCTATAAAAAATTCAAGAAAAGCTTATGTTCTAGTTGATAATTCTAAATTTGGAGAAATATCAACAGTAAAATTTTCAAATATAGACAAATGTACTATTATAACCAATAAAAAACCAGAAGATAATACATATGAAGAAAAAACAGAAATAAAGGTGGTTGATATGTAATGATTTATACTCTAACTCTAAACCCTTCTATAGATTATGTTATAGAAGTACCAAATCTTGAACTTGGAATAGTAAATAGAACTTCTAAAGATATAAAATTTCCTGGAGGAAAAGGTATTAATGTATCTAGAATACTAAGTAGTCAATCTACTGAAAACATAGCTTTAGGATTTTTAGGAGGATTCACTGGTGAATTTATAGATAACAAACTTAAATCTTATGGAATAACAACTGATTTTATAAAAATTTCTGGAGATTCAAGAATAAATGTTAAAGTTAAATCTAATGAAGAAACAGAAATAAACGGAGCTGGCCCAAATATATCTAAAGAAAATTTGGATAATCTATTTGAAAAATTAGATAAATTAAAAGAAAACGATATATTAGTGCTTGCTGGAAGCATTCCTGCAACTCTACCAAAAGATTTATACCTACAAATTCAAAAAAGAGTTTGTAACAACAAAGTAAAAGTTGTGGTTGATACATCTGGAAAAGCTCTTTTAGAAGCTATAAAAAACAAACCATTTTTAATTAAACCAAACAATCATGAAATAGAAGAAATATTCAATGTAAAACTAAACTCTGAACAAGCTCTTATATCATATGGGAAAAAATTAGTTGAACTTGGATCAGAAAATGTAATAATCTCACTAGCAGGAGATGGTGCTCTATTAATAAATAAAAATGGAATTTTTAAAGGAAATGCTCCGAAAGGAGAAGTTAAAAACTCTGTTGGTGCAGGTGACTCGTTAGTCGGAGGATTTTTGGCAGAATACATAAAAACTAATGATATATTAATGTCATTCAAAAATGGAATAGCCTCTGGAAGTGCCAGTGCATTTTCACTTGATTTAGCTAATTACGATTTTGTAAAAGAACTTTTACCACTTATTCAAATAAATAAATACAAGGAGGATTAAATTATGAAAATTTCTCAATTATTAAGTATAGATACAATTAACCTTAACCTTTCAGCTATAAAAAAAGAGGAGGCAATAGACCAGTTAGTAGATGTTTTGGGGAATTCTGGAAAACTGACTGATAAATCTCTTTATAAAAAAGAAATTTTAAAAAGAGAAAGCCTTTCTTCAACAGGAATTGGAGAAGGAATAGCTATTCCTCATGCTAAAACTTCTGCAGTAAAAAAGGCATCTTTAGCTTTAGGAATCTGTAAAAACGGCTTAGATTATGATGCTATTGATGGAGAACCTGTTAATATAATTTTCATGATAGCAGCCCCAGAAGGTGCTAATAATGAGCATTTAGAAACTTTATCTAAGCTTTCTGTACTTCTTATGAATCCAGAATTTAAACTGGGTCTTTTAAATTCAAAAAAACCTAAAGATATACTAAATCATTTAGATAAATTTGAAGAAAAAGAAGTTGGAGAAGAAACTTCTAACTTAACAGAAAACGATTTAAATAAAAAATATATACTTGCTGTAACAGCCTGTCCTACTGGTATAGCTCATACTTATATGGCAGCAGACTCCCTTAATAAAACAGCAAAGGAAATGGGCTTAAATATAAAAGTAGAAACAAACGGCTCAACTGGTGTTAAAAACAAAATAACTGATGAAGATATTAAAAAAGCTGATGGAATAATAGTCGCAGCTGATAAGCAAGTAGATATGGCTAGATTTAATGGAAAAAAAGTAGTTATTGTACCTGTTGTACAAGCTATGAAAAGACCAACTGATCTTATTAATAAGGCATTAAACGATTCTACTCCAATTTATCATCATTTAGGAGATAAAACTAATTCTGAATCTAGTAAAACAGAAAGAAGAGGATTTTATAAACATTTAATGAATGGTGTTTCTAATATGTTACCTTTTGTAGTTGGTGGTGGTATATTAATAGCTATCTCATTCATGTTTGGCATTCACTCTGCAGAAATTGGTGATCCAACCTTTAATCCAATAGCTAAGCTTTTAAAAGATATAGGTGGCGAAAACGCTTTCTTTCTTATGATACCTGTCCTTGCTGGTTTTATAGGCTCAAGTATAGCTGATAGACCTGGTTTTGCCCCTGCTATGGTTGGTGGTTTAATTGCCTATAATAGCCATGCTGGATTCCTTGGTGGTTTAATCGCTGGATTTCTTGGTGGATATGTTGTTTTATTCTTAAAAAAATTATTTAGTAAATTACCTCAGTCTTTAGAAGGAATTAAACCTGTTTTACTTTATCCTTTATTCGGTATATTAATTACAGGAGCTTTAATGTATTTAGTAATAGTTGGACCTGTTACATCACTTAATAACTCAATAACAATATGGCTTAAAAATATGGGTACTGGAAACTTAGTAATAATGGGTATCGTTTTAGGTGGAATGATGGCTATAGATATGGGTGGTCCTATAAACAAAGCTGCTTTCACATTTGGTATAGCAATGATTTCATCTGATAATTATTATCCTCACGCAGCTATAATGGCTGGTGGTATGGTTCCTCCTCTAGCAACAGCTTTAGCTACTACTTTCTTTAAAAATAAATTTACTAAAGATGAAAGAGATGCTGGCTTAACTAACTATATTATGGGCGCAACATTCATAACAGAAGGTGCTATTCCATTCGCAGCCGCTGACCCATTTAGAGTTATCCCAGCTTGTGTTATTGGTTCAGCTTTAGCTGGTGGATTGTCAATGATATTCAAAATAGGATTACCAGCTCCTCATGGTGGAATCTTTGTAATTCCAATAGTAAAAGGAAATCCTTTCTTATATGTATTATCAATAGCAATAGGTTCAATTGTATCAGCTATTATAATAGGATTCTTAAAGAAACCTATCAACCAAAAAAACAACTAAAAAATAAATTTTAGATTTTAATACTTAGTTTTAAAAATAAAAAAACTCCCATTAAATTAGATTAAAATAAATTTCAAACTAATTTAATGGGAGTTTTATAATATATTAAATTATTATTTTTATTATAAAATAAATTTAAATATTTCTACTATTAAAGCCGCAATTGCAGCACTTATTGGGATTGTTAATATCCAAGCCCAAACTATACTTTTAGCAACTCCCCATTTTACTGCTTTAGGATTTTTAGAAGCACCAACACCCATTATTGAAGTTGTTATAATATGAGTTGTACTTACTGGTGCATGAAACATAGTTGCTATACCAATTACTCCAGCTGCCCCTGTCTGAGCCGCAAATCCATTAACTGGGTTTAATTTAGCAACTCCACTTCCCATTGTTTTAATGATTTTTTGTCCACCAATTGATGTTCCAGTAGCCATAGCAATGGCACATAATGCTATTACCCAAGTTGGAACTTCAAATGTTGATAAAAAACCACCACTTAAAAGTGCCATTGTAATTATACCCATTGATTTCTGAGCATCGTTTCCTCCATGATTTAAGGCCATTAAAGCTCCAGATAATACTTGCAACTTTGAAAATAATCTATTTACTGGGCCTGGTTTACATTTTCTTAAAATCCAGTTTAATGCAATCATAAAAAAGTAACCTACTACTAAACCTATAATTGGTGATAAAATAAGCCAAAGAATTACTTCATCAAAAAGTGTACTCCAACTTACTATATTAATGCTATGTGAATAGGCTATTCCTCCACCTATTAATGATCCTATTAAGGCATGTGATGAACTACTTGGAATTGCAAAATACCAAGTTATAAGATTCCATATTATTGCACCTAATATAACTGCTGCAATTACCCATAATGGAATCTTACTTTGATCTACAATTCCATCTCCCACAGTCTTTGCAACCTCTGTTCCTAAGAATGCACCAATAAAATTGAATATTGCACATAAGGCTATTGCTGCCTTAGGTGATAAGGCTCTAGTTGAGATTGATGTTGCAACCGCCGTTGCTGTGTCATGAAATCCATTTATAAAGTCAAAAGCTAGTGTTAAAAAAATTATAATGACTGTCACTGCGAAAGTACTAGACATACTTCATCACTACTCCCTCGACTATATTTGCAACTGACTCACAACTATCTAGAGTTAATTCAAGGAATTTATATATTTCTCTCCATTTTATTATTTCTAAAACTGGTGTTTTTCCATCCTCAGAAAATAATTCTGATATTATTTGTCTATAAAAAACATCACCTTTATTTTCTATTTTATTTATAGAAATAACCCTATCTGTTATGGCTCTATTATTCTTTTTCATATGCTTAAATTCTTCCATTAATAATACTAATTCTTTACTTGCATCTAAAATTAAGCTAGCTAAAACCTTAGCACCTTCTCTTGGAGTGTCTATGTTAAACATAGCGAATCTATGCATTGTGCTTTCTATTGCATCTAAAATGTCATCCATTCTTTTAGTTATTGAGAATAAATCTTCTCTATCTATTGGTGTTATAAAAGAATTGTTTAACTCTTCTATTAAATTATGTACTATAACATCACCGTTATGTTCTAATTCTTCAACCTTTGCAACATAGCTTGTCTTATTATCAAGATCATCTATTGATTGACTTAATATTAAAGCTGCTTTTTCTAAGTTTTTAGCCTCCTCAATAAACATGTTATAAAATTTATCGTCTGTAGGATTTAAATTAAACATTTCCTTTTTTCATCTCCTAATTCTTTTGTTAATTTTATCAAACAAATTTAGTATATCACAATAATTTTTTATTTTTAACAAAGTATCAATTAATTAACTTACACTTAACACAATAGGTATTTTTTTCTATTTATTTTATATATTTTTTAATATAATATTTTTATTATTAAAAATTATTTTTATTTCTTAACATTTAAAGAATATTATTTTAACTATCTATTAACCAACTTAACATTCTTAATTAAAACAATAAAATATTTCAACATATTTTTAAAATTTTTATATAATTGTTTTAACTTAGTAATCTTTTAGCTTCTAAAATACGCTGAAGGATTGTTATTAAAATAATAACTGAAAATAAATTTGTTAATATATTTAGGTGGCTTGTAGAAAATAAAATCATAAGCGAAAAAAATATAAATCCCTCTGACCTTTCAGCTACTCCTGCCTGATATCTAAATGATTTAACTCCATTATTTTTTGCTAAAGCACCTACAGTTAAAAATATGGTCATAGATATTAATATTGTCATGGTTAAAAATAATAATGATAATCTACTTTCTGGAAATTTAAATGCTAAAACTAAAATTATACCTAGTTCAACAATTCTATCAAAAGTTATATCTAAAAGAGTTCCCCACGAACTACTTATTCCATTCATTCTAGCCATTGCACCATCTACCGAATCTAAATAACCTGAAATCCATAGCATAATAATTGCTAAAATCATCTTATCAAAATAAATTAAAATAGAACTTATAACTCCTAAGAGTAAAGCTAATACCGTAATATGATTTGGCTTCAAATTTAGTTTAGAAAATAATTTTGCCCCTAAATCAATTAAAGGATTAACATACTTTCTTCCATAAGTATCTAACATTAAACTTCTCTCCTAACTTTATTAGCTAACTTTATTCTATTTATCCATTGATTAAATGTATTAACTTCTTTTTGATTTATTCTTTTCCTCTTAATAAATTCCTCATTAAAAAGTAAATCTAGTATATGTACTACATTTTTCCCTGATCCTTTGAAAGTATTAACACAGGATTCACAATAAGAAATAATGTTTTTACATTCTGTTGAATTAGCTCTTTTATTTCTTTGCTTTTCCCATAACTCCTTATTAGTAAC
The DNA here is from genome assembly GCF_029267215.1 of Clostridium sp. Lineage (GTDB taxonomy): Bacteria > Bacillota > Clostridia > Clostridiales > Clostridiaceae > Sarcina. Next base: position 58,230 of record NZ_JARIDH010000068.1, on the reverse strand, counting down.
ACCTACCATGCCACCACTTCCACAACATTCTGTTCTACTTCTATTTTTTTCAAACTCTCTAAAATTTATACCTATTTCATTTAATATAATTCTAACAGCTTCATGTATTTGTTTTTCTTGTTTTATAGTACAAGGGTCATGAAGTGCAAATTCTTCTTTTAAATCTGAATAAATATTTTTCACTCCATCTGGTACTCCCTCTTCACTTATTATTTCCCAAAGAGTTAAAACCTTTATATCTTTAAAGTTTTCCTTAAATGTCTTATAACAATTCTCACAAGCTACTATAACTTCACTTACTCCTTTATTATTTAAGTAATCCTCAATTTCTTTTATATTCCTATTAAATAGGTTTAAATCCCCTATATCCTTTGAAGGTTTTCCACAACATTTAATTACTATTTCTGTTTCTCCTAATTTTTCATTTAAATATTCTTTAACCTTAAATATAATTTCATTATCATATCCACTTAAACTACATCCAGGCATAAATACTCTTTTTATATTTTTAGCATTATTTTTACTTGTTAAAACTTTAGAAAAACTACCTTTTTGATGATTTTCAACAACTCTTAATTTAAAAAATTTCCTAGTATTTTTCAAATCAGTACTATATTTTTTTATTCTAAAGTTTAGAAACATACTTTTTAAATCTATATCCTTAGGACATACTTCTGTACAAGCATTACAAAGCATACAAGAATAAGAAATTTTACTAAAATCAATCTTATTTTCACTTATCTCATTCATAATATTCTTAGGACTATTTCCAAAAGAATCCATCATAGGACATACTTTATAACAAGCTTTGCAATCAATACATTTTTCTAAGTTTTCCTTTAAATCACTGCTTTTCATTTTTTCCTCTTTTCTCATTCCATACCTTTTTACCAACATAAATTGCAATACTTAAAGCAAAAAGTATTAAAAGTCCACTCATTAATAATTTTGCCCCCCCAGTAAACATGCCTCCTACATAAGAATAAACAATTGTTGCAGGTAACTGTCCAATTCCTGTTGCTATGAAAAATGACCAAAAACTCATAGATGTCAAGCCTGCTGCATAACTTACAATATCAAAGGATATAAATGGTAATAATCTTGCTATCAATATTGTATGTTTTCCATACTTTTCAAAGAATTCATCTATATTGTTTAAATCAAACTTACTTGTAAGCTTTTCAACACCTTCTCTTCCTAAACCTCTTGCAATAAAGAAGCATAAAGCTGCCCCTGCCATTGCACTACTCCATGATAATAAAGCACCCTTAACCCATCCAAAAATAGCAGCATTACTTAATGTAATTAAAAATGCTGGTATTGGAGCTATTACTGATTGAAGTATCATTAGTAAAAAAGAAGTTATTGGTGCCCATATTCCAAAGGATAATATGTACTCTTTTATCATCTCTAAGTTCATACTACTTAAATAAAATATCATTTGATTTATCTTTATATTTACAATAGGTACAAATAAATATATCAAAAGCATAGCTAATAAAAAAGCCAAAGTCATAACCCAATTTTTTTTACATTTCACCCTAATATTCCTCCTATTAATTATTAGGTTCTATTTTAATAGAGTGTTGATTTAAAACAGAACCAATTATTAAAAAGAAGCTTAATATAATTTGCTAAGCCTAATATAAAAAGCACTTATTTAAGGTGTATATGTACTATTTATATGACGGATTAAATTTAGCAACTTATAAAGCCTCTTAAAAATTATGTATAAAATATATTCTATAAAACTTTAATTATAACTATTTAACTACAAGTTCTGGATGAGTTGTAGCCCATTCATAATATGATGCATCATAGTTTTTAGCATTATATCCTAACATATTTAATATTAAAGCTAAATGTGCTGAACGTATTCCAGCAGTACAATAAGTAACAATTTTTTGATCCTTTGTTAATCCAGCATCTTTAAATATTTTATTTAGTTCTTTTTCTGATTTAATTGTTCCATCTTCATTGTAAACTTCATTAAATGGTAATGAAATTGCACCTTTTATATGTCCTCCAATAGCCTCTCCATATTTAGTTGCTCCATCATATTCATTCTTAGATCTTGCATCAACTATTTTATATTCACCCATATTTTTATATAATTCCTCAGTTGTAATTGTAGTATTTGAATTTATGCTTTCTATATTTAAATTCTTAGCTACTACTACAGGTACATCCTTAGTTGTTGGTAAGTCATCTTTACTCCAAAGATCATATCCTCCATCTAACATTTTTGAATTTATTCCAGCCGTTTTAAGTTCCCATGTTAATCTTCCATCTTCACCCCAGCCATCTTTATTTGCATATGTTACTACCTCTGTATCTTTGTCTATACCTAATGCACCTAATTTTTTACTTAATTCTTCTTTATTTAAGGCAACACCCCAACCTTTATCTCCAGCTTTACCTTTCATATTTGCTAAACTTTGCCAAGGAACATTAATAGCATTTGGTATATGTCCTTTTTTATAATCTTTTTCACTTCTTCCATCTAATATAACAACTTTTTTATTATCTAAATTCTCAGAAAGCCATTTTTCACTTACAAAGTAATCATTATTGTATATCTGGACTTTAGCTACCTCCTTACTATTCTTATCCTTATTATCACTACTACAACCTACTAAGGCTGCTCCAATAATAGTTATTGCACAAGTAGCAGCTAAAAACTTCTTGAAATTCATAAAAATCACTCCTTTTAATATCTCGTGTATATAACACACAATACTTTATTTTATAAATAAAGCTTGTATCAAAATAACTTTTTATAAAACTTACAAATAATATGAAAAGAATATCTAAATGAGCTTTAGAATTTAAATTATTACGTAGAAAATATCACCTTAAAAAGCTTAGATTGTTTGAAGCGTAGCAAGTTTCTAAGCTTTAGTGATATTTTCGAAGTAATGCTTATAATTTCTTAGCAAAATCTAGTAATTATAGAAATATATTTGTAAGTTTTATTATTGTATTTAGATACAGACTCTATATTTTTTAATATACTTAATTATATAAAAAAATTTTTAAAATATAAATTTTCTAAATACTATATCATGGTACTATAAATATAAGTATTAGTCATCTTTTTAAGTAAAAAAACAGATGGTACTTAAATACCACCTGATTTTTAAATATATATGAAATTATGATTACCCTTTAACTCCCCCAATATTTACTCCCTCAGTTAACTTTTTATGAACTAATGAGTAAATAACCATTGTTGGAATCATTACAATAACAAGTCCTGCAAAAAGTGCCCCCCAATCTGTAGCAAATTTTTGAACTTCCATTAGATTTTGTAATCCTACTGGCAAAGTCTTTTTCTTTGCATCTGTTATAAATGTCATAGCCATTGCATATTCATTCCAATAATTCATGAAGTTAAATATCATTATAGTAATTATGCCTGGTTTAGCTAATGGAACAACAATCTTAGTTAATATTTGAAGATTAGTACACCCATCTATCATCGCAGCCTCTTCATAATCCTTAGCAATTCCTTTCATAAATCCACTCATTATATATATTGAAAATGGTAAGCTTAAAACTGCGTAAACGAGAGCTAAGGAAAATAAATTATTTAATAAGTTCATTTTTTCTAATATTGTGAATAAAGGAACTATTATATATACTGGCTGAATAAATAATCCTGCCATAAATAAATTTTTTATTAAACTGCAACCCAAAAATTTTTGTCTAGCTAAAACATAGGATGCTGGCACACTTAAACATAAGGATAAAAGTAAAGCTATTATAGTCACTAAAATTGAATTAAAGAAGTAAGCTCCCATGTTAGCTTTTGTAAATGCAGTAATGTAGTTATTAAAACCAAAACTTTTTGGTAATGCCCATGGACTTGCATAGAATTCTTTAGTAGTCTTAAAAGAAGACATTATTGTCCACATTATTGGTACTATAACTAAAATAGTTGAACATATTAATATGATTCTTAATAATGTATTAGCCATTATCTTTTTTGTTTTATTTTCACTATCTAGCCCTACATTCTTTTTCTTTTTAGTTTCTAACATGCTATCTCACTCCTTTCTCTTTTAATCTTTTTAACCTTTTTTCTTCTCTTCTATCAGAATCACTTAATTTATTTATTATTAATGCGAGAATCATGGCAAAAGTAAATATAACTACTCCAACTGCCATAGCATATCCATATTGAGAGTTTGTAAATGCTTGTCTATACATATAAGTTAAAAGAACTTCTGATTTACCATTTGGTCCTCCCTTTGTCATTACAGTTACAAATATAAAACTTAAATTAAGTGCCCCTGTAATAAAGAAGGCAAATGTTACTCTAACTACATCCCATAAAAGTGGTAAGGTTACATATCTAAATTTTTGCCAAGCTGAAGCTCCTTCCAAATAACAAACTTCATAAAGAGAAGGTGATATTCCATCTAACCCAGCTATATAAATTACCATATAATAACCAACAGCTTGCCATACCATAGTTATAACTAATGCCCATAGAACTAACTTTGAATCTCCAAGCCATGCTAAATTAGCTAACTTATCTAGTCCTATCATTTCAAAAAATGCTTTAAGTATTCCTATTGATGGGTCATAAACATATGTAAATAAAACCCCTATAACAACCATTGATAATATATTTGGGAAAAATAATATAACTCTGTAGAAATTCTTTTCTTTTAATTTACTTTGAGTTATTACTACTGCTAAGAATAAAGAAAGGATTATTGTTATCGTTGGAAATAAAACCATTATAAAAAATGTATTACCAAAAGCTTCTTTAAAATATCTATCACCTAAAAGTGCCTTAAAATTATCTAATCCAACAAAGGAAGGTTCTCCTGATATTCCACTCCATTCATATAAAGACATCATAAAACCTTTTAAAATAGGATAGAGCATAAATATTGTAAATAATATAAGTGCAGGCAATACACACATAGCTAAAAATATTTTTCTTTTATTACTATTCAATAAATTTCACCTCCTATAATTTTAAAGAAGGAGAAATTTTAATCCTCCTTCTTTAATTTATTTTTTTTATTTATTATTCAACAACTTCCTTGGCAAGTGTTTGTGAATCAGCTTCTAGATTTTCAATCCACTTATCAACATTTAATTCCTTGTTTATTATGCTTCCTACAGGTCCAAATAAACTACCTTCTCTAAAGTCTAGCTTAGAATTAGTTGGTTTAAATGAAAGTGGTATTGGTTTAGCCCCTTCTTCAACAACCTTATAAGATTCATATCCTGATGCATTTAATGAAGATTTAGCTTTTTCAACTGATCCTTTAACAGGAACTACAGCCTTAGCTATTTCTGCGTTCTTTTTAACCATAGCATCTGTATATTGGAATGCTAAGAATTCTTTTGCTAATTCAACTTGATCTGACTTAGCTGGAATATACATTTGTTCTATTGTAGTGGTTACATATGGAGTGTCTCCCTCTTTAAATGATGGTGGAGCCATAAATCCAAACTCAAATCCTTCTGGTATAGCATCTTTCATTTCTTCCTCTAACCAACTACCACATGGTAAGAATAGGGCTTTTCCATTTAAAAATTCAACCTGAGCTTGAGTATGGCTCATACCAACTGTTCCATTAAGAACCATATCTTCATCAGCCATTCTTTGGAATACCTCCAATGCCTTCTTAACATTTGGATCTTTCCAAGCTCCTTCTTTATAATTAAATATGTTTTCAACTGCCTCTTCTCCCGCTGCACTAGCTAACATAGGGAATATTATAGCCTCATTATATCCTGGTGCTTGTCCTTGATAAGTATAAAGTGCTATTCCTTCTTCTTTTGCCTTCTTACCTAATTCAAAGAATTCATCCCAAGTTTTTGGAACATCCCATCCTTTTTCTTTAAATAAAGCTTTGTTATACCACATACCTGTAACATTATAGTAAAGCGGTGCTAAAAATACTTTTCCATCTCCATATGGAGTTGTAAGTGGTGTATCTAAAAATCCTGGTAATATTTTATCTTTTATTTTTTGACCTGGATTATCTTTATCTTCTCTCTCAAATATATCACTTAAATCTGCTAAAGCCTTATCTTTTATTAAGGCATTTGCTATACCTGATGGATCATTTGTGCTTAAGTATATAAAGTCTGGTGTATTGTCAGATGATAATTTAGGTCTTATAATATCACCAATTTTAGGATTAGCTTCCATCTTAACTTCAACATCTGGATGTTCAGCTTCAAAAGCCTCTATACAAGCTTCCCAATACTCTTTTCCAAATCCACCTTCAAAAACTGCAATTTCTAAAACTTTTTTATCTCCTGAAGATTCCTTTTCTCCACTTGATTCTTCTGTACTTGGTTTTTTATCAGTTTCACCTTTATCTGATGAGCCCCCACATCCAACGAAAATTGATGATGCAATTACTGTTGCACAAGCAACTGATAGTAATTTTACTAATTTTCTCTTCATACTCTTTCCTCCAATACCCTTTATTTTTTGTAAACTTTTTCCTTATACTTCTATATTACTTTTAATAAGTATTTTTTTGAATATAAGGTTTTTACCAAAACATGTAATATTTTTACTTATCTCTAAATTAATTTCATAGTATCACATCCCTTTTTTTACTAAAAAATATAATATTTTTCAAATATATTTTTTCTAAAGACTAGTTTTAAACTAATGTTAATTTTAAATATAACTTTTTTAATATCTTAATAAGTAAATCTGAAAGAATATCTAAAATTAACACTCTATAAAAAAGAGCTTTTCTAAAAAACTCTTTTTTAAAAACTTTGTGATTAAACAAAAGTTTTATTATTATATTCTTTCTTAAACTTTGAAGGACTAACTCCACAAAACTTTTTAAACACTCTATTAAAATAAAATTGGTCACTAATACCTACCCTATTAGCCACCTCTTTTACTAAATTATCTGGATCTTTAAGAAGTTCTTTTGCCTTTTTCATTTTAGCTTCATTTATAAAATAAATAAGATTTTTTCCTGTTTCATTTTTAAAGATTCTACTCAAATAACTTTCATTTAAGTTTACAGAAGTTGCTACCATTTCTAAAGTTATTTTCTTATCTATATTTTCCTCTATAAAATTTATTATTTTATTAACTTCTTTTTTATAATTATTTTCTCTACTTTTTATATATCTTCTATTTACATATTCAATATAATCTAAAGCGTTAATAACTAACTCACTCTTATTTTCACTTTTTAAGATCTTATCTTTTAAAAATTTAAATTCACTTAATTCCTCCTCATGAACATATTCTAAATTCTCTATAATCTCACAAATAAAATAAACATGACTTATTAAATCCTTAGGTCTTACATTTAGCACATCACATCTTCTAACAAATTCTTCTATTAAATATTTATTTGCTGAAATTTCTCCATCTTCTATGTTTTCCTCAACAACATCTATAATTTCTTTTCTTAATTTTATTGCATCATTAAATCCAGAAAAATCTTCCCTAGAAATAAAAAGATTTTCTCTCTCATAAAATCTTAAACTAAGTATTTCCTCAAATTTTTTAAACTCCTCTTTTAATGTAGTTAAATTAAATATTTCTCCAGACATTACAACACTTGCTGTTATGTTTAAATAAAACTTTATTAAATTTTGTATATTTAAACTCTTTATTTTAATTTCATTTTTATTTAAATTAGATATTACAATATATTTGTGATTGTTTATTGGTATGAAGTTAAATTTATTTAAATTAAATTCCTCTCTAATTATATTTTCAATAGCAGTAACCATTTTGTTTTTATCTTTTATTTTTTCATTGTAAATTTTCTTATGATTGTCTATACATATGCAAAAACAATTAAATACTTCCTCTTTTTCTATGAAATAAGTCTTTTCATCTAATTTACTTACTACCTCATCCTGCTCTATTTCATCCTTAAGATATTCTCTTATCAATGAAATATTATCTATTTTTTTACTCTTTATGAATTCATTTTTAAAAAATTCCTTTTCCTTCTCATTCTTTTTTATTTCATTTAAATTTTCAGCAAACTTATCTATTATTTCCTCAAGTTCCTTAGGTCTTAAAGTAACTTTTAGCAAATAGTCTGATGCTCCTTTTTTCATAGCTTCTCTTACAAGTTCATATTCTCCATGATTGCTTAAAACTAGTATTTTTCCTTTAAACCCTCTATTTTTAAGTATTTCTATTAATTCAATTCCATCTAAACCTTTCATTTTTAAGTCAGTTATAATTAAATCAGCACCCTTTTTCTCTAATATTTCTAAAACTTCCTTACCATCCTTAGCTAATCCAACTATATTGAAATTATGTTTTTTCCAGTTTATTATATTTTGCATAGCGATTCTAATAATTTTCTCATCATCAGCAATAATAAGTTTAAACATAAAATCCCCCCTAAACTCCCTTTGGAATTAATATCTTAACAGTTGTTCCTTTCCCAATTTCACTTTTTATTGTTGCACCATAATTATTCCCAAAAGTTAACTTTATTCTCTCGTCAACATTGTTCCACCCAACACCTGATAACTTATTTTCCCTAACTTTTTCTTCACTATTAAATCCCTTTCCATTATCAATTACATAAATAAGAACATCTTCTCCTTTTTCTTGAACTCTAATAATTATTTTTTGGTTCTCCTTATTTTCATCAATACCATGTATTATTGCATTTTCAACTATTGGCTGGAGCATGAATTTAATAACCTTATTTTTTTTAAGATCTTCTTCCACCTCATAAATAAGATCAAAAGAATTTCCATATCTTATTTTTTGTATAACAACATAATTCTTTATATTTTCAAGCTCCTCATCTATGGTAATAAGCTCTTTTTTATGAATAATTGTATTTCTTAAAAGTTCAGCTAAGGAGCTTAATCCCTCACTTACTGTGTAATCTTGATTCATAATAGCTGTCCACTTCAATGAATTTAATGTATTGAATAAAAAATGAGGATTTATCTGTGCTTGAAGCATTCTTATTTCTAACTCTCTTTTCTCCTCTTCTTGTAATTTAGTTTTATCAAGAAGTTTCTTTATTCTTAAGGTCATTAAATCAAAATTATTAGAAATAATACCTATTTCATCATTGTATTCATCACACTCTTCCACAGTTAAATCTCCTTTTGAAACTCTCTTAACCTTATTCATAAGCTTATAAAGTGGAATATTTATACTTATGTATAAAAAATATGAAAATATCAAAACTATTACTACTACCAAAGAAACTACTATTATCATTTCTCTTTTTAAGCTCTGAATATCTGAATTTATAAATTCATGAGGAGTTATTGATGTTATATACCACTCAAAATCTTTTAATTTCTTATATACAACCATATATCTTTTATTATTTATAAATACCTCTTCATTAGATCCTCTTAATTCCTTATTAGTTAAAAACTTATTAATATTTTTCTCTCTTAATATAAAATCACTATGAAAATTATTTTGAGAAATAATTACCTTATTATTTTCATCAATTATAAAACTCTCTGTCCCCTCTCCCATATTGAGAATAGAAAATGAATTTTTAAAAACCTCATTTTTTATTGCCATAAAAACATACCCAACCAAATTCCCATTATGTCTTATAGGATTAGCAATACAAATATGGCTTTCATCATTCAAAATACTAGAAAACCACTTTAATTTAATTTCAGCTTTTCTTGCATGATTTTCTATTTCATCCCTTTTAAAATACTTAAACCCCTGCATATAAACAACCTCATAATCTTTAGAGATTATTTCAACTTCTGCAAGATTAGGAAGTAAAGATAACTTTTTCGATAAATAATTATTCATATATTTTATAAATTCAGTTTTTTCTTTTATATTCGTAAACTTATAATTAATTAAATATTCTATTATATTCTCATCCAAACTAAGCTCTACTGATGCTCGTTCCAAAAATTCTTTGTTTTTATAAATATCTTCTCCTACTATAGAAAGCATCTGCTCTGAATAGCTCATAGCCTTTATTTTTAATGCACTAGTAGCTTTTCCATAAAGTAAAACTCCAAGAATACTACTACATAAAATTATTCCAATAGAAAAAGAAAGAATTAATCTACTCTTTAAAGAAAATTTCCTAAGGAAACCTGAAATACTTATTAAAGATTTCTTTAACTTGTTTAATATATTCCCCACCCCTCTTACATTAAATGTATTTTTTGTTAATATTTTATCACAACTTAACCTTGCTATGAATTTTATATATTCCATATTATGTAAAACTTTCTCTAATATTTTGTAAACAAAAAAGACCTATGATGAAAATTTCATCATAAGTCTCATATATAAAGGAATTAAAAGGAAAAGCTTATGAAAATTTATTTAATATCTAACCATTTAATTTCCATCGGCTTTAAAGTTAGAGTTTCAACTTTAACACCATTTATATAAACATCTGTAACCTTTTCTTCCTGAGTATTATTTATTATAGCCATTTTTCCAACTTCTAAAAATGCTGCACACTCAGTATCAACATTAGTTACATAGAATTTTTTCATTGCCTCTTCTTTATTTGCTGCCCAATAAATTGCTCTTAATAAAATTCTACAATTCTCTGGTGTATATGGAAATCCTGAAAAATAAACACTTCTTCCTTTTCCATATGTGTTTACAGCACAGGTTGTATCTCCTCTAAAATTATTTTTTATACAATGCTCATTACCAAAATTCATTCTTAAAATTTGATAATTTTCTCCCTTTCCATAAACTCCTTTTACCTCTTCACCAAAATCTATTGGTCTATCATAAATCTCCTCAGTTATAAAATGATTCGGATTTAATTCATTATATTTTCTTGTACTTAAACTAAATCCAACTTCCTTATCTACTCCTAAAACATCTGCTAACTGGAAAAACTTATTTTCATGATGAATAGCTGATGGCTCTCCAACACCTATAAATCCCCCTCCATTATTAACCCATTCTCTTATCATAGAAACTAACTTAGGATTTTTCCAATACTCTCCACCACTCCAAGCAGTATAGGCATCTCCTGCATTTATAATTACTCCAATATCTTTAGAAATTCCATTTTCTAATATATCATCAAAACTTATAAATTCTACATCTACAGGCATTCCACTTAAACATTCAACTATCCCTGCATATGAATAAATCTCTTTATACCATAGGGCGTGGGCTACTTGATGGGTTTGCCAACTTCTTAATTTTCCCCAAGAATTTAACACAGCTACCTTAAAAGGAGCAACATAGGCCTTAGTTCCTTTTATTATTTCATGTATATTTCTAAATTCATCACAAATTTTTTCTACTTGATTCACAAACTCTGGAAATTTAACTGCAAGCCCTAAATATCCACCATATCCTATTCTATCTAATGGACTTCTTAAAATGGCTCTTCTTGCCTGTAACCAATTTTCTCTAGCTTCCCCCACAGGATCACCAGTTTCATTAAATACATCTGGGAAGAAATAAGGTAAAAATCTTCCTTCTGTATATTTTACTCCTTTAATATCAGATATCATTCTCATAGTTGTTCCATTTCCTACAGAACCAACTACTGCATCTAATCCAATACTTTCAAAATACTTTCCATAAGGCTCTGTTCCAATCCAATTGTCACCTAAAAACATCATAGCTTCTTTTCCATTCTCATGACATAAATCAACTAATTCCTTAGCCATTTTTGAAACATGCTTACATTGGAAATCTATATAATCTTTATACTCTTTTGTTGGCACTCTAAATGTTGAATTATAATACCCTGAATCAACAATATCCTCAGGTCTTAATCTATATCCCTTTTCTTCTTCAAACTGCTCTAAAGCAAGTGGACTTACAGAAGAACTATATCCAAACCAATCAACAAACTTTTCCTTTGCTACTTCATTAAAACACAAAGTAAAATGATAGAAGAATGTCGTGAATCTAACAACATCAACCTCAGGATTTTCATCAATCCATTTTTTTAATGCCTCTTTAACATGAATACTAGTCTTGGCTTGTCTACAATCATAAGGCATTTCATGAGGTTTATCTCCCCAATCATTAGTTATATGATTATACATTTGAGTTGGATCCCAAATCATATAAACTAAGAAACTTACTGTATACTCATTAAAAGGGGTTGCCTCTTCTAAACTTAAAATTTCTCTTTCTTTATCAAAACTCCAATTTTCAACTGGTACAACTTCTCCTGTTGTTCTATTTATAACTTCCCACCATTTTTTTTCATCATGAACTTTATCTATTTCAAACTGCTCTTTATAATAACCAGCTAATATTTTAATTTCAACATTATTCCCCTTGGCAATAACAGGTTCACTCATTAAATAAAGTTGTTGTAATTCATCCTTATTATTTCTTGCCCAATCTTGGTCACTTCTAACTGTTAAGTATGTAGAATATAACTTAACTCCTAAATCAACTATATCCTTAGAAAGCTTTGTTCCATCACAATCTCTTAAAGCATCTGCCCCCCATTTATCTATGATGCTTTTTATTTCATCTTTCATATTAGAATCAGTTGGTATGGTTACTCTTCCCTTTAAATCTCCCATAATACTCCTCCATCATAAACCTTGTAAAAAAATCTATAATTTTCTTTAATTATTTTAATAATAACTTTAATTTTTATATAAGCATTTATCCTTTTTATTACAATTAAATCTTAACATCTATTCATTAAGGTTTACATGCAATTTATTTACTTAATCATTTAAAATTTTGAGTATATTTATACTAAAAAAAATAAAAACCTAAACAAACTATTAATTTCTATCTAAATGAAGATGAATAAAATAAAGTAGCTATTACACTAACTATTAAATATTCTATATTTCTATCTAAATAATTACTTTAAAATATTTCATCAAAAAAATTTAAAGGATCTATATCCAAAAATGATATAAATCCTTTAAACTTCTAACTTTATAAATTATTATGTGTTTTTTAAAATCAACACTGGTTTAAAACAGAATCTAAAATTAAAGATTTAATAACTTAGCAGTTACATCTTCTATTGAATTTAACTCAGCATCTAATTTAGCTATTTCTTCCTTAGCTGTTGGCATAAGGTTTAAAAGAATAAGTCCTGAAGTTGAACATGTATTTTCTGTTGCTTCGTGAAGACCTAATCTAGTATGAATTATGCATCCATATCTAGTTAAAATTTCTTGAACCTTAGGTGCAGCCTTAGTTCTTGGTGATATTTTTATTGCCATTAATGTGTACATTCTAACCCCTCCAAAATTATATAAATTTAATACTATATTTATATTAGCATATAATGTTAACCTTTTCTTATTTATTGTATTAATTATTATTTACCAAATAAACCTATATTATACCATAATACTTTATTTAAAGGATTTTAAGTAGCAAATTAAAATTATTTCAAAAATATTTATTTCAATATCATAAATTAATCTTTTGCCTGGAAGTTTCTTAATATTCTTAGGATCTATGCTTAAATTTTTTAATGCTGGTGATATGATTAATGGTTTTGATGAAAATAAACATGATAAAATTAAAGTTTCAAAAATTCTTGGATGTGATTATTTAACCTCCGGTTTAATTATCATATTCCTTGCTTTAATTAGCCTCTTTGTAGATTCAAAACTCTATACCTTAATAACCATTCTTCAAGTATGTGTAATTATTATTGGACTTTTATTATCAATATTTCATTTCTCTAAAAGATGTAATAAAAATAACTAACTTTATATTTATATAGCTAAATAATAGGGTTTTATTATTGTATAATATTTATATATAAGATAATAAATTTAAGCTCTATTTTAAACTGATATTTGTTTAAATAGAATTGAAAGACCATCTTAATACGCAATCTGGACTTTCATTGAATATGGAAGATTAAAGCATTAAAAGGATTTTCCTATTCAAAGTGAAGCAAGTTTAAAATCCTTATATATTATTCTGTAATATTCAATAGAATTTCTCCACTAAATTAAGTATTTCTTAAAATCTAGATAAAATAAATACTCACTTAAAGAAAGCTAAAATTAAAGAGGTGTTTTTATGAGTAACTTTTTTAAACATACATTAGAAACTCATACTTCTCAAAGTATGAGTAAAATAACATCATATATAAAAGAAGATATAAAACAAAGTGATGTTAAAGAAGGCTTAGCTATTATTTACTGTCCTCATACAACAGCAGGAATCACAATCAACGAAAATGCAGATCCAGATGTGGTTAAAGATCTTTTATATGGCTTTGAAAAAGCCTATCCTACTTTTGATTCAAAATATAGACATTTTGAAGGAAACTCTCCTTCTCACTTAAAAAGCTCTACAATTGGTGTTTCTAACCAACTAATAATACATAGAGGTAGACTTGTACTTGGTCAATGGCAAGATGTGTACTTCTGTGATTTTGATGGCCCTAGAAATAGAACATTTTATGTTAAAATAATTGAATGCTAAACATCATTTTTATCATAAATTTTATATTTTAGACAATTTAACCCTCTTTTAGTATAATCATTATGACAAATTATTCTAAAAGGGGGATTTTAAATGAACTTTAGAAAAATAATAATTCCAACTACATTAGCTTTAGGGATTGTTTCTACAAGCCTTACTTTTTCTACTAATGTTTATGCAACTGATTTTTCTAATTCAACTGAAACTTCAAGTTTAAGCCTATCAAAAACTACTAAATGGAACAAAGTAAATGGAATTTGGTATTTTTATAAAGATGGAATTAAACAAACAGGTTGGATTAATGATAATGGTACTTGGTACTACTTCAATAACAAAGGTGAAATGCAGACTGGTTGGTTTAAAGATGGGTATGACTGGTATTATGCTAATTCAAATGGTGTTATGCAAACTGGGTGGTTAAAGCTTAATAACACTTACTACTTTTTAAAGAGTAATGGTGTACTTGCTACTGGCTGGTTTAATGATGGTTATGATTGGTACTACTCTAATTCAAATGGTATTATGCAAACTGGGTGGTTAAATCTTAATAACACTTACTATTTTTTAAAGAGTAATGGTGTGCTTGCTACTGGCTGGTTTAATGATGGTTATGATTGGTACTACTCTAATTCAAATGGAGAAATGCAAACCGGGTGGCTAAAGCTTAATAATACATACTACTTTTTAAAGAATAGTGGTGTGCTTGCTACTGGCTGGTTTAATGATAGTTATGATTGGTACTATTCTAATTCAAATGGTGAAATGCAAACTGGTTGGTTAGACCTTAATAATACTTGGTACTTCTTAAAAAGTAATGGGGTTATGCAAACAAATTGGTTTAAATACAGATATGACTGGTACTATACTGGTAGCAATGGTGCAATGAGAACTGGGTGGTTTAAAGATGGGTATGACTGGTATTATGCTAATTCAAATGGTGTTATGCAAACTGGATGGCTAAAAGATAGTGGTAATTGGTACTATTTAAATAACTCAGGTGCTATGGTAACTAATTCAAAAATTGATGGTTGGAATATTGATTACAATGGAGTGGCAACTCATATAGTGGAAAAACCATCCATAGTATATGTAACTCCAAATGGGAAAAGCTATCATAAAACTAAAGACTGTGTAACTTTGAAAAAAAGTAGAATAATAAATTCAGTAAGTCTTGATGAAGCAATAGCAGAAGGAAAAACTGACCCTTGTAATATTTGTTGCAGATAATATATATTTTTGCCTTAATAATTATTTTAAATGGCTAGGAAAAATAATTCCTAGCCATTACTTTTAAAGACACTCAAAATTTTCATTTATTTATGTATAATTTAATAACTTTTAATTTTCTCTATAATGCTGCTTTTTACGCTTTCTAAAGGAAATAAACTCCCTGGACAAAGTGTATCTGTTACATCTCTATGAGGAATTATATCTTTTATTGGATACTTTAAACTAAGATAAGTTGATAAATTTATAAGTGAAATTTTCTGTGCTTCATTTAGACCATTTTTCTCAAAGTTGCCTTCAACACATATTCCTAAAGTATTATAATTCCCTCCCTTAGCATGAGAGCCTATTACATTTTCTGGTCTTCCCCTATATATTGTCCCGTCTTTTCTTATATAAAAATGATATCCAATTCCACTCCATCCCCTATTTAAATGCATCTTATGAATTTCCTCAGGACTTTCAGGCCTATTTGTAGCAGAGTGATGTATAACTAATTTTTTAGGATGATTTCCTTCTTTTAAACCTTCTCCCCATTTATAATCTACTTCATGTATGTCTAACTCTTTTTCAAAAGTTTCAAGTTGACTCTTTGAAACTTTGCTATCAAACATTTCTCTATAGCTCTCCTCTTTTGAAAAGGAAGAGTACACAAAGTATCCAAGCATTGTAATTAAAATAAAAGATATTAAAAATATATTTCTTATTTTTTTATTTTTTCTCTTTCCATAAATTTTTTCTCCCATAATTAGCCCTCACTTATTTTCTTGTAAATATATTACCTATTTATTATTTTTAATTAAACTCTCTTTTAAACCTATGTTCATTTTAGCTAGAACTTTTGTCCCTGATTATTTAAGTCCAATTAAAATTAAAATTTGCTAATGTTTATCTTATATATAGCTTTTTCCCTATTAAAATAAAGTCTTCAATCAATCTATCTAATAATTTGTATTTAGTTAATTTTAATCTATTTAATTTAAATTATAACTTAAATTTTTTATTAATAAATTACATAGCTCTTACTATTATCTTAATTTAAAAGAATATTTAAAAAATTAATAATTAAATCTTAATTTCACTAATATTATGTATAGATGTAGTTTTAGAAAAGGAGGATTAATAATATTGAATAGGTTGTATAGAGATATGGCTGTAATAAAAAAACGACTATCTTTTATTTTAGCTTTTATTTTAATTATGTTTTTTATACTAAGTCTTAGGTTATCTTATGTAATGATAGTTAAAGGACCAGAATATGCTTCCTTAGCTGTTGAACAGTGGACAAACGAAGTTAAAATATCAGCTAGAAGAGGAAAAATTCTTGATAGAGATTTAAATGAACTGGCTGTAAGTTCAAATGTTTATAGAGTTGACTTTAACTTAAATGCAATAAGATCTTATACTAAGAAAACTGGTAAAACTAATGATGAACTAGCTTTAGAAATAAGTAAGGCTTTAGAAATGGATAAGGATACTATTCTTAAGAAAATAGAATTTAAACTTCCTTCTGGTGCACCAGCTGGAGCCTCTATTGTTGCTAGACGAATA
The DNA here is from genome assembly GCF_029267215.1 of Clostridium sp. Taxonomy (GTDB): domain Bacteria; phylum Bacillota; class Clostridia; order Clostridiales; family Clostridiaceae; genus Sarcina. The sequence goes on along the minus strand of NZ_JARIDH010000068.1, from coordinate 41,051 downwards.
GAAAAAGAAAAAGCTGACAAAGTTAAAGAATTAGAAGTTCCTGGTGTTATGGTATCACCTGATACTCAGAGATATTATCTTAATGATAATTTTCTATCCCATGTACTTGGTACAACAAACTCAGATGGTGTTGGTCTTAATGGAATAGAATTAAAATATGATAAAGTCTTAGCTGGTACTCCTGGCTTAAAAATAACAGAGATGGTTAAGGAAGGTGCTGAATATCCTTATACCATTTCAAAATTCACTGAACCTATTGATGGAAAGGATGTAATACTTACAATAGATGAAAAACTTCAGTATTTTGCTGAGCAAATAGCTGAGATTGGCATGGTTCATCACAATGCTGACGCATCCTCTGTTATAATAATGAATCCTAATAATGGAGAAATATTAGCAATGGCTAATAAGCCAGACTTTAATCCAAATAAACCTTATGATGGTGCTGAAAATTTTGTAGGTAACACTTCTTCAGATAGAATTCAAAAAATGTGGAGAAATAGAGCTGTATCAGACTCCTTTGAACCTGGATCTATATTTAAAATTATAACTGCCTCTGCTGCCGTTGAAGAGGGACTAGCAGGGAAAGATGAGACTTATAGTTGTAGTGGAGGTCTTCAAAAAGGTGATAGATATATTAAATGTTGGAAAAAAGGAGGTCATGGCTCTCAGACCTTTGAAGAAATAATTCAAAATTCATGTAACGTTGGATTTATGCATCTTGGTGAAAAACTTGGTGCTGAAAAACTTAATGAATATATAAAAAAATTTGGTCTTGGAAGAAAATCTGGGGTTGATTTACCTGGTGAATCTCCTGGAATTGTGAAAAAGACTGAAAATATAACAGATATGGACCTTGCTACTATTTCCTTTGGTCAAACAAACACAGTTAACCCAATTCAATTTATGACCTCTGTTAACGCAGTTGCAAATGGTGGAACATTAATCCAACCACATGTAGTCAAAGAAATAAGTCATATAAATGAAAATAATGAAAGAGTAATTGATGAAAGTTTTGTTCCAAGGAAAACAGAAGGATTAATAAGCAAAGAAACTACTACTAAAATAAATAAAGCCTTAGAAAACGCTGTTAAAAATGGTTCTGCAAAAGGGGCCTATAAAGATGGATTTGGTGTAGCAGGAAAAACAGGTACAGCCCAAAAAGTTAATCCTGAAACTGGTACTTATGGTGGTGGATATGTTGCTTCTTTCGTTGGATTTGCCCCATATGACAATCCTCAAATATCAGTGATGGTATCAGTTGATAATCCTAAAAATGGAGAATATTATGGAGGTAGAGTTGCTGCCCCATTAGCTGGAATGTTATTTCAAAATATATTTAACTATATAGATTTGAAAGAATTTAATTTAGATGAAAAACTTCCTGAAAATGAAAAAATAATAATACCTGAAATTCGTGGATTACCTATAAATGATGCTACTAAAATACTAAAAGATTTAGGAATATCTTATGAAATTGAAGGAGATGGAGATTTTATAATAGATAGTAGTCCAGCTCCATCTTATAAAATAGACTTAGATAGTAAGGTTACTCTTATCTCAGGCCATAGTTCAAACTTAGATAGTGATGTTATTGTACCTGATTTCACAAATCACTCTAAAGAATCAGCTGAAAAACTTCTTAACCAATTAGGTTTAAAAGGTGAATTTGAAGGATATGGCCCTTCAATAATTAAACAAAGTATTTCACCTAATGAAGTTGTGGATGGGAATTCATTAATAAAATTTACCTTAGGATATTAAAGATTTGATAATGTAAAATGTATACATTACTCATTTATATAATAAATTGTAAGTAAAATCTTTTTAATTACAAAATATATATGTAAATATTATTATTATCAAATTTCTTTTATTTGACAATAAGCTAAAAAAATATTATAAATAAATTGTAAACATTATTAACTTTTTAAAAATTGTTTAATACTTAAATGGCTTTCCTAAATTAGCCTTTACTACATCTAAACTTTTTCCTTTGCTATTTTAAGTATTAAACATTATTCCTTAAAATAGAGAGTACAACGGAAGTACTCTCTTTTTTTCATAATATACTTATAAACTTTATAAACATATGGTATAGGATGCATTTTAATGGATATTACATTTAAAGCAACTGAAGGAATATTTAATTATAGGGTTACAGGAATTATTATTCATAATAATAAATTACTAATTATGAGAGATGGTGAGGATTCACATTATTATTTACCAGGCGGAAGAGTAAAAATGAATGAAAGTTCTAAGGAGTGAATTTTAGTTATATGAGTAGCTCTTTTATAAATTAGACTTTATCTTAAGTGATATTTATTTTAAAACAAATCCATAAATTAGATCATAGTTTTTCCAAGTATATAACTATAAAATACCACTTAAATATTCCCCCTATTTTACTCTTTTAACCACCTTGATTAAAATTCTTACTACAATATTACCCACTATGCATATAACTTAAGTGGAATAAAACTCTCAATTAACCCTAAAATCAATAAATATATAAAAAAATAATACTTCTTGAAATTCTCCAAAATAAATACTCCTTAAAAATTTTATATTTAACTTAAATTAATAGACTTCTCCATTATTCTATAATTAGTGAGTATTTCACACAATAAAAATAGGCAGTATTTTAAATACTAGTGCCTATTTTTTATTTACTCTTTTTCAGAGTCTATTGATTTTAGCTATCCCTTAAGATTTATATTAAATGAACACTACTTTAAAACAAAGCCTTTTATTTTTATATGCCGTAAACTCTATTTATTTATATTAAATAACAAAAAACTAAACCTATTATCTTCTTGCAAAGTCTACAAACTTAAATTTATCTGGTCTATGTCTTGATTCTGTGTATTGGAATAGCTTTCTCCCCTCTAAATATGTGTAACTCTTAACTACAGCAACCATATCATATCCTCTTAAATCAAGCAGTTTCTTATCCTCTTCTGTAACATTTTGAACTGTTATTTCCTTCTCAGCATAGGCAATTTTAAGCCCAAGATCCCATTCTATATAATCATAAAGTGAATTTTCACATATTTCTTCTGTAAGCCTTGGTACAAACTCTGAGTTTACATAATCCTTGTCTAAAATTATCTTTTCTCCATCAATATTTCTAGTTCTTACGATTTTCCAAACATATTGATTAGGTGAAACCTCAAGTTTTTTAACCATTCTATCACTTGGACTTTTTAAAGTTAATTCTTCAACAATAGTCTCACAGCTTTTTCCTAAACTCTTCTCTATTTCCTTAAAACTCTTTATTCCTGAAACTGGGAAATTAAATTTATTAACATCAAGAACAAAAGATCCCTTTCCTCTTGATTTTTCTATGTATCCATTTTGCTCTAATAAATTTAAAGACTTTCTTACTGTATCCCTTGACACTCCATACTCATCCATAAGTTGTGATTCTGATGGTAGTTTACTATTTACTTCAAATACTCCACTATCTATTTTTGCTACTATCTCATGATATATATTTAAATACTTACTAGACATATTTTAATCGCTCCTAAACAATTACATATTACTAATATTAGTTTATCATAAGAAATTACAATAAACTACCTTCCCCACTTTACACACATAATACATTAAAACAAGATTTGTCATACCTAATAACAAAACTTGTAAATACAACCTTATATGTTATTAAATTTGTATAATAAAAGTATAGAATATTAAGCTACTATACGACCCTAGAGTGTGAAATACTTGGAAGATTTAATATATATTAACAGCAGGATTCATGACATTATTTATTATTGGTGTCTTTTATAAAAAGAAGAAGAAAAAAATGATTACTTTGAATTTTTCTTACTTGGGGGTTAAAAATTAAACTGATGATGTATCAAAGTAACTTTTTAATAAAACTTTCAAACAATATGAAGAGAATAACTTTAAATTCTTGATTAAATCTAGTAACTCTCTGAATATGTTTGAAAGTTTTATATTAAGTTTTTATACAACTCTAGTTTTATATTAGACTTAATTATGAAGCTTGGTTTAAAGAACCCCTAGTTTATAAACTATTGATTCATAAGGTCTTAAAGTTAAATCACTTAAATCCAAGCCACTTTCATCATAGTTAGATAATAATATTTTCTTATTAAAATCTTCTAAGTTTTCAATTTCCTTTGATAAATCGACTTTATATTCTTTTCCATAGAAGTTATTTACCACAACTAATTTTTCTCCATTATAATTTCTCTCGTAAGCATATACCTTAGTATCTTCTTTTAAAAGCTGAATATAATCACCATAAGCAATTACATCTTCATTTTTTCTAAGTTCTATAAGCTTTTTATAATGATAATATACTGATGTTTCATCCTCTAATGCACTCTTAACATTTATATTTTTATAGTTTTTAGCTACATTTATCCAAGGATTTCCTGTTGTAAATCCAGCATTTTCATCCTCACTCCATTGGACTGGAGTTCTTGAGTTATCTCTTGATTTACTTTGAAGAATTTTTATTATTTCCTTCTCCTCTACTCCCTCTTCTTTCAAAATATTAAAGTAATTTATTGATTCAACATCCTTATATTCTTCTATATACTCAAAGTAAGGATTAGTCATTCCAATCTCTTCTCCCTGATAAATATAAGGAGTTCCACTCATCATATGAACTGATGTTGCAAGCATTTTTGAAGATTCATTATGATATTTATAAACATCTCCAAATCTTGAATTTACTCTTGGTTGGTCATGGTTGCACCAGAATAATGCATTCCATCCTCCCCCATTTATAATTCCTCTTTGCCAATTATCAAATATCTTCTTAAGCTCTAAGAAATCAAAGTCCATTAATGACCACTTTTGTCCGTTCTTATAATCAACTTTTAAATGGTGGAAGTTAAACACCATTGTTAACTCTTTTTCCTTTGGATTTGAATATTTTATACAGTTATCAATGGAAGTGGATGACATTTCTCCAACTGTGATAATTTTTACATCCTTACCAAAAGTTCTTTCATTAAGTTCTTTTAAATACTCATGAATTCTATGTCCATCAGTGTAAAATCTTCTTCCATCACCTTCATAATCATTTTCAAATTTCTCTGGTTTTGAAATAAGATTTATAACATCTAATCTAAAGCCTTTAACTCCTTTTTCTATCCAGAAGTTGACCACTTTATAAATTTCTTCTCTAAGCTTTGGATTATCCCAGTTTAAATCAGCTTGAGTAACATCAAATAGATGAAGATAATATTCTCCCATTTCCTCAACATATTCCCAAGCATTTCCCCCAAATTTAGAAACCCAATTTGTTGGTGGTTCATCTTTCTTTCCTTCTTTAAATATATAATAATCCTTGTATTTTTTTTCTCCTTTTAACGCCCTCTTAAACCATTCATGTTCTGTTGATGTATGGTTAAATACCATATCAAGCATTAAATCAATTCCTCTTTTCTTAGCTTCACTTACTAACTCCTCAAAATCCTCCATAGTTCCGTATCTTGAATCTATATTATAATAATCTGCAATATCGTATCCATTATCTTTTTGTGGAGACACATAAAATGGAGTCATCCATATATAATCAACACCTAATCCCTTTAGGTAGTCTAATTTTTCTATTACCCCTCTTAAATCACCAAATCCATCTCCATTAGAATCCTTAAATGATTTTGGGTATATTTGATATACAACGCTTTTCTTAAAGTTTTTCATATTTTCCACCCCGCCAAACTTGTACGTATAAGTTATTTTAAATATATTCTAAATTATTCTTTCTGTCAACTATTGTTAATTTCAAAATACACTCTTAAGTTTTAATCTAGTCCAACAATTTTATTGAAATTTATGTTATCTATAGATGAAGTGATATTTGAATGAGCACTTAGAATTTCATTGTTTCTTTAGAAAAAATAGAAATTCTAAGCGTAATTCAATAATCTCTGAATTATGGATAACATAAATGTCTTAAAAGAATAGATAATAAAAGGTGGAGTTTGCCCCCACCTTTCCTATCATTTTGAAGCCATGTTAGCTAATTTTGTTTTTGAAAATACTATTGTTAATATGAATGGTACTACCACTGCAATAGCCATTGCTACTAAGTACATTAACATACTACTTGATCTTATTGATAATATTGCTGGTAATCCACCAACTCCAACTGAGTTTGCTATACATCCAGTAATCATTGAAAACATTCCTGCAATTCCTGATCCTATCATGGCTGCTATAAATGGATATAAATATTTTAAGTTTATACCAAACATAGCAGGCTCTGTTACTCCTAAATATCCTGAAATACATGCTGGAATTGAAATCTGCTTTTCATCTTCATTCTTTCTATTTACATATATCATAGCTAAAACTGCTGATGCCTGAGCTATATTTGATAATGCTATCATTGGCCATATAAATGTTCCACCAATATCACCTATAAGTTGTAAATCTACTGGTAACAAAGTGTGATGTAATCCTGTTATAACTAATGGTGCATAAATCATACCAAATATTCCTGCAAATAACCATCCAAAGGATGATGTTAAACCAGCTACTATAACTCCTGATATCACGCTACCAATCTTCCAACCTATTGGTCCTAAAAGTGTGTGTGCTAATAATACTGTTGGTACTACTGAGAAGAAAGGTACTATAATCATTTGTATTGGCCCTGGTGTAATCTTCTTAAAGAATCTTTCTAAGTAAACAAAAGTGAATCCAACCATGATTGCTGGTAATACTTGTGCTTGATAACCTATCATTTGAACTTGTGCAAAACCAAAGTCCCAAACTGGAATCTTAGCTCCACTACCTACTGCATACGCATTTAATAATTGAGGTGATACTAATGTAATACCTATTACTATACCTAGCATTTGATCTGCTCCCATTTTCTTAGCTATTGACCAAACAACACCTACAGGTAAGAAGTGGAATATTGCTTCCCCTATTAACCATAAGAAACTATAAGTTCCAGCCCAGAATTGTGATACTTGTACTAAAGTCTTTGTACCACCCTCAAGTAACTTCATATCTCCTATTACATTACGGAAACCTAATATAAGACCTCCAACTATGATTGCTGGTATTAATGGTGCAAATATTTCTGCAAGTCCTGCTACTAATCTTTGAACTATATTCATGTTCTTCTTAGCAGCTTTCTTAACTTCTTCTTTACTTTGTATTTCTACTCCTGTTTGCTTAGCAAATTCATTATAAAATATTGAAACTTCTGGTCCTATAATTACTTGAAATTGACCAGCTTGTGTGAAAGTTCCTTTAACACAAGGAATAGCTTTTATCTTATCTACATCTGCTTTACTTGTATCATTTAAAACGAATCTCATTCTTGTAGCACAGTGAGTTACTGAAGCTACGTTTTCTTTTCCACCTATATAATTTACTAGTAACTTTGCATCATTCTCAAACTTACTCATATTTTCCCCTCCATTCAACTTGTACGTATATCTTGTAAATATATACTAACATATACGTATAAGTTATGTCAACCTTTTCATTTATCGTTTTCAAAAGTTTTTTCTAGAGGTTTTATTCTTATAAATAACTTTTCATGTTATACTAAGAAAAATTTAAAGAAAAGAAAGAAGCTAAAAAAGAGCAAAAATAATTACAAAAGGCTGTCCTCAAAATAAATTTAAAAGTTATTTTAAGGGCAGCCTACTTTATTATAGTATACTATACTATTACTTATTCTTAGCATTTTTTAATATCTTCTTAACTGCTTTATTTTTGTTTTCGTTTCTATTATTCTGCTTTTTCTTATTTTTACTAAATTCATTACAAATATTATATATTAACATAATAAAATCCTCCTATATTTTAATCTTTTATCTATGTAAAAATCACTTTATGATTCAACCTATTTATCTTTTCTATTTTAACAATTAGATATATTAATAGAAGCTAAAATCAACATATACTAAAAATAAGCTTTTTATTAAAAATCATAATATTTTTAGTTTCTCTTATGAGTTATCAACTAATCTAATATTACTATTTTAATAATAAGCTAATAAACTGAAATCTTATTGCTTACCAAATAGTCTATTAAACTTATATAAATAATTATAAAATTCATATAAATTAATATTACTTGCTGGAATTTATAAGATATTTTTAGTATTATATTACCTATTAAGTGAATTACTCAGCACCTATTTCGTTGATGTAGGAAAATTTTCTAAAATTTAGTTAAAAAACTAATAAGTTACTATAGATAATATTTACTCATTGAAATGAAATTTCTTATTGAAGTGATTTATAATTCTTCTAATTGATCTTTATATCCCTTTATTTTATACCTTTTAAGTTAAACCATACTACATAAATGATTAATTATTTAGATGTGCTCTAAAATAATTTCTTTAATTAATTATAACATATTACTAAAACAAAAGCAAACATTTGTTCTTATTATATTAAATTATTTTCAATAATAATATTATTATTGAAAATAAAGTATAAAAAAAGAGCGTGTAGCAAAACAAGTTTTATTATTATATTTTGATAAAGCCCCTTTTAGTTGATTACTCTAAAAATATTTAGCATTTATTTTTATTTCTCAAAACTATAATTAAATTAATTATAAAAATAACAAAACTAGTAGCCCCTATAAACATAAGCCATTTATTCCAATAGGACCAATTTAGTGCATCGTTGTCAGCCAAAACACCCATGAATAACATTCCATAATACATAGCTATACCACATATTACGCTAATGATTAAATCTGTAAAAATAATTTTTTTAGTATCTTTTGATATAATTTTTTTAGTAATATGAATAGTTTTAAAAAAATTAATAATTACGACCAAAAATAATGATATATATGTTAAAAATATAAATGAAAAATAACTCATAACATCATCTAATGGTTTTATATCCAAGACTTGTCTCCCCCTCCTTAAAACAATTATAGATTAATTTTTCATTTCTAAAATAGCATTTTACATGCTCTTATTAAATCTCCTCTCACATATTCTCATATATTAATATATACATAACATAAAACCAATATATGTATTATAACACATATATTGGTTTATAATCTTAAAATATTTTATTAAAAATATAACAGGTTAAATACTAACCTTTATTACTAAAATTAATTCCTTTTACTACATCATCAATTTTTTCTATAGCCTTATCCTCTGCCTTAAACTTCTCTTCAGTACTATATCCAGTTCCATCAACCAGTAATTGATGAAATTTTTTTATTCCTAAAAACTTCATTATATCTTCCACATAGTTTAATCCTTTATTAAATACTCCTCTCATAAGCCAAGGAATTTCTCCTCCTGAAGACTGAATATAAACCATTTCTCTTTGTTTATCATCTAAAAGACCTTTTACTTCCTCTGGAGAAATCTTAATTGTTATCTTATTTTGAATAATACAATCTATATATTCCTTAAGTGGTGCTGGGAATGATAAACTCCAAAGAGGAGCTGCTATTACATATAAATCAGCCTCCTTAAACTGATTGCTAAGTTCTAATATTCTTTCAACTTCTTTTTTAGTCTTTTCATCTAAACTATTGTCATTATGATCTATGCAGGAACTTCTTCCTGAAAAATGCTTATCTTCTAATCTAGGTATAAAGTCCTTATAAAGATCAACTTCTTCAATTTCAAACTCTGGATTTAATTCCATAAATCTGTTTACAAAAGCTCTTCCTACAGTCTTACTAGAAGATAATTCTTCTGGTTTTGAATTTACTGTAATATAGAGTAGTTTTTTCATATTACTCACCTCGTTTAAATATTTCTCTTCTTATATTGTGAGTTTTATGAAAAATTTATTATAATATTTATGCTTATTATATTTTAAAAATAATGGAGGAATACTTTTGACAAAAACAATAATAATCTATTTAATAGCAATAAACATAGTTTCAATATCACTTATGTATATAGATAAACAAAAAGCCAAAAAGCATAAATGGAGAATAAGTGAGAATACACTTATATCTCTCTCAGTAATTGGTGGGAGTATAGGAGGGTTATGTGGAATGTATGCATTTCATCATAAAACAAAGCATGCTAAATTCTCATTAGGAATTCCAGTAATATTAATCATCCAAATTCTTTTAGCTTTCTGGATTATTCAACAATACTAAAACTAAAAAATAAAACTTACAAATATATTCTCTTCTCAGTATTTATAAGTTTTATTAAAATATGTCTTAATCTAATGTTTACTTTATATATAATTTAAAAGATATACAAAGTTAACACTGAGCTAAAACATAAAAAACATAAAAAGTAGTTATATTAGAGGATAACCTAATATAACTACTTTTATTTTACACTTAATTATATTAAATTTATAAAAAGCAAGTCTTCTAGTAAATGTTAATGAATTTCATAAACTTTGACTAAATTAATTAACATGGAATTTATTTTTAAACTCAGTTATCTTAACCTTATTTATAAAGTTATAGCATAGATTTTAAAGTCTATTCTATTTACTTGCTATTAATAACATTTCTCTTAAAACTTTGCAGGCAACAGCAGTTGATGCTCCTGTTTGGTCATATTGAGGTGATAATTCATTTACATCAAAACCTACAATATTTAAACCTTTAAGTTTTAATATACCATCTAATAATTCTTTAAATTGAACTCCTCCTGGCTCTGGTGTTCCTGTTCCTGGAAATACTGATGGATCTAAAACATCTAAATCTATCGTTACATAAATTGGTTTATCTTTAACTTTCTCAATAGCATATTCTAAATTATCTAAGTTAAACTTATTTGTATAAACATGGTCTTTTCCCCATTTTAATTCTTCTCTATCACCTGAACGAATACCAAATTGAAAGATTTTATTATCTCCAACTAAATCCCAAACTCTGTGTAATACAGTTGCATGAGATAATTTTTGTCCTAAATAATTTTCTCTTAAATCAGCATGGGCATCAAAATGAATAACATGAACATCAGGATATTTTTTAAATACTCCTTTAAATGATCCCAATGTTACTAAGTGTTCTCCCCCTATCATAGCTGGAATTTTTCCATCTTCAACAACTTTTCTTGAAAATTCTTCAATCTTTATTAATGCCTCTTCTGAATTTCCAAATGGAAGTTCTAATTCTCCACCATCAAAAAAATTATAATCATAAAGATCCTTATCTTGATATGGACTATAACTTTCTAATCCCCAAGACTCACCTCTCATAACCTGACTTGCAAATCTTGTTCCTGGTCTAAAAGAAGTTGTTGAATCAAATGGAGCACCAAATACAACTATACTTGATTTATCATATTCTGACTCACATCCTATAAATGTGCTTACATTTCTATTCATCAACATTCTCCAAAATCTCCTTAACATAATTAGGTAATGCGAAGCAGCCTTTATGCAATTCAGTATTATAGTACTTAGTTTTTAGTCCTAAGTCATTCCACTTTTCTATATCAGATGTTAATGGATCATATTTCTTTGAAGCAAATCCAAATAACCAATGTCCTGATGGATAAGTTGGAATATGTGCTTGATAAACTCTACAAATTGGGAAGCACTCTTTTATTCTCTTATGAGCTCTCTTCATTCCTCTTGCATAAGCATCATAATATGGACTTTCATGTTGATTTACAAGTATTCCATCGTCTTTTAATGCTTTGAAGCAATTTCCATAGAATTCTCTTGTGAATAACCCTTCTCCTGGTCCAAATGGATCTGTTGAGTCGACTATGATTAAATCATATTTATTTTCTACTGAACGAACAAATTTTAATCCATCTTCAAAGAATAAACTTACTCTCTCATCATCTAACTTACTAGCTGTTTGTGGTAAGTATTCTCTACAAACATCCACAACTAATTTATCTATTTCAACCATATCTATTCTTTCTATAGTATTGTATCTAGTAAGCTCTCTTACTGTACCTCCATCTCCTGCTCCTATAACTAATACATTTTTAATATTAGGATTTGTAGCCATTGGAATATGAACTATCATATCATGGTAAATAAATTCATCTTTCTCGGTTACCATCATTAATCCATCTAATGTGAAGAAAGTTCCAAACTCTTGTGATTTAAATACATCTATTCTTTGAAAATCACTTTGTCCACTATAAACTTGCTCATCTACCTTAATTGAGAAACGTACCTTGTCTGTATGCTCTTCTGTGTACCATAATTCCATAATTTGATCCTCCTAATAATCTAAAACATTTATATTTTTAATTTCCATATCCTCTGGACCTGTTACTAAACATCCTTTTTTTCTAGAATATTTAATATATTCTATAATCTCATCAGTTATAACTTCACCTGGTGCAAGAACTGGTATTCCTGGTGGATAACACATTACAAACTCACCTGAAATTAATCCTTGACTTTCTTCTAAAGAAATAGTCTTTTTCTTTGAATAGAAAGCTTCCCTTGGTGAAACCTTAACTATAGGATTTATATATTCATGATCGAAAATATCTCTCTTATCTTTTTCATGTATTCTTTTAATCTCACTTAAAGCTGAAACTAATCTCTCAATATTATATCTAGTGTCACCAACTGATATTATTGCAAGAATATTAGCTAAATCTCCAAGTTCAATTTGAATTCCATAATCATCTCTTAAAATATCGTAAACCTCAATTCCAGCAAGTCCACTTTCTAAAGTGTTTATTGTTAGTTTTGTTATATCAAAGTCATAAATATCATCGCCATTATTAATTTCCCTAGAAAAAGCATAATATCCACCAATTTTATTTATTTCTTCTCTTGCATATTCTGAAATACTAACAACCTCTTCAAATATTTCTTCTCCATTTAAAGCTAAATTTCTTCTTGCTATATCTAAAGAAGATAATAATAAGTAAGATGCACTTGTTGTCTGAGTTAAATTTATGATTGTTCTCACATAATCAGGATTTATTCCATTACTCTTCATAAGTAAAATTGAACTTTGAGTTAGGGAACCTCCTGTTTTATGTATGCTAACAGCAGCCATATCTGCCCCTGCCTCCATAGCTGATACTGGAAGTCTTTTATCAAAATAAAAGTGAGTTCCATGTGCTTCATCAACTAAAACATACATATTATTTTCATGAGCTAATTTAACTATTTCTCTTAAATTTGAACAAATTCCATAGTAAGTTGGATTATTAACAAAAATAGCCTTAGCATCTTTATTTTCTTTAATAGCCTTTTTAATATCCTCTAAAGACATACCTAAAGAAATTCCTAATCTTTTATCTATACCTGGATTAATATAAACAGGAGTAACCCCTGTTATTATTAAAGAATTTATTGCTGATCTATGAACATTTCTAGGCATTATAATTTTGTCACCATCTTTACAAATACTCATAATCATAGCTTGTACTGCTGATGTAGTACCATTTACCATAAAGAATGCCTTGTCTGCTCCAAAGGCCTCTGCTGCTAAATCCTCAGCCTCTTTTATAACAGATGTTGGATGACAAAGATTATCTAAAGGTTTCATAGAATTTACATCAACTGAAACACAATCTTCACCTAAAAATTCTCTTAGTTCCTTATTTCCTCTTCCTTGCTTATGACCTGGCACATCAAAAGGAACAATTCTTTGACCTTTGTACCACTTTAATGCTTCATAAATAGGAGCATTTTTTTGAGAAAGTCTTTTCATAAAAATCCCTCCCTATTTAATAAATATTTACACCACCATAAATTTCAATCATTTCTTTTGACAATCTATCTCTAATTTCTCTTCTTTCATTTGGTGTTAAGTCATATGGATCTGCATTAAATAAATAGTTATTTAAAACAACATCCTTAAGCATCATTTTTGTATGGAATATATTTGATTGATAAACATTAATATCCATAGCATCATATCTTTTTAAAGTCTCTTCATCTATATAATCTTGAATTGATCTTATATCATGATCTATATAACACTTTCTACCATCCATATCTCTTGTAAAGCCTCTGACTCTGTAATCAATAGTAATTACATCTGAATCAAAGCTTCCAATTAAATAATCTAAAGCGTTAAGCGGAGATATCTTTCCACAAGTAGATACATCAATATCAACTCTGAAAGAAATTATATCGTTATTTGGATGAAATTCTGGATAAGTATGAACAGTAAGATGACTCTTATCTAAGTGACCTACTATACTATCTCTTAATTTTAAATAAGATATATCTCCTTTATTACACGATGAGTCTATAAGTGCCACTGGTAATGCTTCCTCAGTAATGAGAATATTAACACTAGCACCTTGTGGTTCATAATCTTGTTTTGAAATATTTAAAACATGAGCTCCTATCATTTCTGTAACATCACAAAGTATTTTTGTAAGACGTTCAGAATTATATTGCTCATCTATATATTTTATATAATCTTCTTTTTCTCTATCTGTTTTTGCATAACAAATATCATAAATATTAAAACTTAAAGTTTTAGTAAGATTATTAAAACCGTAAAGGCATATTTTTTCCTTCAACCCTAACATCAATCCTTCCTTTTACAATTTTGTTTATTTATTGAAATATGTATTTAAAAAAATATAAAGGTCATCCAAAATAATTATTTTGGATTTAATTCGAATTCATTATATATCACTATTTATTTTTTTACCACACTTTTTTCTCTAAACCCTTTTAACCAAGCCATCCAAAGAGATACATTTCAAAACCTCGGTAATAAAAACTAAGAAAAATACTTAGTATTAGTAAACTTTAATTTTATATTTTTTTCACTTTAAAGTGTTTTAAAAAGCCACTTCAGATAAAACTAATAAAAAATTTAAAAAAATCCAAAAAAACTTCACTTTGAAGTTTTTTTGGATTTTGTAAATATTTTATGAACAACTACTTTTTATACTCTTCAAAGATAGCTTTGAACTTTTCATTGTTCTCTTCTATCCACTTATCAAATATTGAATTATCAAATTTTACAGCATTTGCAACCTTAATTAAGAAATTAGGTACTTCTCTTTGAAGAATATCTCCGTAATACTCTCCTATATTTATGTTATGAATTCCTACTTTTCCTCCGAAATGTAATTCAAATACATTTTCTAGTTTATCATCAACTTTTTTCTTTTTACCAGCAAATCCAATTTCACCAATTTGATGCATACCACATGAATTTGGACATCCTGATATACGTATTCTTGGTAGTAATCCTTCTTCAACCTTATTTTCTTTTAAAGCTTTAACAATCTCTTCTAAAGTGTATTGGCTTTCTAAAACTCCCATTTGACAAACTGGAACACCTATACATGATACACTTCTCTCAGTTAATGTTTCTCCACCTTTTCCTTGAGTAAGTTTTAGTATTTCTTCTGCTTCTTTTCCATTTAAGTTTCTTATATATAGATTTTCATCCATGCCTAATCTTACTTCTACTTCTTCTATATTTTTTATAGCATCAATTAACTCTTTTAATAGATCTAATTCAAGTTGTCCTCCGATTGGATGGAATAAAACAGAGTATAATCCTTCTTGTTTTTGAGGTATTAATCTATTATGCTTTAAGTCAGTAACTAAACCTTTTTTGTTATAAATAACCTCTTCAACTTCAAGATCTAAGCCACCTTTAGCTTTAACTTCTTCTAAATGCTTTCTAAAGCAATTTTTAAACTCTTCATCGCCCATTCTCTCAGCTATGTATCTAATTCTAGCTTTTCCTGGGTTATTATAGTCACCCTCAGCAATAAATAAATTTATCATGGCGTCAACGCAATATAATGCATCTTTAACTGGAATTAATTCATCTAATTCAACAGATTTTCTTGCATTTCTTCCTGCTCCACCACCAATATAAACTTTAAAGAATCTCTCTCCATCTTTTTCAACAGCTAAAAATCCTAAGTCTGTTATTGTGCAGTGAGCTGCATCACTTTCACTATTTGAAAAAGCAGTTTTTATTTTTCTTGGTAATTTGTAAGTATATATTTTTTTCATGTAGTGATTATTTGTTGCTAAAGCATATGGTGTAACATCAAAAACTTCTCCAATTTCAACTCCTGATAATGGATTTAAAGCTACGTTTCTTGGGAAGTTTCCACCGCCTCCTCTAGTATATATACCTTTAGTTAATCCTTCTTGCATTATATCACATACAGCATCTATTGATATTCCATGTAATTGTATAGCTTCACGAGTTGTTAAATGTACCTTATCTAAATTATATTTAATAGCCCAGTTATAAGCTTCTTCTAATAAATTTAATCCTGCTACACCTGATGGAACTCTTAATCTAATCATAAACTCTTGTCCACCACGATGTGCGTAACATCCCATTCCACCTGATAATTTCTTAAATTGTCCTACATTTAACTCTTTATTTAGAAATTTATGTCCTTGTTCTCTAAAAACTTCAATTTCTTTTGAAAGGATTTCATTTAAATTATCCATTTTGTATCACCTCATTTAAATTTTAAGTTGCGCTTTTCTATTAGTAAACAATTGTTTTTTTATTATATCTATAAGTTATTAGTTATATAACCATATATTTTCTCTTTTTTAATGATAAATTATTTTAAAATACTTTCTCATTAAATTTTGATATTACTTATTATATATCTATAACTTATATATCTATAACTTATATATTCTAAATTTATTTTAAGTTTATATTACATACATCCTAAGAAATATTTTAAAGCTTTAAGTTAATTTAAATATTATGTTTATAAAAAAATTCCCTACTTTCATTAATAAATACTTAAAATAATACTAATTAAAAATATTTAAATAATAGTAAAATTAATAATAAGTTATTAAATTCCAATTATATTATTCATTTACATAATGTTAATTTTTACTCAATTATTATATAATAAAAACATGGTCAAAAAGTAGTTGATTCTATTAATAATAAATACTTAAAAGATGTTTATAAAAAATGGAGAACTTCAAAAATCCATAGACTTGATACTGAGAATTTATAAAAGGAGTGTTAAAAATGGGAGAAAGTAAATTAAAAGCTGAACTATCAAAAGTTTATAAAGAGTGGAAAGATTTAGAGGAAAAAACCACTGGAAAAATCAAGCATCACCACGAATTAAGTAAAGATGAAAGAGCTA
Source organism: Clostridium sp. (assembly GCF_029267215.1). Lineage (GTDB taxonomy): Bacteria > Bacillota > Clostridia > Clostridiales > Clostridiaceae > Sarcina. The sequence continues at coordinate 24,015 of NZ_JARIDH010000068.1, read as the reverse complement.
AAGAAGCTAAGAAATTTTCTGATTATGCTGGTTTACCAGTCTCAATAAATGAAGAAATGCTTCTTTATTTAGATGAAGAATATTTTAGAATTTAAATTATTTAAAATATACATAATTATATATAAAAAAGACACATTAGAAAATCTAATGTGTCTTTTGATTTATTACACTCTGTTATTCCATCATTTTTGAAATCTTCTTGCTTAGTAATAATAAAATTAAACCTAATCCTATACTTACTCCTGAAATCATTGCAAATAATTCTAAAGCCCCAAATTCTCCAATAAATGATGCTATAAATCCTGATAACTTGTTTGCTACTCCATTACTTGCAAGCCATACACCCATTAATAATGAAGCATATTTCGCTGGCGCTAATGAACTTACCATTGAAAGTCCTATAGGTGATAAGCAAAGTTCTCCCACTGTATTAAAGAAATAAGTTCCTATAAGCCAGAACATGCTTACTTTTACTGCTGGATTTTCAACATTTCCACCTAATGACATAGTAGCTATTACCATTAATAAGAATCCACATCCTAAAACTATCATACCCATAGCCATTTTAGTTGGTACTGATAAATCTCCTCTTTTACTATTAGCAAGCTTAAACCATAATTTTGAGAATAAAGGTGCTAATATTAGTATAAATAATGGATTTATTGACTGGAAGAATGATATTGGAACTGTCCATCCAAATAAACTTCTATTAGTTGCCTTTTCAGCAAATAATGTTAATGAAGTTCCTGCTTGTTCAAAACCAGCCCAGAAGAATACAACGAATGATGCAAGTATTAATATAACTGCTATTCTCTTCTTCTCTTGCTTAGTTAAAGGTTTATTTTCTTCTTTAACTTCTTTTTTAACTTCTTCTTTTTTATTCTTTCCAACATGAGCTAAGTATTTAGGTGATAAAGTTATAAATATTATCTCACCAAGTATAATACCAATAGCTGCTGCTAAGAATCCATATTTAAATCCATAATGAAGGATTACTTCTCCTGATTTTGTAGCAAAAAAGTTTTCTGCTAATAATCCACATATTATTGGTGCTATTAATGAACCTAAGTTTATTCCCATATAGAAGATTGTAAATGCTGAATCTTTTCTCTTATCTCCATCTTCATATAATTGACCAACTAATGTTGATATGTTTGGCTTAAAGAAAGCATTTCCTATTATTATAAGACCTAAACCTAAGTATAATGCCCATCTAGTCTGCCAAGCAAATAAAGATAAGTTACCAAAAATCATTAATATTGCCCCGATTATAATTGATTTTTTCTGTCCTAAATATTTATCTGCTAATTCTCCACCTATTATTGGAGTAAAGTAAACTAGTCCTGTATATGTTCCATATATTGATGCAGCATGACTTACATCATATCCTAATCCACCAGTTACAAATGATGCTGTTAAGTAAAGCATTAATAATGCTCTCATTCCATAGTAACTGAATCTTTCCCACATCTCTGTGAAAAATAATAAATATAATCCAGCTGGATGTTTTAATCTTTTCTTTGAGCTTTCTCGCCCTGAAACCACGCTTACCTGTGTCATTTATATCAAGCCCCCATTTTGTTTATAATCTTAATAATTTTTTCAATATTTCATATTAATTTATCATTAAATTTATTATTTCGTTAACACATTTTTAATTATATACATTTTTTTCATCATAATCAAACCTCACTTTAACAAATTATTGTAAGTTTATTAATAAATTCATCATCTTTTCTCCCAGATCCTCCATTTTTCACTGTATTCATATACAGCACATTTGTCTTTTTATAAAATACACCACTTTTTAAATTTTATCTTATTAAGAAGATTTATTTATCATATTACTAATAAAAATACTTATTTTTCTTCATTTTTTAAAATAAAAACAATACAAAAGAAAAACTGCTTAAAAATCTATTTTTTATTAGTTTCTTAACCCTTATATAAAATTCAAAGAAATAGCAATTTCACGAATAACTAAGCTAGTTTTTCATAATAACTTAACAAATTTATTTTTATTTAATTTTTAATTTTGATTAAATTGTAAATTATGTTATAATTATATTAATTTACTTTACTATTTACTAAAAATTTTTAACATTAATAAATACACAATAAACCATTCTTATTTTATTCTAGAAGTTGAGATAACATGAAAGAATTAATAATTATAGTAAAATATAATGAACAAAATTTACAATAATAAACACCATTTCACAATATGTGTTTATATTAAATTAATAGCTAATATAAATCATATTTCAAAGTCTATATCAAACTTAAAGAATTATTATCATCATTTATAAATACTAAATTTTCATTAGCATACTATCAATCTAAATTTAAATCTAATTCTTAGTTAAAAATCTTAGCTTCTTATTTAGAATAAAAGTAAAATTTACATATAAAATTAAACATTGTGAGGATATGAAACTTATATATTGAAGGCTATTTTTTAAAAAAATTAAAAATGGCTTTATTTTGCATTCTTAAAAATTCAAATTGCAATATATAACATCATATTAAAAGGAAATAATTGCTTTTCCATTTTAATTATAAATCTAAAGGTAAAAATAAAATGTAAAAGAGGAATGTTTATGAAAAAAGGAAATAAAATAATTAAAATTTTAGTAATCATATTTGCCATATCAAGTATTTTTTCAGTCACAGTATTTGCATTTTTTACTTCTTCTGATTCATTGACAAACAAATTAATTATTGGAAATGTTCAAGCTAATATTGCAGAGGATTTTAATCCAAATAATTCTTTACAAAAAGAAACAGTTAAAAAAGTTAAAATTGAAAATACTGGAAAAAACAATGAACTTGTTAGAGTGAGCATAATCCCTAGATGGGTGGATGAAAATGGAAACCCTTGGCTTGGAGATACAAGTTTTGTTCATTTAAATTTTAACACAAATAATGTTGTAAGTTTAAATGATATAGATAAGGTAAAAAAAGATGAATGGATAAATGGAAATGACGGTTATTATTATTATTCAAGCATACTTAAACATGCTAAAAACATATCTGATGGTGAAAATGATAGAAATATTGCACCACAAGAAAGATACGAAAAAAGTAATGATAATACAAAGCAAAATTTCACAAGCCAACTTTTAGATTCTGTATCTTTGAATACAAAAAACATGACTCCAAATGATTTAGAAAGATATAAAGGAAAAAAACTTATTATAGATGTAAATGTTGAAGCTATAGAACCACATTATGAAATAAAAAATGATAACAATATAAAGACTCCAATAACACAAAATTGGCCTTCAATTAACACAAAGTTAAAATATTATCTAGAAAATTTGAATAATAAGGTGAATTAATATGAAAAATATAAAAAAACTTATAATGATTTTAATAATTTTTACTTTGAGTATAAATTTTCCTTTTTCAACAGTAAAAGCTACAGACAATACAGATCAAAATATTAATAAAAGCTTTAAACTAGAAAAAACAGCTACACCAACCGAAAAAGATGGTGAATATGAGATATCTTTAAAAGTACAAAAAAATTCTCAAGAAATTGCAAAACCTGTAGATATAGTATTGATATTAGATAACTCAAGTACTATGGAATATAAGTTAAGTGATGTAAAAAAAAGTGTAAATAATTTTATAGACAATATATCAAATAAAGTTAAAAACGCAAGAGTAGAAGTAGTTTTATTTTCAGAATATCCAAGTGTGTTAATGCCTAATGATGCATCAGAAAATTCAAATGGATTTATTGATCTTAGCAATAAAATAGCTGTTAATAATTTAAAAACTGCTGTAAATAGAATAAAGTTAAGTTGGGGAACTAATACTGAAGCTGTATTTCAAAAAGTTGATGAACAATTTTTAGATTATTCAAGTCCAGATTCTAAAAAATATGAAGTATTTTTTACAGATGGTCTTCCAGATATGATTAACGGAGATCATCATATAATTTCAAATAGAAAAGCAATTCCTAAAGCTGAAAAAGCTTATGATGACTTAACTTATGATAACCACCCAATAAATACATATTCTATTGGATTTTTAGGTGATTTATCAAGAAGACATTTTAAAGAGGCAAGAAGATTCTTGAAACATGTTCAAAATTCAGGGTTTTATGAAGCAAGTGATCTCGAATCTATCGATAGAATTTACGGACAAATAGCTGAAAATATTATTACAAATAATACCTTAGGAAAAGATGTTTTAATTACAGATACTGTTACCGGTCCATTTACTATTGAAAAGGATGGTTATGGAAAAGGAATTGCATCAAAAGTAACTTTAGATAGTAAAGAAATAGATGTAAATAATGGAATTCAAAACATAAATAAAAATACTATCTCTTGGAATTTTGGTGATTTAGATAACGGAAAACTTACAATCAAATTTAAAATAAAAGTTATAGACCCATATTACGGAGGACAAAAAATATATACTAATGAAAATGCTACTTTCCATTGTGTTGACTCCATTACTAATAAAACAATAGATTTGACTTTTAATAAACCTACAGTGAATATTCCTTATAAGATTGTAAATATCAATTTACAAAAAACCATTTCAGATGGTTCTAAAAACAGTGAATATTTTACAATATGTTTAGATGGAGGAGTTAACGGAAAATATTACTTTAAAATTCCTGCAAATGGAGAAAAGATACATATGAATGCCTACTTAAAAGATAAAAAAACAGATACCTCTAATAATACTGATACTTCCAAAAACTATTTAATTGCTGGAAAGTATAAAGTTACAGAGTTGGATTCCTTAAGTTATACTCTTAATTCTATAATAGTTAATAATAAAAAATTATCTCCAAACAACAATGAAATTACCATTGATAAAGATAATAAAGATATTAACATTTCTATAGTAAATAACAAAAAAGGTGTATATGGAGTTAATAATCCAAAAGGAATACTAGGATTTTTTGATTTTAATGGAATTGAAAATGTATTAGGAAAATTCATTGGCCTTAAATAAAAATTAAATTTATACAGTAAGTAATTATAAATTTACATAACTTAATTAAAAAGATTTTATATTTATTAAAAGGCGTATCAAAATAATTAATTTAATAATTTTGATTACGCCTTTTGTTTTTTATTGTATAGTTTTTAATTATTTTTAACTTAAATACGTATTTTTAATAATGGTGTCTTTTTATAAAATTTAATACAAAAAAGTTACTTACCAAATACTTTTTTCTTCAACATAATTCCTGTTTTTGTGATAGCTACTCCACCAAGTGCTGTTTCCCTTAAAGTTTCTGGAAGAGCCTTTCCAACTTGAGCCATGGCACTTACTGTATCATCAAAAGGTATTTTTGATTCTATTCCAGCCATTACAAGGTCTGCTGCACATATAGCATTTACAGCACCTGAGGCATTTCTTTTAGCACAAGGAATTTCGACAAGTCCTGCAACAGGATCGCAAACAAGTCCTAATATATTTTTTATTACTATCGCTCCTGCATTTAATGACATTTCTGGCGTACCTCCCATAAGTTCTACAAGACCACCAGCTGCCATGGCAGAAGCTGAACCACATTCTGCTTGACATCCACCTTCTGCCCCTGAAAATGTGGCATTTTGTCCAATTATTAATCCAATAGATGAAGCTGCCAAAAGACCATATAATAAATCTTCATCTTGAAGATTTAATCTTTCCTTAGCTGTTAACATAACCGCAGGAAGTATTCCACATGATCCAGCTGTTGGACAAGCAATTATTTTCCCCATAGAAGCATTTACTTCAGATGAAGAAATAGCCATAGCCATAGCTAATATTACTCCATTTCCTGTAAATGATTTTCCAGATTCTAGATATCTTTGAAGTTTAAAAGCATCTCCTCCTATTAATCCACTAAGTGAATAAACTTCTTTTTCTCTTCCTTTTGATGAGGATTTTTTCATAACCTCCAAAGTTTTTGAAAGCTTTTCTAAAACCTCTTCTCTAGAAAGTTTTTTGCTTTGCATTTCATATCTTAACGCATATTCACTAAGCTTAATACCTTCTTCTTTGCATATAGCTAAAAGTTCTTCCCCAGTTTTTGCAAATCTCATTTGTTATTCACTCTCCTCTTCTAAGTTTATAAATATAACTTTTTGTATTCCATCTATTTCTTCCATTTTCTTTATTAACGAATCATCAATTTTATCATCTATCTCTAAAGTCATAGTAGCATCCATTCCTTTTTGAGTTCTTGAAACATTCATAAAAGCAATATTAATTTCCTGATCTAAAAGAAGTTTAGTTACTTTATTTATAGTTCCAAATTTATCATCATGACATGTAATAAGAGTTGGATAAGAGCCACTAAAATTTGCTTTTTTCCCATTTACTTCAACTATTTCTATGCTTCCTCCACCTATTGATGACCCTAATACTTCGCAAATCTTTCCTGATTCACACTTCATAATAAATTTAACTGTGTTTGGATGATAATCTCCTAAATCTCTTTCTATAAATTCAAAGTTTAATCCTTCCTCTTTAGCAATACATAATGAATTTCTAAGTCTCTCGTCATCTGGTTGCATACCTAATAATCCAGCAAGTAAAGCCTTGTCAGTTCCATGCCCTTTATAAGTTTTAGCAAAAGATCCATGAAGTAAAAATTTAACATCCACAACTTTTTCCCCTGAAACAGCCCTAGCAACCTTTCCAAGTCTAGCTGCCCCAGCTGTATGAGATGATGATGGTCCAACCATTACTGGACCTAGTATATCAAAAACACAAAGATTATTCATAATTATCCCTTCCTCTGTTTATCTATAAATTTTAGACTACTAAAACTTCTTCATCTTCAACATTTAAATTAGTTTCGTAATCTTTATTATTTCTAATTTTATCTGCTGTCATTATTTTATAATTTTTAAATATTAAATATCCTATCATACCAGCAATAACATTGAAGAACACTATTATTGCCGCTGTAATTAAAACTTTGACAGCTGGGTTATATGCAAACATTACAGCAAAACCAGCTATTGGAGTAGCAGTCCCTGGTGTATTATTTACAAGACCCATTAATGAAACAATTATACCTGACATTGCTCCACCTATGAAATTAGTTACATACACTGGTATTGGATTTGCAGAAATTATGTCTGCCTGTGTAAGTGGTTCTATAGCAACTGCAATAGTATCTTTTTTACTTCCAAATTTCATTTTTCCAAAGAATACAAAATTCATGAATGATGAGCCAAAAACTGCTAATGCCCCAATTGCCATAGGAAGACCTGTTAATCCTAACATAGCTGTTAAAGCCATTGAACTTAAAGGTGCTGTGGCAACCACTGTTACTATTCCACCAAGTATTATTCCCATTATTATTGGGCTAGCTGTTGATGTAGCTGTTATAACGCCTCCTATATTTTGTAGAGTTGTTTCTACAAGTGGATTTGATATTGTTGCTATTCCTCTTACAAGTGGAGCGCCAAGAACAATAATAACTATTAAATCAAGACCAGCTGGTATTTTTTTCTCTAAATACTTTATAACAAATGAACCAAGGTAACCAGCTATAAAGCCTGGCAATATTCCAAATCCTGAACAAGAAAGACCTGTTAATACTGCATATACTGGAGAAACCCCTAATGATAAAGGTACTAAAATTGCAGCTGCAACTCCTCCAAGACTTCCATTAGATGAACCTACTTGTGCTAAAAAAGGTATTTGGAATACATCTCCAAAAAATGCTAGGTGAAAAGCTTCAACTAAAAAACTTGCACAGGCAGCATTTGCTAAACCTCCCATAGCTTTCATTCCATGTGGCGCTTTATAACTAAATAATGTAAAACCTCCTAACACCAATAATAATAATGATGTTCCAATTAATATTTGCATAATAAAATCCCCCTAAATTTTCAATTAAAATTAAAATCATCTTATCAGTAAAATCATTTTACACTACATCATACCTTTAGAAAAGGTTTTCATAAAATAGTTTACAATTTATTTCATTTATTAAAAATTTATATAATAAATCCTAAAAATATTTATAAATAAACTATTATTAATGCAAATTAATTTATTTTAATTCCAACAAATAGTTTACTTATAAACCATTTTTTTGTATAATCAAATCAAGATTTATAATGGCTAAAGTTTATTTTAAGGAGGAAGTTTAATGGATTTAAAAGCTCTAAATCCTAATGGAAATGCATTTCTAGTTTCATTTACTAAAGCAAAAAAAACTTATAAGAAGTTTATATCAGCTACATTAAATGATTTAGGATTAACTCATAATGAGTTTGAAATTTTAGTTTTCTTACAAGAAAACTTAGAATACAATACTGCAAAAGATATTGTAGAATTTTCTGGACTTTCAAAAGGATTAATATCAAGATCTATAGAAAGTTTAATAAAAAAAGATATGCTTACAATAAGTAAGGATGAAAAGGATAAAAGGGTTTTTAGATTATATATATCAAGCTCAGCAAAAGAAACAATGAATGTGTTAAATAGCATAAGTAATGAATTCTGTAAACTTCTTTTAGAGGGGCTTCAAGATAGAGAACTTTTAGCATTTGATATCATATTAAATAAAATGATTAAAAACCTTAATAACTTAAAAATTTAACTAGTAAAAAAACTATGACAAAAATACTTGAATATAAATTTAGGCTTTGTTTTAATATATTGTTTATTTTTAATTTACTATCTTTTGTATTTCAATACAAAAGATAGTTCTTTTATTTTAAGATTTATAATTAACTTAATAAGCTCTTTAAAATTTCATTGAATATTTAAAAAATGATAGCTTTGAAAAGCGAAGTTATTTGACTATAAATCCTTTCTTTGCTTTAACTATTTTTCTCTAATATTCAAACTTAAATATAAAACACCTTTTAATATTAATTCAAAAATGTAAGTTCAAAATGCAGAATTTTAAATTTTGATTTCCACTTTTAATTAAGTATATTTATTTTTTGAATAAAATCAACACTCTCTAAAAAAGAACTTAAATTTATTTTACTTCATTTACATGTTTGAAAGTGTCTTTTATATTTTTCACATTTCCATAAACAGTAATTTTGTCACAGGCTTCAAATTCATAATCAGGTCTTGGGAAACTTATAAATTCATCTCCCTTATCAATATTTAAAACTTCTATTTCAAGATTTTTAAGTCCACTATCTTTTATATTTTTCCCTAAAATTTCAGACTTATTTGACAAGTATATTTCATAAACACCATATCCCTTTGTTTTAGTTATTAGATTGAAATGTTTAACATTTATCTTGTCCCAAATCTTAGATTTAACAATAAACTTTTCTATATTATTTTCTATTTTTTCTAATAAATAAGTTTTATGAAAGAAGAATACAAATAAAGTAAATATGATGACTACTGCTAAAGAGCCTATATCTAGTACACTACTTGTTATTATGTTTACTGCAAATGATATAATAGTGGCTGTACTGGCATAACTGAATCCCATAAGCCAAACAGCAAGCTTTCTTCTTGTTGGATGCTGAACTATTATTTCACTTTCTTTTGTAGTAAAACCTGTTCCTGTTAAAAGAGAGGTCACTTGAAATCTAGCTTTTTCTATTGGAACACCAGTAAGTCTAAATAACACTGAAAAAAAATCTACTACAACTAAAAAAACCATTAAAAATAAAATAAATGTAAGTACTAAAACCAAATTTTCTCGCCTCCCTATTAATTACTATTATTCTAAAATCTTATCATGTAAATTATCATTATAAGTATAATAACTACTGTTTTTAGATTTTTCCTTACTATTAATGTCATATCCCATGATTTTTGATACCATACCAAACAATAATAATACAACTAATAAAATTTCTCCTGCTAATATAATGTTTTTAAAAAATTTCATAAGGACATCCTCCTAATATAAAATTCTACTCTCCTTTAAATATTAATTGATTTTCACCAATGTTTATATTCATATTTTCTTAATAACTTCATTATACTAGACTTTCTATAATTTCTCCAATTACATATTTCCAACTTTTTTAGAACAATCTTGAAATACTCTCTTTAAATTTTTATCAAGATAAATGATTGCTAAAACTTCTATAAAATAACGCTATAAAAATAAAAAAATCCATAGGGCTAAATATGACTTATTGTTATACTCCCTATGAATTCTTTATTTGCTTAAAATTCTAAAACATAAGTATTGGTATTTTGCTCTAAAACATAAATATAAACCATTAGTCTACCTGTCTTAAAAGTCTTTTCATTACATCATTAACCTTAGCAATCCCTAAATCTTCATGAGCCATAACCATGATTAATTTAACATCATCATCAGTAATATCCCATTTATATGATCTTATATCTAAAACAGCATCCTCTGGAACATATTCATATATTAATCCAGCAACTTCTTCTGCTAAATCTAAATAATCTTCAAAAAGTTCCTCATCATTTAAGCTTTTTAATTTAAGGTTCTCTTTTATAAGTCCTCTTAATATTTCCATATCTATACTTAACTTATAAGCTATGATATCCTCTCTTTTTGAACTTTTACATAAATCACTTACAACTTTTGCATCAGTATTTTGTTCAATATCTTTCTTTATTTCCTGACTATCTAAAACTCTATTTCCAAAAGCAACGTACATAATAAATTCCTCCTTAGTCAACTAAAAATTATATTTTAAATTTATCTTATTACCTATCTAAGTTAGAACTTCTTAATATTTGAATTAATATTAATCTAATCAAAAATTTAATAAGTTAAAATCTACTATATATTTATAACACTGTCATATATTCATTACAAGTATTATAAGCATATTTTTTCTTAAAATCTAAACTTATAATTACTTAACATATAAATAGATATTACATAACTTTTTATTTACAAAAAATTAGGATATAGATGAGTTTATTTTATAAACTCATCTATATCCTAATTCCAAATTTGCTTCAATTTACATTAAAGCACTATTTTCCACAATGTTTTTCATGAGATTTTATTTTATTAGCCATTTTCTCTTCTTCTCTTCTAACTTCAGCCATTTTTTCTTTTTCTACTTTAATTGTCTTTTCACAATTACAATGATTAATTTGATGATTTTTTGACATAATAAACACCTTCTTATAAAAATTTAATATTAATTTTTTACTTTATAAGAAAGGAACTATCCAAATAAAACTCATTCCTTATCTTGATTTCATATTACCCCTTTACAAATATTTTGTAAAAAATAAATTAATACTATTTTAAGTTATATATTTGTAAAAAATTCTATTTTAAGAGTAAAATATAATATTTCCTTAAATTTTCTAATATTTTCTCAATTTATAACCTAATTTTCAAAAATTCTTCCTTAAATGCTTAATTATAATAAAATTTAAAAATCAAATCTTTATTTATTATAATAAAATACATAAAAAAATAAGAAACTAATAGTTTTTGAACTATCTCTGGTACCAGACTCCCAATTAAAGTAATGGGCAAAAAACTCATGCTTGATGCCCACAAGTTTTTTGCCCTAACATATATAAAAACTATTATTTTTTTCCTATGAACAATAATATCTTATAAAAGATAGAAATAATTCTCAACATTGATTATTAAATATAATCTTTATTTATACTTATAATTGATTCATCACCTAATTCTGAAAGTACAACTTGATATTTATCCATCTTCCACTCATAATCTTTTGATTCAGTCTTTTCATTTTTCTTAACTTCACTTGGATTACCAAGTTCATTTTTAACACTATTTATTAAATTATCTGGTGTTACTCCTTTAAAATGTATTGTTATTGAATTTATATTTTTAGAATCATCTAAAGCAAAAATCAAGTTAGCATCATAATTAAATATTCTTATGGAATATTTAGTTGAATCAATAACCTTTTTTCCTTCTACATCTAAAACCTTATCTAGTCCTTCTCCTCTTTTTTGAACTAGTTGCTGATAAGTCCCTCCTAAATATCCACTTAATGATTTAATGCTATCTTCATTTTGTGTACTTACCTCAATATTTTTATCATTTTTAGAAACATCATTTTTTTTAGAATTTCCACATCCAACAAGTGATATCACAATTAAAGAACTTGCAAGCAAACTAACAAATATTTTTTTCCTTTTCATAACCTTTTCCCTTAATAGTAATTTAAAATTACTAAACAGCCCTTTCTTTTCTTATGTATATAAAATAAATTACTTATAATTTGTATTATAATATAATATTTATATAATATGTATTACAAATAAAATAAAATTAAAAAAATATGCTAACTTAACCCTACTAAGGTAAACCCTTAGGGAAGCTAAGATAGCATATTTTTCAATATTTGTATATTAATTTCAATTCCGACCTCATATATTTAAGCTAAAAACTTTGTAAAATACATTTTAATAAACCCTATAAATTCTTAGAGAGATTAAAATTCTCTGAATATTTTTGTAAGCTTTATTATTATGTTTTAATTCTTAAGATTATGCTCTATTTCTATGATTCATCACTTTGTTCAAACTGACTGTTATAAAGATTTGCATAGAATCCACCCTTTTTAAGAAGTTCTTCATGATTTCCTTGTTCTACTATATCTCCATCTTTCATAACAAGAATTATGTCAGCATCACGTATTGTTGAAAGTCTATGAGCTATTATAAAACTGGTTCTACCTTCCATAAGTTTTTCCATAGCTTTTTGTATTAGAAGCTCTGTTCTAGTATCTACTGAACTTGTAGCCTCATCAAGTATTAATAACTTAGGATCTTTTAAGAAAGCTCTTGCAATAGTTAAAAGTTGTTTTTGACCCTGAGATATATTAGAAGCTTCTTCATTAATTTCCATATTATATCCATTAGGTAATGTTTTTACAAAGTGATCAACATGAGCTACCTTAGCAGCCTCATAAACCTCTTCATCAGTAGCATCTAATCTACCATATCTTAAGTTTTCCATTATAGTGCCATTAAATAACCAAGTATCTTGAAGAACCATACCAAATAGATTTCTTAAATCTTTACGTTTAAAATCTCTTATATCATGGCCATCTATTTTAATACTTCCATTATTAATTTCATAAAATCTCATTAATAATTTAACTATTGTTGTTTTACCTGCCCCTGTTGGTCCAACAATTGCAACCTTTTGACCTGATTTAACATCAACTGAAAAATCATTTATTATTGTTTTCTCAGGATTATATCCAAAATTAACATTCTCAAACTCAACTTCTCCTTCTATATTTGAAGTATCAATTGAAGTTTCAGGATCTTTAACCTCATCTTCTTCATCTAAAAATTCAAATACCCTCTCAGCCGCTGCTGCTGTTGATTGCATTACATTGGCAATCTGAGCTATTTGTGAGATTGGTTGATTAAATGAACGTACATATTGAATAAAAGCTTGTATATCACCAACTGTTATAATATTCTTAATTGTTAACCATCCACCAAGTATTGAAACTAAAACATAGCCTAAGTTTCCAACAAAAGACATGATTGGCATCATCATACCTGATAAGAATTGTGATTTCCATGCTGATTTATATAAAGTATCATTTAATACATCAAATTCCTTAGTTACATTAGCCTCCCTATTGAAAGACTTCATAATATTGTGTCCACCATAAACCTCTTCTACCTGACCATTTAAATGACCAAGATATTCTTGTTGAGATTTAAAATATTTTTGTGATTTCTTAACAACTAAAGATATAAGTATCATTGAAACTGGAAGTATTACAAATGTTGCTAATGTCATTATCCAACTTATTGATAACATCATTATTAATACACCAATTAATGTAGTTATTGAAGTTATAATTTGAGATAAACTTTGATTTAATGTTTGGCTAACTGTATCAACATCATTTGTAATTCTTGATAAGACTTCTCCATTTGTTCTTCTATCAAAATATTTAAGTGGTAAAGTATCTATTTTCTCTGAAATTTGTTTTCTTAAATTATAAGAAACCTTCTGCGCTACACCTGCCATAATAAATGATTGGATAAATCCAAAAAATGCACTTACTAAGTATAAAACTACTAATATAATTGCGATTTTTCCAATATAACCAAAATCTATTGAAGCATTTGGAACACCAGATATCTTTTCTATTAACCCTTCAAATATTTTAGTAGTTGCTTTACCTAATATTTTAGGTCCAACTATTGAGAAAGCTGCACTCCCTATTGCAAATAATAAAACTGTAATTATTTGAAATCTATATGGTTGTAAGTATTGTACAAGCTTTTTCATTGTACCTTTAAAATTCTTTGCTTTCTCAAATTTTCTTTGGCCCCCATGTCCCATTGGGCCACCCATGCCTCCACTTCTTTGTCTTCTTTCCTTACTCATTGCCTAGCTCCTCCTTTGAAAGTTGAGATAAAGCTATTTGCTTGTAAACTTCACAATTATTTAGAAGTTCTTTATGAGTTCCTTTTCCAACAACCTTACCTTCATCAAGTACGATTATTTGATTTGCTCCCATAATTGTACTAATTCTCTGTGCAACTATAATCATAGTACTATGATTTGTTTTCTCATTAAGTGCTTTTCTTACCTTTGCATCTGTTTTAAAGTCAAGGGCTGAAAAACTATCATCAAAAATATAAACATCTGGATTTTTAACTAAAGCTCTAGCAATTGAAAGTCTTTGTTTTTGTCCACCAGATACATTATTTCCACCCTGTGAAATTTCTTCTGCGAATTTAAGTTCTTTTTCATTTATAAACTCAGTAGCCTGGGCTATATTAGCTGCTTCCTCAATTGTTTCCATTAAAGCATCTTCATCCCCATATTTTAAGTTACTTTCTATAGTTCCTGAGAATAATACTCCTTTTTGAGGAACATATCCTATTTTTTCTCTTAAATCATGTTGAGAAACTTTTCTTATATCTGTTCCATCAACTAATATTTCTCCCTCTGTAACATCATAAAATCTAGGAATTAAGTTAACAAGTGTTGACTTACCACTTCCTGTACCACCTATAAAGGCTGTTGTTTCTCCTGGTTTAGCAGTAAATGAAATATCTCTTAGTACATACTCTTCTGCCCCTGGATATTTAAATGAAACATCTTTAAATTCAACATATCCTCTTTTTGAAGAATTAAACTCTTCTTCTTTTTCTGGATCATCTATGCTTGTTTCTGTTTCTAAAACCTCTGCTACACGTTTTGCTGAAACTGAGGCTCTAGGAAGCATTATTGATACAACTGATATCATTAAGAATGCCATGATTATTTGCATTGTATATTGAATAAATGCCATCATATCACCAACTTGCATAACACCATTATCTATATTGTGTGAGCCAACCCATACAATAAGAATAGTTATAAGGTTCATAATAAGAAGCATAGCTGGCATCATACCACCCATTATTCTATTAACAAAAAGATTTGTTCTCATAAGGTTACTATTTACTCCATCAAACTTATCTTCTTGATGTTTTTCAGTATTAAATGCACGAATTACAAGCATTCCAGTAAGAGATTCTCTAGCTACTAAATTTAACTTATCAACAAGATTTTGAACCTTTTTAAATTTTGGAATAGCAAGTCCAAACATAACTACTACCAATGAAAGGATGGCAGCCAAGGCAACAGCTATTATCCAAGACATTCCTGTATCAGTGTGAACTACTCTAAATATACCTCCTATTCCTAAAATAGGTGCATATACAACTATTCTAAGAAGCATAACCATTAATGTCTGAATTTGCTGAATGTCATTTGTACTACGTGTTATAAGTGATGCAGTTGAAAATTTATCAAACTCTGCATTTGAAAATCTAACAACTTTTCCAAATACCATTCCACGAAGATTTCTACCAAAGCCAGCAGCCACTCTTGCTGCGATTAATGTGACAGAAACTGCCGCAACCATACTACCTAAAGCAAGTAGAACCATTATTCCACCAGTTTTTAGTATATATGTACTTTGTATCTTTTCAATATTCATCCCTAAAGCAGTATATTGCTTTTGTATATAAGGAACAGCTGATTGAATTACCATGCTCTCTGGCATCTCAGAAATTTTTTTATTTATTTCTTTTAACATTTCATTTTTCTGAGACTCTGCCATGTTTTTAATCATAAGAAAAGGATCATTATTTCCTTTTAAATTAGTCTCTTTAAGATTTATTTTTTCTTTAGGCATATCAGTTTTCATAGACATTCCTGATACTCCACTCTTTTTACTAGTAAATGCTTCTAATCCCTTATCCTCAATCATGCCTGCAACAAGAATTGACTTTCCTAATATAGGATTCAACTCATTTATTTTTTCTTCATCCTCTTTATTTAACTTATATATAGCTTCATCTTTTAAAGCCGGATACTCTTTTACATATTCATCATATTCGCTTTGCGAAAGATTGTTTTTATCTAATAAGGTATAACTGTTTTCTAACTTTCCTTGTTCTTCTTTACTCATAAAAAGTTTTAGTCTTTCAAATTCACTCTGACTTATAACCTTTGGAACAGCATTTTCTATACCACCTTGCTGAATTCCTACATTAACTATATTTGACATATAATCTGGCAAAGATAAATCAAACATAGCCTGAGCAAAAAGAAGTATTATAACAGCTAAAACTGATGTAGTAAATGGTTTTAAGTATTTAATTAGCTTTGACATTACTCTTCCTCTTTTCTTTATAAAATTTCAATTTTACTATCTAATTTAGTTATATTTTTATATTAATTATATTTTCATAACTATTCTATGTCAACAACTATTTTTATAGTATAATAATATTACAATTTAAAAATAAATTAATAAGTAACGCTGTTAATAAAAATTACAAATTTTATTCAAAACTTTTAATATTGATACATTAAAATAAATTTTCAAATAATATAGGAGGTGAAATAATGAGTAATTTAGAAAATTTAAATTTAGCTTCTGATGAGTTGTATTCTTTGTTGTTATCTCTAAACAGAAAAGTTTTTAATCATGATGATATTATAAAAAGATTATCAATTCCATCATCTCATGCTAAAGTTATTTTTTATTTAATATATAGTAAAAATGCTTCTGTTTCAAAAATTGCAAAAGATTTATCAATATCAAAGTCAAATATGACTCCAATTATAGATAAACTCATTAAAGAAGGCTTTGTTGAAAGATTCCCAGATCCAAATGACAGAAGGGTTATAAGAATTGGCATAACACAAAAAGGATATGAATTTTCAA
Organism: Clostridium sp.; assembly: GCF_029267215.1. Classification (GTDB taxonomy): domain Bacteria; phylum Bacillota; class Clostridia; order Clostridiales; family Clostridiaceae; genus Sarcina. The sequence goes on along the minus strand of NZ_JARIDH010000068.1, from coordinate 6,865 downwards.
CTAAACAAAGAGAATTTGCCAAAAAAAATCTTAGAGAAAAAATTTCATCACTTTCTTCTGAAGATTTAGTTCAAATCGAAGAGCTAACAAAAAAACTTAACGAAATACTATTAAAAATAAATTAAAATTTTATAAATAATCCTAAATCTCCTTGTCTTCTTTATTTATATTTATAAATCCTTTGAAAGTGACAAAATATACTTTACCATTTATAATATTAGTACTATATGATTATTTGGAGGGAAACACGTGAAAAAAGTTTATTTAGCTAGTCCATTTTTCAATGATGATGAACTTGAAAGAATGCACAGTGTTCTTAAAGTTTTAAGAGAAGAAAGAGGATTTGAAGTATTTGCACCATTTGAATTAAAAAGCCAATTAGAATTTGGTTCTAAAGAATGGAGAACTGAAACTTTTAATGCTGATTTAGAAGGAATAAAAAATTCAGATGTAGTTGTTGCAATAATAAGTAATGGAAATTACTCAGATAGTGGAACAGCTTGGGAATGTGGATATGCATATGCAAGTGGAAAGCCAGTTATAGTAGTTAATTTAACTGGAAAACCTGTTAACTTAATGATAAGTGATAGTTTAACTTCTTACATAGATTCTTTAGAAACTTTAAAAACTTATGACTTTGATAAATTAGAAAAATTTGAATATACAGGTCCAGTATTTTAAGATTTGCCATAAAGAATTAAGAATTATATAAAAGCAATTAAGAAAATAAAAGTATATTTTATAATTTTACTTTTTTCTTCTCAATCACTTGAATTAAACAAAAAAATTTTACGAAAAAAGTCTTATAAATTTTAAGCTATTATTTAAAGTAGGTGATTATTTGAAATTATTTCTTAAATATTTAATATGTTCAATGATTATTTGGGTTATAGGCTTTGTAATATTATTTATAATCCCACAATTTTTATGGACTCCTTTAATTGTAATGTTAATTATTATAAGCAATATTACTTGGACCTTATATTATGTAAGAAAAGACAAACTTAATAAAAGCACCTAAACTTGAAATATAATATAAAAAAACTAGGATAATATACTCTATTTTCATCTAAAATTATTTTATATTAGCTTAAACATACTTTTCATAAAATAAATATAAAAAAATAGGAGGATTTATTTTAAATAAATTCTCCTAAAGTGTAAATATTTAATTTATATATCTTTCAAATAAAACTCTAGTTATAAGAACTAAATAATTTTATTTAAATTTCTTTTTTACTTTTAATAAATCAAATATTAAAGGATTTAATTCTTTTTATTTAAGAATATTCCAGCAAAGTCATCATCTCCATTGATTCCTCCACCTCTAACTTTTAAAATTTTTCCTTTATAATTTAATTTAATTTGAAGTTCAGAATAATTTTTATCACTTGGAATCATACCATCTGTTATTTTAGTGCCTTGTTTTGGTGATATTTCTATACCTAACTTTTCAAGATCTTCATAAGATATGCTTCCTCTTTTTTCAAACTCTTCTCTATTTGTAAGTTTATTAAGCTCTTCCTCTGTGAAGATATTTCTTATTGACTCTTGTTGCCTATTTTTAAATTTAAACTTGGCACCTGTCCAATCAATAGTATCCCCAACTTTTAATTTTCCTAAATGTTTTTTATATATTTGAGAGTCATTTAAATATATTCTAACATAACTTACATTTTCGAAATTTTTAGATATTTCACTTTTAGAAGTATCTTCATGTTTAAATCTTATATAGAATCCACTTGGAATATTTTTATTTTTTGCTTGATCCTCTTTTCTTGGGCTTAAATAGTAATATCCATTAGTTCCTTCTATTTTCTCTTTTATTTCTAAATTGTATTTATCTCCATTTTTTGAAACTAATCTAAAGGATGCCTTATTCTTATCTTCTTTTGATATTTTTAATTCTTGCTCAAAATGAATATTGTTTGCATCATAAACTTTCTTTAAATTAGAAACATTATTCCATTTAACCCCATTATCTAAACTATACTCAAGTCCAGTTATATAATTATCATTAATTTTATGTTTTATTATTGTTAATTTATCATTGTATAAAGATTTCTTATGTCTAACTACGGCATTCATACCTTTAAAGTTTTCTCTATTTAAAATCATTTCATTAAAAATAGGTTCTTTTGTTTCTTCATTATAAATTTCTATATCATTTTCTTTAAACTTATCATATGGAACTTCTTTTTCTTTTCCATCTTTAGTTCTTAAAATTACTTTTAAATTTGATAAGTCTAATTTTTTCTCTTTCTCTGAATTAATAAAATCTACAAAAATATTTTTCTCCCCAGGAGTTTTTATTTTTAAGTCATTAACAGTATTTCCTGTTTTATAGTCATTTGCTGACTTATCCATAGCATCTTTTACAGATTTTATAATTCCCTTACCACTATATGTAGCCCCTGAAACAGCATCTAAAGCAATTGAATTTTTGCGTTCCTTTAAATATGATGCTACTATTGTGTGAGTTTTTACTGTTGGCCCATCAAAGGTATCTTTTTCAACATCTTTAAGCTTTTCTGCATAATCCCCAATTAATTCTTTACCTGTTTCATAAGGATTTTTTGAACTTAATATTTTATTAGTTATTTCATCAAGAAGCATTACATCATTTATTGCCTTTTCTGGATTCTCCTTTAAGATGTCAACTACTTTTATAGCCTTATCTCTAAAAGGTATCTCATCATCTCCATAATCTCCAGATTCTTTTGTTGCAACCTCTATACTTTTTATTTTGTTATTTTCAAATGTTACCTTTGATTTAATAGGTTTGGTTGTGTAACCCATTCCAGAACCTGTGTATACACCATCTAAATACTTTTCATCTTTATTAACTGAACTATTTGATGAATTTGAATTTTTAATATTGCTTCCTTTTTCATTTTCTGTAAATTCAAAACCAATACTAAAAATTCTTGGAATATTATAGTTGCTTAATTTTTCTTTCTCAGTAGTCTTTAAAGCATATCTCTTATTTTCAATTTTTAAAACTTCCCCTTCTTTATCTGGCTGTAATAAATATTTATCATTTTTAGCAGATAATACTCTAAGTAATATGTTTTTACCTTTAAGCTCTTTAGGTAATTTTATTGTTTGAAATGAATTTATATTTTTAGAAAGTACTACTAAATCAAAGAATTTATTCCATGTTTTTCCTTCATCTATACTATATTCTATTCCAGTTAAGTAATTTTTATCTGAAAATATTGGTAATATTAATAACTTGTCTTTATATAGAGAGTTTTTATGCTCAATAATAGCATCTATACCATAACCACGAATTGATTTGTAATCTAATTTCATTCCATCATAAACAGGTTTTCCTGTTTTTTGATCATATATTTCTATTCCATTTTCTTTAAATTTATCATATGAAACTTCTTTTTCTTTTCCATCTTTAGTTGATAATATTACTTTTAAATTTGATAAATCCAATTTTTCTTCTTTATCTGCATATTCGAATTTTATATTCATACTCTTTTTACTTGGAGTTTTTATTTTTAAGTTGTTTATAGTATTTCCAGTTTTATAATCATTAGCTGATTTATTCATGGCATCTTGTATTGAACGAGCTATTCCTTTAGCACTATATGTAGCTCCTGATACTGCATCAAAAACCTTAGCTTTATTTTTTTCTTTTAAATAATCTTTTACAACATTAGAAACAGTCTTTCTATAAAAATCTATATTTTCACTTTTAGATTCATTTTTTAATTTTTCTGCATATTTTCCAGTTAATTCTTTTGCTTTTTCATAAGAATTTTCCGCATCTAAAATTTCATTGTATAGCTTATCGTGAAGCATTAAATCATTAAATACTTTTTGTCTATCTTCACCCATCATATAGTCAGTCACTTTTATAGCTTTTTCTCTAAAATTATCACCATCATCTCCATAATCTCCAGATTCTATTGTCGCAACCTCTATACTCTTTATTTTGTTATTTTCAATCACTACTTTAGACTTGATGTTACCTTCTTTGAATCCTCTTCCTACACCAATATACTCACCATCTAAAAACTTAACATCTTTATCATTTAAATCAATTTTTGTAGTATTATCTTTAGATAAATCTCTAATTCCTTTGTTTGTATTATCTTTATCTTCTTTTTTATTGCTATTATTTGCTACATCTTTATTGGATTGTAATAAATTAGTATCTTTATTAGAAACAATTACATTATCTTTATTAATACTTTCTTTATTAGTTGCTTTTTTAAGTGCATCATTAACTGAGTTTAATATTCCATTACTTGAATAAGTAGCCCCTGAAACTGCATCAATTCCAGTAGTTCCTTGATTTTTTAATATTTTAAATATTAATTTTTTAGCACTTTTGAAAAACTCTTCATCATCTTTATGATTAACTATTTCAATATTTACTAATGTACCATTTTTTATTACAACTTTTGTTTTTATATTTCCATTAAATCCTTTAGCTTCTCCTATATATTCTCCATCTTTAAATTTATAATCTTTTAAATTTATATTGTTATTTGGATTTCTACTTATCATAATACTATTTTGATTTAAAATACCTTTAACAATATCTTTTACATTAATACTACTAGTAGAATTTAAAGGTGTATTATTAGAAATTTTTATAGTATTTATAGCTCCCTTATTCTCTTTAGCCACCTTATTCAAAGCTGAATTAACAGCATTTAATATACCTCTACTTGAATATGTAGCTCCTGAAACTGTGTCAACCCCTGAAGTACCTTGATTTCTTAATATTTTAATAATTACCCCTTTAGCTTTATTAAAAAATTCTGCATCATCATTGTGACTAATTACTTTAACATCTGATAATTTACCACCACTAATTATAACTTTTACTTTTATATTTCCTTTAAAACCTATAGCTTCTCCTATATATGATCCGTCTTTAAGTTTATATTCTTTTAAGTCCACACTGCTTGTACTTTTACTATTACTAGCTTTTAAATCCACAGTTTTACTACTTTTATTTGATTTATCTTTTTCATTATTATTTTTTTCTACTTTAAAACCTGCTTTAGATAAGGCATCTTTAACAGCATTTTTTATTCCATCAGAAGTTAAAGTAGCTCCTGAAATAGAATCTACATTAGTAGAATTTTCTTTCAATATACCTTCAATAACTTTACTTCCCTTTTCAAAATATCTAGGTGTTTCTGAATGAGAAATTACTTCAACATTTTTAATTTTACCATTCTCTATAGTAACATTTACCTTAATCTCTCCCCCATACCCTTTTGAAACTCCTAAATATGTTCCATCTTTTATCTCATTTAAACCCATGTTATCTGATTCTTTTTTAGAATCATCAGCCTCTTTATTCTCTTCAATATTTTCTGTAAGTTTTAAACTTTTTTCTTGAATATCTGCTTTTTTATTTTTAAGCATATTATAAGGGTCAATTATTGCAAAGCTAGTTGCCCCAATTGCACTTGTAATAATAATACCCCCAGCAATTATTTTTGATTTATTTTTCATAAATTCTCCCCCTACTTAGCATTTTCCAATGCATTTTCCACAGCTGAAATTATCCCTTTAGAACTATATGTAGCACCACTTATTGAATCAACCTTTGAACTTTGTTTTTCGATCATTATAGGAATTAACTCTTTAGCTTCGTTTAAATAGCTTTCATCATCATGTGAACTTAAAATATCTATTTGTTTTATGGCCCCTTCTTTAACTTGAACAGCTACCTTAGTTTTTCCATTAAATCCATCTCCTTCGCCTTCAAAAGTTCCATCTTTTAAAACTTCTGCACTGGCAGTAATTCCTGGCTTTTCAGTTGTATCTTTTTGTTTCATGCTAGCACTTTCTTTTGAACACCCACAAAGTGCTACTCCTAATGCAATGGTACTTATTGAAAAAATCAATTTTTTATTCATTATAATACTCCTTAAAATTTTTCTATTTTTTAATTTAAATGAATATTGCTTTTTCAAACTCTAGTAAAAAGTAGGTTTCCTAACCCCTTACCTCTCTTAAAAGATGAAAAAGCAATAAACAAATTAGTTATATTAAAATTATTACTTAATAAGCATATCAAATTAAAAATAACGATTTTCATTCTCATCAAAAAGATATACTTATAATATTAAAATTAAATAAAAAGTACTTATAAAAAAACTCTAATTCTTTTTAAATCTTCTTATATTTAACTTTAATAATGCTGCTAAAGAAACAAAAATTCCTCCTAAATAAGGTAGTCCATTAGCTTCTCCTGTTTTTGGTAATGTTGATACGTTATTTTTCTCTTCAACCTTTATTTCAGGTTTACTCTCTTCAACCTTTGTCTCAGATTTATTCTCTTCAACTTTACTTTCAGGCTTATTTTCTTCAACCTTTGTTTCAGATTTCTTCTCTTCAACCTTCATTTCAGGCTTATTTTCTTCAGCCTTTGTTTCAGGTTTCTTCTCTTCAACTTTCATTTCAGGCTTATTTTCTTCAACCTTTGTTTCAGATTTATTCTCTTCAACTTTCATTTCAGGCTTATTTTCTTCAACTTTTGTTTCAGATTTCTTCTCTTCAACCTTCGTTTCAGGTTTCTTCTCTTCAGCCTTTGTTTCAGATTTATTCTCTTCAACTTTCATTTCAGGCTTATTTTCTTCAACTTTTGTTTCAGATTTCTTTTCTTCAACTTTACTTTCAGGCTTTGCTACATTTTCATTCTTTGAAGCTTGTTCCTTATTTTCATCTTTTTTATTTTCTTTTTCATCTATTTTTTTAGCTTCTTCTTTAAGTCTTGTATTTATTTCCCTTAACTTTTTGATTTCTTCATCTGTTTTAACGTACTCTTTTAACTTTTCAGGCTCATTTTCAAGCTTTTTCATTTTATCTTCATGCATATATATGT
>NZ_JARIDH010000064.1 GCF_029267215.1 Clostridium sp. | reverse complement strand
TATTTACCATCAATGGTATTAGCAAATCTTACAGGAATAAATGTTTATTTACTTATTATAGCAATGGGTGTTATTGCAATAATTTACTCATATACAGGTGGATTAAAGTCAGTATTATGGACAGACTTTATTCAAGGATGTGTACTTATAGCAGGTATTATATTTTCATTAATATTCTTAATTTCAACAATAAATGGCGGATTTGGAGCTATTATGAATGAATTAACTGAAGGTGGAAAATTCTTGGCTTCAAAAGAACCAATATTTAATCCAAATATATTTAAAACAAGTGTATTCTTATTGATAGTTGGAGGAGGATTAAATACTTTCTCATCATATATTTCAAGTCAGGATATAGTGCAAAGGTTTACTACAACTACTGATATAAAACAATTAAAGAAAATGACTTATGGTAACTTAGTTTTATCATTATTTGTGGCTACTATATTCTACTTAATAGGAACAGCATTATTTGTATTCTATAGACAAAATCCAGAATTATTACAAACTGCTCAACAAGACCAAATTTTTGCATCATATATAGCATTCCAATTACCAGTAGGTATAACAGGTGTAGTTTTAGCAGCTATATATGCAGCAGCTCAATCAACACTTTCAACTGGATTAAACTCAGTTGCAACAAGCTGGACTTTAGATATTCAAAATTTTATAACAAAAGATATGTCAATGGAAAAACAAACAAAAGTTGCTCAATATATATCTTTAGGTGTTGGTATAGCTTCAATAGTTATGGCCGTAATCCTTGCAAATGGTGGAGTAAACTCAGCCTATGAATGGTTTAATGGGTTTATGGGACTTGTTCTTGGTGTTTTAGCTGGAATTTTCGTATTAGGAATATTCTTTAAAAAGGCTACAAAAGCAGGGGCATATGCTGGATTTATAGCATCAGCAATAGCTGTTATAGTATGTAAATATGGCGGATTCGATGTAAGCATATGGTCATATTCAATTATATCAATAGGTGTTTCAGTTATAGTAGGAATGATAGTTTCACTAATGACTCAATCTCAATTAGTTGATGAAAATACTTTAAATAAAGCAACAGTATATAATAACAACTAAGTTATTAATGTTTAGCATAAATAAAAAATAATGTCTAATTAGAGTAAGTGGTGATTTTTAGATGATTCTAAAATTAGCTTAAAATCATCAATACTTTAAAATTAAATATTTTAGAGGTGAATTAGATGATATTCGGCAGTTTAATAAATTTAGAAGGTTATGATTATCTACCAAAGCTTGTTAAGGAAGCTTTACTACATGCAAAAAATAATAATGTAATAGATTTTAAAGTGGGTACTCATAAAATAAAAGATGAAGAGTTATTTTTTAACAGAGTTAATTATACTACAAAAAATAAAGAAGATCGTTTTTGGGAAGGTCATAAGAAATATATAGATGTTCATGTGGTTTTTAGTGGGAGAGAAAGAATAAATCTTAATTTTAAACAAAATTTAGAGTTTAAAGAGTTTGTTGAAAAAGAAGATTTCTTATCTTTTGTAGGTGATGAAAATTCTACAGTAGTTTTAGAAGCGGGGGATTTCATTATTTGCTACCCAGATGATATACACATGACATGTTTAAAGGATGATAGTGAGCCTTCAGATGTAAAGTAAGCTATATATAAAGTAATTTTATAGTATTTTATGAGGTTGTATCAAAACTTAAAGTAATAAACTGTTAAGCTAAATATAGTTAGGTTTATAATTTTTATTTTAAGTTATTTTTGGTGCAACCTTTATTATTTATAACAGTTTTAGAGAATAAAAATTTAAATAGAGGTGATATGTATGGATTTATTTGCAGTTATAGATATAGGGGGAACTAGTATAAAATACGGAGTTATAAATGAATATGGAATATTATTAGAGACTAATGAGAGAGATACTGAAGCATATAAAGGTGGACTAAGTATAATAGATAAAGTTAAAGATATAATCTATGAGATTAAGAGTAATAATGATATACGTGGAATAGGTGTATCAACAGCAGGAATGGTATGTCCTAAAGAAGGGAAAATTCTTTATGCTGGTCCAACAATACCTAATTATACTGGTGTTGAAGTTAAAAAAATATTAGAGGAAGAATTTAATTTATCTTGTTTTGTTGAAAATGATGTAAATTGTGCGGCATTAGGAGAATTCTTTGGTGGAGCAGGACAAGGTACTAATTCAATGGTTTGCTTAACTATAGGTACTGGAATTGGCGGAGCTTTAATAATGGATGGTAAAGTTTTACATGGGTTTAGTAATTCTGCTGGAGAAATTGGATATATGATTGTTAATGGAGAGCACATTCAAAATATTGCATCAACAAATGCTTTAGTTAGAAATGTAGCTTTTAGAAAAAGTCTTGATCCTAGTAGTATAGATGGAAGATATGTATTAGATAATTATGAAGATGGAGATTTAATATGCAAAGATGAAGTTGAAAAATTAGCTGATAATATAGCTTTAGGAATTTCAAATATTGTTTATTTAATAAATCCAGAAGTGGTAGTTTTAGGGGGAGGAATAATGGCTAGAGAAGATATCTTTAGACCTCTAATAGAAAAGAACTTAAGAAAGTACTTAATAGAATCAGTTTATAATAATACTAACATAGCCTTTGCAAAACTGAAAAATACTGCAGGAATGAAAGGAGCTTATTATAATTTAAAGGGGAAAATTTAAATTAGTTATAAGGATTTAATTTGAGATAAATTTCTAATCTAAACTATATATAGGTTAGAAGATTACTTTAGAAAAGCGTAGTTACAAGACAAATATTTGTTTTGACTATGCTTTTTATTATCTTCTAATAAGTTATAATAAATTAGGTGGTGATTATTTGAAATTTGATACAAATAGTCATTTAGTATTAAGATTTAAGTATAATAAAAAAAGTTGAAAGTATAAGTTAAGAGTATGTAACTATAATCGTAGAATTGAGTCAAAATATTAAAATATCAAGAGGTGCTTTATGGAAATATTAGAACAATTAGAAAGTCCAAAATTTAAAGCTACTAAGTCAGAAAAGACATTAATTAAATATATAAAGTCAGATTTAGATAATATTATATATAAATCAATATCTATAATAGCTAAGGAATCAGGATTAGGAGAAGCTACTATAACAAGGTTTACCAAGAAGCTTGGATTCAATGGCTTCCAAGACTTTAAAGTTACTCTAGCAAAAGAGATTTCAAATAAAAAAAATACAAGCATTATAAATTTGCATGTTAATAGAGATGAGAGTGTAAAAGAAACTGCAAATAAGATGTTAAAATCATCTATTAACATATTAGACCAAACAGTTAAGAATATTGATTTAGATTTAATGTGTAAGTGTAGAAATTTAATAATGAATGCAAAGAGAGTTTATTTTATAGGTATAGGTTATTCGGGAATAGTTGCTATGGATATTAATTATAAATTTATGAGAATTGGATTTACAACAGTACCTGTAACTGATAGTCATACAATGGTTATTATATCCTCTATAACAAATGATGATGACGTAATAGTGGCTATTTCCAACTCTGGTACTACTAAAGAGGTAATAAAAACTGTTAAACAAGCTAAAGAAAATGGTACAAAAATAATAACTTTAACAGAAGAGAGTGATAATCCATTAAGAAAATTATCTGATTATGAGCTTACATACACATCAGCTGAAACAATATTTGAAACTGGATCAATATCATCAAAAATACCACAAATATTTTTATTAGATTTATTATATACAGAAGTAATAAAAGAAATGTTTAGTGAAGCTGTTGAAAAGAAAATTAAGACGACTAGTGCGATCCTTAATGATTAGATCGAAAAATAGGTCACAGTAATAAAGCTGTGACCTATTTTTCTTTGTTCTTTTAGATAACACTATATCAAAACAAGTTGCCAAAAAATCTAATGATTAAGGTAATATTTTATTCTTGAAAAGCAATTTTTTACCTAAAATCTTTCTTAAGAAAAAATAAATAGGTAATTTATGAGGATATGAATGCCACTTAGACATTGAAATTAACCACATATTCAAAATCTGTTTAAATAAATTTTAGAAAATTATATACTTTTAATAGAAAAGGAAAGAGAGGTTTGATAATGAAAATAAGGGTAGATATAGATGATAAATTAAAAGATATTTTTGTAGATATAAGAGCACCAAAGTTAGATAAAAAAGTTTCTGAAATAATGGAGGTATTAGAAGGGAAAAAGTTAGAAAAATTAACTGCTTACAGAAATTCGAAAATATACCTTATAAACATAGAAGAGATATATTGTTTTTATACAGAATCTAGAAAAGTGTGGTTATACACAGAAAAAGAATTATTCTACGTTAAGCATACTATTTTAGAGTTAGAAGAAAGTTTAAAAGGAACTTCCATGATAAGAGCATCTAAAGGAGTAATTATAAATATGGATAAAGTCTTAAATTTTGAACAGATGTTTAATGGAAATTTAGTTGTAAACTTTGAGAATGGAAAAAAAGAATATGTATCTAGAAGATATTTGAAAAATATAAAAGAGTATTTAAATATGGGAGGAAAGTAATATGAAAAAATTTTTAGTAATGTTTTTAAGAAGATTTTTTATGGGAGCAGCTTTTGGAGTTTTTATAAATCAGATAATAATTCTTTTAATAGCTAAGACCATAGGTGGGGGATTTATGATTGACTTTAATTTATTATTAAAGCAATTTTTAGCTTCCTGTATAGTTGGAGGTGTATCAGTAGGTTTTTCTGTAATATACTACTTTGAAAATATAAACTTTTTTACTAAAACATTAATCCATTTCTTTATAGGAATGTTAACATTTTTATTAGCTGCTTCTTATGTTGGATGGTTTTCTATAAATATAAGAAGTATATTAGGTAGCTTTTTAGTGTACTTTGGAATATGGATTTCATTTTATCTTATTGAAAAGAAAAGAATAAAAAAAATTAACATAGCTTTAAAAAGTAAAAATAGATAAGGTTTATTATTTATTAAAGTTTTAGAATTTGAAATATAAAATAGACAAAATGACTTTTGCAATATCAAAAGTCATTTTGTTTTTTTAATTGTAGGCTTATACCAGCCTCTTTTTGGGGTGCTGAAAATTAATTTAAAAAATATTATTTTTTTTCAAAACTTCCACAATCAGTGCATTCACAGCAGTGTGCATCAGAATTGTTTTTTACAACTTGAATTTTGTCTAGAGTACAATAATTGTCATCTTCGCAATGGTGTTTACATTCGCAAACTGTACATCCAATACTTGAATTATGTTTCATAACAAACATCTCCTTATAGTCCAATTATTTTTTGAAAAAATTACTTAATGAAATTATTGTTGAACTTATTTCAACAGTAATATGATGTGCATTTTTAGAATTTATATGCTTTAGCTTTAGGTGTAAAATTTACTTTAGTTTACAAATATTAGAATAAAAATTATGATAAAGAAAAGTTAAGTTTAAAATATAAAAGATATAGAATAATAAAAATTTAAAAAAACTATTATAAATAAAATTAAGAATTAATAATTACTAAATTTTTAAAGTAGTATGTTTAATTATTTGATTGGATTATAAGGTTCTTTGATGAGGTATATTTGAAGAGGAAAAATAATATGTGATAAAATTTAGTTAGTTTATATGGTAAATAAAGTGATTAAGGATGGAGGAAGTTATGTTTAAAAATTTAACTTTTAGTGGAGAAAAGAAAAAATACATAGAGATAGCTGATTATATTAGAAATCTTATAAATAGAGGGATTCTAATAGAAGGTAGTAAGCTTCCTTCATCAAGAGAGATTAGTAGTATTTTGTCTATAGGAAGAAATACTGTTATGTCTGCTTATGAAATTCTTGAAGAAGAGGGATATATAAAGACTACAAAGGGAAAGGGCACTTTTGTAAGAGAAGGAATTTCTAATAGGATAGAATGTAGTGAAATAAAAAATAATTTTGATTTTGGGTATAATAATTTTTCTCCTAAATGGGAAGTTAATTGGAATGAAAATATTAATAAGTATGGATTAATGGCAAAGAGGCTTGATATTGTGAAGAGTGAATATAAGTGGGAAAAAGGAATGATTTCTTTTAAAAGCATAGCACCGCTTGGAAATCTTTTTAATATTGAGGAGCTTAAGAGAGCCTTTTTAAATAGAATTGCCTTAGAAAAGCATAAGATAGTTAACTATGGATATGCTGTGGGATATAAACCACTTATAGAATTTTTAAAGGATTATATGAATAATAAGGGAGCATATTCAGAGGAGAAGGAAATATTAGTTACTAATGGATTTACAGAGGGGCTTGATATGTTATTATCTTCTTTTACGGAAGAGGGGGATTATATACTTTGTGAAAATCCAACTCATAACACTGCTATGAAGATAATGAAAACTCATGGACTTAATATAATAGGCGTTAATATGACTAAGGATGGAATGGATGTTAATGACCTAAAAAGAAAGATTGAACTTATAAATGGAAATGAATTAGAATCAAGTGAAATTAAAAAGGATAATTTGAAATTAGATTTTTATGAGAGTGTAGAAAACTTTTTTAGTGAAAATTATGAAAGTGAAAATGTTGATTTAAAAGAGTTAAAAGAAAAATTGTTAAGTGAATTTGATTATAAATTTGAAAGTAAAATTTTAAATTTAAAACTTAAAAGAAAAAAGAGAATTAAGTTTGCTTATTTAATACCCTCTTATCATAATCCAACAGGGATTGTGGCATCTATAAAAAAGAGAGAGGAAGTTTATGAGGTATTAAAAAATGCAGGAATTCCTATAATAGAGGATGGTTTTAATGAGGAACTTTTGTATGAGAGTTCTCCAACAATTCCTTTAGCTTCATTAGATAGAGAAAGCAATGGGGTTATTTATATAGGAAGTTTCTCAAAAATTTTATTTCCAGGTCTTAGAATAGGGTGGATTTATGGAGATAAAAAAATAATAGAAGTTTTAGAAAGTGTGAAAAGATGTAGAAATATACATACCTCATTTTTAGATCAAGGGATTTTGTATGATTTTATGATAAGTGGAGCCTTTGAAAAATATATAAAGAAAGTTAGAAAGGTTTATAAGGAAAAATATAAATTTACTAAGAAAATAATAAAAAAATATATTCCACAGGCAGAGATTTGGGGAGAAGGAGGCCTTTATGTCTTTCTAAAGATAAAAGGTGTTGATACTAGAAAGCTTTTAGATGCTTGTTATAAAAGAGGAGTTCTTTTTATGCCTGGAGATTTATTTTATGTGGATAACTTTGAGAATGAGAATATAGAGTTTAAAAATAAGGCTAAAGACACTTTAAGACTTGGTTTTACAAGATTATCAAAGGAAGAAATAGAAAAGGGTATAAGGATAATAGGTGAAGAGGTTCATAATATCTTAAGTTAGTATTTATTTTTTAGATAAACTACAAAATCTACTTAACTTCGCAAAGTATTTCTATTATCTATTTCAGAATAATAGCTAAAGCGAAGAACTCCCTAAGGTCAAACAGCTTCGCTTCTTAACGCTATTATTCTTATATAGATAATGAAATACTAATTACTCGTTAAGGTGATTTTTCCGCCTTATCTAAAAAATAAATAAGGTCTTTAAGTTATTATTAGGATAATAGTTAATAAGTGGGATATTCTTATAGTGCTATATAGAAAAGAAAATAGTAAGCTAAGTTAAAAGGATAAAGGTTATATTTAGGTTTGAATAATTGTATAGGAATAATGCGTTGTAAAAGCTTATGTCATATGATAAGCTATATAAGTTAGTTAGAGCGTGATTTTAAGAGTTAGTTCTAATTTAAATCTATATATTAGAAGGTTAAATTTATTAATTGAATAGAAAATAATAAATTTTTAGTTTTTATTTGACTGGTAATTTAAAAATAGTAAGAGTTAAAATATTATTAAAATGAAATTTAAGTTTATAAAATTGAAATTTAGTTTTTAGATTATGAACATAAGATAGATTGTTAAAATACACATAAGGGAGTTTTTTGCATGGTTGAAAAGAATAAAGAATATATTTTTGATATAATTTCTCAAGGATATGAGGGAGAAGGAATAGCTAAGATTGATGATAGGTTTCCTATATTTATTGAAGGAGCTTTAACTGGGGAGAAGGTTAGAGTTAAAATAGTTAAGGTTAATAAAAACTTTGCTTACGGAAAGCTTTTGGAAGTTTTAGAAGCTTCTTCTGAGAGAGTTAATCCTGCTTGTTCTATTTATAAAAGATGTGGAGGATGTAAGATGCAACATGCTTCTTACAAGGCTCAGCTAGATTTTAAATGGGAGAGAGTAAAAGATTGTGTTAGTAAGATTGGAAAATTAGATCCTAGCATTGTTAAGTATCCTTTAGGAATGGAGGAGCCTTGGAGATATAGAAATAAGGTTCAACTTCCAATTGGATTAATTAATGGAGAGGTTAAAATTGGATTC
Source organism: Clostridium sp. (assembly GCF_029267215.1). GTDB lineage: Bacteria > Bacillota > Clostridia > Clostridiales > Clostridiaceae > Sarcina. The sequence continues at coordinate 37,913 of NZ_JARIDH010000064.1, read as the reverse complement.
TTTGCTCCAAGAAGTCATGATATTATTGATATGGAATCTTGTTTAATTCAAGATGAAATAGGAGATAAGGTTGTTAAACTTACTAGAGAGTGGATAGAGAAATTTAATATAAGACCATATAATGTGGATGGACAATATGATGAAAAGGGAATAGTAAGACATATTATGATAAGAAGAGGTTTTACTACTAATGAAGTTATGGTTGTCTTAGTTACAAATGGAAAAAATCTTCCTCACAAAGAAGAATTTGTTGAATTAATGGTTAAAAATATAAAAGGAATAAAGAGTATTATACAAAATATAAATTCAAAGAAAACTAATGTTATTTTAGGATTAGAAAGTAAAACTTTATGGGGAGAAGATACAATATCAGATTACATAGGAGATTTTAGATTTAATATATCTCCACTATCATTCTTCCAAGTAAATCCTACTCAAACTCAGGTTTTATATGGTAAGGCTCTAGAATATGCAAATCTTACAGGAAATGAAGAGGTATTTGATGCATACTGTGGAACAGGAACAATAACATTATTCCTATCACAAAAGGCTAAAAAAGTTTATGGAGTAGAAATAATTCCACAAGCCATAGAAAATGCATGGATAAATGCAAAAGAAAATAATGTAGAAAATGTGGAATTCTTTGTTGGAGAATCAGAAGTAGTAATACCTGACTTAATAAATAAGGGCGTAAAAGCTGATGTAGTAGTTGTAGATCCACCAAGAAAAGGATGCGACAAAAAATTATTAGATGCCATAACAAATATAAATGCTAAAAAAATAGTATATGTAAGCTGTGACCCAAGTACATTGGGAAGAGACCTACAAATATTAGAAGAGAATGGCTACAAAACCTTAGAAGTGCAGCCAGTTGATATGTTCCCAAACACAGCCCATATTGAGAACGTAGCTTTACTTATTGAGGAGAGATAAGGACGAAGATAAGTAATTAGCACGTTCCATGCAAGGGATGCCCAAGAACTCAAGTGAAAGGAAGAGTGATTGGAAGCAGCCTACTGCTGAGAATGTAGCTAAATTAATAAGAAAATTGTTAAAGAGACATTACACTCGAAAAAATACCTTGAAAGCTTAACTGGAACCAATAAAGTCGAAATAAAAGAGGTTCAAAAAGGATTGGTTAAAAGGAAATAAAAAGAAAAAACAATACCCTTTGAAGGCATAAGAAAAGAGTCTTTGAAGGGTTTTTGGCGTGAAAAAATGAGAAGAAAATAAAATAAAAAGATACAATATTATAGAGTTTGAATTTACAAGTGATAATATATTATAGGTTCAGAGTCTTAATATATTATTTAGGATTTCATAATTAAAATAGAGTTTAGTATAATAATATATTTTACATAAATAGTGTACATAAAATTAGTATTAATCTTGTATATTTTTAAGAGGGTTAATTTGTTAAAAAGTTTTATTTAAAGTATCATAAATTTTAGTTAAAATTAAGGGTGTTTTAAAATTGAATAAATAAATTGGAGGAAATAAGAATATGGAAAAAAAGATTAAAGTGATGTTTATTATTTTAATAGTATTAAGTTTTATTTTAAGTATAATTCCATTTGGTGGTGTAGTTACTGGAATATTGGCAATTATATTATTTAAGTATTTTAAGAAAAATGAAATGTTAAATTTAAGTAATTCAGATTTAGAAAAAGAAGTGAAGAAAAGAGAAGAGGAACTTAAAAATATTAGAGATGAAAAAGTTTCTGAATTAAATAAAATTGAGGATTTTAAGAACCAATATGAATATTTAAATGATATTGTAAACTTAGAAGAAGGAAAAGGTAAGCTACAAATAAGAATAGCTGCTTTAAATGATGAACTTAAAGAGGTTGCAGGAAAACTTAGCATATCAAAAGAAATACTAAGTTATCAAGAACTAGAAAAAGAATTATATACATTTCAAGTTGGAATATTTGCTAAACAATATGATTACAGGTTATCAGAAGAATATAATGAACAATTAAAAATAAATAGAAGTAATCAAAAAGAATTTATAAAATCAGGAAATGCAATAATAAATTCTGGATTAAATACATTATTAGATAGTAATCTGAAAAATTCAGAGAAAAATAAACTTGAAAATAGTATTTGTAAATTAGTTTTAAGAGCATTTAATGATGAATGCGACACTATACTAAGTAAGTTAACTATTGCTAATATAGCTAATAGTAGAAAGAGATTAGATACTGCAAGAGAACAAATAAATAAGTTAATTATTGTATATAATTTATCTATAAATTTAGATTATTATAAATTAAAAGTTGATGAGTTACAGTTGCAATATGAATACTTAGTTAAGGTACAAGAAGAACGCGAAGAACAAAGAGAAATAAAAGAAAGAATAAAAGAAGAAAATAGAGTTCAAGCTGAGATTATGAGACTTGAAAAAGAAGCTGAAAAAGAAGAAATAATATATCAAAAAGCTTTAGAAAAAGTAAGACTTGAACTAAAAGATGCCAATGAAGAGGAAAAAAATAATTTAGAATTAAAAATTAAATCATTAGAAGAAAGTTTGAAAAAAGCTGAGGAAAAAATGCAGAGAGCAGAATCTATGGCTCAAAAAACAAAATCAGGATATGTGTATGTAATATCTAATGTAGGCTCATTTGGTGAAGATATTTATAAAATAGGATTAACAAGAAGATTAGATCCTATGGAAAGAATTAAGGAGTTAAGTGATGCATCAGTTCCATTTAAATTTGATGTACATGCTATGATTTATAGTGAGGATGCACCGGCATTAGAAAAAGAATTACACAATCATTTTTCAGAGAATAGAGTAAATAAAGTTAACCTAAGAAAAGAATTTTTCAATGTTAAATTAGCTGATATAGAAAAAGCAGTTAATGATAAAATGAATGGAAAAATAGAATTTACTAAGTTAGCTGAAGCTCTAGAATACAAACAAAGTAAACTTATGTAAGACATAATATAAATGAGTAATAAAAACCGCTTAAAATAATATTTTTAGGTGGTTTTTATTATATAAAAATTTTTATAGTGGATAAAGTGAATTTTTATGACAATTTTACTTTAAATTGAAATTTTTTATTTATTAGGTATAAAATTAAAATATATAAATTTTTATAAAAAATAAGGAGGAGATAGAATGGTGGGTTCATTTTATTGGCATTCAAAAGTTGAGAATGGAAATACATTAAGGGATGAATTATTTAATTTACATAAAGTTAGTAAGGTAAAAATAGCTTCTGCATATTTTTCGAAAGAAGGTTTAGATATTTTAATTGATATTAAAGAAAAATATGCATTGAAAAAACAAAATATTGAAGGTGTCTTTAGATAATTTGTTAGCTTTTAGAATTTAATAGATATAAGAATAGTAAAATTAAGGAGTCAAGAAAATGAGAAAAAATATATGGTTAAATGAAATTATAGAAGCTATGAAGGAATTGAATGGACCTGCTCTTTATTCTGAACTTTATGAATTGATAGAAAGCAGAGGTAATATAGAGAATTTTAATAAATTAAAGAACCCTAAAGCACAAATAAGAGGAACAATTGAAAGATTTTCAAGTGATTCAGAAGTATATAAAAATAATAAATCTAAAAGAGATATTTTTTATGCTGTTGATGGAATAGGAAAAGGACATTGGGGATTAAGAGATTATATTAATGATGAAAATCATATCGATTTAACAATTGATGATTGTTATTTTTGTGAAGGAAGAAAAATATTAAAAAAACATCTTTCTAGAGAGAGAAATTATTTAGTCATAAAATTAGCAAAGAAAAGATATAAAGAGAAATATGGTGATTTAAAGTGTGAAATTTGTGGATTTAATTTTAAGGACATGTATGGAGATATTGGAGAAGATTTTATAGAAGGGCATCACATAAAACCAGTAAGTGAATTGAAAGAGGGAGATAAAACAAATGTGGAAGATATAATAATGGTTTGTTCTAATTGTCATAGAATGATACATAGAAGAAAACCTTGGTTAAGTAAAGAAGATTTAAAAACTTTGATATATAAAAATGTTAAGATTAAAGAGATTGAATAGTCAGATTAAAATTATTGGATTTAAATATATAAATATAAGGGTCATAGGAGAAGTGTCACCTTTAAAACAAATATGTCATGGCTAAAACCATTGGTAATACTAGGTTCTGTCATATAGTGATGGCATGACAAATTTTCCTACCCTTATATATTTATTTTATTAAAAATTTTATATGTTTTTTAATAATTTCTCCTATATATAAATAGAAAAAAAGTCTGTCATATATATCATAACCATTGATATTACTTAATTTTCTCTGGTTCAAAATCGTAACAAATCTGTCAATAAACCTGTCATTAAAGTGAAATTCATTAATAAATCATTAAGGAATATATAATTAACTAAAATACCCATTCAAAATATCTATAAAAATCCATGATTTTAAGTAAAATTTCCATAATAAATCACTAAAAAATATTTGATTTTAAATGAATTTTAGATGATTCTATTTTAGAAATAGTAATAGTATTTCTAAAAAATATATAAATTAGTTCATAAAAATTAATAATGAAAATTTTAAAAAATATTAAATGTTTTGTTAAATATTGATATATTTATTGAAAACGTTATTATGTGATGTTACTATTTTATTAAATTTAATAATTATATTATTATTTTTTAAGAAATATATAAATAAAATAGCAAAAAATATTATATTTTATTTTAATATGGAATTTTAGGGGGAATTTTAAAATGCAATTTAATTCAAAAAGAAAGGTTTTAATTACAACTGCCATGACGGCAACCTTATTAACTGGATTTTGTAATTTTAATGCGTATGGAAGTATCAAAAATACTTCTATAAATAATTTTAGAAATGTTTTAAATGTTCAAGGCAATCCAAAGGTAAATTTAAATGATTCTTATTCAACTAATGTCTCTAATCCATTTTCTGATATGGGAGCATGGCATGCATATTATTTGCCTGAAAAAGGAGCTACAAATTTATACGGTGGATTTGCAGGACCATTAATTATAGGGGAAGAGTATCCAATTAATTTATCAGATACTATAAGCAAAATAACTTTGACTAACAATGATACTGGAGAAGTATATGATTTGTCAAAAGCAAAAAATATAATGTTTGATTTTTATCCAGGGAAACTAATTCAAACTTATGAATTAAATGATTTTAATTTAAAATTAGAGCTTATTTTTGCAACTAATAGAAGTGCATTAATTAAAACAGAAATTGAAAATAAAAAGAATACTGATTTAAATTTAAATGTAGAGTGGTCAGGAAATATATTTAATAAGTCACCATATACTATAAGTGTTAATGATAATGGAGAAAAAAATTACGATTTAGGTCAGACATTAGAAGCAACTAAAAATGGTGTACAAGTTAATTTTTCTAATATAAGATCTACATGGTCATTTTTTTCTACAGATCAGACAAAGTTTAATGTTGAGTATGATGGAAATACTAGTACAACTGTAAATGGGAATTCATATATAACTAAACTTGATAATATGGTAAATATTAAACCTAAAAATACATTTAAAACTTTTTCTACTCAAAGTTATACATTTACAACTGAAGAGCTTAATAATGAAAAAGTTAAAATAAATGATTTACTTGAAAATGGAGATACATATTTCAATGATAATACTAATCGTTGGCAAAATTATTTAAATAAGGCTTTTTCAAATACAGAAAAAGATAGCGACCCACATTATAAAGATGCTGCTGTAAAATCAATAGTTACTTTAACTACTAACTGGAGAAGCGCAGCAGGAAGTATTAAACATGATGGAATAGTACCATCTTTATCATATAAATGGTTTGTAGGAATGTGGGCTTGGGACTCATGGAAACAAGCCGTTGCAACTGCAAACTTTGATGGAGAATTAGCTAAAAATAATATTAGAGCTTTATTTGACTATCAGATAAAAGGTGATGATTCAGTTAGACCATATGATAAAGGTACAATAATAGATGCAATATTTTACAATAAAGATAAGCAAAGAGGCGGAGAAGGTGGAAACTGGAATGAAAGAAATTCTAAACCAGCACTAGCAGCCTGGGCAGTATGGAATGTTTATAAAGAAACTAATGATATAGAATTTTTAAAAGAAATGTATCCTAAATTAGTTGATTACCATAATTGGTGGTATACAAATAGAGATCATGATAAAAATGGAATAGCTGAGTATGGTGGAATGGTACATCCAGCTAATAATAGTGAAGATGAGATAATATTAGCAGCAGCATGGGAGAGTGGTATGGATAATGCTACTAGATTTGACAAAGAAGGATTTGGTTCAGATGATGCTGGAGTTCATGTTTTTGAAAATAAAGATAATAATGGAAATACAATAGGATACTCAATAAATCAAGAATCAGTTGATTTAAATTCTTATTTATATGCAGAAAAGGGATTTTTAAAATCAATAGCTGATGTTTTAGGAAAAACAGAAGATTCTAAAAAATATGAATTAGAAGCTAAAAATGTAGGAGAATATATTAGAAATAATATGTTTGATAAAGAAACTGGCTTTTTCTATGATTTACAAATAAATGAGGATGGAAGTGAAAAAAAATTATTAGTTAATAGAGGAAAAGGAACTGAAGGTTGGATGCCACTTTGGGCTAAAGTTGCAACACAAGATGAAGCTGAATTAGTTAAAGAAAATATGATGGATTCCAATAAATTCAATACTTATATGCCTTTACCTACAGCATCAAAAGATAATCCTAAATTTAATCCAAATAAATATTGGCGTGGCCCAGTTTGGATGGATCAAGCCTTATATGGTATAGAATCACTTCAAAATTATGGGTTTAAAAATGAAGCTGAAACTTTAACTAAAAAACTATTTGATAATGCAGAAGGATTAATAGGAGATGGGCCTATTAGGGAAAACTATAATCCTGAAACAGGACAAGGCTTACACACTAAAAACTTCAGTTGGTCAGCTTCAGCATATTATTTATTATATAAAAATGTATTAACTTCTAATAATACAACTTGCCAAGAAAGTTTACCGATTTTAAAGAGTGATAATATAACTCCGCCAGTAGAGGATTCACAAAAGCCAGAACCACCAATAATTGAGGATGAAAAACCAGAAACAGATGATACAATACCTCCTGTTAATGATTCACAAAAGCCAGCACCTCCAACAATTGAGGAGGAAAAGCCGGAAATAGATAATGCAATACCACCTGTTAATGATTCTCAAGAACAGGAAAAGCCAGTTGTGAAGCCAGAAGAAAACAAGGATAATATAAATTCATTACCTAAAACAGGAAATATGTTTGGTAATAATTCTTTATTATTTGGAGCTTTTAGTATGCTTGGAGCGGGAATATATTTCTTAAAAAAAAGAAAATAACATGTTAATGTAATAAATTATTTAATCAAATAAAAAGCATAAATAAAAATGGGCGTGTATCAAGATAAGTTTTACTATTATATTTTGATACAGCCCAATTTTTTTATTTATAATCCTTAAGTTAAGTTCTGTTTTAAGAGATTGTTGATTTTAGCTATCCCATAAGACCTACTTAATTTCGCAGAGAGTTTCTATTGAATATCCATTTTATAAAAAAATATAGAGTTAATGGTATAATTTTCTTAATAGAAATTATAAGGGGGAGATTCTTTTGGTTCAGCAATATACTAAAAAAATGATTCGCAATGTATTTATAAGTTTATTAAATGAAAGACCACTAAATAAGATTACTGTAAAAGATATTGCTTTAGCTTGTGGGATTAATAGAAACACTTTCTACTATTATTATTCAGATATTTATGAACTTTTATCTGAACTTTTTCAAACTGAGCTTCAAAGTGTTATAGATGAATATAATGATACCATGTCTTGGGAGGACAGTTTTCTTTTAGCAACGAGATTTGCCTTAGAAAATAAGAAGGTAGTTTATCATGTATATAATTCAATGCAAAGAGAGGAACTTGTTAACTATATTTATAATGTTTCAGGAAATATGATGGAGAGATATGTTAAGAAGATTAGTTATGGAATTAATGCTTCAGAAGAAGATATGAAGTTAATAGCTAAATTCTATCAATGTGCACTTACAGAGATGGTTGTTCAATGGATTTCTTCTGGAATGAAAGAAGAGCCAGATAAAACCATAAAAAGAATAGGGGATTTATTTGATGGAAATATAAAATTATCTCTTAAGCGTAGTGAAAAACTAAATAAAATTTAGAAAAAGAATAATCATAAAAGGGTTAAATAGTTTTAAAAAAGGTTAGAATAACAGGGTTATATTAAGTAAATTTGTAATATTAGGTATATTGCTTAAGAAGCTTCTACTTTAAGCTTTAGCTAAGTGGTGAGTAGTTTACTTTTAGGCATTTTTACTTAAGTGTCTGATTTTTGAACACTCTTCTTAATTATCTAATGAAATATTTTGGAAAAGAGCATACTATGAATTTAAAGAAGCTACTTAAAAAATATTTAGTAGTTAAAAATAAAATCTTAGTGAATAATAAAAATTAATTAAAGGGTTGTGTAAAAAAGCTAAGTTTTGTTGTTAGATTTATGAAAGAAGGGAATTTTTATGAGAATTAAAACACATGATGATAGACTTACTTTAACAAATGGAAGTTACCATGCACTAATTCACACTAGAAAACCAAAAGGAATTGAGGAGAAAAGTGCATATTTAATAGGTACTGGAATAGGGGCATTGGCAGCAGGATGTTTTTTAATAAGAGATGCCCATATGGATGGTAGTAAGATAACATTTTTTGAACAGGTGGATATTCCAGGTGGTTCTTTAGATGGAAAAGTACTTCAAAATCTAGGCTATGTGGCTAGAGGTGGACGTGAAATGGGACATCATTTTGAAGTTTTGTGGGATTTATTTAGTTCACTTCCATCAACTGAAGATCCTAGTATGTCAGTTTTAGACCACTTTTTCTATACAAATTATGATGATCCAAACTATAGCAATTGTCGTATTACTCATAAAAATGGAGAGAGATATGACAATGGTAAATTCAATCTTGGACAGGATTTAGCTAGGGAATTAGCAGAGTTTGTTCTTATGACAGATGAAGAACTTCAAAATAAATCTATAGAAGAAATATTCTCTAAAGAACTTTTAAATACAGATTTTTGGACATTATGGAGAACTATGTTTGCCTTTGAAAATTGGCATAGTGCTTTAGAAATGAAATTATATATGAATAGATTTATACACCATGTTGGAGGATTACCAACACTTTCAGCCTTACAATTTTCAAGACATGACCAATATACTTCCTTTGTAAAACCTATGGTTAAATTCTTAGAAGAAAATGGGGCTAAGTTTAATTATGGAGTCCATGTTGAAAATGTAGAATTTGATATAACTTTAGACAAAAAAGTAGCTAAGAAAATAGTTGCTAAAGATAAAAATGGAAAAGATATTTCTGTAGATTTATCAGAAAATGATTTAGTATTTATAACTAATGGATCCATGACAGAAGGGTCTGGATATGGAGATGACAATACTCCAGCTCCATTTAATAAAGAACCGAAGGGATGCTGGGAATTGTGGAGAAATATAGCCAAACAATCCTATGAATTTGGAAATCCAGATAAATTTTGTACTGATACTGAAAAATCAAATTGGGAATCTTGTACAATAACTTGTCATGATGAAAGAGTTCCAAAATATATTGAAAAAATAACTAAACGTTCACCATATGGTGGAAAGACTGTAACAGGGGGAATAGTCACAGCAGTGGATTCTTCATGGTTATTAAGTTGGACTATAAATCGTCAAGAACAATATTATGGTCAACCAGAAAAAGATGTGGCTGTTTGGATATATGGATTATTCTCAGATGTTGATGGTGATTATATTAAAAAGCCAATGAGAGAGTGTACTGGTAAAGAGATTACAAAGGAATGGTTATTCCATATAGGAGTTCCAGTTAATGAGATTGAAGAACTTTCTAAATCTTGTACAGCAATTCCTGTAATGATGCCATTTATAACTTCTCAATTTATGCCACGTGAATTTGGAGATAGACCATATGTTGTTCCTAAAAACTCAGTTAACTTTGCTTTCCTTGGACAATTTGCAGAAACCTTAGATGACCCAGGAAGAGATACTGTCTTTACTATAGAATATTCAGGACGTACAGCAATGGAGGCAGTTTATGTATTAACTGGGGTTGAAAAAGGAGTGCCAGAGGTATATGCATCAAGATATGACATTCGTTATTTACTAAATGCTGGTTCATGCCTATTAGATGGTGAAAAACCAAAAATTCATCTTCCATTTTTATTGAAGAGAGTATTAATGAAACAAGTAAAAGGAACTGACATAGAAAAATTATTAAAAGAATATGGAGTTATATAGATAGTTAAATTTTGATTTACAAAGGTTCAAAGCAATTAATAAATTAGTTATTTTGAACCTTTTATTATTAATTTAAGTATATTTACTGATTTTCAGAATAAAAATATATTAAAAAATCAGTAAGTTATCATAATTTATATTAAGGGGATTAGTTTATGTTGAAACCAGAAAAAAGAATAAAAGATTTTGAAGAAATGGCCTTTGGAATGTTTATTCATTGGGGATTATATTCTATACATGGAAAAGGTGAATGGGCTAAGATTAACTATGGAATAAGTGATGAGGATTATTATAAGTCTTTAGATGAATTTAAAGCAGATAAATTTGATGCATCTAATATAGCTAAAATAGCTTCAAAGGCTGGAATGAAGTATATAATTCTTACTACAAAACATCATGATGGCTTTTGTTTATATGATTCAAGAGGATTAACTAATTTAGATGTGAATAGAAGTGCTGCAAAGAGAGATTTAATTTTAGAGTTTGTAAATGGGTGTAGAGAAAATGGAATTAAGCCATTTTTATATCATTCAACAGTAGATTGGTATGATGAAAGATATAAGAAGGATTTTGAAGGGGCATATTTAGATTATTTAAGAGATTCTGTAGAACTTTTATGTAGAGAGTATGGAGAAATTGGTGGATTATGGTTTGATGGAAATTGGGACAAACCTAGTAGTGATTGGAAGTTAGATGAACTTTATGGAACTATAAGAAAATATCAACCTAATGCAATGATTATAAATAATACTGGTCTTAGTAATAAGGGAGAAATATGTCATAAGGAAGTTGATAGTGTTACTTTTGAACAAGGATTACCAGAGCTTAGAGATAAGGGGAGCATAGGAAAGTATATTTCAAGTGAGATGTGTCAACCTCTTAATGAGCATTGGGGAATTGCCATAAGAGATGTAAAATATAAATCTACAAAAGAGTTAATAGAAAATCTTTGTGCTTGTAGAAAAGTAGGGTCAAACTATCTTTTAAACATAGGACCAAATGGAGATGGAAGTATTCCAAAGATTCAGGAGGGAATATTGGAGGAGATAGGAAAGTGGATGGCCATAAATGGAGAAGCCATATATAAAGGAAGACCATGTGAAATAGAAAGCAAAGGTAAAAACTTTGCTTTAAAAACAGAAGAAGGAAAAGTTTATTTATTCATACATGATTTAGATAACCTAGGAGATTCAAATGTTGTTTTAAAAGGAGAGGGGCCTAATGTAATAGGATTTAAAAATTTTAAGGAAAACTTTAAAAAGATTAAATGGCTAGATAACAATGAAGAATTAAAATATGTTTATGATGAAGAAAAGAGATTTTTAAAACTTCATACAACTGGATTTAAGTGTGGAAATAATTTAGTTGTAAGGGTAGCGGAAGTTTTATAGATTTTAAAATAGATTAATTATGATTTAAGAATTAATAAATAGGTTTATACCAAAATATAATAAAACTTAAAAATAATATAAAGAGAAATCTAGTAGTTTTTAGTGTGTTTTTTTTAAGTCTTATAAAAAGGTGTTTTGGTATAGCCTATTTTTATTTAAAATTAATTGAATTTTTACTTACATATGGTAATAATTTAAGTATATAATAACTTTAATAATAAAGAGAGAGGAGGATTCTATGAGGCTTATATTAAAATATTTGAAAAACTATAAGATGATTTTTATTTTAAATTTTATATCTGTATTTGGTTTTGCTTTAGTTGAACTTGGAATTCCAACTATTATGGCTAAGATAATAGATAGAGGAATTATAGAAAACAATGTTGGCTATATAAAAAATATGGCTTTAGTTATGATAGTAATTTCCATAGTAGGTGCACTTGGAACTATATTACTAGGTTATTGTTCATCTAGAATATCAACAGGTATAACTAGAGATATCAGGAATGATATTTTTAAGAAAGCACAAGAATTTTCTCACACAGAGTATGAAAAGTTTGGAGTTTCTTCTATGATAACAAGAACTACAAATGATCCATTTGTTATTTTGCAGTTTGTCAATACTCTTTTGAGAATGGCTTTAATCACACCTATAATGTTTATTATAAGTTTATTTATGATACTTAGAACAAGCTTTTCATTATCAGTAGTTTTGGCAGTTGTAATTCCAATAATAATATTAGGTGTTTTTATAATTGCTAGAACTTCTGAGCCATTATCAGAGAAAATGCAGAAAAATTTAGATAAGCTAAACAGAATATCTAGAGAAAATTTAACAGGAATAAGAGTTATAAGAGCTTTCTGTAATGAAAAATATGAGAGCAATAGATTTAATGGAACAAATGAAGAATATACAAATGTTTCTAAGAAGTTAAATAAACTTATGATAGCTTCTCAACCATTATTTTTCTTCTTACTTAATTTAGCTATTATAGCTATATTTTGGCTAGCAAGTAAAATGATAAATGTTGGAACACTTGAAGTAGGTCAATTAGTTGCATTTACTGAGTATTTGTTCCATGCAATGTTTTCAATAATGTTGTTTTCACTTGTTTTTGTTATGTATCCTAAGGCTCAGGTATCAGCAAATAGAATTAAAGAAGTTCTTGAATTAGAACCAGTAATAAAAAATCCTGAAAAAGGAGTTAATGAAACAGAGAATAAGGGAACAATAGAATTTAATAATGTTTCATTTACCTATCCAAATGGAGAAGAACCTGTTATAAAAAATATTTCATTTAAAGGTGAAAAAGGACAGGTTATTGCTTTTATAGGAAGTACAGGAAGTGGAAAAAGTACCTTAATAAATTTAATACCAAGATTTTATGATGTTACTGAAGGGGAAATAAAAATAGATGGGGTGGATGTAAGAGATTATGATTTAAAATATTTACGTGAAAAAATAGGATTTATTCCTCAAAAAACTCTTTTGTTCACTGGAAGTATATCAAGTAATATAAAGTTTGGTAAGAAAGATGCAAAGCATGATGAAATAGAACATTCCGCTAAAATTGCACAAGCTTATGAATTTATTTCAGATAAACCTAATAAGTTTGATGAATTAATAACTGAGGGTGGTTCAAATGTATCTGGAGGGCAAAAACAAAGACTTTCTATTGCAAGAGCCATAGTTAGAAAGCCAGATATTTATGTTTTTGATGATAGTTTTTCTGCTTTAGATTTTAAAACAGATGCTATTTTAAGAAAAGAACTTAGAAAAGAGACAAAAGAAGCTGTTGTATTAATTGTTGCTCAGAGAATAGGATCAATAATTGATGCAGATAAAATCATTGTATTAGATGAAGGAAAAGTGGTAGGAATGGGAACTCACAAAGAGTTATTAAAGAATTGTCATATTTACTATGAAATTGCCACATCACAGCTTTCAAAGGAGGAATTATAAAATGAATAAATTTAAATCAGTAGTTAAAAATATTTCTCCTTTTGTTGGTAAATATAAGTGGTCTTTTTTGGTATCAATTTTATTTATAATTTCTGCAGCAGTATTTAATGCATTAGCACCAAGAACTGAAGGCTTAATAATAACACAGTTAACTAAGGATTGTGAGGAATTATTTAGAGGAGTTGTAGGTGCTTCAGTTAATTTTAGTTACATTATAAGAATATTGATTATTTTATTATTAATTTATATAGCAAGTACAGGATCTACTATTATTTCAGGGTTTTTATTAACTAATGCAATTCAAAATACAATGAAGGATATTAGAAATGAAGTGGAAAATAAAATTAATAGACTTCCTATAAGATATTTTGATAATAATAGTTATGGAGATATTTTAAGTAGGATTACAAATGATGTAGATACCATAGCTAATGCACTTCAGCAAAGTTTTGTACAAGTTATAAATGCAGTATTATCAGTTACTTTAGCACTTATAATGATGTATTCAATAAATATAAAATTAGCATTATTAGCTACATTAATAATACCAGCCAGTATTATTATAACTAAATTAATAGTAAAAAAATCTCAAAAATTATTTAATAAGCAACAAAAAGCATTAGGAAATTTAAATGGGAAAGTACAAGAAATGTACACTGGATTTAATGAAATTAAGTTATATGGAAAAGAAGATGATGCTTTAACAGAGTTTAAGGAAGTTAATGAAAATTTGTGCCAAGTTGGATTTAAAGCCCAATTCATATCAAGTATTATGTCATCTTTAATAAGTTTAGTAACTTATTTAGGAATAACAACAATTGGTATAGTTGGTGCTATATTTGCAATAAGTGGAGCAATTACAGTGGGGAATTTACAAGCTTTCATAAGATATATTTGGCAGATAAATCAACCTCTTTCTCAAGTTACTCAATTATCATCATCAATTCAATCAGCAGTGGCAGCGGCTATCAGGGTTTTTGAATTTTTAGATGAAGAAGAGGAAGTAAAAGATCCAAAAAATGCAATTAAACTTGAAAATCCAAAGGGAAATGTCAAGTTTGAAAATATAAAATTTTCATATAACAAGGAAAAGGGATTAATAGAAAAATTAAATATAGATGTAAAAAGTGGACAAATGGTTGCAATAGTTGGAAAAACAGGTGCAGGTAAAACAACACTTATAAATCTTTTAATGAGATTTTACGATGTCCAAGAAGGGGCTATAAAAATAGATGGTGTTGATATTAGAGATATGAAGCGTGATGATTTAAGAAGCATGTTTGGTATGGTTCTTCAAGATACTTGGTTATTTAATGGAACAATTTTTGATAATATTAAATATGGTAGGTTTGACTCCACTAAAGAAGAAGTAATGGAAGCTGCTAAAATTGCTAATGTAGATCATTTTATTAAAACACTACCTAATGGATATGATATGGTATTAAATGAAGAGGCTTCTAATATATCACAAGGAGAAAAACAACTTCTAACAATAGCAAGAGCAATTTTAAAAAATCCAGAAATATTAATTTTAGATGAGGCAACAAGTTCTGTTGATACTAGATTAGAATTATTACTTCAAAAAGCTATGGAAAATGTAATGGAAGGTAGAACAAGCTTTGTTATAGCTCATAGACTTTCAACAATAAAAAGCGCAGATTTAATCTTAGTAATGGATGGAGGAAATATAATAGAGCAGGGAACTCATGAGGAATTAATGAAAAAGGGTGGTTATTATGAAACTCTTTATAATAGTCAGTTCAAAGATAAAGAAGATTAGATATTAAAATAAAAAGTCTTAATAGTATGAATAAATATGATTTTTGTAAGAAAAGTTAAAAAAATATGAAATATTAAAGAAAGATGATTTCTGTAATTAAGAGAAATCATCTTTTTTTATTAAATTATGGGCTATAATTATTTAGATTTAATAGTAAATGGTTTAATTTATAATAGTAAGTTTTAGTAAAAATTAATACTAAAGTTAAAATTTCAATATATTGATAAAATATTAACTTTATGTTAAAATATTTACACAATAAAATGATTTTAATAAATTATTTCAGTTTCTAATGAAAACGAATTCAAAAAATTGTTTTGAAATTATAATTAAAGAGTAGTTCAATTTAGAAATAAATAAATTTTAAAAAGGTGGAGTGGGTTTTGAGAAGAAAAAGAATAATTGCTTCAATATTAGTTGCTCAGTTAGTTGGGAGTTCAACTTTATTATGGGGTTGTGGAAATGATAAAGGCAAAGAAGAGGCGTCAAATGGAAAAACGGTTAAATTAAGAGTGTTGGCTACAACTGATATGCACTCTAACTTAATGAATTATGATTATTATACTGACTCAGAATTAGACAATAGAGGTATGGTTAAAATAGCAACTTTAATAAAGGATGCTAAAAAAGAAGTGGATCCTAATTCAAATTTAAATGATTCTATTGATAATGTTGTTTTAGTTGATAATGGAGATGATATTCAAGGAACACCTTTAGGGGATTACTATGGAAAAGTTAATCCACCTAAAAAAGGAGAAAAATCACCAGTATATGAGACTTTAGAAAAAATGGGATATGATGTTGGTGGATTAGGAAATCATGAATTTAACTATGGACTAGATTATTTAGAAAATATAGTTAACAGTAGTGATATACCTTTTGTAAATGCGAATGTATATAGAGAAGATGGAAAAACTAATGTATTTAAACCTTATAAAATAATAGATGAAAAGGTTATTGATTCTGATGGAAAAGAACAAAATGTTAAAATAGGAATTATAGGATTTGTACCTCCTCAAATATTAAATTGGGATAAGATAAATCTTGATGGAAAAGTAAAAGTTGCTGATATAAAAGAAACAGCTGAAAAATTCGTTCCTAAAATGAAGAATGAAGGAGCAGATGTTATTATAGCATTATCACATAGTGGATATGGAGATGGAAAATATAATAAGGGTGATGAAAATGAAGCATATGAATTAACTAAAGTTGATGGAATTGATGCAGTAGTAACAGGTCACTCTCATGACCAATTTCCAAATAAGAAGTATGAGAAATTAGGAAATGTAGATGTTAAAAAAGGAACAATGAACGGAACACCAACTGTACAACCTCTTAATTTTGCAAAAGAATTAGGAATAATGGATTTAACTCTGAATAAAAAAGATGGAAAATGGGTAGTAGTTGATGGTAAAACATTTAATAGAGATGCAAAAGGTGTTAAGAATGATGAAAATTTAGTTAAGTTTTTAAAACCATATCATGAAGCAACTAAAAAATATGTTAATGGACCGGTTGGAAAAATAACTAAAGATTTAAATAGTTATTTCTCATTAGTCGCAGATACAGCACCAATGCAATTAATAAATGATTCTCAAAAAGAATATGTTGAAGGATTAATAAAAAATGGAAATGAATCACTTTCAAAATATAAAAATTTACCAATATTATGTGCTACAGCGCCATTAAAAGCAGGTTTAACAGAAGGTGGAATAAATGCAGAGGATTACTTTAATTTAAAAAGTGGAAATATTAGAATAAAAGATATATCTAATATATATAAATTCCCAAATATTCTTGCAGTAGTAAAGGTTAATGGAGCTGAACTTAAGGATTGGCTTGAGATGAGTGCAGGTCAATTTACTCAGGTAGATAAGAATAAGAAAGAGCCACAAGATTTTATAAATCTTGAATATCCAGGTTTTAATTTCGATATTATTGATGGAGTTAAGTATGATATTGACATAACTCAGCCAGCTAAATATGATAAGGATGGAAATTTAATAAATAAAAATACAAATAGAATAGAGAACTTAACATTCAATGGAAAAGCTGTTGATCCAAAACAAGAATTCTTAGTTGTAACTAACAACTATAGAGCTGGTGGAGGGGGAAACTTCCCAGGATTAAAATCAGGAGATAAACTTGTATATCTTTCACAAGATGAAACAAGACAAATATTATCAGACTATATAAAATCAAAATCTCCATTAACTCCATATAAGGATGATAACTGGAAGATTGTTGCATCAGGTGTTCAAGGAAAATTCCTATCAAATAAAGAGGGTAAAGATTATGTAGGAAACTTTAAAGGAATAAAAGAACAAGGGGATGCAGGAAAAGGTTTAAGCACATATGTTTATACATTTTCAAAATAGTTAGAGAGGTAACTATTCTTTATATAACTTTGAATAAAATTTTTAGTTTATAATAAATATAAAATATTAAACTGTATAGATTAACTATATAATTTAAAAGTGGCTGTATAAGTAAATATAGCCACTTATTCTATATAATATATTTTTTATAATAAAGAGGGTATATGTAAATATTAGTGTTTATACTAATTATTTAATAAACTTTTTAATAAATTTCCATGTTTAATTTCATCTTTAGCTATATCTTTAAATTTAGGGAAGCTTTCTCCAAGTTTTTCATATACTGGACCTCCATTTAACTCAGCCCCAATTAACATTTCCAATACTTTTTCTCTTCCTAAATTTTTATAGGCTGCTTCTATTTCTTCAGCAGATTTGCTACTTGGTCTTAAAACTTCATTTGAATATTCTTTTATTATTGAAGCATGTCTTCCTTCATCAGCAGCAATACTTAATAAAACTTTCTTTTCATCTTCTGAGTTAGCTAATTCAGCTAGTTTTTTATAAACTAAAACTGCATCTAATTCTCCTTGTTGTAATTTTAATATCATTTCATTTCCATTCTGTTTCATAATAAAATCCTCCTAAAAATTGATAAATCTTTAATTTAATAATTATACCTCAATAATATTTATTAAAATTAAATTGTGTACAATCAAACTGTAAATTTATTATAACCTTATTATTAATAGATGTCAAATAAATTTTATGCAATTAAAAAGAATTTTAGAAAATAAAAAAATAGCATCAAATTCAGATGCTATTTTTATTAGTTTATATTGGTTATAAATTTTTATTTTTTAGAAGATAATTTTTTGTTTTTTGAGTTTTTCCTGTGGTTTTTAAAAATAATCCAGAATATAAATAGAACCATTAAAATAATAATTATTAAAAGTAATTTTAACTTGTAACTTATTTTTAGGTTACTATCAAGGCTACTAGTTATATTATTATTTGAATTAGAAGATTCCTCTTTATTTTGATTATAAGGAACTCTCTTTCCAGTTACTAAAAGTCTTTCTGTATTAATTCCATATGGATAACAAGTTAGTAAAGTTGCACAATCTTTATTTGGGTAAATTTTAACTATACTTGTGTTAGATGGTTTTACTAGATTAATATCACATACCTCATAAGCTAAATTAATATTAAAAGCATGTATAAAAAATAAATCACCTTTTTTTAATTTATCAATATCAGTAAACATTTTTTGAGTGGTTAAGCCAGTGTGGGCAGCTAACACAGTATGAGTGTTGTTTCCTCCCACAGGTATTGAGGTTCCATCCATTACTCCAACACCTTTTCTTAATATTTCTTTACTTGTACCTTCAAAAATAGGTAAATTTACCTTTATTTTTGGAATATCAACATATCCAAACATATATCCATCTTTAAATAATCCCTTTGGTCTAAATCCTTGAGCAATACACCTATTATACATATTGGCCTTTTCTAGGGATTCATCAACTTCTTTTTTAGGGGCAGTTTCAATCTTTTTTTTGTACTGTGATATAGTATCAACTGCATATTTGTTGTTTATATAATTAGATATACTAGGATAGAGTAACACACCAAAAGCAACAATTGTTATTATTATGATTAGAGTTAAATATATTTTTTTGAAAATTTTCATACTAGTTAAATTTTATAATCTCCTTTGTAATTTATAAAAAAACTTCTTTTATAAGTATTTTAACAAATAAAAGAAGTTTTTTATATTTAATCAGGCATATTGTTTATTTTGTTTAATTCTAGATTAAGCTCTTTTTCTTTTGTCTAATAGAACGTATCCTGCTCCTAAAACAACAACTAATCCTAATAAAGTTAAGCCTATTTTAAGGAATCCATTTGTTCCAAGTCCACCAGTACCAGGAAGTGAGAATCCAGCATAATCTTTAATAGTTACATTGAATAATACATTACCATCTTTATCCATAGTAATATTATCTGAAATTGAAGCAGCCTCATTTCCATTAGTTACTGAAATACTAGCAGCCCCAGTGTAATTACCATTTTCAATTTTAGGTGTTATTGTAACTTCTACTGGTTTCTTTAATATAGAATATCCTGCAGGTGCTTTTTCCTCAGTTATGAAATAATTACCTTCTTTTAATCCTGTGAAAGTAACATTTCCATTATTATCAGTTGTTCCATTAGTACCAGGTAATAATATTACTTGACCATCTTTATTATATGTATATTTTCCAACTACCTTATTATTTGAGTCTTTAACAGAGAACTCAGCGCCTGCTAAATCTTTAGTTATGTCGTTAGCATCAACTTTATGTACTCCAAATCCCCAAGTATAAGTAGTAACATGATCTTTTAAATGTTTATAACTATCTTTAACGAAAGGATTGTTTGTATATTCTAAGTCAACATCATTAGGGTTACCATTATTATTTTGTGTGCTAACTACAGCATTACTATTTAAAGTAGCTTGATAATCTAAAGTTAATCCTTTAGTAGCATAATTTTTTATGCTATCATATTTGAAATCTATAGTTATAACAGTATTTTTATTTGAATCTGTTGAAGTTTTTACAGTATAATCAGTGTTTTCTACAAAAGTTTTATCTCCTGAAGTTACTTTAAAGCCAGCATTTTTATCATATGTTAAGCCTTTGCTCATAGTATCTGTAAAAGTGTATTTTATACCAGTTGCATTTGATGCATATGATGGTATAACTGAATTAACTTCGTATTTTATAACATCTCCAATATTTGCTGAAGAAGTTTTAACTTTTTTACCATCAACGATTATATTTTTTTCTAAAGCTGGTTTATTATCTTTAGGATTAATAGTTACATTATAATTCCAAGCATTATTTAAAACTTGAGGTACTGATACTAATATTGGAGTAGAAGCAACAGTAGGACCTTCAGAATTTGCTGATGTCTCAGTTACTAGGTAGTATCCTAAACTAACTTTTGTTTTTTGTCCTTGTAATAAATTTGTTCCTTTTATATTATTTTCAAGAACATATTTATGTATATTAACAGCTAAATCTTTTACTTGATCTGGTGTTAATTTTTGTAGGTTCTCTATAGTGTAAGTAGTTTTTGAATCTATAGTATATTTTTGGTTATTAAAAAAGTTCTTAAACTCACTTGTTGGTGCATATTCATAAGCATCTCCGCTTTGAGTGGCACTTAATAGCTGGTAGGCAGTGAATTCAGCACCTTTTTTAGTTATTGTTATAGTTCCTTCAGTTGGGGAATTTTTAGCAATACTTGGTGTTGCTGCAAATACAGATATTGATGCTGTCATAAATATAAATAAGAATGACATAAAAATACTAAATTTTTTAAAAATTTTATTATTCATTTATAAACTCTCCTTGTTATTAATTAATTTGTTTTGCAATTAAAATTATTTTTTTACTAAAATTTTTTAATTGAGCAAAACTAAATTTATATAAATAAAAACCGGCTATATAATTAAAAGTCTAAATTACATTAGATTTTTTTATTTAGCCGGTTGCATCACTAACTCAATATATCCAAGATGCCCAAATAGAGGATATATATCAACGTTTCTATAAAATATTAAATTTATTTTAATTATTCATTAGGACTTATCCTTTTTTATTGAAATTAATTTACTTAAACTTATTAGCATTATTGAAATTAACAACAATACACTTCCTATTAAATAAAAATTATAAGTTCCATTACCACCAGTTTCAGGTAATATAATTTGATGTTTATTAACTACTGAAATGGTATATGAATTTGTTTTTGAATCTTTAGTTAAGTTTACTTTTACTCCATCTTTACCTATGGTATAAAAACTTTCCTTAGGATCTATTGTTATGTAGATATTATCACTTAAAAGATATCCATTAGGTGATTTAACTTCTTTTAATATATAATTTCCATAAGGTAATTTATTAATTGAAAGAGAAGCATCTTTTCCAATAGGGTTTAAATTTTGAATTCCAAAATTGTTTAAATCATAAATATTAGTACTCTTTTGATTAATAAATTTTAATGGATTTTTAAGGTCTGATTCTTTATATAAATTAAATTTAGCTCCTAAAAGAGGATTTCCATTATCATTTATTTTTTTTATGTTTAAATTAAATGTTTGAGGAAGTAAAGTATCCTTTGCAATAATTTGCAGTGTTCTAGTATTATCATCAACCGTAAAATTAATTGGTTTTTGATCTAATTTATATCCCTCTGGAGCTTTTATTTCTGTTAAAATATAAC
Organism: Clostridium sp.; assembly: GCF_029267215.1. Lineage (GTDB taxonomy): Bacteria > Bacillota > Clostridia > Clostridiales > Clostridiaceae > Sarcina. Next base: position 15,818 of record NZ_JARIDH010000064.1, on the reverse strand, counting down.
TTCCATATGGTAATTCAAGAGTGAGAGCTTTATTACTTAAAGAAGTAATTGTACTTTGATCTCTTCCATAAACATCTTTAACAGATTTACCATCTTTAGTTGTAAGTTTAAAAACAGCCCCTCCTATTGAAGTCGGATTTTTTTTAGTATCATTTTTATCAATTTTTAATATTTTAACCTCTGGATTTTTTTTAGTACTTACCTCGTTAGTAGGATTACCATTTATATAAGCAGTATTTTTTACTTCTTCTCCAGGGTTAACATTTTTCATGCTTGCCTGTATTGTTATATAAGCAGGGTTTTGTGAATTTATAGGCCCATTGTCATTTGAAGCATGAAGAGTCATGAGTTTTTTACCTGTTTTTTTATCTATTTCATTAGAAAAATATGTTGTAAATTGATTTGTCACATTTACTATTTTTATATCACTTAATCTAGGATCTAGTGTGTCTGTTATAGACGCCACTCCTTTATCAAAACTACCATCAGAATCGAATTTAATAGTATACTTAATAGTTTGATCTTTATCTGAATCAGTAACTTTATTTTTATCAACTGTTTTAGTAACATTCAAAGCGCCGGCATCTGAAGATAATCTTGCATCAGATGTGGATATAGTATTTATTTTTTTGTGTGTATATGGATCAGAATAAGAAAAATTAGCAGTATTTGAATACTTGTCTTCTTTTGAAACAACAAATGTACTATATCTTATGGAATAACTTTCATACCAATATACAAAACCTATATTTAAAGTTAAACTATAAGGGGTTTTTATAAGTTTTTTTGAATTTAATAATTCCTGTGTAACATCTTCACTAGTAAAAATAGGGGCATCCCTATAGTCAAATCTTCCGTTCCAAGTATTTTTTGTTATTGTTACACTAGATTCATTAAGTCTCATTCCTTTAGGCATATTGTCAACAAAAACAGAATTATATAAGTCTCTGTTTGTAATATTTCCTTGTGGATCATGACCAGGTCTATTTATTTCTACATAATATGGTATATTGGTTGAATCTGTTATTACCCCTATATAATTACCATCTTGATTTAAAAAGTTTCCTTTATACATAACGGGAGATTGAGTACCTGCACTTCCACTATCGTGTCTAGCTTCTCCGTTTAAATAAATTGTTTGTGAGTATCCAGGAGTGTTTATTATAACTGGATATTTTTGATCTTTAATATCATTGGATGTTTGTAATAGTAAAGATAAATACCCTTTTAATCCACTACTAGATGCATGTTTATTAAATGTTAAAGTTAAGGTATGTCCACTGATTTCGCAATCTGAAAAATGATTTCTACTGTATTTAGGAGTAATATTTGAGAAAATATCAGGTAAATCTACAACTAATTTATCTCCTTCATTTAGTTTATTAACATTTAAAATATCATAATTTATTTCTAAAGTTTTAACCATACCATCTCTAATAGTATTACCATCTGTAAATTTTGCTGTTAAACTTACTGCACCATTATTTTGAATTGATGTTTTAGTTGTAGCAAAAGTATTAAAAGAGGGAGATATTAAACTAATTAGCATAGAAATAAAAGCTAAAAATACAATTATTCTAAGACATTTTTTATTACTATTCATAAGTTTTCTCTCCTTTCATAAAATTTAAAAAATAAAAAAACGGCTAAATAATAAAATATCTAAATCATAGTAGATATTTTTATTTAGCCGGTTGCATCACTAACTCAATATAACCCAGATGCCCAAATACAGGATATATATCAACGTTCCTAAAAAATAATGTTAAATTTTACATTAAATTATTTAATTCGTTAAAATTTTTATAACAAATATAAAATTATATATAAATAAATTCCAAAAGTTTACAAAAAACATAAATTAATTTGATTTTTTTTTGTAGAATAATTTTAGAATTAATCATACATTGTTTTTTAAAATATGTCAATTATTTAGCTGAATTTAATATATATATATAATTATTCGTATGGATTTAATTTATAAATTTGTTAAATTTAAGTGTTAATAATTAAAATTTGATATTTAAATAGGTATTTATATAAAATAATGGTAATTTTAAGCATAAATAAAAAAGATTGAAACTTTTTATTCTATTTTATATACTAGGGTAGTTATGTTTAAAACGGGATTATATAAACAAAGGACGGTGTTTATGGAAAAATTAAAGAAAGAGTGGTTTGGAGATATTAAGGGAGAACTTATTGCAGGTCTTGTTGTTTGTATGGCTCTTATACCAGAGGCTATAGGATTCACAATAGTTGCAGGGGTTGATCCTATGGTAGGAGTTTATTCGTGTTTTTGTATTTCTGTTATCATTTCTATATTTGGTGGAAGAACAGGAATGATATCAGCAGCTGCAGGATCTATGGCTTTAGTTTTAGCTAGTTTAGTTAGAGATTATGGTGTGGAGTATATGCTTCTTGCAACAATACTTACAGGAGTATTCCAAGTTATATTTGGATTTTTAAAGATAGGGAATTTATTAAAGTTTATTCCAAAGCCAGTTATGATAGGCTTTGTTAATGCATTAGGAATAATGATGTTTATGGCTCAAGTAGATCATTTTAAAGGTAGTTATATGTTATTAACTTTAGGAGCAATAGGTATTTTAATAATATACATACTACCAAGGTTTACAAAAGTCATTCCTTCACCAATAGTTGCAATAATAGTTATAAGTACAATAGTCTTAGGAACCGGCATGGATGTTACTAGTTTAGGAGATATGGGAAGAATAACAAGTGAATTACCAACTTTCTTAATTCCAGATGTACCATTAAATTTAGAAACTTTAAAAATAATATTACCTTATTCACTTTCACTTTCAATAGTTGGATTAGTTGAATCATTATTAACGGCTCAGTTAGTTGATGAGATAAATGATGATACTAGTGATAAAAATAAAGAGTGTGTTGGACAAGGATTGGCAAATATAGTAGCAGGTTTCTTTGGTGGAATTGCAGGCTGTGGAATGATTGGTCAAACTGTTATAAATCAAGAGTATGGTGGAAAAGGAAGATTATCAACTTTCACAGCAGGAACTTTAATGCTTATATTTGCAATAGTATTTAATAAAGTATTTTTAAGAGTACCAGTTGTTGCCTTAGCTACTGTTATGGTGGTTGTTTCAATAACAACATTTAACTGGGAATCATTAAAGAGAATTAAAGATGTTCCAATAACAGATACAATAGTAATGTTAACAACAGTTTTAATAGTTTTATTAACTCACAACTTAGCTTATGGGGTGGTAGTTGGAGTAATTTTAAGTGCAGTATTCTTTACTTCAAAAATTTCACATATTAATGTTGAAAAAATAGTTGAAGATAATAAGGTTAAATATATTTGTAATGGTCCATTATTTTTTGCATCTACAACAGCTTTTATTAATAAGTTTGATTATTATGAGGATGTAAAAGAGATAGATATTGATTTATCACATATGAAAATATGGGATGAATCAGCAGTTGATGCAATAGATAAGGTGATTATAAAACTAAACAAAAATGGAACTAAATCAAATTTAATAGGAATGCATAGAGATTGTGAAAAGTTATTAGAAAAAATAGCAATCCATAATAAACCTAATGGATTAAATGTAGAATTAGGACATTAGAATAATTAATCTTAGCATCAAATGAGGCAAGTAATGTAACAGGTATATTTATGTCAGTTGATTGTGGATTTACAGCATTCTAATTAATGTTTTATTGAATAAAATATGGAAAAATACTATAATTAAATAAAGGAATGAAGTACTCCTTTGGAGAAATCCTAAATGCTTATAATAGCTGATGGCTTCTACTATTAAGTGTAGAATTCATCAGTTTTTTTATAATAATATTAAGTTTTATATAATAGTTTGTTTAATATAGAATACTTTTAATAATTTATAAATATTTAGATTAACACAAGTTTATTATATAAACCTAAATTAAAATAAAAGCTTTATAAGGAGGTAGAGAGATATGGGGTTTGGAAGCATTTTATTTAAGGATGAGAGGAATAGAATGGATGAAAACGTAATCGGAATTCCAAGGTTTTTTAAGGATTTAAACTTAGACCAAATTGTAGATGCTATTACTTGTAATAGAAAAAAATATAATTTGAAACCATTTTTCTATGAGCATCTTACTGTTTTAAGTGAGGTTTATTATCGTCATGAAATTATGAAAGATGTTGAGAAGGAAGAGGTTTTCAAAGCAATTGATAGATTTTCAGATAAAATGAATTTTATGAAGCAAAGAATAATACAATATGAAAAACTAAATTATGAGTACCAAAGAAAAAGTTGGTTTTTAGAGGGAATAGAGGCTTATTGCAATGGAGTAATTGATTTACTTAAGGACTTAAATATTTTAAATATTGAATCTACTGGACTTATTAATTTTCGTGAGTTTTTAAGTAAGTATGTTAAATCAGAGAAATTTGTTTCACTAAAAAGTGGATTGGATTTAGTTAAGGAAAATTTAGCTTCAATTAAATATTGCTTTTTTATAAAAGGAAATACAGTTACTGTTTCTAAATATGAAGGGGAAGAGGATTATGGTAATTTGGTTTTAGAAACTTTTAAAAGGTTTAAGGAGAAAGAGTGTAAGGATTATACATATAAATTTCAAAATGCTTTAGAAATGAATCATGTAGAAGCTAGTATATTAGATAGGGTTGTACTTTTATATCCCCATGAGTTTGAGAAATTAACAACATACTATGAAAATAATCAGGAGTTTCAAGAGGAAACCATTAAAAAGTTTGATAGGGAAATTCAATTTTATATGGCATATATTGATTATGTAAAAGATTTTAAGAATATGGGATTAAACTTTTGTTATCCAGAGGTTTCAAATGAAAATAAAGAAATTTATGTGGAGAATTCCTTTGATTTGGCTTTAGCAGATAGACTTATGTACGAAAAAAAGTCAGTTGTATGCAATGATTTTTATTTAAAAGGTGAGGAAAGAATTTTTGTAATATCAGGACCAAATCAAGGGGGAAAAACAACCTTTGCAAGAACTTTTGGACAAGTTAATTATTTAGGAAGTTTAGGGTGTGAAATACCTGGAAATAAAGGAAAAACATATTTGTTTGATAATATTTTTACTCATTTTGAGAGAGAAGAAGATATAAAAACATTAAGTGGTAAGCTTCAGGATGATTTAAAGAGAATTCATAGTATTTTAGAGAAAGCAACATCAAATAGTATTATCATAATGAATGAAATATTTTCATCAACAACACTTAAGGATGCTTTGTTTTTAGGAGAAAAAGTTTTAAATGAAATAGTTTTAAAAGATATTCTCTGTGTATGTGTAACTTTTGTTGATGAACTTGGTGATTTAAGCGAAAAAATAGTAACTATGGTTAGTAATGTTGATCCTAGTGATTCATCAATAAGAACTTATAAAATCAAGAGAAAATCTTTTGATGGACAAACTTATGCTATGACAATTGCTGAAAAATATGGATTAACATATGATCTTATTAAGGAGAGGATTAAGTGATGAAGGCTTTTCTTATGTACAAAGATAAAAATTTTGATATGGATGAAAAACTTCCTTGGAACGCAGAAAATTTAATACAGGATTTAGAACTTAATACATTATTTGATTCTATGGCAAAAGAGGATGAGTTTTTAAGAGAGGTTGTTAAAAAAGGAATTTTACTTAGTTTAAAAACTAAGGATGAAATTATTTATAGACAAGATATCCTAAAGGATTGCCTAAAAAATAAGGAAGTTTCTAGAGAAATTTATAGACTAGCTTCAGATACAATTGAAAATGATAAAAAGTTTTATTATGGATTATTTAGTGATTATCCAAGTACTATTTTAGATAGATCTATTCGTGTAATGGAAATGTTTGTAGAAAGTTTTGAAAAGTTAAGAAAAATAATTGATAAAAATAAAAGTTGTTTCACATCAGAAGGTTTTAAAAATTTATTTTATACCCTAGATGAGGAATTAAGTGATGAATATATTGAAAATATAAAGGAACATTTAAAGAAACTTAAATTTAAAAATGGAGTTTTAATAAGCGCAGAATTAGGGGGAGGAAATAAGGGGAAGAATTATATATTAAGGAACCATAATTCTAAAAATAGCAGTTTTTTTACTAAGATTTTTCAGAAAAAATTAGGAAAATATAGTTTTACCATAGCAGATAGAGATGAAAGTGGGTTTAATGCTTTAAATGAGCTAGAAAATAGAGGTTTAAACTTTGTGGCCAACGCACTTGGACAAGCAGCAGAAAATATATTGAACTTTTTTACCATGTTAAAAGTTGAATTAGCTTTTTATATTGGAGCTTTAAATCTTTATGAAGAATTAAAATGCATTGGACAACCTATTAGTTTTCCAATTCCTCTAGATAGGGAAGAAAGGGATTTTTCCTTTAAAAATCTCAGTGATGTTAATTTAGTTTTAAGTTGCAATAAAAAAGTTGTAGGAAATGATTTAAATGGAGAAAATAAAAAGTTAATAATGGTAACAGGAGCTAATCAAGGGGGAAAATCAACATTTTTAAGAAGTATTGGACAAGCTCAAATAATGATGCAAAGTGGAATTTTTATTTCAGGTGAAAGTTTAAAAGCAAACATAGCAGAGGTATTATTTACTCATTATAGAAGAGAAGAAGATTCATCAATGAAAAGTGGAAAGTTAGATGAAGAGTTAAAAAGAATGAGTGAAATAATAGAACATATTTCAAAGAACTCCTTTGTAATATTCAATGAATCCTTTGCATCAACTAATGAAAGAGATGGAAGTGAAATAGCAAGAGAGATTATAAAGGCTTTATTAGAAAATAAAATAAAGATTTTATTTGTAACTCATTTATTTGAATTAGCTTCTAATTGTTATAAAGATAAAAATAAAGAATCTATTTTTTTAAGAGCAGAAAGAAAAGAAAGTGGAGAAAGAACTTTTAAAATTATTGAAGGAGAACCACTTAGAACAAGTTATGGAGAAGATTTATATAAGATAATATTTGAAAAAGGGGCTGTATAAAAATATAATAATAAAACTTACAAATAAATTTCTATAATCACTAGATTTTGCTGAGGATTTATAATTATTACTTCGAAAATATCACTAAAGCTTAGAAACTTGCTACACTTTAAACAGTCTAAGCTTTTAAAGTGATATTTTCTATGTAATAATTTAAATTTTAAAGTCCATCTATATCTCTTCATATTATTTGTAAGTTTTATAAAAAGTTATTTTGATATATGCCATTTTATTTGCTTGGATTTATTTTTAATGTACTTTGTTTTATTGGTAGATAATGTTTGTTAAATATTATTGGAAATTGTGAGTTACTATATATTGCCTCATCAATTAAGTAAAATTGAGTTTCATCAGATATTGGATGATTTTTTGTTACAAAATTTCCAGTGGTTGTAATTTTTACTTTAATTTCTGTATTTGTACAATCTAAGTAGCTTTTTTCTTCAATAAAGTTTAAAAGAGTTTTTTTATCATTTAAATCAATATTAAATAGTGAAATAGCTTCTATTGGAATTATTGTATATGTATAAGCTTTTGCAGAGTTTTCAGTTAGATACCATCTATCTATGCATAATGTAGCAACAGAACTTTCTCCAAGTATTTTTTTATAATAATCAGAAGGAGGAGTTATCTTGAAATCAAAATCAACTTTTTTAATTTCTAAATCTAAACATGTATAAACAGGATGTCCTATTTTTTCTAGTCCAGTTATTTTATTTTTATTTTCCTTTGTTATAAAGTTACCTTTTCCTCTTATATTTTTTATAAGTCCATCATCTTGTAATAATGAAAGAGCTTGTCTTAAAGTACTTCTACTTACACCTAATCTTTTTGAAAGTTCAGGCTCAGAAGGAAGTCTACAATCATTTGGAAAGTTTCCTTCATCAATCATCTTAAAAAGTTTATCATATACTGTTACATATAATGGTTGTTTTGGTTTTGGATTAATAAGAATATTCATAGCAATCACCTTTCTAAAAAATAGACAAGTATAAACAAGTTATATTAAAATCATTAAGTTTATAATTAAATTATAAGATATTTAGCTATAATAACCAATAATTAATAAAAAACTTTTTGTAAACGTTTGATAATTTTGAAAATTTGTAGTATGATATAAATATAAACAGACAAGCAAGCAGACAAGTTTGAAATTAATATAAAAGAGTATATGTTAGGAGGAATTTTAAATGATTTATTCACAAGGTTCAGAAAAACAATATCATATAGATGTAGCACCAGGAGAAGTAGGTAGATATGTTATAATGCCAGGAGATCCTAAAAGATGTGCTAAAATAGCAAAATATTTAGATAATGCAGAGTTAGTTGCTGATAAAAGAGAGTATGTTACATATACAGGATACTTAGATGGAGAAAAAGTGAGTGTTACTTCAACTGGTATTGGAGGTCCATCAGCAGCCATAGCCTTAGAAGAATTAGTTAAATGTGGAGCTGATACTTTTATAAGAGTAGGAACTTGTGGTGGAATAGATTTAGATGTTAAGGGTGGAGATTTAATAGTTGCAACTGGTTCAATAAGAGCAGAGGGTACTTCAAGAGAATACGCACCAATTGAATTCCCAGCAGTAGCAAACTTAGATGTAATAAATGCATTAGTTAAGGGAGCTAAAGAATTAAAAGTTCCATATCATACAGGTGTAGTTCAATCAAAAGATTCATTCTATGGACAACATTCACCAGAAATTAAACCAGTAAGCTATGATTTATTAAATAAATGGGAAGCTTGGAAAAGATGTGGATGCTTAGGTTCAGAAATGGAAGGAGCTGCATTATTCATAGTAGGAAGCTACTTAAGAGTAAGGGTTGGAGCTGTTTTCCTAACTATAGCCAACCAAGAAAGAGAAAAAGCAGGATTAGATAATCCTCAAGTACATGATACTGAGCTTGCAATAAAAGCTGGTATTGAAGGAATAAGAAACCTAATAAAAGAAGATAAAGAAAATGGAAAAATAAAATAGAAATTTTATTTAAGAAAACTAATATAATTTTAGAAATCAAAAATTAAATATAGAACAATTTAAATAAATATTAAAGACTAAATAAAATAAATGCTTATTTAAAATATTAATAAAAATAAAATGTTTGAAAATTAAAAATGAAAAAATTATAATATAGACACGGAAATTTAACAGGGGGTCTTAAAATGAGTAAGAAATATAAAAGAATTTTTACTATAGTAATAGATTCATTAGGTATTGGAGAAATGCCTGATGCAAAAAAATTTGGAGATGTTAATGTTGACACATTAGCTCACATAGCTGACTCAGTGGATTCATTTAATATACCAAACCTTCAAAAAATGGGTATAGCAAACTTACACCCAATAAAACATGTAAATCCAGTAGCTGATCCAATTGGATATCAAATGAAAATGGCTGAGGCTAGTGTGGGTAAAGACACAATGACTGGTCACTGGGAGATGATGGGTTTACACATAACTAAACCATTTAAAACTTTCACTGATACTGGATTCCCACAAGAATTATTAGATGAGTTAACTAAAAGAACGGGACATAAAATAGTAGGAAATAAGAGTGCTAGTGGTACTGAAATCCTAGATGAATTAGGAGAGCATCAAATAGCAACTGGTGATATGATAGTTTATACATCAGCAGACTCAGTTTTACAAATCTGTGGTCAAGAAGAAACTTTTGGATTAGATGAATTATATAGATGCTGTGAAATTGCAAGAGAATTAACACTTAAAGATGAGTGGAAAGTTGGAAGAGTAATAGCAAGACCTTACTTAGGAACTAAGAAAGGTGAATTCAAGAGAACAAGCAATAGACATGACTATGCTTTAAAACCATATGGAAGAACAGTTCTTAATGAATTAAAAGATAACAACTTTGAGGTTATTTCAGTTGGTAAAATAAAAGATATATTTGATGGAGAAGGAATAACAGAGGGAAATAAATCTAAGAGCTCAGTTCATGGAATGGAGCAAACATTAGAAATAGCTGATAGAGATTTCACAGGATTCTGCTTTGTTAACTTAGTTGACTTTGACGCATTATGGGGACATAGAAGAAATCCACAAGGATATGCTGAAGAGTTAGAAAAATTCGACGTTAACTTAGGAAAATTATTAGATAAGTTAAATGAAGATGATTTATTAATAATAACTGCAGATCATGGTAATGATCCAACTTACACAGGAACAGATCATACTCGTGAGTATGTGCCATTTTTAGCTTATTCACCATCAATGAAAGATCATGGACAATTAGAAACTCCTAAGACTTTTGCTACAATTGGAGCAACAATTGCTGACAACTTCGACTTAAAAATGCCAGAAGGAACAATTGGTGAGTCAGTTTTAGATAAACTAGTTTAATAGAGCATTTAGATGTTATAAGAACTTTAAATAAAACTTATAAATATATTCTGATAATTATTAGATTTCGCTAAGAATTTATAGAAATCATTACGATAATTTTTCTAAAGATTGAAAACTAGCTTCGCATAAGACATTCAATCTTATTAAGGGAAAATTATCTCCATGATTTCTTAAATTCTAAAGCTTATCCATATATTTTCTTAATATTATTTATAAGTTTTATTATTAGCTAGTTTATAACATCTTTTTATTTTGTTATAGAATAATTAGGTTTTTAGAGTGTATAATTGTTTAAAATAAAAAAGAGGTATTAGATATAATTTAGACTTGACCTTGCAAGGAACTAAAGTTTTTTTAACACCTCTTAATTATTTTGCTTTTTAATACTTATTTAAAATAAATCTTAAAAAGTTATTCACATTGAGGGTTTATAAATTCAAATCTTTCATCTGCATTTTTCTCTCCCCATTGACACATAAGTTCTAAAATAGGAAATAAGGATTTACCTTTTTTGGTAGCAGTATATTCAACTTTTGGAGGTAATACAGCATAAACTTTTCTTTCAACAAGACCATCTTTTTCTAATTGTCTAAGTTGGTTTGTTAAAGTCTTTTGAGATACATTACGTATAAAAGATTTTATTTCTCCAAATCTCTTTGTACCTTCTTCTATAAGGAAATATAATATTAGGGGCTTCCATTTACCGCCTATAGCTATTAAAGTTATTTCCATTTCACATGTTACTTTTACTTTATCCATTAATATCATCCTTAATTTTATTTTAAACTCGAAAATTTTAGTACTAAAAATAATGGTTATATAACTTATAATAATATTTTACATTAAATCAATTAAAAATCCTATTAATAAAATTAATATTTTCTTAGATAAGCATATAGCTTTGTTATAAGTATTAGAATAAGTCATATTTATCAAAGTCTACAATTTTCCTTTAATGAAAATACTTTGTTATAAATATTAGAATAATTGATAGAAGCTTATACAGATATATTTTCTCTTAAAAGAAGCTTTTTACTTCAATTCTTCAATAAGTTATGAGTAAATTTGTATTTAATTGAGTAATTTTTTACATTAGTGCTTAAATTTTGATGAAAAAAGGCGTATAATATTAATTAAATGGATAAGTTAAATTCTTGTGATGTTAGATAGCTATAAATTAGTTTTAAAAATAATATTTTAGAAAAATAATTACATAAATCAAACTTAAGATGTAAAGAGTATTATATTAAAATACTTACAACAAAAGTTAAGAAAGCTAACTTTAGATATATAAAAATAAAGGTATTTAAAGAAATTATAGTAGTTTTATGATTTATAATAATTGCAAATTTATTTATAATTTTTCGTTACATAATAGCAGTATGGAAATTATTAAGAAAATGATAATTGAAATAACTACTTAAAGATAATTTTAGTATTGATTCTTGTAGGGGGATTTTGTCCAATAGTTTAATAATTTTTATGAGCAATTAGAACTTATATAAGAGATAATAAAACTCTTGTAAACGTTTGTTTAAAGGTTTTCAAGTTGAAATCTCAAAACTTTATATTTAAGTCCAGATTAGCTTGTGGTAGCAAATACTTTAGAATCTACTTATAGAAGTAGTGTCTCATAATAGTAGAGAGGTCTAAAGGGTATTGTTGGATGAGAAGGGAAGATGTTAAATTAAACATTAAAATTTTATTTAGTGTTTGTAATATTATTTGGATTCATAACTTATTTATTAGATTATATATTGTGATTTAAATTTATAAAGTATAAAAATAATTGATTCTAATTATTATTTTTATAAGATAGGAGAGATTCAAGTGGAAATTTTACAAAAAGGATTTGAAAAACCTACAAAAAGAGTGGAAATTTTGAAAGAGGAAATTTTAGCTGCATTCCCTGAAATTGAAGTTGATAGAGCTAGAATTTTAACTGATTCTTTCAAAAAAACAGAAAATGAACCTATAATAATAAGAAAAGCAAAGGCATTGAGAGATCTTCTAGAAAAAATGCCTATAACAATTAGAAATGGTGAACTTATTGTGGGAAGCTTAACTAAAAATCCAAGATCTGCCCAGGTTTATCCTGAATTTTCTAATAAATGGCTTGTGGATGAATTTGATAAGCTGGAAAAAAGAACATCTGATGCATTTAAGATTTCAGAGGAGACTAAAAGTGAGTTAAAAGAAATATTTAAATATTGGGATGGAAAAACAGTAAGTGAACTTGCTACTTCATATATGCCAGAATCAACAAAAAAGGCTATGAAATCTAATGTGTTTACTGTAGCTAATTATCATTTTAATGGACTTGGTCATATATCAGTTGATTATGAAAAAGTCTTAAAAAATGGATTTAGTGGAATAATAAAAGAAGTTAAAAAGGAAATTAATAAATCTATAGAAAGTGATCCTAATTATATTCATAAGAAAATGTTTTGGGATTCAATTATAATTTGTTGTAATGCTGCTATAGATTATGCACATAGATATGCTAACCTTGCAGAGGAATTAGCAAATAATGAAAAAGACGAAAAAAGAAAAAAAGAATTATTAGAAATATCAAGAATTTGTAATAAGGTTCCTGAATATCCAGCTGAAACTTTTTATGAAGCTTGTCAATCTTTTTGGTTTATTCAATTAATAATAAGTTTAGAATCAAATGGACATGCTATTTCTCCAGCTCGTTTTGACCAATATATGTACCCATTTTATAAAAATGATTTAGAAAAATCTAATACAGAAAAAGATTTCAATAGAGAAGTACTTCATTGCTTATGGGTTAAATTTAATGATTTAACAAAGGTTCGTGATGAAACTACAACAAAAGCATTTAGTGGGTATTCAATGTTCCAAAATCTAATAGTAGGTGGACAAACTCCAGAAGGTAAGGATGCAACCAATGAATTAACTTATTTATGCATGGATGCAACAGGAAGTTTGAAATTACCACAACCTTCTTTATCAGTTAGAGTTTGGAATAACTCACCTGAGGAATTTTTAATAAGAGCTTGTGAGGTGGCAAGATTAGGTACTGGATTACCAGCTTTTTATAATGATGAAGTAATAATACCTATGCTTGTTAATCAAGGTTTAACTTTGGAAGATGCTAGAGATTATGGAATTGTTGGATGTGTTGAACCTCAAAAACCTGGTAAAACAGATGGATGGTATGATGCTGCATTCTTTAACTTAGCTAAAGTTTTAGAAATTTCAATTAATAATGGATTTGAAAATGGCAAAAAAGTTGGTTCAAATACTGGAGATTTTACAAACTTTAAGAATATAGATGAGTTAATAGAGGCTTATAAAAAGCAAATACAATTTTTTGTTAAGCATATGGTTGCAGCTGATAACTGTGTAGATCTTGCCCACAGAGAAAGAGCCCCACTTCCATTTTTATCATGTATGCTAGATGACTGTATTCCTTTAGGAAAATCAATACAAGAAGGTGGCGGACATTATCGTTTTTCTGGCCCTTTAGGTGTTGGAGTAGCTAACATTGGTAATTCATTTATGGCAATAAAAAAATTAGTGTTTGATGAAAATAAAATTTCATTAGAAGATTTAAAAGAAGCGCTTAATAATAATTTTGGTAAAGATTTAGAAGATTTTAATGAAAAAATGAAATATGAAAATATTAGACAAATGCTTTTAAAAAGAGCACCTAAGTTTGGTAATGATATAGATGAAGTAGATGAATTTACAAGAATAGGTTCACTTATATACTGTGAAGAAGTTCTTAAACATCATAATCAACGTGGTGGAAAATTTTTACCTGGATTATATCCAGTATCAAATAATGTACATTTAGGTTCATTAGTTGGGGCAACACCTGATGGAAGAAATTCAGGAGAACCAATCGCAGATGGTGTTTCTCCAACTAGAGGAACTGATGTAAATGGCCCAACAGCTGCTTCAAATTCAGTAGCAAAGTTAGATCATTTTAGCGCACCAAGTGGAACATTATTAAATCAAAAATTCAGTCCTTCAGCAGTGGAAGGTGATAATGGACTTAAAAATCTAATGAATCTAATTAGAAGTTATTTTGATAAAAAAGGAATGCATATGCAGTTTAATATTATAAGTAAAGAAACTTTAATTAATGCACAAAAGAATCCTGAAAAATATAGAGATTTAGTAGTTAGGGTTGCAGGATATAGTGCTCAATTTATATGTCTAGATAAAGGTGTTCAAGATGATATTATAAAGAGAACAGAATTAGAGTTATAAATTATAAGAATCAAGTATTTTAGTAGAAATATTAAAATTTACACTTAAGAAGGATAAATAATATGAGCAATATAGTTAATTATGAAGAAAAAGGATTAATATTTAACATACAGAGATTTTCGGTAAATGATGGGACAGGACTTAGAACAATTGTTTTTTTGAAAGGATGTCCATTAAATTGTTTATGGTGTAGTAATCCAGAATCTCAGCATGCTTATGAAGAGTTAATGTTTAATAGTAAAAATTGTATAGGCTGTCACAACTGTGAAAATATATGTGAATATGGTGCTATAGATTTTAATAATGAATATAGAATAAACAAATCAAAATGTGTTAACTGTAAAAAGTGTGTAGATGTATGTTATGCTGATGCTTTAGTAAATATGGGACAAAATAAAACTGTAAAAGAAGTATTAGAAATAGTAAAAAAGGATTTTGTACAATTTAGACGTTCAGGAGGTGGGGTTACCTTATCTGGTGGTGAGCCTTTAATGCAGCCTAAATTTTCAAAAGAACTTCTTAAAGCATGCAAAGAATCTTTAATAAATACAGCAATAGAGACAACTGCCTTTGCAGAAAAGTCTGCAATAGAAGAAGTTTTTCCATGGATTGATTTAGCATTGATAGATGTTAAAAATATAAATGATGAAAAACATAAAAAATATGTTGGACAGAGCAATAAAAAAATACTTGAAAACATAAAGTTAATAGATACTCTATGCAAAAAAATAATAATAAGAGTTCCTATAATTCCAAATTTCAATTGTGATGAAGAGAGTGTTAGAGATATTGCAAAGTTTGTAAAAAAACTTAATAACTTACTTGAAATTCACATATTACCTTATCATAGATTAGGGGTTAATAAATATGAATGTTTAGGAAGAGATTATAAAATGCCAGAGGATTTAAGTAGTCCGACTAAAGAAACTATGGAAAAATTTAAAAGTATTGTGGAAGAGGAAGGAATAAAGTGTAATATTGGTGCGGTTTAAATTAAAATTTGCAATAAAACCAATACTATGTTATACTAAGATAGTAGCAAAGTTGCTAACAAAAAAGTTTCATTTAGGTAAATAGTTTCTCGTAAATTAGAGATTATTATATCAATTTAGATTCTTTAATTTTAGGAGGAATGTTTATGTCAGATAAAACATTAAAATGCAGAGATTGCGGAAGTGAATTCATATTTTCAGTAGGAGAGCAAGAATTCT
>NZ_JARIDH010000053.1 GCF_029267215.1 Clostridium sp. | reverse complement strand
CAGTTGAAAGTGTTGATTGAGCTGCTGCATATATAGCTGCTAAAACTATACCTGTTATACCAACTGGTAATTGGAATGCTATATATGATGCAAAAATTTGGTCTTGTTGAGCAGTTTGTAATAACTGCGGATTTTGATTATAAAAAACATATAAAGCTGTTCCAATTAAATAGAATACAGTTGCTACAAATAATGATAATACTAGGTTACCATAAGTCATTTTCTTTAATTGTTTTATATCTGTAGTAGTAGTGAATCTTTGCACTATATCCTGACTTGAGATATATGATGAGAAAGTATTTAATCCTCCTCCAACTACTAATAGGAATACGCTTGTTTTAAATATATTAGCATTGAATATTGGCTCTTGTGAAGATAGAAATTTTCCACCTTCAGTTAATTCATGCATAATAGATCCAAATCCACCATTTATTGTTGAAATTAAGAATATTAATGAAAAAACTATACCTGCTATAAGTACACAACCTTGAATAAAGTCTGTCCATAAAACTGACTTTAATCCACCTGTGTAAGAATAAATTATTGCTATTACACCCATTGCTACTATAAGCAAATAAACATTTATTCCTGTAAGATTTGCTAACACCATTGATGGTAAGTACATTATGATTGCCATACGTCCAATTTGATAAATAATGAACATTATAGCTCCAAGAATTCTAAGACCTTTATCTTTATATCTTATTTCTAGATATTCATAAGCAGTATCTATATCTAATCGACTATAAACCGGTAAGAAAAATCTTATTGTAAGAGGCACTGCTACAAACATACCTAATTGAGCAAACCACATTATCCAAGTTCCCTTATAAGAGTTACCAGCTAGTGATAAGAATGAAATTGGACTTAATAAAGTTGCAAATATAGAAACTGAAGTAACCCACCATGGAATAGTTCCATCACCTCTGAAGAATTCTTTACCTTTCATTTCCTTTTTAGAAAACTTTAACCCTGCATAAAGAACAGCTCCTAAGTAAACAACTAGTACAACTAAATCAATCTTCGTAAACCCCTGCATACCAATTCTCCCCTCTTAAATTTTTATATAGGCTAACTTATATAAGTTAGCCTACTATTTCATTCCTCTTAAAAACCCACTATCTTTTAAAATTTTTAATTTTTAGAAATATTTTTTATTAATTTCTTTAGCTTTTGAAATCATTTCTTCAGTAGCTTCTTTCATAGGTTGTCTACAATATCCTGCATCAACACCTTGTTCTTGAAGAATCAATTTAATTGTTTGATAAAGACCATTATTTAATATATCAGTTATCAAATCATTAGTTACATGTTGAATTTCTAAAGCTGTTTTAATATCACCTTTTTGAGCTGATTCAAAAATTTGTCTTGCTCTAACACCATTTACATTAAATGTTGATCCTATAGCTCCATCAACACCAAGTACTGTAGCTGGTAACATCATTTCATCAAATCCAGCAAATATTAATTTATCTGGGAATGCTTTTCTCATACGTTCTAATAAATAGAAATCTGCTGCTGTGAATTTAACACCAATAATCTTATCATTTTCAAAAAGTTCAGCAAATTGCTCTATTGACATATTTACTCCTGTTAAGAAAGGAATTGAGTAAATTATAAGTTTATTATCAACGGAATTTATTATTGTTTCATAATAGTGTTTTATTTCATTAAAATCGAATTTATAGTAGAATGGGGTAACTGCTGATATTGCATCATATCCTAAATCCGTAGTAAACTTAGCTAAATCTACAGCTTCTTTTAAATTAACTGATCCTACTTGAGCTATTAATTTAACTTGTCCTTTTGATTCATCCTTAGCAATTTCAAATATTTTTTTCTTTTCATCAGTTGAAAGCATAAAGTTTTCGCCAGTACTTCCTCCTACATAAAGACCATCTATTTTACATACATCAATATTATGTCTTATAATTTCTCTTAAACCTTTCTCGTTGATATTTCCCTCCTTATCAAATGAAACTAATAATGCTGAATAAATACCTTTCATTGCTTTTCTCCTCTCAAAACTCTTTAAATATTTGCTTTATTTTAAAACATCAGTAAATCTCCTAGTTATTTGTTGCGGCCTTGTTATAGCTCCTCCAACAACTGCTGAATATGCACCTAAATCAAATGCTTTCTTTAGTTCTTCTGGAGTACTTATTCTTCCTTCACAAATAACAGGAATTTTTACATTTTTTACTAACTCTTCTAGAAGTTCAAAGTCAACACTGTTGCTCTGCTTAGAATATGGCGTATATCCTGAAAGTGTTGTAGATATACAATCAAAACCTAGCTTTTCTGCTTCAATTCCCTCTTCTAAAGTTGATATATCAGCCATTGCTAGTCTTCCTTTTTCATGAATAGCAATAACTAAATCCTTTACATTCTCACCATTAGGTCTTTTTCTTTTTGTAGCATCTAATGCTATCATTTCACAATCTGTTTTTAAAAGCTCTTCTACCTCCTTAATAGTTGGAGTTATATAAATTTCTGAATCATCATAGTTTCTTTTTATTATTCCAATAACAGGGAACCTAGTAACTTCTTTTATTTCATTAATATCATTAACACCTTGTGCTCTTATAGCAGCTGCTCCACCTTGCTTAGCCGCTATTGCCATTCTTCCCATAATAAAAGAACTATGCAAAGGTTCATCTGATAAAGCTTGACAAGAAACTATTAAATTTCTTTTCACAACATCTAACATTTTATCACCTTTTCTGAAAATTATTTTCTTTATACTTTTATTGTAATCATTTTCTTTATTTTTTCAAGTATTTTTTGGAAAATTATTTTCTTTTTTTGTACTTTTGAAAATTTATTTCAAATAAAGAATAAGATTATAAGAATTTTTAAATAAGATTTTCAAAAAATCTATAGAATATCTTTATCTTCTCTATCAAGATTTTCTTATTTAATTTAAAAGGTGTTAAGATAAATTTTAAACATACTTAACACCTTTCTATTTTTAAACCTATTTTTTTGTTCAATATTTATTCAATTGTTCTAAACCTACATAAGTGGTGCAAACACCCTTATAACAGCTCTTAAAATTCTTGTTGGCATTTTAATTTTATTACAATCACACATAGTTATTCTTTGACATTTTTCTAAGGTTTTTAAGAAATCATCCTTAATCTGTCCAACTGATTTAGTTTTATATAACCAAACTCCACATTCAAAGTGAAGATATAAACTTCTATAATCCATGTTTATTGTTCCTACAGTACCAATTTCATCATCAGATACAAAGGTTTTAGAATGTATAAATCCTGGAGTATATTCATAAACCTTAACTCCAGCTTCTATAAGCTGAGGGTAATAGGCTCTTGTAACAATGTGAGCATACCATTTATCCTCAATATGAGGAGTAACCACTCTAACATCTACCCCACTTTTAGCAGCCAATGTTAAGGCTGTTACAAGTTCATTATCAACAATAAAATAAGGTGTGTTTATATAAACATAATCCTTAGCTTTATTTATAATATTTAAATAAACATTTTCTCCAACAATCTCATCATCTAGTGGACTATCTCCATATGGTTGGACATATCCATCACTCTCAAACTCTTCTTCATGGTGAAAATATGGATAATACTTTTCATAAGCTTCCTTTTCCTTATTATCAAAATTCCAAGTCTGAAGGAACATAACTGTAAGATTCCAAACAGCATCCCCCTTAAGCATTATTGAGGCATCTTTCCAATGACCAAATCTAACTACTTCATTAATATATTCATCAGCTAGGTTAATTCCACCTGTAAATCCTGTATGCCCATCAATTACTGTTATTTTTCTATGATCACGATTATTCATTCTTAAAGATAATAAAGGTACAAATGGATTAAACACCATACATCTAATTCCTTTAGATTCTAATATCTCATTATATTTATATGGCAGAGTTTTTAAACACCCCATATCATCATAAACAAATCTAACTTCTACACCCTCTTTAACCTTTTCTTCTAAAATTTCAAGAATACTATCCCACATCTTACCTTCATGAACTATGAAATATTCCATAAAAATATAATGCTTGGCTTTTTTAAGTTCTTCCTTTAATTTTTCAAAAAAAACCTCCCCAGGTGATAAATACTCAGTTAAGGTATTTTTATATGGTGGAAATTGAGAGTAATTAGATATATATCTAGATTGGTTAGCTATATTTCTATCAATTTTTTCCAACTCTTTTATTATAGTTCCATCATTATATAATAAATGCTTAGTTTCATCATGAGAAGCTTGTATCTGCTTCTTAAATTTTTTGCTTGTCTTATTTCCTCCAAATATTAAATAAAATAATCCTCCAAAAACAGGAAGTAATAACACAGGAACTGCCCAAGCAAGCTTATATGAGGGATTATCTTTTCTACTTACTATATAAATAAAAACAATTATACTAATAGCAATAAATAAAAAATACAGGTAAATAAAATGTTCACTAACCTTCCATATACCTGTTGTAAGTATAATAAATTGTAAAAAAATAAGAAATCCCACTACAAAAGTCCTACTCAAAAGTTTTTTCAAAAGTTTTTCCATTTATTCCTCCTCTATGCTTTTCTCTCATAAGATTCACAACATATTTTAATTATCATTTGTTTAATTAGAAAATATTTTACCCATTTTATTTATCAAGTAATCTTTATTTTTAAGTAAAAATTTTTATAGGATTGGTCGATTTACAAAACAAAATTAATCCATAAGTTCCCATCCCTTAATAGCAACTTTATAATAAATCCATTTAGGAGTTACTTTACTTATAAAATAAAGAATCTTATTACACACTCCAGGAATTACAATAATCTTAAGTTTTTTATTAATACTTTTTAAACTAATTTCTACAACTTCCTTTGCACTCATCCATCTAACGAGTCCCTTATTTTGAAGTTTATTTTCATCCATATTAAGTTTACTGTGAAAATCAGTTCTAGTAAATCCTGGGCATAAACACTGCACCTTGATATTATCTCCAGCTAACTCCATAGCTAAGCATTGAGAAAAACTTATTAAAAAAGCTTTTGTTGAACAATACATTGCTGAACTTGGAAAAACATTAAATCCAGCCATAGAACTTACATTTACTATGTACCCTTTTTTATTTTTCTTCATCTTCTTACTAATACTATGACATAATTTCATGGTAACCAACATATGAACCTTTGCCATATCAAGTTGTTTTGAATATTTATCTCTTGTAAAAGAATCATCAGCTCCATATCCTGCATTATTAACTAAAAACTCAATATCCTCTCTCTTTTCAAGTTCTAAAATAAAATCTTCAAACTCATAATCATTAGTTAAATCAAGTATTTTCACTTCCACTTTTACATTAAACTTATCTTGTATATATCTTGAAACTTCATTTAGTTTTTCAGCTCTTCTACCAAGAATAATAAGATTATATCCCATGCTTGCTAACTTAATAGCAAATTCTTTCCCTATCCCACTAGTAGCACCTGTTATTAATGCACTTTTTCTCATACAATACTCCTTTTTTATCTGTCATCTTCTAAATTTGTAATTTCACCAATTTCAACTTTTTTCATATAATACTCTTTTTTTATCATAACAGAGAAAAAAAGTTTTATTAGCTAATAAAAAAATATATAAGACCAAAAACTAAAGTAATAGGCTTGCATCCTCTGGCATAAAGCCACCAGGTTTTACGCCCTCAATCTATAAAATGCTTCTCATATCATTCTACTTTTTTATTTCTCCCTTAATTATCTACTTATAAAAAACTCTAAATAATTCTTAAAAATATATATTATTATATAATAAAAAAGCTATAAGACAAAGAGGATTACCTTTATCTCATAGCTTTTTAAGGTTCTTTTAAGTTTAAAAACTCTTGGTGAAAGGGGGTTATCTTGGGTGAACTTGTAACATTAATTATATTTACCAACAAACTCCCACTTCACCCTTTAACCAAGTGTAGAGTATTTCACTAAAAATCATATTATATTTAGATAAGACTATATTCCCTATTATAATTTCAAACTAAAAATTTCAATTTATATTTATCTCTTTCAGTAATTCATCACCAACTAAAAAATAGTAGATTTTCTAAAACAAAAAAATTTATTTAATCTCTATAAAAAGTTTCACACTCAGTTGATGTTGAAGTATTGGCCTCAGGTCCAAAAATTTGTATATCCGTTGATGTGCAAGTCATTCCCACATTATATGTACAATTCATTGCATAACACCTTATTTTATGATCAATATCCGATTGGCTATCCAAAGCTTGAATTATAGTACCTGTATAATTAGTATTAAATGCACTTTTAACAGCATTCATTAATGTTCTAGGTGCAAAAGTCTTACAAGAAGTTTCAATCTTATTCTCAGCTTCTTGTCCATCTATCTCAATAGTCATTGCTGTGCACATTCCATTTACATGATTAATACAATTATGAGCAGAACATGCTAATCTAGTCATAAAAATCACCTCTTAAAAAAATTATCCAGCTATATTTTTTGCAAATTCTCTAAAAATATTCAACAAAATAATTTTTAATAATATAATTATAATTTCCATGAAAAAACTCTTTAATTCACTCTATAATTTATAGTGTTTTTAATACCATAATAATAACTTTCATTGAAAATCAGTATGAATCTACTTAGTTATTTCTCATAACTTCTTTAAATTTCATATTTGGGCTTTATGAAAAACTATTAATATACACTTAATTTATTCTACTTTATACAATCAAATATATAATTAAAAACAATTAATTAAAATCTATATTTCTATACTAAATACATTAAATAAAATATTCTAACTAAATACTTATGAAAACTTTAAACTAGCTTTTATTTGTAATAAAAAACTTATTATTTTCTCTCATATAAAAAGAAATTACTTGGCAAACAAGCTTTTTGCTAAAACTTATGTAAAAAATAAATTTAATGAAAAACAACAATACTAAATGGTGTTGAAACCTTCCCTTAAAACTTATGTGAAAAATAATTTATAAATTTAGACAAAAAAAGAGCACCTAATGTTATCAGTCATTAAGTACTTTTTTTACTTTGGAATCAGTTGCCATTTTGATTCTACTTATATTATTTCATAAGCAATATATAATATACACTATTTTTCCTCTCTTGTCATAATAAATTTATTAATTTTTTGTAAACTTATATGATTTATTTATTATATTTAATTAAAATTATAAAAATTAAATTTAAATATAAAATAATTTACAAAATAAGTTTAATTAAATTTTATTTACACTTTATTAACATTTGTTTTCATACAAAATTCTCTTAAATGTATCTTTTTATTAACTGCTCAATTCTTACTAAATTATATTTTTCATAAGTATACTTCCAAAAATTTATTTTAGTATAATTTATAACCAATAATAAACTGCTAACATAAATAAACTATTAAGAATTTATTCTAGCCAACTTAATAAATAATATTAAAATTTCATGTTAAATTTCATGCTTTTGAAAAAAATATTGATAATCAACCCAATAACTAATTTTAAAAATTTATGTTAAGATATATGATTTTCTCTAAATTCTTACTAACATTAAACTCAATAGTAATACCTCTAAAAATAATTTAAAAAAATTTTTGATTTAGGTTAACTCTAATTAAAATTGATAAGTATTTATATTGTGTAAGAACTAAATTTTACCCTTAAATACCAAATTTAATTAACCCCTAATAATTAAACCCTTTTATAATACTACCTAAAGAATTATTATAAACCATTTTTATCAGATAATTTTTTATAAAAAAATAGGTAGTCATAAGACTACCTACTTCTTATATAAGTTATAAAATTATTTTACAACTTCAACTTTTACTATGTTAGTGTTTCCTTCGTTAGCTGGTACACCTGCAACAACTACAGCAGTATCATTAGCTTTAACGAATCCAGCGTTTTTAGCTATTTCAACAGCATTTTCCATTGTAGCGTTCTCAGCAACTACTGGGTAAACTCCAAAGCATAATGCAACTTTCTTAGCAACTCTTTCACATGGAGTTATAGTTACGATTGGTGCATCTGGTCTACATTGAGATATTCTCTTAGCAGTAGCTCCTGATTGAGTTAATGAAACTATAGCAGCTGATTTTAACTCGTGTGCAGCATTACAAGCAGCTCTTGAGATTACTCCAGGAACAGCTGGTATATGTTTCTTAGCTTTTGAAGCAGCTAACTCGTAGCTTAACATTTCTTCAGCTTTAGTAGCTATTTTAACCATAGTTTCAACAGCTTCTACTGGCCAGCTTCCGTTTGCTGACTCACCACTTAACATTATAGCGTCAGTACCATCTAAGATAGCGTTAGTTACGTCTGAAACTTCTGCTCTAGTTGGTCTTGGGTTTCTCATCATTGAGTCTAACATTTGTGTAGCAGTGATAACTGGTTTTCCAGCTACGTTACATTTTTCGATGATCATTTTTTGAACTGAAGGAACGTCTTCCATTGGTATTTCAACTCCAAGGTCTCCTCTAGCTACCATGATACCATCTGAAGCTTCGATGATTGAATCTATGTTATCAACACCTTCTTGGTTTTCGATTTTTGAGAATATTTGTATATCAGCTCCACCATTAGCAACTAATACTTCTCTTATAGCGTTAACGTCGTCTGCTTTTCTGATGAATGAAGCAGCAACCATGTTAACTCCCATTTCACAACCAAATATTAAGTCAGCTCTGTCTTTATCAGTCATAGCTGGTAATTTTATTGATACTCCAGGAACGTTAACTCCTTTGTGAGTTCCAACTAAACCAGTGTTTCTTACGATACACTTAACTGCGTTTCCTTCTACAGATACAACTTCTAATCCAACTAAACCGTCGTCTATTAAGATAGTATCTCCAGCTTTAACGTCTTTTGCTAATCCAGCATATGTAACTGAACACTTAGTAGTGTCTCCTATTACATCCTCTGCTCCAGCATATATAGTAAATTCTGATCCAGCAGTTAATTCAACCTTGCTTGGCTCGAATTTTCCTGTTCTTATTTCTGGTCCTTTAGTATCTAATAATATAGCTACTTCTTTACCTAATTTCTTTGATATTTCTCTTACTTTAACCATTCTTCCTTTATGCTCTTCATGGTCACCATGTGAGAAATTGTGTCTTGAAGCGTTCATTCCTGCTTCGATTATTTTTGTTAATAATTCTTCGTTTTCACTAGCTGGTCCGATAGTGCATACTAATTTTGTTCTTCTCATTTAAAAAACACTCCCTCGTAAAAAAATTAACCCTAAGTTTAAAATATATAATAAATAATAAATCATAAAAAATTTATTATGTCATTAACTAAATTATTTATTTATAGCCTCAGACATTTCAAATAAACTTTTATCAAAAGTTCTTTCCATATCTAATGCTTCATCTATATCCATATCAAATATTTCACCATTTCTAGTTCCTATAACTTTTGAAGTTTTTCCTTCTAATAATACTTCAACAGCTTTAGCTCCCATTTTTGATGCTAATATTATGTCGTTAGCACTTGGTGATCCACCTCTTTGAATATGTCCTAATATAGTAGCTCTAGTTGAGATTCCTGTGATAGATTCTATTTCTTTAGCTAATTCAGTTGATCCTCCAACACCCTCAGCAACTACTATTATACTGTGAGTTTTTCCATTTGCTCTACCTTCTAAGATAGTTTTGATTAATTCATCTTTATCAAATGGCATTTCTGGAACTATTACAGCTTCTGCTCCACCTGCGATACCAGCGTATAAAGCAAGGTCTCCACAGTTTCTTCCCATAACTTCTACAATAGATACTCTCTCGTGTGAAGTTGATGTATCTCTTAATTTGTTTATAGCATCTACTATAGTTTCTAATGCAGTATCAAATCCTATAGTATAATCAGTGTAAGCTAAGTCATTGTCTATTGTTCCTGGTAATCCAACAGTCTTAACTCCTAATTTTGAAAGAAGTTTAGCACCCATGAATGATCCATCTCCACCAATAACTACTAAAGCTTCAACACCGTAAGCTTTTAATATTTGAGCAGCTTTTTCTCTTACTTCTTCTTGCTTGAATTCTAAACATCTAGCAGTTCTTAATATTGTACCACCTCTGTTTATTATTTCTGAAACAGATTTTCTATCCATTTTGAATAGTTCTCCATTTATTAATCCAGCATATCCTCTTTGAACTCCCATAACTTCAAGTCCATTGTGTAAAGCCATTCTTGTAACAGCTCTTAAAGCAGCGTTCATTCCTGGTGCATCTCCACCACTTGTTAAAACAGCAATCTTTTTCATAATATTTTCCTCCTCTACACCACATGGGACAATTTCGATCCCATCAGTGTCAAATATTACCCACATTTTTAAGATATTATTTATATATGTTAAATGTTTATCAAACTTAAACTATTTAAAAATTTATCTCAAAACTTCAAACCCTATGTAAATTTTATTTAATACTTATTCTACCACAATTAATTGTACTTAAAGTAGTGTGCATTTTCAACCTTTTTATGTAGAATTGAATAAAAAAAAACTCGATATTTAATATTTTCATCATTATTTATTATATACTAAATTGATTTTTATATTTAATCTAATATCAAAAATTACACATTTTAAATTGTCTAACTGTCCATGTTAAAACTAAAAAAACATATTTCTCCTTAAAATCTTTTTTAATTATTCAAATAAAATATATTTTTTTAATTTTAAGAAAATTTACAAACTTATTTTATCACGTTTGAAAAAAATGTCCACTTTTAAAGATTTTGTTATAAGTCTATTTCATAAAATAACTCACTTAAACTGATTAAGTAATCGTTACTACTTCATTTAAGGAAGTTATTTAAAACTTATAATTTTAATCTAAAAAAGTGAACAAAAAATTACTATTTTGTTTATTTAATCTATTTTTTCAATTTATTTTTCTTTAACATACCTTAAAGTTTTATAGTATTTAAAATTTCAAGACATGTTTTCTTTAAATATCAACTACTTAAATAAATTCTTACTTGGATTCAACCCTCTTAACATTTTCCTCTCCAAATTTCTCTTTTAAGAAGTCTATAACATTAGTATCTAGGTTAACCCACATATCTCTATTTAATCTAAAGGTTTCTCTTTCCTTAGCTGCAAACATATAAAGTGGAGAATCACCTCTATATTCTGAAAGTAAAACTTTAAGAGGTTTAATAAGCATTCTAGCTTTTTCTTTATCCTCAACTTTTAAATAGACTTTAGTTGAATCAATCATTTCTAAAGGCTGTATATCCTCACAAAGTATTTTAGGTTCTTCATCCTCTTTTATTGAAACTCTTCCTCTAATTATAACAAAAGAATCTTCATTTACTAAGTTATTACACTTTTCTAATGTTTTTGGGAATACAACACATTCTAAAGCTCCTGTTAAGTCTTCAATTTTTGCAAAAGCCATAAGTGTATTATTTCTTGTAACCTTTCTAGAAACATTAGTAAGTATTCCTCCTACTATAACTCTAGTTCCATCTGTTAAAGAATTATCAATCACTAAGTCATCAAATTCAACATTCTTCTGTTCACTTAAATTTTTCTGAGCTTCAACAATTTTTTCTATGGTAATTGATGCTTGATTTTTTAAAGATTTATCATAATCATCAAGTGGATGGCCACTCATATAAAGTCCAGTCATCTCTTTTTCCATAGCAAGCATATATTTCTTATTAAACTCTTTTATATTTGGATATTTTATCTCTAACTCTTTACTCTCTTCTTGAATTGACCCAAACAGAGAAATTTGACCATCTATATTTTTCTTTCTTTGAGAGTAAACTCCATCCATTATTTTTTCAAAAACAGAAAGAAGTTGTGATCTATAAACCTTTAAACTATCAAAAGTACCAGCTTTTATTAAACTTTCAACAGCTCTCTTATTTACAATACTTAGATCTATCTTATTACAGAAATCCATGAGAGATTTAAATTTTCCTTTTTCATCTCTTGATTTTGATATGTTTTGAACAACATTAATACCAACGTTTTTGATTGCTCCCATACCAAATCTTATGGTATCTCCTTTAACAGTGAATTTAGTATAACTCTCATTTATATCTGGTGGTAATACTTGAATTCCTAATTTTTCAGCACTTCTTATATATTCTGATACCTTATCACTGTTACCCATAACTGAGTTAAGCATAGCTGCTAAAAATTCTACAGGATAATATCTCATAAGATATGCTGTTTGAAATCCTATTACAGCGTAGGCAGCAGCATGACTTTTGTTAAATGCATAGGATGCAAAATCCATCATAGAGTCAAATATCTTGTTAGCAGCCTCTTCTGATATACCATTTCTTAAGCATCCTGGAACTTCTATATTTCCATTTTCATCTTTAATTCCGTATATGAAGTTCTTTCTCTCCTCTTCCATGACCTTATGTTTTTTCTTTGACATAGCTCTTCTAACAAGGTCACTTCTTCCCATGGAATATCCTGCAAGTTTTCTAACTATTTCCATAACTTGTTCCTGATATACCATGACACCATATGTTACGTTTAATATATTTTCAAGCTCTGGAACTATGTACTCAACAGATTTTGGATCTCTCTTACCATTTATATATTTAGGAATCTCAGCCATTGGACCTGGTCTATAAAGAGAAATTCCAGCTATTATATCCTCTAGATTGTCTGGTTTTAATTCTTTCATGAAAGAAGTCATACCTGCTGATTCTAGTTGGAATACACCAACTGTGTTTCCTTCTCCAATCATTTTATAAACTTCTTTATCATCAAAATCTAAATTATCTAAATCTATGTCTACTCCCCTGTTATACTTAATCATATCAACAGCATCACGCATAACAGTCAAGGTTCTAAGACCAAGGAAATCCATTTTTAAAAGTCCAAGCTCCTCTAAAGTGGTCATATCAAACTGAGTTACTATGGACTCATCATTTTTTTGAAGAGGAACATAGTCAACTAAAGGCTTAGATGCAATAACAACCCCCGCAGCATGTGTTGATGAGTGTCTTGGAAGACCTTCTAATCTTCTACTTACATCTATTAATTCCTTTACTCTTTCCTCTGTATCATAAATAGTTTTAAGTTCTGGATTTAGATCTAAGGCCTTATCTATTGTTACCCCTAAAACTGTAGGAATTTGTTTAGCTATTCTATCAACCTCTGCATAGGTGTAATTCATAGCCCTTCCCACATCTCTAATACAAGCTCTCGCAGCCATAGTTCCAAAGGTTATAATCTGTGAAACATTGTCATGACCATACTTTTCAACAACATAGTCTATAACTCTCTGTCTTCCTTCATAACAAAAATCTGAATCTATATCTGGCATACTTACTCTCTCTGGATTTAAAAATCTTTCGAATAGTAAGCTGTATTTCATAGGGTCTATTTTTGTAATTCCTAAGGTATAGGCAACTAAGGCCCCTGCTGCAGACCCCCTTCCAGGTCCTGTTGGAATTCCATTGTCATTAGCATATTTAATGAAGTCCCAAACTATTAAAAAGTAATCAACATACCCCATTTGCTTGATAACTCCAAGCTCATACTCAAGCCTTTCTATATCCTCTTTTACTATTTCATTTGTTTCTCCTATTTTATAGACCTTATCTATATCATAATCCCCATTTTCCTTAAGCTCTTTTAACTCATCAAGTCTATCTATAAGGCCATCAAAGCAGGTTTTTCTTAAATAATCAAAAGGTTCTACTCCTTCTGGTAATGGGAACTTAGGAAGTTTTGATACATGAAATTCATAATCAAAGTTACATTCCTCTGCAATTTTCAAAGTATTTTCTAAAGCCTCTGGAATATAATCAAACATATCCCACATTTCTTCCTGTGATTTTAAGTAAAATTGGTCTGAAGGATATCTTCTTCTATTTGGATCATCAACAGTTTTTCCTGTTTGAATACACATAAGTATGTCATGAGCCTTAGAATCTTCCTGATTTATGTAGTGAACATCATTGGTTGCTACTAAAGGAATGTTTAATTCTTTAGATAAATTTATGTTAACCTCATTAACCTTTTTTTGTTCTTCCATGCCATGATTTTGAAGTTCTAAATAAAATCCATCTTTAAATGTATCCCTATAAAAAATAGCTGCTTCTCTAGCTTTTTCTATATTTCCATTTAATATAGCTTTTTGAACCTCTCCTCCAAGACAAGCACTTAAAGCTATAATTCCTTCTGAATGTTCTTTTAAATATTCTCTATCAATTCTTGGTTTATAATAAAAACCCTCAATAGAGGCTACAGAGACAATTTTCATAAGATTCTCATATCCTTTTTCATTCTTAACAAGAAGAACTAAATGGTATGTTTTATTATCTTCATCATTGCTTTTTATCTTTCTAGACTTAGGTACAACATAAACTTCACATCCTAGTATAGGCTTTATACCTTGAGCCTTAGCCTCTTTGTATAAATCAACACACCCATACATAACACCATGGTCAGTTAATGCTATGCTTTCCATTCCAAGTTCCTTAGCCTTATTAATAAGTGGCTTTATCTTTCCAGAACCATCAAGCAAACTGTAACCTGAGTGAAGATGCAAATGACAAAATTTCTTATCCCCCATTATCTCACTTCCTTTCTTTAAATAGTTTATTATATTAATTTCTTATGTAAACCAATATTTTAATTTAAGATTCTGTTTTAAGAGATTGTTAATTTTAATTTTTTCTCTTAAAAACAATTTATGTTTTAAGCAAATCATACCTAAAACATATTCTTAGAATTTTATTTTATATTAATTTGTTGTATAACCTCTATATTTTTATAATATAGTAATTTAATTTTATCATATAAAGCAAATCTATCCTAAAAAATTTTTCATAATAGATTTTAATAGATAATATCTATTATGCTCAAGTTTTAATATCATACCTAATAGTCATTCTTAACTTTAAATCATGAATTAAATCAACCTTAATATACTATTACTTAGTTCAAGTTTTATTGAATATGCGGTAAATAGCTAAATTGAAATTGTCAATAAGCAAAATAAAAAAATATCAACTTAAATTATAAACTTAAGTTGATATTTTTATTAATATTTATTTTAGGTTTATGTAGAAAATTTAAGGGTTTATTCTGAATAAATGCTTATTTAAAGCTAAAATTTCTTCTAATACTTCTTTAGCCTCTTCTATAGATCACAAAATTTGAGCCCTAAGAAACTAATATTATCTGTTTTTATATTCTTTTATAATATCTATAAAAGATTTGATTATAAGTTCTTTTGAGCTGATTCTATTGAATTTTGAAGTTTTACTCTTGCCTCATATAAGTTACTTTCAATTCCATCCATAGTTTTAACAAATTCATCTTTTGACATATTCATAAGATTACTTGAATTTGCATCTAAGTCACTTTTAGCAGAGCTTATTTTCATTTTAAGATTATCTATATTATCAATTATAGTTTTATTTATCTGATCTACAGCACTATCTCCTTTAATAACCTTAGTACTTAATTCATTTCTTAAATTACTAAGTTCAGTATCTAAGTTAGTATAATATTTCTCATACTCCTCATAAACCTTTTGCTTGTTTTCATCTGTTACATCTGAAAAATCATACTTTGCACCTAACTTTACACCGCCCATATAAGTTTTGATTTTTTCATCTAGCATTTTTTTGTATTCCTCTGCTTTAGTCATGGTTTTTTCTGGGCTCATAGGTTCATTAGGCATATCAGTAGATTTATTTGTACAGCCAACCATACCTATCATTCCAACTATCATAACACCTAGTAGAGCAAAAATAAGACTTTTAAATTTCTTTTTCATATTGATACCTCCATAAAAATTTAATATTGTTTTCACTCTTATTTTCTCCACTAAACCATTTAATATTATTTAAAAAAAAAGAAACTTTTAGGTTTAAACCTAAAAGTTTCCTGTTCTAAGCTCTTCAGCTATTTTTTCAATTTTTAAACGATTAACTTTTTCTGTTGTAATAGTACGCAATATATTCTGATTATTAAATTGTTCCTTACTTAGCTGATTCAAATCATTCTTTTCGCATATAACAGTAACTTTATGTTTTTTAGAAAGTTTTTCAGCAACGTTATCAACACATTTTCCTACTGCAGAATAATTAGGATAATAACTTCCAACTATAAAAACAATATGCATAGTATCACTTCCTTAATAAGGATTTACTTATATCTTTAATTTCTTTTAATTCTTTAATTATTAAAATCGAATAAATTATTAAATATATTGTTAGACCCACTACAATACTTTCTATCGATCCTAATATAATAAATGTGAAAAGACCCACTAATTCGATAAATATAGTTTTACTTTGAATAACTCCGAGTTCTCTTCTTATATAATTTTCAGATAAATAAAGTCTTATCTGCATAGCTAACAAAGTCCCTAAAGCAATCATTTTGACAGATCCTGTTAAAAAATAAAAAGGCACCACTAAAATAGTTGCAATTAATACACC
>NZ_JARIDH010000045.1 GCF_029267215.1 Clostridium sp. | reverse complement strand
AGACCTACTTAATTGCGCAGAGAGTTTCTATTGAATATTCCAGAATAATAGCTAAAGCGAAGAAACTCCCGTTGGTCAAACAACTTCGCTTCTTAACGCTATTATTCTTCCATATTCAATGAAACTCTAAACTGCTTATTAATATGGTCTTACAGTTCTATCTAAAATCAACACTAGTTTAAAACAGAACTAAAAATCATTATATTTTTTATAGTGTTAAATGAGTTTATTTTAGCTTTTCTAAAGTTATTTCTTTTGGTGAATCCATGTAAACTGTTTTGTTAGTTGAGTATATTACCATTCCAGGTTTTGAACCAGATGGTTTTTTTACATTTTTAACTAGGGTATAGTCTACAGGTATTTTATTTCCGCCTTTTCCTTTACTATAGAAAACAGCTAGGTTTGCAGCTTCTTCTAAGGTTTTATCTGGAACATCTGAACTTTTTACAATTACATGGGAACCAGGAATATCTTTTGTATGAAGCCATGTATCATATTTATCTGCAAATTTTAATGTTAGATAATCATTTTGTATGTTATTTTTACCAACATAAATGTCTATTCCATCAGATGAAACATAGTGATAAGGTTTAGACATTTTTTGTTTTTTCTTATCTTTAGGATTTCTTCTGAATCTTACATATCCAGTTTCAATAAGCTCATTTTTTACTCCATCTATATCTTCATAATTATCAGCAGCTTGTATGCTTGATGAAACTGAGTTTAAATATTTTAATTCATCTTCATTTATTTCTAATTGTTCTAAGGCTGATTCTTCAGCTTTCTTTAACTTATTATATTTTTTAAAGTAGAATTGAATGTTTTCAGAAGGAGTTTTATTTTCATCAAGTTCTATTTTTAGATATTCTTCCTCTTCACTATAGTAATTTAAAAGTTCTACTGATTTGTCACCTTTATTTATGCTATAAATATAAGATGTAAGAAGCTCTCCTTTTATTTTATATTCTTCTTTTTTCTCACATTCTTTTAGGGTATTTTCTAAAACTTTAATTTTCTTTAAACATCTATCTATATTGGTGTTTATAAGTCTTTGAATATCAGCACTCTTAGCATGAAGTCTATCTTGTTTATCTTTATTTGAGAAGAAGGCATCTAAAAGTTCACTGTTACTTTCATAAAATTCTTTTTTACAATCCTCTAATACCCATAAGTCTTTAAAGTAAAAGTCTAATATTTTCTCATCCCTATAGAATATTATGTTTTTTTCATTTTCAAAAATATTATTGAAGTAATTTGATATGAAGTTAAATAAATCATCAAAAACATAAGAATCTCCAAATTCTTTTGAGAATAAAGAGTACATTTCTAGTGAAAGGTTTTTACCAACACCAGTTAATATTCTTGAGAATACTTTTTCATTTATTTCATTATTTATTTTTCCTAATTCCTCTTTTAAATCTTCTTTTGAAAAATCAAAGGGATTTAATTTATCAGAAGCAGGAGGAAATACATAAGTAACACCTGGATATAGAACTCTAAAACTATTTTTATTTGCAGTTATGTGTTTTATTGATTCCATTATTTTATTATCTCTTTTTCTAACAAGAGATATATTACTATGTCTTGCCATGATTTCAATAACAAGAGTGTACACACTATCAAAGCCCATTTCATCCTTATTTGCTATGTCTATTGAAATTATTCTATCAGTTGATTGTTGATAAATGTCAATTATTCTTCCACCAGTTAAATATTTTCTTAATACCATACAAAAAACAGGAGGTTGTAATGGATTATTCTTACTTATTGTAGTAAAATGTAATCTAGGGTATTTGGAACTTGAGGAAATTAAAAGTTTTTTATTTTCCTTTCCACGTACATTTATTATTATTTCATCCTTTTCAGGTTGATTTATTTTGTCAATTCTAGAATTTAGTAATGAATCTTTTAATTCATTTATTAGGTTATATAAATAAATACCATCTAAAGCCATGATTTTCTTTCCTTTCTGATTGTTTGAACTTACAGTTAGTATACATCTTATAACAAAAAGTATCAATAATAGGTAATTTGAGGTGATAATATGAATTTTTCAAAAATGCATGGAAATGGAAATGATTTTATAGTTATAGAAGATTTAAATAATGAGTATTTAGGTAAAGAGGGAGAAATTGCTCAAAAAATGTGCCATAGAAGATTTGGAATTGGTGCAGATGGAATCTTAATAGTTAGAAAGAATGAAAATTGTGATATAGAAATGGTAATAATAAATTCAGATGGATCTTATGCAGCTATGTGTGGAAATGGAATTAGATGCTTTGCTAAGTATGTTTATGAAAAAGGCATAGTTAAGAAAGATGTTATGAATGTTTTAACTGGTGATGGAATTAAGAAGATTTTCTTAGAAGTAGAAAATGATAAGGTTAAGGCTATTAATGTTAATATGGGATTTGGCAGTTTTAATCCAAAAAAAATTCCAGCCTTATGTGATGAAGAAATAATAGAAAAAAAGGTTAATATAGGAGAGGAAGAATATGCTTTAACATCTTTGCTTATGGGAGTTCCTCATACTATCATATTTGAAGAGGAGAACCATGATATTAATTGTGGTAAGAATATTGAAAAGTATGAATTATTTCCTCAGGGAACAAATGTTAACTTTTGCAAAGTATTAGATAGAAATACTATGGAGGTTAGAACTTGGGAAAGAGGTGCAGGTCCAACTTTAGCTTGTGGAACAGGTAATTGCGCATCTGTTATTGCTGCAAATAAACTAGGCTTAGTTGATAATAAGGTTAGGGTTATAGTTCCAGGTGGAGAATTAAAAGTTAATATTGAAGATGATGGAGTAAAAATGATAGGAGAGGCATCATTTATTTGTGATGGAACATATTTATTTTAGAGAGGGAATGTAAGTAAATGAGGAAAGCTGCTGCTTTAAGTTTAGTATTAGTTATTTTATCAATAGCTTTTTTGGGGTGTAATTTCAATAAGAAAAGTGAGAGTGAGGGGTCTTTAGAAAAAAAGCTTAAACTTCCTGAGAATATTGTGTGCATAATTTCTGGGGAAGATGTTACTTATTATGAAATAGAAGGGGAAAATCTCAAAAAATTAGATTTAAATATTAAAGGACATATTGAAGTTTTTAGTAAGGAATTAGGATTAGTTATTTATAGAAATATTACTGATGAGGGAACAGATTTAATTATAACAAATGGTGAATCTGAGAAAAAAATATCAGTAAAAGGAAATATTGAATATTTAAGAGTTAGTCCAGGGGGAACAAAACTTATATATAAATATAATTCAGGGGATAAAATAGGATACAGAGTTTTAGACTTACAGAGTTTTAAAGAATTTGATTTAAATGAAAACTTAGCTATTTCTGGGGAGAATGTTGAGTTTTTAGATGAAAATCAATTAGTTTTATATGGTGTTGATTTAAGAAATAAGCAAACAGGAATATTTATCTATAATATAAAAGAGGGAAAATATACCTTGAAAAAGCCTATTGTTAAAGCCTTTATAGATCATATTGATTTAATTTCTAATCAAGTTATTTTATATACTCAGAGCAGTTTTAGTGGAGATAAGGAATGTTATATGTACAACTTATCAAATAATGAGAGTGTTTTACTTTCAAAAGATGGTTTAGAAATAGAAACTTCTAAGAAAGATGGAGATAAAATATATTTCATTGGAAATAAAGATGAGAGTGCAAGAAGTCTTTATTCTTTAGATATTAAAACTAAGAAGATTGATAGATTAGTTTATGATTTTCCTAAATATATAGGAAAAGAGGCTCTTTTACTTGTTAAAAATGGAAATATATATTTTAGTGGTTTCAATGAAGAGGAAAGTAAAAGCGCACTATATATGTATAATACAAAGGGAAAAAGTGTTAGGCTTATAGAAGGAAATAAAGGTCAGTACATGATTTTAAAATAATTAAGGAAGTTCTAGATTATTAAAAAAATTAATAATCTAGAATTTTTTTTGTTTAAAAAATAATTTCTATGTCAAATATTTAGATAATAAGATATGATTTAAACTTAAATTTTAAGTAAAGCTAAAGGTTATTTTATATAGGGAGGAATTTTAAGATTGGATTTTTCTATAAGAGATGTTGATATGTCAATTATGAGCATTATTCCAAATAAAGCTGCATTAATAAATAATGTTATTGCCATAAAGGATAAGGGAAATGATGTTTGTTTTTATACAGACTATGAAGATGAGAATAAGAAAAATTATCTTTCTGTATTTTTACCAGGTAGAAAAATAAGTTTTATTATTGGAGAAAAACATAAGGTAAAGAATCTAATTGATGCTTGTTATAATAAAAAGAATTTATCAGAAGATGAATTTACTGAGGAAGAGTTTAATAATTTAGTTTCTTTGGGAATTAAGAAAAATGCAAGTGATATACATATAGAGCCTGTAGATGGTGCTGCTAATATAAGGCTTAGAATTGATGGGATTTTGAATATAGAGAAGGTATTAAAACAACAATTATATGAGAATTTAATAAATAAAATCAAGATTAAAAGCGATATGAATATAGGTGATAAATTAAGGGCTCAAGATGGAAAAATGAGCTTTAAAAATGAAGGATATGAATGTGATTTGAGAATATCTATTTTACCTACTATTTGGGGTGAAAAGGTTGTTATAAGAATTTTGTATAAGAAAAATAATCTTATAACTATTGATAATTTAAATTTGATGAATGAACAGTATGAAAAAATATTAAGAGTTTTAAAATTAAGACATGGAATGGTAGTTGTAAATGGTCCTACTGGAAGTGGAAAATCTACCACTTTATATGCACTAATTAATTCTATTAATAAAGAGGGAATAAATATTAGTACAATTGAAGATCCAGTAGAATTTAGTATTAAGGGAATTACTCAAACTAATGTAAATGAAAAGATGGGTTTAACTTTTGCAAATGGATTAAAACATATTTTAAGGCAGGATCCAGATGTAATATTAATTGGAGAAATTCGTGATGAAGACACTGCTAAAATCGCAATAAGGTCATCTATTACAGGGCATAAAGTTTACTCAACAATACATGCTAATAGTGGAAAAGAGGTTTATGATAGATTACTTGATATGGGAGCTGAAAAATATTTAGTAAAAGAAGGATTAAGTGCCATAATAACTCAAAGACTTGTTAGAAAAAATTGTGAAAATTGCAAAAAGAAAATACCATGTGAGGAATATGGTTATGAAAATAAGAAGAAAAATTTTTATCTAAAAGGTGTTGGGTGTGAAAAATGTAATTGGAGTGGGAAAAAAGGAAGAAAGGCAGTTTGTGAAATAATATTTCCTAAGGAATATAAAAATAAAGAAGAAATACCATGGGGAAAGGAGCTTCTTAAATCTTGTTTGAATTTAGTTTATGGTGGAGAAGTTTCTTTAGATGAATATTATCTTTTAAAAGAATGTGAGGGGTTAGATGATTTTTACTAAAAGTGAAGCATGTTATATATGTATGAATCTAAGTACATATGTTAAATCAGGAATAACTTTAAGCAAGGCTTTACAACTTATAAAAGAAACAACTAATAATAAAAAATATAAAGAAGCCATTGAAAGAATTGAAGAGAAGGTTTTAAGAGGAGAAAATCTTTCAGATGCCTTTAAAGAAGAAGAGAAGTTATTTCCAAGTTTAATGATAGATATGATTAAAATAGGAGAAGAAAGTGGAAATTTAGAACTTGTTTTAGAAAAATGTGCAAAAACACTTATGGCTGAAAAAGAAATTGAAAACAAGGTTTTAAAGGCCATACGATATCCTGCTATGCTTTTTATAGGGTTAGTTATAATGATATTTTTTTATGGGACTTATATATTGCCTCAATTTGTAGATATGTTTGATTTAAAAGAAAAAAGTGATTCTTTTATAATGAGCATTTTAAATAACTATATTAATTTTATAGAAAAAAATCCTAATATAGAGACCATAGCATTTTGCTATCTTATATGTTTTATAATTTTTATTTTTTTAGTGATTAAGTTTATTAATCTCGAAAAGGTTTTATATAATTTTGAGGTTTATAGAATGTACTATGAAATAAGAATCTTATTTCTTATGAATATGATAATAAGTAGTGGAATTTCATTAACTAAATCATTAACTGTTTTTGGAGAAAATTTAAGTGATAAGAAGATTAAAAAATTTATAAATATAATTGATTATGGTCTTATAAAGGGAGACAGTTTAAGTAAAAGTATAGGGAGAGTTAAGGTTATATCCAATATTTCAAAAGGTTTCTTAGTAACTGGAGAAGAAAGTGGAAGATTAAATAATAATTTAGAAGACTTATTAAAAATAAGAGAAAAAGACTTTGAAAAAAGTTTAAATAAGTTGGTTGGAAGAATAGAACCTACAATGTTTGGAGTTATTGGAGTTGTAATATCAATTATGATGATTCTTGTTTTAGTACCAACATTTGAAGGAATGAAGTATGTGTAGTTTAAGAAAAAAGAAAAAAGGATTTACTTTAGTAGAAGTAATGATTTATTTAGGAATAACCATGCTATTATTAGCCCTTCCTACTTCATTTGTTTTGATTAAAAATAAAATTTATGATTTTAAAGTTCAAAAAGAGATAAATGAAGTGCACAGTTTTTTTATTGAATGCAAACAAATTTCAAGAAATAGAAGAAAAGAGGGGGTTATATTATTTGACCTTTTAAATAATAGGATAAGTTATGGCAATACACATGATAGCTTAGAAATAAGATTAAAAAGTCTTAAGATTTCTAATAATCTAAATAATAAAATTCTAATAAATGGTAATGGAAAAATAGCTACATCGGGAACCATTTGGTTAAGAAATAAAGAAAAAGAGGGAGCTAGAATAACTATAGAACCCTCAACTGGAAAAATAAATTTATATGATTTATAGGATTAATTACTTTTTGAAATAATTGTATTTCATAGTAATTAATATGTAAAACACTAAATTTTTAGCAAAGGTGATTTGTATGAGTAAAGAGCAGAGTTTAAGGAGTAAATTTTTACAAAGAAAAAATAAGGGTTATTTATTAGTTGATATAGTTGTAGCTTTGAGTATTATGTCATTATTGTTTTTAGGAATAGGAAGAGTTTTTAATATTTATCTTAGAAATACAAAGTACTCAAATGAAAAAAGTAGGATTATAGAAATAATGAGAGCATTGTCATTAGAAGTAAAAAATAATTTAGAGTTTACGGAACTTAAATCATTAAAAAATGGAGTTTATTATTTAGGTGAAATTAATATTTATGATGTTATGGAGAAAGATATACTTACTTTAATAAGTAATGGAGATTTTAAAGAATTTAAGGATGGAAGTGTTAATGGATGGAAGATTAAAGTTAATGAAATTCATAGTAGTGAGGGAGTGGCTAAAATAATTTATGAAAATAGTTTAACAAATATTAGTAAAGAAGAGGAGGTAAAGATATACGAGTTTTTAGAATAAAGAGAATTAAAAAGAGTGGTTACGTACTTATTGAACTTTGTATTTATATGACTTTTTTAGGTATATTGACGTTAATGTTAAGTAAAAACTTAATTTTTTATTTTGAAAGATTTAAAGGAAACATTGAAGATGATAAATTTTTAAATTATCTTATTAATGCAGAAATGTATTTAGACAATAGGTTTTTAGATAAGAGAGTAGAAGAGTTAATTATTGATGATAAACATAATTTTGTTTTAATAGATTTTTGGGATGAGGATAAAAGGGCAAATGATAAGATTGAATTAAAGAAAAACAACTTAAGCGTTACTTATTCAAGGTATGGGAAATATTATATAAATTCAATTTTAGATCATGTGGAAAGTTTTGATGTTATAGATAAGAGAAACTTATTTTACATTAAACTTAAACCAAATGGAAGGGATGAGAGAGTATATTGTTATGAAAAGTAAGGGCTTTGCATCAATTGAGGTATTATTAGTTTCCTTAGCTTGCAGTTTTATTGTTACAATTCTTATGGAAAATTCTTTCACAAAAAGAGAGGCAATCGAAAGAAAAGGTAAAAATAATATGATGAATTTGAATTATTTTTATGATGAAGAGGAGTTTATTAAAACAATAGTTGAGAATAATGATATAAACTCTGAAAATATTAAAAGTTTAGAGGTTAAATTAGATAATAAGCTGGCAAATTATGATGAGGAAAATAATGCTTTAAAAATTAGTATAAAAAACAAAGTAACAGGAGTATTTAAAAATACCTATTATGACTTTAGATTTAATGAGGAAAATAAAATTATTTTAAGTAAAAGGAGATATTATGATTTTACTTAGTAAAAAATTGGTTATTGACAATACTGAGGATATTTTAAAATTTAAAGAATCTAAAGAGAAAAAAGTTAAACTCATTATAAGAGATGGAAAGATATTAATACATATAGCTAGAATTAAGAAAAATGAGAGCTTAAATAGAAAAATAGACAATATAATAAAAGATTTATTTTTAGGCCATAATCCATTAGTTCATTACGAAAAAATATGGGTTAGAGGAAAGTGTTTTTTGCTTATATATGTTATGGGATGTTCTAATGAATTTAAGAAGTTTTTAGAGGATAAAAAGAAATTCTCCATAATACCAACAGATTTTATGTATAAAGGAGGTTTTTCTTTCAATAGATTAAAGATTGTATTAAGAATTGAAAATGAAGAATTTAAGATTAGATTTTATTTGAAAAGAAAATTAATATCAGTAAAGACTACAACTGAAGAAAATTATTTGAAGGATATAAAAAAAGAATTAGTAAACATAGAAGAGATATTTAATATAAAAATTAAGAAATTTGATTTTGAATCTGAAGATAAGTATATAAGTGAAGAGCTTAAAAGGGAATTTTATAATTGTAAACTTATTAAAAGTAGGGGTGATGGAAATATATATTCAAAAGTATAAGAAATTTTTACCTATAGAATATGTAGATAAGTGTAATGAGAAAATTAAAAAGAAGGTTTTTATATATCTTCTTATTACACTTTTCATAAATTTAGTTATTTATGTTGAAGTTAGTAAAGAAATTAATATTATGAATAAAAATATAGGCATACTAGCAGCTAATGAAAGAGAAAATATTAAGCATATTGGAAATGAGCTTATAGACAAAACTTATTCATTAAATACATTAATACATAATGATGGGGTTTTAAAATTAAATATAGAAAGAGAAAATTTTGAGATGTATGTTTTAAATGAATATTTAAATGAAATATTAGAAAAAATAAATCTTTCAAAAGGAGAGGTTTATGAAATAACCTATGATGATAAAAATTCGATTAATTTTATTAGAGGAGTTTTCTAAGAAAAGGAGTATAAGAGGTGAAGGACGGAAAAGTTAAATTAGGTATATTTTTAGTTTTACTTTTACTTGGACTATTTCAAACTTCAAGATTGATTGAAATAAGAGCATATAATGAAAATTTTTATACTGAAAAAAATAATGAAAGTAAAATAGAGGCTAATGAATTTTTAAATTTAATAAAAAATGAAGAGGCTGAAGTAATTGCTATTAAGAATGATAAAAATTGGAAAGGTGAAGTGATTTTTAAAGGAAATGAAGAAAAGTTAAGAAGTTATATTAATAATTTAAAAATAAACAATATTTATGTAGAAAACTATAAAATTGAAAAAATAGGAGAATTAAAGTGGTTTTTGGAGATTAAGCCTGTATAGTCTTGTAAATTTAATGAAAATAATTGCATTTATTATTTGGTTTTGATAAAATATGATTGTTGTTTTACACTTAATAGTAAATAAGTAACAAGATAATCCTAGAGGGTATTAATTTTATCTAAAGGGGTTATAATATAAAAAGAATTAATAGATTTTGGAGGGATACTTAATGATATCAGGAAGTGATTTAAGAAAAGGAACTACTTTTGAATTAGATGGACAAGTATACACAGTTATAGACTTCTTACACGTTAAACCAGGAAAAGGTGCTGCTTTCGTAAGAACTAAGTTAAGAAACGTTATCATGGGAGGAGTTACAGACAGAACTTTCAACCCAACTGATAAATTACAAGAAGCAATAATTGAAAGAAAAGAAATGCAATATCTTTACTCAGATGGAGAATTATACTACTTCATGGATCAAGAGACTTTTGAGCAAATTCCTTTAAACTATGAAAAAGTTGAAGAGGCTATCAAATTCTTAAAAGAAAACATGAATGCTATAATAAAATTCTACAAAGGAGAAGCTTTCTCAGTAGAAGCTCCAAACTTTGTTGAATTATTAATAACTGAGTGTGAGCCAAGTGTTAAAGGAAACACAGCTACTACAGCTATGAAAACTGCTGTTGTTGAAACAGGAGCAACAGTTATGGTTCCAATGTTCGTTGAAGAAGGAAACACTATAAGAATAGATACTAGAACTGGCGAATACATGGAAAGAGTTTAATAAAAAATATATTTATGCTAAGCCTTTTGGCTTAGCATATTTAGCATAAGGAAGTGATTTCAGTGAAAGATATAAGAAATAATATTAGTACTTTGCTTGAGGCTATGAATAAAAACACTGAGTTAGACAAAGAATTTAAAGATTCTTTAATAAATGTAATTTCATCATTAGTTGAAAAAGTTGAGGAATTAGAAGTTAATGTTGAAACTTTAGATGAAAATGTAACTTTACTTAATGATGATCTAAGTGGAGTTCAAGATGAACTTTTTGAAGAACTAACTTTAGAAGAGCTTGAAGAATATGAAGATGAATATTGTGAGGTTGTTTGCGATAAATG
Organism: Clostridium sp.; assembly: GCF_029267215.1. Lineage (GTDB taxonomy): Bacteria > Bacillota > Clostridia > Clostridiales > Clostridiaceae > Sarcina. The sequence continues at coordinate 43,110 of NZ_JARIDH010000045.1, read as the reverse complement.
TCATAAACCTTTATATATAGAAAAAGATATATTAGATAAAGCTGAAAGTATCCCTTGTCCTTATTGTGGAAATGAATTTGAAGTTTAAAAAAACTGTGCCTATAAAAGGTACAGTTTTTTTATGCAAAATAAATTTAAAAAACATATAAAAAATTTCTTTGAGAGTAATAATTTCTTATGTAAACTAATAGATTTAAATAGAGAAAGGAGAGAGTGTACTTTGAAAGAAATTTTTGCAATTTTGCCAGAAAGAATAATAAGGTGTTTAAAAGATAAGAATTCACTTAGTAAACTTCAGGAGATTAGAGTTAAAGTTGGAAAACCACTTAGTATTGTTATGGATAATAATGAAACAATATTTAATTATGTAATAACAATAGATGATATTAAAGCTATAATTCAAAAAATAAGTAACTACTCTCTATATGCTTTTGAAGAAGATATAAGACAAGGATATATAACCATTCAAGGGGGACATAGAGTAGGATTAGCAGGTCAATGTGTTATACAAAATAATGCCATAAAGACTATAAGAAATATAACATCATTAAATATTAGGATTTGTAGAGAAATTATAGGGTGTTCAAATAATCTTATAAATCACTTAGTTGAGAATAATAGTGTAAGCAATACCTTAATAATCTCTCCACCAAAGTGTGGAAAAACAACTTTGTTAAGAGATATAACAAGAAATATTTCAAATGGCATGAGTAATCTTGGATTAAAGGGAAAAAGAACTGTGGTTATAGATGAGAGGAGTGAGATTGCAGCTTGTTATAATGGAATTCCTCAAATGAATGTTGGTATAAGAACTGATGTATATGATAACTGTATAAAAAGTGAGGGGATGATGATGGCAGTAAGAGGGTTATCGCCTGAGGTTATAGTTTGTGATGAGATTGGAACATATAAGGATATGGAAGGACTTATTATGGCATATAACTCAGGAGTAAGTATTATTGCAACCTTACATGGAAGAAATATAGAGGAACTTTACAAAAGACCAGTTTTTAGAGAGATAGTAGAAAATAATGTTATTAATAAGGTTGTAATCTTAAGTGGAAAAAGAGGAGTTGGAACCATTGAAGGTATATATGATGTTTAATTTTAATAATAAGCATTTAATAAAGGAGGAAAAATGAAAATTTTACTTCTTGTAATAATAGTTTTAATAAGTTCTATGATTGGATACACATATGGAGAAAATTTTAAAAATAGACTTCTTCAGCTTAGAGAAATCAAGAGAGCACTTATTGATTTTGAAAATGATATCGTCTATCTTTATACTGCCTTACCAGAAAGTCTTGAAAATATAGCACATAAATCAAAAGATCCAATAAGAGAGTTTTTTTACTTAGTATCATTAAAACTTAAAAATAATGAAGTGAATAATGTATATATGGCTTTTTATGAAAGTATAAATGAACATAAGAAAAATATGAATTTAAAAGAAGAGGATTATGAAATACTTTTAGATTTATCAAAATCTTTAGGAGAAACCAACATAGAAGGACAACTTAAAATATTTAACTTAGCAAAGGAAAAATTAGATTATGAGTTAACTATTGCAGAGGATGAATGCAATAAAAATATTAAGGTTTATAGATATTTAGGTGTTGGTGTTGGAGCTATGATAGCAATTTTTCTTATATAAAAACTATAATTAACTTTTGAATTTTCTATGGGGAGGAAAAGTATGGTGGATTTATCTTTAATATTTCAAATTGCGGGTGTAGGAATAATTCTTGTTATACTTGATAAAGTCTTAGAACAAAGTGGTAAAAAAGAATATGCAACATTAGCAAATTTAGTTGGAGTAATAATAATACTTACAATGATAATTCAACTCATAAGTAGGCTTTTTACTTCTGTAAAGACAATGTTTCTATTTTAAGGAGTTTGAGACTTGAAATAACAGAGGGGGGTGAACTTAGAAAGCTATACTAAAAAGTATTGCTTGAAAGAGTAGGATGGATGTATTAGTACAAGTTATATGTTTTTCATTAATATCTATGTTTTTATATTTATTTTTAAAAGAGCTTAAAAGTCCATTTGCTGTTATGCTTCTTTTGATTTCAGGGATTATAATCTTTCTTTTTATAATGCCTTATTTAAATGAAATAATAACTTTTATGCATAATATAGCAAAAGATTCAGGTATGGACTCAACATATATAGGTATTGTTATGAAAGTTATTGCAATTGCATATCTCTCCACTTTTTGTAGTTATATATGCAATGATGCGGGTGTTACTGTTTTAGGGAAAAAAGTTGAGTTTGCAGGAAAGATAATGATACTTCTTCTTGCAATACCAATAATGATAAATATTCTGAATTCTATATTAAGTATTATGTAAAAAATTAGGAGCTAACTATGAAAAAAATAATAAACATAATATTATTAACGGTGACTTTTTTATTTTGCTTTAATACAAATGTTTTAGCCAATAAAAATTTAGAAAGCTCTAAAGAAAAGATTAATAATGATTCTAGAGTAGAAGGTTTTTATAATTATATAAACAATTTAGAAACAGAAGAAGAATTTTTAGAAAACATGTCAGCAAAAGAATACATTAGTCAGTATTTAAATAGTGGGGAGGATCCTATAAGTATAAAAAAAATAGGAGCTTCTATAATAAGTTATATGCTTAGAGAAGTTAGAACAGTTCTTAAATTTGTTGCTTCAATACTAGTTATTGCACTTTTAAGCGCTTTACTTAAAAATCTCCAGGATTCATTTAATATTGAAGATGGAGTTACAAATATTGCCTTTTTAGCTTGTTATGCACTTATAATAATGCTTTTAACTAAGGGTTTTTTTGTAACTTTGGACTTAGGAAAAGAAGTATTATTCTCTATAATGGATTTTATGAACGTTATTGTTCCAGTTTTAATAATGCTAATAGCAACTTCAGGAGGTATTACTTCAGCAGTAACCATAGATCCAATAGTTTTAGGAGCAGTAACTATAACACCTAGAATATATACTTATTTTTTATTTCCATTAATATTAGCTTATTTTACATTACAATTTGTAAATAATCTTTCAGATGAATTTAAAATAGATAGAATGTGTAAATTTATTAAAAATATGGTTATGTTATCACAAGGATTTATTTTAACTATATTTGTTGGAATTCTTACATTAAGAGGAATGACAGCAGATACTTTAGACGCTGTGGCAGTTAAAACTGTTAAATTTGCAGTAGACAACTTTGTGCCTGTGGTAGGAGGGGCTTTTTCAGATGCAATTACTACTTTGGCTGGATATTCATTAGCTATGAAAAGTGTAATAAGTTCTTTGGGAGTTATTGTTATTATAGTTATAGCAGTTTATCCAATGATAAAGATGGCACTTATGGCCTTGTGTTTTAAATTTACAGCAGCAATTATAGAGCCTGTTGTTGATTCTAAGATATCTAGTAGTGTTGAAACTGTAGGAGAATCTGTATTTATGGTTTTATCATGTGTAATAAGCGTAAGTCTAATGTTTTTTATTATGACATCTATGCTAGCATCAGCAGGTAGTTTTATTGTAGGAGGATAAAAAGTATGATGGAAATATTAAAAACATGGATTTCAAATTTGTGCGTGGCTGTAGTTATTATGACTATTGCACAAATTATATTACCTAATACATCCATAAAAAAGCATTCTAAGTTTGCTTTTTCTTTAATAATACTTGCAATAACATTAGCTCCTATAATAAATTTATTAAATTTTAATAAGGGTACAGATGAAAACCTTTTTCAAGAAAGTATGACTTATGAGTTAAACTCTAAAAAAGAAATAGCTTCTTTTTATGATGAAAAATTTATTTTAGAAAGTATAGAAGAAAATTTGATAAATGCTTTAAAAGATGAATTTTATGAAAATGAATTTGATGTTTCTTTAAAGGGTGAAATAGATTTTCAATCAATGAATATGAATATAAAAGAAGTTAATGTTAAAGTTTTAGAAAATAAAAAGGTAAAAAAGGTGGATAAAATTGAAATTGGAAAAGAAAAAAGAGGTAAAGAGAAAATTAAGGATGATTTTTTAGAAAAAGTAGAAAGCTTTGTTGAAAAAGAACTTAAAATTCCTAATGAGAATATTTATGTTTCTTACTCTTAGAAAGTTTTAATAGTAACTTAAAATGACATTGCTTTGATTTAGAGAGGAGTTTTTATTTATATAAAATTAATATTGTTTTAAATTAGGGGGAAATATGGGAACTAAGAAGATTGGTGACTTTTTAAAAGAAGGTAAAATAGGAAAATTAATCATTGCGCTTTTAGTTGTTATAATGATTTATTTAGTTGTGTCATATTTTATAAATGTAAACAATATAACTAAAAGTGAGAAGACTAGTTCAGAAAAGGTAAGTGAAGAGATTGTATCTAAAGAAACTTTGGAAGATTCAAAAATTCTTAGCTATCAAGAAAAACAAGAGAAAGATTTAAAAGCTATATTAGGGAAAATAAGTGGAGTTGGAAAAGTTGAAGTTGCAATAAATTTTGAAAGTAGCGAAGTGAGGGTGCCAGCTATAGATAACTCTTCTCAAAAAAGTACAACAGAAGAAACAGATGGTGAAGGTGGAAAAAGAGTTAATTCTCAGGAAACAGATGGGGATAAAATAGTTATGTCAAATGGGCAAGATGGAAGTGCACCAGTTATATTAAGAACTGATAAACCAAATGTTATAGGAGTCATGGTGGTGGCTGAGGGAGCAGAAAATAGCAAGATTAAATATGAAATAACAAAAGCAGTATCTAGCTTATATGCAATAAGCATAGACAAGGTAAATGTATTACCTATGCAAAAGTAATTTTAAAATTTAATTTAAATTTGTGGGAGGTTCCTTATGAATAAAAAATTTAGTGGTATAAATGGAAAACAAGCAGGAATAATTTTAACACTTTTAGCTTTAATAGTTTGTACTGGAGTTTTAGCAACTAGAGTAAATAACCAAATAAAAGAAAGTATGGGAGAAGTGCCAATGGCCTTTGGAGAGAGTGATAAAGGTGAAACGGTAGAAACATCATCTGATTATTTTTATGAGTCAAGAAATTTAAGAGAGCAAAAAGATTCTAAAACAATTGCTAATTTAAAAGCTATAGTAGAAGATAAAAATACTTCAGAAGATCAGAAAAAAGAGGCTGAGAAAGAATTAACAGAGAAAACTATGGCAAGAGATTATGAAACAAGAATTGAACTTAGTATAAAAAGTAAAGGATATGAAGATGTAATTTGTTTTATAGATGGAGATAATGCAAAAGTTGTAGTTAAAACTAATGAAGATTTAACTCAAGAGAAAATGGTTGAGATTCAAGATATAGTTATGAATGTGTCAAAAATTTATGATGTTGATATAGAAAAAAATAATTAATTGTATTGTAATTAGTTATTTGCTATAATGAACCTATAACTAATTAAGAATCGTGATAGGTTATTAGGAGGGTTCAGCTTTATGAATGAAATAAATAGAGATGAAGCTAACTTAGGTATAGTTAATATATCTGATGAAGTTATCGGGGTTGTAGCTGGTATAGCTGCATCTGAAATAGAAGGAATACTAGAGATAAACCATAGTAATAGCACTGGATTAGGACATAAATTTTCAAAGAAAAGTTTAGGAAAAGGAATAAAGGTTCATGTTGAAAATGGTGAGGCTATAATAGAAATTGGCGTTACTGTTCAATACGGAGTTAAAATTCCTGAAGTAGTTTCTCAAGTGCAGGAAAACGTAAAAAGGACTGTTGAAGCTATGACTGGACTTAAGGTGGCACTAGTTAACATATATGTGCAAAACATAATTATCTTAAAAGAAGAAGATAAAATGAAATAGCGAAAAAATAGTAGTCACCCTCTGATTTCAGAGGGTGTTTCATTGTGTTAAATCATTACCATATGATTAATAATATAAATTAAGATAATAATACTAAATAGAGTATTTTAAAACATAGGAGGATATAATGAATAGAGTAAAATCAAGAGAACATTTATTACAATTAGCTTACCAAATGGAAATAACTTCAGAGTCTGCATTACAAACATTTAATGATTTTGTAGAAAATGAAGAATTACTTAAAAGTGATTTAGATTTAGAATATATAAAGTCTGGATTATTAGGAATAGAAGAAAATAAAGAAAAGATAAATTCTTTAATAGAAGAACAACTTGTAAAGTGGAAATTAAACAGAATATCAAAGGTTAACTTATCAATATTAAGAATTTCTGTTTATGAGATGTTATTTGCAGAAGATGTTCCAGGAAAGGTATCAATAAACGAAGCTATAGAGTTATGTAAGAAATATTCTGATAATAAATCAGTTTCATTTATAAATGGTGTTTTAGATAAAGTTTATAAGAGCATAAACTAGTACATATATTTATGATTTATAAAAATAAAGAAGATTAGGAGGGGCGATAATGGATAAAATTTTAAGCGGAAAAACAGTTGCTGTAGAAATAAAGGAAAAAATAAAAAGCTATACTGAAGATTTAAAAGCTAAAGGAGAAACTTTGAAAATATCCTCTATACTAGTAGGAAATGATGGTGGTTCCGTATATTATCAAAACTTCCAAGAAAAATTAGCTAATAATTTAGGAATTGAATTTAACAAGATAAAGTTAGATGAAAATATTTCAGAAGATGAACTGAAGTTAAAAATCCAAGAATTAAATAGCGATGAAAGGGTAAATGGAATAATGCTTTTGCTTCCACTACCAAATCACATTGATGAAAGAAGTGTTACAAACATTATAAATCCTGATAAAGATTTAGATTGTCTTTCAGAAGTCAGCGTAGGGAGATTTTATAAGGGAGAAAAAACTTATTTACCTTGTACACCAAATAGTGTAATAACTCTTTTAAAAGCTTACAACATTGAGATAGAAGGAAAAGAAGTTGTTATTATAGGAAGAAGTAACATTGTTGGAAAGCCTTTATTTCAAATGTTCCTAAATGAAAATGCAACAGTTACATTGTGTCATTCAAGGACCAAAAATTTAAAAGATGTTTGTAAAAGAGCAGACATATTGGTTGTTGCTATTGGAAGAGCTAATTTCATAGATTCTTCTTATGTTAGAGACGGAGCGGTTGTTATTGATGTAGGAACTAGTGAGGTTGACGGAAAAATAACAGGGGATGTTAATTTTGATGATGTTTATGATAAAGCATCATTTATTACACCAGTTCCTGGAGGTGTAGGCTCTTTAACTACAACTCTTCTTTTAAAAAATATTTGTAGGGAGTTAGATTAGTATGAAACTAAAGACATTATCTGTTGGTGAAGTTAATAACTATGTTAAAAAACTAGTTGAAAATGACTTTATATTAAAGAATCTTAATGTCAAAGGTGAAATATCCAATCTTAAATTCCATTCAAGTGGTCATATTTATTTTTCATTGAAGGATGAAAATAGCAAAGTTAACTGCATTATGTTTAAAAATAATGCAGTTAATTTAGATTTTAGACTAGAAGAGGGAATTAAGGTAGAAATAAAGGCTAGACTAGGTGTTTATCACAAGGAAGGAACTTATAATCTTTACTGTGAAAATATTAAAAAGGCTGGTATTGGTGAACTTTTTGAAGAATTTCATAGACTAAAAAAGGAACTTAGTGAGGAAGGATTATTTGACGAGAAGTATAAAAGAGCTTTACCAAATTTTCCAAAGAGAATAGGAATAATAACTTCAAGTACAGGTGCTGCTATAAGAGATATAATAAATGTAATAAAAAGAAGAAATCCTAGTTTGGATATTGTTTTATATCCAGCCAAGGTTCAAGGAGAGAATGCATCTTATAGTATAATAGAGGGTTTAAGATATTTTAATAATGAAAAGTCTGTAGATGTTATAATATTAGGAAGAGGTGGAGGTTCTATTGAGGAGCTTTGGGCTTTTAATGATAAGGAATTAGCTTATGAGATATTTAATAGTAGAATACCTACAGTATCAGCAGTTGGTCATGAAGTAGATTTTACTATTAGTGATTTTGTAAGCGATATGAGGGCCCCAACACCATCAGCAGCAGGAGAATTAGTTTCTCCTTCACTTAATGAAATGATGAATGATTTGATTAATAAAAAAGAGTTCATGAGAAGAGCTTTAGATAGAAAGTTTTTAAATGCAAAAAGTGATGTTGATTTACTTTATAAAGAATTAAAGAGTAATAATCCTAAAAATACTATTGATAAAAAATTAAGAGAGGTAAATAGATTAGAAGAAAAGCTTAATTTTTTAGGAAAAAGAAAAATTGACAAAGCTAAGGATGAATTACTTTCTTTAAATGGTATGCTTCAAACACTAAATCCACTTAATACCTTAGGAAGAGGATATTCAGTTATAATGGATAAGAATAATAAGGTTATAAAGGAAATAAATGAATTAAAAAAGAACGATATGGTAAAAGTGATAATGAAAGATGGTTCTCTTAATATGGATATAAATATTAGAAAATAAAATTTATTAGTATAAATTAAGTTGAAGTTATACTAATGAATTTAAAATCAATAGAGATTACTTTTTACTTATAAATAAAATTATAATTTAAATGTGAAAAAATTTAAAACACTCTTTTATTTAAGTAATATTTAAATTATAGTTCTTAGTATAGAAAATGATTTTGAAAAGGAACAATTACTACATATAACTTGAATTTTTAATTGTTACAAATAATTTAAGTTAGTTAGGAGTTTATAAGATGGCTAGAAAAGAAACTAATTATGAAAGTATGGTTAGCGAATTAAACGAAATTGTAAGTAGACTAGAAAATGGAGAGTTGTCATTAGAAGAGTCTATAAAAAGTTATGAGAGTGGAATTAAAATAGTAAATAAATTATATAAAAAACTTAACACCTTAGAAGGAAAAATAAAGGTGGTTGAAGAGGAAAAAGAGGAAGACTTTGGAGGATACAGTAATGAATATTAGTAGCTTAAAAGAGGAAGTTGACCAGTATTTAGAGAAATATTTCAGCAAAGAGAGAGAATATAATAAAGTTTTATATGATTCAATGGCTTATAGCGTAAATGTAGGTGGAAAGAGAGTTAGACCTATACTTATGCTTTTATCATATGGAATATATAAAGATGATTATAAAAAAATACTTAAGGCAAGTTCAGCTATAGAAATGATACACACTTATTCTTTAATACATGATGATTTACCTTGCATGGATAATGATGATTTAAGAAGAGGTAAACCAACTAATCATAAAGTGTTTGGAGAGGCTATAGCAGTATTAGCAGGAGATGCTCTTTTAAATGAAGCGATGAAGGTTTTAGTTGATTTTTCTTTAGAGTATGGAAGAGATAGCTTAAAAGCAACAAAGATAATTATGGATGCTGCAGGATCTGATGGGATGATTGGTGGCCAAATTGTTGATATAATAAATGAAGATAAAGAAGAAATTTCTTTAGATGAATTAAATTATATGCATTTAAAGAAAACAGGCGAGCTTATAAAAGCATCTATAGTTTCAGGAGCTATATTAGCAGGGGCTTCTGACATAGATATTAAAAAACTAGAGGAATATGGATATAAACTAGGCTTAGCATTTCAGATAAAAGATGATATATTAGATGTAGTAGGAAATGCAAAAGATCTAGGTAAAAAGGTCAATAAGGATCAAGAGGGACATAAAAATAATTATATTACTATTTTTGGATTAGAAGAATGCAAGAATAAATGTATAAGCTTAACAGAGGAATGTATTGATATATTAAACTCTATAGAAAGAAATGTAGATCCATTAAAGGAATTAACAATGATGCTTTTAGAGAGAAAATTTTAGAAATAAAGGATTTGGTTTATATGAGTGAGATTCTACAGAAAATAACTGATCCTAAAAAGATAAAGGATTTAAGTGAAAAAGAACTAGAAACATTAGCTGGAGAATTAAGAGAATTTTTAATTGAAAGTGTATCTCATACTGGAGGGCATTTAGCATCTAATTTAGGTGTTGTAGATTTAACAGTATCACTTTTTAAAAATTTTGATTTTACTGAAGATAAAATAATATGGGATGTTGGACATCAGTCATATGCTTATAAGATATTAACTGGTAGAAAAGATGAATTTACTAGTTTAAGACAGTTTGAAGGGTTATGTGGATTTCCTAAAAGAACAGAGAGTAAATATGACTTTTTTGCAACAGGACATAGTAGTACATCTTTATCAGCAGCTGCAGGTATGGCCAGAGCGCAGAAATTACTTGGAACAGGAAATCAAGTTATAGCTGTTATTGGAGATGGTGCTTTAACTGGAGGAATGGCCTTAGAGGCCCTAAATGATATAGGATATAGAAAAGATAACCTTATAATAATATTAAATGATAATCAAATGTCTATTTGCAAAAATGTTGGAGGACTTGCAACATATCTAAATAAATTAAGGTTAGACCCAGGATATAATAAATTAAAATCGGATATAAATACAACTTTAAAAACAACAGCTTTAGGAACAAATATTGCACACTCACTTTCAAGAGTTAAAGATGGAATTAAAAAGTTTGTTGTTCAGAGTATGTATTTTGAGGATATTGGATTAAAATATTTTGGCCCTATAGATGGTCATAATATTAAAGAATTAAATGAAGTATTATGTAAAGCAAAGAAAATTAAAGGGCCAGTTATAATACATACAGTTACTAAAAAAGGAAAAGGTTATGAATTAGCTGAGAAAAATCCTAATAAATATCATGGAGTATCACCTTTTGATTTAAATAAGGGGGTTATTTCTAAATTTGCAAGTAGAAATTACTCTTCAGTTTTTGGAGAGGAAATGATTTCTCTTGCCAAAGAAGATGATAAAATAGTTGCCATAACAGCAGCTATGCCTGATGGAACAGGATTAAAAGGATTTAGAGAAGAATTCCCAGAAAGATTTTTTGATGTTGGAATAGCAGAACAACATGCTGTTACATTGGCAGCTGGTATGGCAGCTGAAGGGTTAAAACCATTCTTCGCTGTTTATTCAACCTTTTTACAAAGGGCTTATGACCAAGTATTGCATGATGTTTGTATACAAAAACTCCCAGTAACACTTTGTTTAGATAGAGCAGGGATTGTTGGCGAAGATGGAGAAACACATCAAGGAATATTTGATATTTCATATCTTTCACCAATGCCAAATATGACAATCATGTCACCTAAGTGTATAGATGAAATGAAACTTATGTTAAGGTGGGCCAGTGAATTTGAGGCACCTTTAGCAATACGTTATCCAAGAGGAGGAGATTTAGAGGTTCCTTTAACTCCTTTAAAAGAGATAAGGTATGGTAAATGGGAAAAGATACAAAATGGAGAGAAAATTGCAATTATAGCAACAGGAAAAATGGTTCAGCATGCAATTTTAGCTTCTAAGATGATAAAAGAAGAAAAGAACATAGATGTTTTAATAATAAATGCAACATTTATAAAACCTATTGATACGGAAATTCTAATGGAATTATCAAGAGACGGATTTAAAATCCTTACAGTTGAAGATAACATGAAAAAAGGTGGATTCGGAGAAGGCGTTTTAGAATTCTTAAATGAGATAGGACATGAAGAAGATGTTGTAAATTTAGCATTTAATAATAAGTTCATAGAGCATGGAAAACCAGATATTTTATATAGAATAAATGGACTTGATGCTGAAGGAATAAAGAACAAGTTGATTGAATTACTTTAAAGGAGAAAATCATGGCTGAAAAAAAAGAGAAAAAAGAAAGATTAGACGTACTTCTTGTTGAGCAAGGAATTGCAGAATCAAGAGAGAAAGCTAAAAGATATATAATGGCTGGAATGGTATTTATAGGAGAACAAAGAGTTGACAAAGCAGGAGAAAAAGTTCCTGTAAGTTCAAATATAATATTTAGAGGAGAAAAACTTCCTTTTGTTAGTAGAGGGGGATTTAAACTAGATAAGGCTATTAAATCTTTCAAAATAGAGCTTGAAGGAAAAAGATGTTTAGATATTGGTGCTTCAACTGGAGGATTTACAGATTGTATGCTTCAAAATGGCGCTATTAAGGTATTTTCAATAGATGTTGGATATGGACAATTTGCATGGAAACTTAGAGTTGATAAAAGAGTAGTTTGTATGGAAAGAACTAATGTAAGATATGTAACTCCAGAACAAATAGGAGAAGCTTGTGATTTTGCATCAATAGATGTGTCATTTATATCATTAACAACTGTAATGCCAGCAGTTTTAAACCTTCTAAATGAAGAGGGAGAAGTTATGGCTCTTATAAAACCACAGTTTGAGGCTGGCAGAGAGAAGGTTGGTAAAAAAGGGGTTGTGAGAGAGGCTTCTACTCATAAAGAGGTTATAAAGAAAATAGTTGATTTTGCAGTAGCAAATAAGTTAAATATACTAGGTCTTGATTTCTCGCCTATAAAAGGACCAGAAGGAAATATAGAATATTTAATATACCTTAAGAAAACTAAGAACAATATTTGTGAGTTCGATTATAATAAAATAGATGAAGTAGTAGAAAAATCTCATAGTGATTTATAAATTTTAAGCTAAAATACTATGGATTAGAGATTTATATTGCTTGGTTTAGATATAAAGGTGTGATTATCAAGTATGAAAAATATAGGTATTATAATAAATAGGGAAAAAGATAAAGATAATAAGATTTTAGATTTAGTTAAAGATAGAGTTTATGAATATTTGGAACCGAAGAAAGTTATTATTGTAGATCAGTTTTTTAAGGGAGACTACAATAAGTTAAAAGATATAGAACTTTTAATAGTATTAGGTGGAGATGGCACTCTTTTAGGAGTTGCAAGAAAATTTTCTAAAGTAATAAATGCTCCTATTTTAGGGATAAACATAGGAAATTTAGGTTTTTTAGTTACTGCTGAAATAAGTGAATTAGAAGAGGCTTTAAAAAGAATAAAACTAGGTGATTATAAAATAGAAGAGAGAATGTTACTTTCTTGCACTATAGAAGGTGGATATTGCAAAGAAGATAGAGCATTAAATGATATTGTTGTTGCAAGAGGAACTTTATCTAGAATGGCTAATTATGAAGTTTATATAAATGATGAGCTTTATGCAATATTTAAAGGAGATGGAATTATTATTTCAACACCAGTAGGATCAACTGCATATTCATTCTCTGCAGGAGGCCCGCTTATTATGCCAGATTTAAAAATAGTATCAATAGTGCCTATATGTCCTCATACACCTAATTCGAGACCTATGATTATAGATGGAAATAATAAAATAAAGGTTAAACCTGTTATTCACGATTCAGATGTTTTTGTTACAATAGATGGACAAAAAGCTTTAAAGCTTGAAAAACATAATTCAGTAATTATAGAAAAAGCAGAGGAAGCCTTTAGAATAATTTCTTTTAATAATAAGAGTTATTTTAAAGTGCTAAGAAAAAAGTTGTTTAAAACAGAATAAGAATATGAAGGTGATTTGTAAATGAAATCTAAGAGACATTCGAAGATAATTGAGATAATAAAATCAAAGTCTATAGAAACTCAAGAGGAATTAGCTGAGGAACTAAAAAAAGCTGGTTTTGATGTTACCCAAGCTACTGTATCTAGAGATATCAAAAATTTAAAGCTTATTAAAAAGCAAGATAACAATGGAAAATATAAATATACTATAATTAAAGACGAAAAAAATGAAATGGTGGATAGATTAAGTAGTATATTGACTAATACCGTTTTAAATGTAGAAAATGTTGATAAGATGGTTGTGGTTAAAACACTTCCAGGTTCAGCTTCAGCAGCAGCAGAGGCTATAGATAGTTTACATTTAGGTGAAATTGCAGGAACTATAGCAGGTGATAATACAATATTTATAATGGTGAGAACATCAGAAAAGGCTGAAATGTTAGTAGCTAGAATTTTAGAAATGATAGAAGGGTAGTTAAGGAGGGGCATATGCTTTTACAATTAACTATAAATAACTTTGCTTTAATAGAGAAGGCATCTTTAGATTTTATGGATGGATTTACTATTTTATCAGGGGAGACTGGTGCTGGTAAGTCTATACTTATTGATGCTATAAATTATGTTCAAGGAAGTAAGTTTAATAAGGACTTAATTAGGACTGGAGAAGAAAAGACTTTTGTAGAGGCAGTATTTTCTATAGATGATAATGAGAGACTTAAGGAAGTTTTAGAAGAGTTAGAAATTGAATATGATGATAATTTAATAATAGCTAGAGAGACTTTCACAAGTGGCAGAGGTACAATAAAGGTAAATGGAAAGAGTGTAATTGCATCTACATTAAAGAAAATTAGTAGTACACTTTTAGATATTCATGGTCAACATAATAATCAAAATTTGCTAAATAAAGAGAATCATATAATATATTTAGATGATTTTGGTGATGAAAAATTAAATGATGATTTAAATGTTTATGGAGAAAAATATTCAGAGTTAAAGGAAATAGAAAGACAAATAAGTGAACTTAGCAATGAAGGAAAAGATGAAAAACTTTTAAATTATTTAGAGTATCAATTAAGTGAGATTGAAGAGGCTAAGCTTAGAAAGGGAGAAGAAGAGGAATTAACAGAAAGATTTAATATTTTATCTAATGCAGAAAAAATAAAAAATTCTTTAGGTATTTCTTATAACCTTTTAAATGGTGTTGAAAATAGTGTTTTAGATTCATTATCTGTGGTAAACAGAGAACTTTCTAATGTTGAGAATCACTTAGAAAGAATAAAAAACATAAATTCTAAGATGATGGAGATGTATTATGAAATACAAGAGATATCAATAGAAATTAGAGATATTTGTGATGAAAGTGTTTATGATGGAAATGAGTTAGAAGAGATTAACAGCCGTATGTTTAAAATAGCCGCTTTAAAGAAAAAGTATGGAAATTCCATAGAAGAAATTTTAGAGTACAAAAAAAATATAGAATCTCAAATAAATAATATTAAGAATTCAGAAAAGATAATAGAAGATCTTCTACATAATAAAAATAAGGTTGAAATTATTCTGGGTGATATTTCTAAAGAAATTCATAATAAGAGAATTACTCTTGGAGAGTTATTAGAAGAGAATATTCATAGAGAGTTAGCTTATGTAGGATTAGGAAAGTGTAGATTTAAAGTTTCAATAGAAGAGGATGAAAGTTTTAATCCTAGAGGAAAGGACAAGGTACAGTTTCTTATCTCAACAAACCCTGGAGAACCTTTAAAGCCTATGGAAAGAATAATTTCAGGTGGTGAGCTTTCAAGAATAATGCTTGCACTTAAGTCTGTATTTATTGATAAAGATAAAATACCTACTGTTATTTTTGATGAGATTGACACAGGAATAAGTGGAAGAATAGCTCAGTCTGTTGGAGAGAAGATGTATGAGATTGCTACAAAACATCAAGTTTTTTGTATAACTCACCTTCCTCAAATAGCCAGTATGTCTGATAATCACTATATGGTTAGAAAAAATGTAGTTCATAATAAAACTTTTTCAAAGGTTGAACCTATTACTTTTGAACAAAAGATTGAAGAGGTTGGAAAGATGCTAGGCGGTGTTGAAATGACAAATAATACTCTGCTTAGTGCAAAAGAAATGATTGAACTTGCAAATATAAAAAAAGAAACAATTAGGAAAATGCATACATAATAATTGTGATTTTTATACAAAATAGAACTGTAAAACAGTTCTATTTTTTTTTTTTGTTTTATTTTTTATGGAATTTTAAATTTAAAAATTATTTATTCAGCGTTTCTTATAAGATTAAATTAAAAGAACAGCTATTTATTGGTAGAAAACTCTTTATTTTAAAAATTAGAAAGTTTAAAGGTTAAATGTTGAATTTTAGTATGTTTTAATTTGATTTGGCTATAATAACAAAGTTAATACAGGATATTATGAATTGAAAGGGGCAAATTAAGAATAGAAAGAAAAGGAGGAGATTTGAATGAATAATATGAACAAAAAAGTAAAAAGTATATTAATCACTATGGTTTCTTTAATATTACTTTTATCCTCTGTATTATTTGCAAGGGATGTTTTTGAAAGTAACAATGTTTTTGCAAGTAGTAATTTCTATTCCTTAAATTCTAAGACTAGTGGTAAGGATGAAAGGTTTAAAAACAGATATGGAGTAGCTCTTGTAAATGCTGAACACCCCAAAAAAGATATAGAGCTATATGCAGGAGGAAATTCAGTTGGTATAAGGGTTTCTACAGAGGGAGTTTTAGCAGTTGGATATTCAGATTTAACAACTAGTAATGGCGAAGTAGCTAGTCCAGCACAAAGTGGTGGTATAGAAATTGGAGATAGACTTTTAGCTATAAATGGAGAAAGGATAAAAAGTTCAAAAGACTTATCTAAACAAATAAATGAAAGTAATTCTGAAAATATTGAAATGCTTTTAGAGAGAAATGGTAAAAAAGTAAAAAAGAATATAAGTTTAGCTAAAAATGATGAAGGAAATTATAAAATAGGTCTTTGGGTTAGGGATTCTACAGCAGGTGTTGGAACTATGACTTTTTATGATAAAGAAAGTGGAAAATATGGAGCACTAGGTCATCCTATTGTAGATAGTGAAACAGAAAAAATATTATCAATTAAAGATGGAGATCTTTTAAATTCTTCAATTATAAGTATAAAGAAGGGTGTAAAAGGCAATCCAGGTGAATTAAGAGGGATTTTTTCTAGCGATAAAACTCCTATTGGAAGTGTAACAGGAAATACTCAATGTGGCATATTTGGTAGTATGTGCAAAAATCAATATAGAAATATTAATCTTGCTAAGAAATATAAAGTTGGATGGAGAGATGAGGTTAAAGAAGGTCCAGCTCAAATAATTACTACTATTGATGAAAATGGACCGAAATTCTATGATATAGAAATTACAAAAGTTATGAAACAAAATGATGTAAATACAAAAAGTATGGTGATAAAAGTTACAGATGAAAAGCTTTTAGAGAAAACTGGAGGAGTCGTTCAAGGAATGAGTGGAAGTCCAATTATACAAAATGATAAAATAGTTGGTGCTGTAACTCATGTCTTAGTTAATAACCCTGAGGTTGGATATGGGATTTATATAGAATGGATGCTTAAAGATTCACAGATTGTACAATAGAAAATAAGTGTGATTACTGTAAATATGTGTTATAATAAATACTAGAAAAATAAATAAATTTTCTAGTATTTATTTTTTTTACAAGGAAATAAATACCTTTTGTCGAATATATATAGGGAATATATGTAAAATAATGGATGTAGTGAATTATTAAGGAGAGGGAAGTATGAAAGAATCAAAAATATCTGTACTTATAGCTGATGATAACAGAGAATTCTGCAATATTTTAAACGACTATTTACTAAGTCAAAGAGATATTGTAGTTACAGGAATAGCAAAAGATGGATTAGAGGCTTTAAAACTAATAGAAGAAAAACAACCAGACTTAGTTGTATTAGATATAATTATGCCACATTTAGATGGTTTAGGAGTTCTTGAAAGAATAAATTCTTTAGGATTGGAAAAAGTACCTAGAGTGATTGTTTTATCAGCTGTAGGACAAGATAAAATAACTCAAAGAGCAATATCATTAGGTGCTGATTATTATGTTGTAAAACCATTTGATATGGATGTATTCACAGAGAGAATAAGACAAATGTTTAATAGCACAATGAATGATGGTACTATAGTTAGTAAATCACCTTTAAGTGTTATTGAAGGAAATGAAACCGAAACTTCTGTTTCTGATGAAAGTAAAGAACCAATGGATTTAGAAGTTGAGATAACTAGTATAATTCATGAAATTGGAGTTCCAGCTCATATAAAAGGATATATGTATTTAAGAGAAGCTATAACTATGGTTGTTAATGACATGGAATTATTATCAGCTATAACTAAGGAATTATATCCTTCAATAGCTAAAAAATATAATACTACTGCAAGCAGAGTTGAGAGAGCAATTAGACATGCTATAGAGGTTGCTTGGGGAAGAGGACAAATAGATGCAATAAATAGAATATTTGGTCATACTATTCACAATGATAAAGGCAAGCCTACAAACTCAGAATTTATAGCTATGGTTGCTGACAAATTAAGACTTAAAAATAAAGTATCATAAAAATATATATACTATAAATATAAGATTTTATTTATATTTAAGGAAAAAGCACTTTTTATCAACTAGATTTGTATGGTAAAAAGTGTTTTTTATTTTAAGCGAGGTGATAAAAAATATGAGGAAAGCTTTATACATTTTTGGTAAATGGGGACAAATTATTTCAGCTAATTGTATTACCAAGATAGAATATGAAAAAAAGTTTAGGGGAAACTTAATTTGTCCTATTGATGGATGTAATGCTAAACTTGGCTTTAGAGAGATTAAAAAACATAGAGACGGAAAATATTTTTATACTTTACCTAATAATAAACATGTAGATGGGTGTCCTAATAAGGTTTATAAAAAAAGAAGAAAAACATCTAAGATATATTCTAAGAATAGGGGAGAATTTTATAGTAATAAAGAAAATGAAAATTTTGAGCAGTTGCTATTGGATATATAATAACTATCTTTTTAAAAGCAAATAATATTAAGAAAGTAGAAAGTTAAAAACCTATAAATAATATTAAGAGTTAAATTAAAGGATTTTCTTAATATGTTTATGGGTTTTATTATGTTTTTATATATTAGAGCTCTATTTTAAAAATAATTTTTGAAAGTATGTATGTTTTTATTATGTTAATCATATTCTTTAATAAATAGCTTGTTAGAGGGGAGAGTAAGTTTATGAAGATGTTTTTAAGGGGACTTATGGAGTCATTGAGAGAAAATAAAATAACTTTTTTATGGGTTCTTTTATTCTTTTTAGTAGGAATAGTTTTAGGTTCTTATACAGTTTATTATATGAGTGATTTAAATAAGGTTGAAATAACAAACTATTTTAACAACTTTTTAGGAGTTTTAAATCAAGATTCTGTAGCATACAAAAGTATTTTATTTCATAGTTTAAAAAGTGCAATACCTATGATTTTAATAATAATTTTATTAGGTTATACTTACGTTGGAATACCTGTAATACTTATGATTGATTTAGCTAAGGGATATGTTATTGGGTTTACATTTTCATTAATTGTTAGCATATTAGGAAGTAAGGGACTTATGGTTGTTTTGTTAGGTTTAATGTTTCAAAATTTAATATTCATACCAATTATAATGTTAATCAGTATTTTAGCAATAAGACATTCAATGACAAAGATTAAAACAGGTATTTCTAAAGACAGATTAAAACTTGATGTAAATAAGGTTTATTTGAATTTTCAAGGGGTTTTAAGTATTATTATGGTTATTGGAATATTAATTGAAACATATATATCACCTAATTTGATAAGATTAGTAATTAGTAGGTGATTTTTGTAATATAAATAATTATGTAATAACATTTTGGTTAGGAGTTAATATGAAAGAATTAGTAAGCAAATACGAAGTATATCTAGAATCAATAGGAAAGAGAAAGAATACCGTAAGTGCATACATTACAGATGTTTCTATGTATTTAGATTTTGTAGATGAAAAAGGATTAAAGGTTGATGAGGATGGATATCCTTTAGTATCTTATGTACAACATCTAAAGGGTAGTCATAAATCTCCATCATCAATCCAAAGAACTATAATATCTTTAAGAAATTTTTATAATTTCCTTGTTGCAGAGGAGTTTTTAAAGAAAGTTCCTAATTTAACTATGAAAAAAGAAAGAGTTGAAAAGAAGAAGCCTTTAGTTTTAACTATAGAGGAAATAAATAAAATTATGAATTCAACTAATTCTTTAACTGAAAAAGGTGTAAGAGATAAGGCTTTATTAGAACTTATGTATGCTACAGGAATGAAAGTTTCTGAGCTTATATCATTAAGAGTTCAAGATGTTAATTTGGACTCTTCATTTGT
Source organism: Clostridium sp. (assembly GCF_029267215.1). Lineage (GTDB taxonomy): Bacteria > Bacillota > Clostridia > Clostridiales > Clostridiaceae > Sarcina. The sequence goes on along the minus strand of NZ_JARIDH010000045.1, from coordinate 23,248 downwards.
TAACTGTAGAGATAGTAGAGGGTATGAGAGACTTATACCAATAGGAAAAGAGGCTAAGGAATCATTAAAGAGATATATAGTTGTTAGAGAAGATAATTCAAAGGGATCAGATAAGCTTTTCCTAAATATGAGTGGGGAGCCTATAACTAGACAAGGTGTTTGGAGAATTGTTAAAGAATATGCTGTGATTGCAAATATAGGTAAGGATATTAATTTAAATACCTTTAGACATTCCTTTGCAGTGCATTTATTACAAAATGGAGCTAATGCTAAGGTTGTACAAGAATTGCTTGGAAATCAAGTGATGACTTATATAGACATGTATTATGATATTATAAATAATGAGAAAATTAATAATATATATCGTAAGGCTCATCCTAGAGCATAAATTTTAAGCAGTTATCTTATTACTAAGTTTAAAGAATTAGTAGTGAAATAGCTGCTTTAATTATATAAATTTAGTAATATATTTAATATAATTTTTCACAAAAATATTGTGTTTTAGCAAAAAACTATAATTTTATTTAAGACATTACTTAAAATAATAAGCATAGTAAAATAAGTATTTTGTTTATTAAAAAGTTGTTAATAAAGTATTAAATTTACAAAACTATTGTAAGTATTGGTTTTATTTGATAAAATTAGTTGTGAAAAGGTTATCATGATTGATGAGGTGGAGGAAAAACTTATGAGAATGTATGATTTAATTTTAAAAAAGAGAAATGGTGGAGAATTAAGCACAGAAGAAATTAATTTCTTTATTGATAAATATACAAAGGGAGAAATTCCAGATTATCAAGTATCAGCATTATTAATGGCTATATACTTTGAAAAAATGAATAAGAGAGAAACTTCAGATTTAACTATGGCTATGGTTAATTCAGGAGATATATTAGATTTAAGTGAAATACATGGAATAAAAGTAGATAAACATTCAACAGGTGGTGTTGGAGATACAACAACTTTAGTTTTAGGACCTATGGTTGCAGCTTTAAATATACCAGTAGCTAAGATGTCAGGAAGAGGTCTTGGACATACTGGAGGTACTATTGATAAATTAGAAAGTTTTGATGGATTCTCAGTTGAAATGACTAAGGATCAGTTTATAAATAATGTTAATACTATTAAATTAGCTGTTGGTGGACAAACTGGAGATTTAGCACCGGCAGATAAAAAATTATACGCCTTAAGAGATGTTACAGGAACTGTGGATAATGTTTCATTAATAGCCTCAAGTATAATGAGTAAAAAGATAGCAGCAGGTGCTGATGCTATAGTTTTAGATGTTAAAGTTGGAGATGGTGCTTTCATGAAAACACCAGAGGCAGCTAGAGAACTTGCAACTGAAATGGTTGGAATAGGTAAGCATGTTGGAAGAAACACTGTTGCAATAATTTCAGATATGGATCAACCTTTAGGATTTGCAGTAGGAAACGCCTTAGAGGTTAAGGAAGCAATAGAAACATTAAAAGGAAATGGACCTAAAGATTTATTAGAACTTTGCTTAACTTTAGGAAGTAATATGGTTGTTTTATCAGGTCATGCAAAAGATACAGATGAAGCAAGAGAAATGTTACTTGGAACTATAAAATCAGGAAAAGCAATTGAAAAGTTAAAAGAATTTGTAAAAGCTCAGGGAGGAGATGCATCAGTAATTGATGATACTTCAAACTTCCATAATGCAAAATATATTATGCCAGTAAAAGCTACTAGATCAGGTGTGATAAGTAAAATTCATGCTGAAAATATAGGATTAGTTGCTATGGAACTTGGGGCAGGAAGAGCTACAAAAGATAGTATAATAGATTTAGCTGTTGGTATAGTACTTGAAAAGAAAAGAGGAGACAAGGTTTCAGAGGGGGATATAATAGCATATGTACATGCTAATGATGAGGAGAAAGGAAAAAAAGCTATAGATGGAATTTTAGCTAACTATGAAATTTCAGAGTCAGTAAAAGATATTCCTTTAATATATGACATTATTAGATAGTTTTTAATAAAAGGTATTAATTAGATATAAGAAGTAATATACTTTTTATATAGAATTTATAGCGTTAAGTAGTTTAAGACTTAGCTTATTAATATGATTCTTTAAATTTAAGGAAGATTATTAATTGCTAGGTCTTAAATTTTATAAAGGAGAATTTTATGAGAGATAATAATTGTATATTTTGCAAAATAATTAATAAGGATTTAGAATCTTATGTAATATATGAGGATAAATTAGTAATTTGTTTTTTAGATAATGATCCAATAAATGAAGGCCATATATTGATAGTACCTAAAAACCATTATTGTGATGTGGATGAAGTTGATGATGAAAGTTTAGAAAGAATTACTAGGTTGTCTAAAATTTTAGTAGGAGTTTTTAAGGATGTATTTAATCCAGATGGGTACACAATTATGCAAAATGGAGGAGAGTTTAATGAAATAGGTCATTATCATATGCATATCTTTCCACGGTATAGGGAAGACGAATTTTCTTGGGTTTGCAAAGAAGTAGAAAGAAAACATACTTTTGATCATATAAAAAATATTGTTGAAAATAATCTGGAAAAAGCCTTATATAAAAATAAATAATTTTATAAAAATTATTGGAAAATAGGTTTAATTAAATTTTATCTAAGGACATAAGTATTATGAAAATTCCTTTTTTGCTTATAATTTATTTCTTTTAGGAGAAAATAAGCAAGAGAGGAGGAATATATTATGAAAAAGTACATAAGAAAAATAGCAACCTTTGCAATATTTTTATCTTTATTTAGTATCATTACACCTGTTTCTGTAAAAGCTGAGGAAGTTTTAGATGTTGAAGCTAGGTCAGCACTTCTTATGGAGGCTAATACAGGTAAAATAATATTTGAGAAGAATGCTAATGAAAAATTTGCACCTGCTTCAGTAACAAAGATAATGACTATGTTACTTGCTATGGAGAAAGTAGATAGAAGAGAGATGAAGTTAACAGACCAAATCACAGTTAGTGAGACAGCTAAAAAAATGGGTGGAAGTACCATGCTTTTAGATGTTGGTGAGATTAGAACTGTGGAAGAGATAATAAAGGGAATTGGTATTGCTTCAGGAAATGATGCAGCTGTTGCCATGGCTGAATATCTTGGAGGAAGTGAAAGTGGCTTTGTTGAAATGATGAACAAGAGAGCACAGGAACTTGGAATGAAAAATACTACTTTTAAAAACTGCACAGGTCTTCCTATTGAAGGACATCTTTCAACTGCATATGATATTTCAATTATGTCTAGAGAACTTTTAAAACATCCTACTATACTTAAATATACAGGAACATATATGGAAACAATATCAGAGGGAAGAAAGAGTCCAATTGAACTTGTTAACCATAATAAGCTTGTTAGATTTTTTAAAGGGTGTGATGGTTTAAAAACGGGATTCACAAATGATGCTAAGTATTGTATTTCAGCAACTGCAACAAGAGACGGAGTTAGAATGCTTTCTGTAATAATGGGAGCACCAACTTTTAAAATAAGAAATAGAGATGCTAGTATGCTTATGAATTATGGTTTCTCTAAGTTTGAAAGTAAGAAAGTTGCAGAGAAAGACTCAGATATTGAACAAATTCCTATGAGCAAAACAGGTGATAAGTTTATCATAGGAAAAGCAAAAGAGGACTTAGTTTTAGTTTTCCCTAAAGGAATGGGTGAAAAAATAGAAAAGAAAGTTGTTTTAGATGAAAGTAAGAAAAAATTTAAAGAGTTTGAAATTGTAGGACATTGTGAATACTATCTAAATGAAGAACTTTTAGGAAAAGTAGATTTATATTCAGATAGAGATATGAAAAAAGGTGGAATTTTAGATAGTGTTAAATTTAAAGTTAAAAATCTTTTAAATGGTGATGAAGAAAAGAGTAAAAATGAAAGTATAGAGGAAAATAAAGAAGAACAAAGAGAAGATAAAACTAAATAATAAAAATTTACAAGGTTAAAGGGTAAAGTTATTATGGATGATAAAAAGGAAAAAACAAAAGAAGAAATAGAGAACTTTGTTAATTTATTAAATAAAAAGTTAAGGGATAAAAAGATTTCAAGAGAAAAGAGTTATAGGTAATATTTTTAGAATAAATAACTAAAAATATTTTTTGTATATGAAAAATAAAGAATACTATTAAAAATCTCTTATTAAGTAGAAAAATATTAATTTTTTTACTTGATAGGAGGTTTTTTGTTTATTACTTAGCTTTTATGGGAGGTTCATTGCATTTTTAAGGGATAGTTGTTATGATATTATGTGAAGTTTTGAAATGTAGAAATAGAATTTTTGTTATAGGTTTATTATTAAAATTATTCTTTAAAATATTAAATTTTTATATAAGGTAGACCTATGTTTTTTATGAAGTTCTATAAATAGGAGAATATTTTTTATGGAAATGCCAATTATCAAACTTAAAAACTTTGATGGACCTTTTGATTTGCTTTTACATTTAATAAAAAAGAATGAAATGAGTATTACTGAAATAAAGATTCATGAAATCACAAAACAGTATTTAGAATATATAAATTTAATGAAGGAGCTTGACTTAGAAATAACATCAGAATTTATTGTTATGGCAGCTACTTTAATTGAGATAAAATCAAAATCTCTACTTCCTAAAGCTAAGGCTTATGAAGAGGTTGATGAGGAAGACCTTCAAAAAATGCTTATGGAAAAGCTACAGGAGTATAAGAAGTTTAAAAAAATAAGTGCTTATTTAAGGGAAAGAGAATTATCTACAGGAGAGGTATTTACTAAGAAGGCTGAGATTATTGAGGTTGAAGTTGATAATAAACTAGATGAAGATTATTTTAAGAATATATCAATGCTAGATCTTTATAAACTTTATAATAATTTAATGAGAGTCTATGGTGAAAAACAAAACTTAAATGTAATGGAAAAGAAAATCAGCGTAGATAAGTATAAGATTACTGATAAAATTAGTTTTTTAAGAGATAAACTTACAGAAAAAAGTGTTGTTAGATTTTCAGAGTTTGTTTATGAGTGTGAGTGTAAGCTTGAAGTTGTAGTTACATTTATGGCAATGTTAGAACTTATTAAAAGAAGTGAAATAAAAGTTGTTCAGCACTATAATTTTGGAGAGATTGTAATGGAGAAGGTGGAAGTTAATGAGTGATATAAATCAGATAGAATTTAGTGAGATTTCTAGAAAAGATGAAATTATGTCTATTATAGAATCTCTTTTATTTGTAAGTGGAGAACCACTGGCACTAAGAGATATATGTAGAATAGTTGAAGAAGATTTTAAATATATTGAAGAGTTAATGAAAGAACTTATGAATATATATAATGGAGATGGATCAAGAGGAATAAAGCTTATTAGTTTAAATGGAACTTATCAACTTGTTACTAAGACAAAAAATAGTGAGTATGTTCAAAAGTTGTTAAAGAAAAATGTTAGACAATCACTTTCTCAAGCTTCTTTAGAAAGTTTGGCTATTATATGTTATAAGCAACCAATTACTAGAGTTGAAATTGATGAAATAAGAGGAGTTAAAAGTGAGAGCGCTATACAAAGACTTGTTGAGAAAAATTTAGTTGAAGAAACTGGAAGATTAGAGGTTCCAGGCAGACCAATACTTTATGGAACAACAGATGAATTTTTAAGACATTTTGCATTAAATGATTTAGAGGATCTTCCATCAATAGAACTTTTTACTGATATTGAAGAGGAAGTTGCTATTCATGGAGAAGAGGAAAAATAAAGAAAATATATAGGACTATATCAACACTAAATAATAAACTTTGTAATGATACTTTATTCATATAAGTCTTATTAAAAATTTGTTTTGATAGAGTCCTTTTTGCCATATTTATAGAATGCTTTTTTAAAATTTTAAATTATATAAATTAGTCAAAATCACAGGGGTTTTTTGGATTTTTATTATCACAAGTCTTATTTCCCATATCTTTAAATATATCTATTATTTGAGGGATATTATCTACAATCCTATCGTAAGTATTATTTTGGTTTACAGGAAGCAACCTTACAGAATCTCCTTTTAAAACTAAGAATGCAACTGGTTTTACACTAACACCAGCACCAGAACCACCACCAAAGGCAAATCTATCTTCTAATTTTTCTAACTCCTTGTTTGGAATTTCAGAGCCACCAGAAGCAAAGCCAAAGGAAACTTTTGAAATTGGAACTATGTAGCTTCCATCTTTTGTTTCTATGGCATCACCAATAACAGTGTTTACATCTATCATATCTCTAAGATTTTCCATTGTTGTACCCATTAAGTTTTCTATTGGGTGATTTGATTTAATCATAAATATCCTCCTAAATATTTTTTTATAATTTATTCTTAATAAAATATAAAATTCCTATATATATAATTTGAGCAAAATTAAGGGTTATTATACTTTCAATTTCAAATAATATTGAGTTTATATCATTAAATTCTGGAAGGATTTCCTTAGTGAATTTTTTGAGATTAAAAAATGATTCCAGCAAAAGATATAAAAAAGAAGTCCCTTGATGAATGAGTCCAAATAATAAGGCTGTCAAAGCAGCGTCTTCTGTAGAATACTTTAAATTAAATGAAAGTTTTAATTTAGGTTTAAATTTATTACTATATAGAAGAGAGATTAGTTTTTTTATGTCAATGGAAAATCCACTCTTTTTTTTAGGCGTTTTTTTATGTTTTCTATTTTTTTTAGCTATTGAATTATTTGAGGAATTAGTACATTTAGAATCTTTATATTCACTACATTTCTCTTCTCTTTTATGTATTGTTTCCATTAATGAAAAGAGTTTAAATTTATAGAAGTAAACTTCTAAGTTTTTTTCAGTAGCTAATATTTTAAATTTTAACTTTATTGGGCAAAATATTAAAAATAATAGAAAAAATAATAAGAGAAATAAAAAAAATCTAAGCACCTCATAATCCTCCTCACTACATATACATTATTGTCAAAAAAAGATTAAATTATCCAAGAAAATACTAGGGTATAAAACTTATTATTTGGAAAAATAAAAACATAGTATTTTAATGTGAAGTTCCTTTTAATTACCAAAATTTATTTAGAAACAAAATAGAAATTTGTTTAGGAGGAAATTTAAATGAAAAAAATAATCACAGGTTTAATTGCTTTTTTAATGATTTTATCTATTAATGTAAATGTAATGGCTTTAGAAAATGCATTTGAAACTTCATATGATAAAGCTGTAATAGAAAAAATCGATGTTAAAGATGGTGAAGGTAAAAATTGTAAGGATATTACACCAGATGCTCACTTTGCTATTGCATATGATACAAAAAATAAAAAGATTTTATATGAGAAGGACGCATTTAGATGTGTACCAATGGCTAGTACAACCAAAATACTAACAGCATTAGTAGCTATAAATTATGCAGATTTAGATGATGAGGTTATTATTTCAAAAACAGCAGCTAGTATAAGGGGATCAAAGGTTGGGTTTAGAGCTGGAGAAAAAATAAAAATGAGAGAACTTCTTTTTGGACTTATGTATAAATCAGGAAATGATGCAGCTATTGCCATAGCTGAACATATTGGAGGAAGCATAGAAGAATTTTCAAAAATAATGAATGACTTTGGAAGAATGATTGGATTAAAGGATTCAAATTTTCAATCTCCTCATGGATTAGATAGCCAGATGCATTTTTCATCAGCCTATGATTTAGCAATATTAATGTCTAAGGCTATGGAAGAACCATTCTTTAGAGAAATTTCAGGAACTAAAGAAGTAGCAGCCTCAAAATATGATTTTACTAGAAGCTATAATAATATAAATAAAATGCTTTGGAAACTTCCAAATGCCAATGGAGGAAAAACAGGATATACAGGGCAAGCTGGAAAATGCTTAGTAAGTTCAGTAAATCATAATGGAAGAAATATAATAATAGTTGTTTTAAATTGTCCTACTAGATGGGAAGCCACAGAAAGAGTTTATAATTATGTAAAAGAAAATTATTCTTAAATTTAAATGTGCTTATTGCAAATAAAATTTATAATGTTTGCAATAAGCCTATTTTATTTCCTAAAAATACAAAACAATCAATTTTTTATTAAAACTTTTTATGTTTATATAGGAACATTTTTAATATATTAAGGATACTTTATAAGTAAGAACTTACTTGGGGGGATTTTTATATGAATTATGAAGTTATTGATTGCATAGATGCAGGTACTGAGTTTTGTCCTTGTCATTTAGCTGAGGAGGGAGAATGTATTTTATGTTCACAGCTTCATGGAAAATGTTTTTGTGATTGCGTAAATTGGAAAGGTGTTTGTATCTTTGAGGAGTTTGCAAGCAATGGATTTAAGGCGAAAGAAGGAAGAAAGACTTTTATTTGTGATGTTATAGATACTTTAGAAGTTGAAGAGGGACTTTTGTATGTTGAATTTAAAGCACCACATAAACTTTGCATTGATTTATTAGGTCCGGGAAAATTTATTTTTATAAGAACTAAGGATGACCCCTTCTTTGATGTACCTATATCCATTTTAGAATCTGATGCTGATAAAAATATAATAAAAGTACTTATAGAAATTAGAGGAATAAAAACTAAGAGGCTCTTAAACACTGATATAAATGGAGAAATAACAATAAGAGGGCCTTATTTTAATGGGGTTTTTGGACTTAAAAACATAAATTCTACTAAGAATGGAGAGGTCCTTGTTCTTTGTAGAGGAATTGGATTAGCACCGGCAGTCCCTGTAATTAAGAAATTAGTTGATGAGGGAAATAAGGTTAAGATTCTATTAGATAAATCACCTTTCAAAAAAAGCTATTTAGAAGAATATCTTAAAGGTTATGAGGTTGAGTATATTTATATGAATTTAATAAATAAGGGTGAAATTTCAGAGGAAGGAAAAGAAGCAATCAAAAATGGAAATTTTGATTTAATTCATTCAGCTGGAGCTGATATATTAACTTATAAACTTATTGAATATTTAAATGAAATAGGAGATGAGGATACAAAGGTTTCTTGTTGTAACAATGCTAAGATGTGTTGTGGAGAAGGAGTTTGTGGAAGTTGTACTGCTAGATTTGCAGGTCATAAGGTTAAAAGGCTTTGTAAGGTTCAAAGTGATCCAAGAAAGATTTTTGAAGATAGAAGATTTATTTAGAACTTAGCTTTGAAAGGAGAATTTTTATGAAGGTTATTGTTATTGGCGGTGGATGGGCAGGCACAGCTGCTGCTATTGAAGCGAAAAAAATGGGTGCTGATGTTACTATTTTTGAAAGAACTGATTTACTTTTAGGACTTGGTAATGTTGGCGGAATAATGAGAAATAATGGTAGATATACAGCCTCTGAAGAATTAATAGAAATGGGAGGAGGAGATTTAATAAAAATAACTGACAAAGTGAGTAGGCATAAGAATATTCCTTTCCCAGGGCATGAACATGCTTGGCTTTATGATGTAAATCTTATTGAGGGGGAAGTTAAAAGATATGTTGAGAGTTTAGGAATTGAAGTTAAAATGGTTTCTAGAGTTATTGACATTAAGAAAGAAGGAGAAAAAATTCTTGGTATATATACATGTGATGGTAAGTATTATGAAGGGGATGTTTTTATTGAGACAACTGGGTCAACTGGACCTATGGGAAATTGTTTAAGATATGGTAATGGATGTTCTATGTGTGTTTTAAGATGTCCATCTTTTGGGCCAAGAATAAGTATAAGTGAAAGATGTGGAGTAGATGATATCCAAGGAGAAAGAGTAGGAGATGAACTAGGTGCATTTAGTGGTTCATGTAAACTTGCAAAGGAAACTCTTTCAGAGGAAATAAGAAAAGAGTTAGAGGAAAAAGGATGTGTTGTCTGTGAAATTCCTAAGGAAGATATAAATTATGATAAGCTTAGTACTAAAGTTTGCCAGCAATATGCATTAAAAGAATTTGCAGAGAATGTTGTATTATTAGATACTGGACATGCTAAACTTATGACTACTTATTATCCATTAGAAAAACTAAGAAAAATAAAAGGATTTGAAAATGCTAAGTATGTTGATCCATATGCAGGTGGAAAGGGAAATTCAATAAGATATCTTTCTGTGGCACCAAGAGATGATAATATGAAAGTTAAGGGAGTTAATAATCTTTTTTGTGCAGGTGAGAAAGCAGGTTTATTCGTTGGACATACTGAAGCTATAGTTACAGGAACATTAGCAGGTCATAATGCAGTTAGATATTTCTTAGGTATGCCATACTTAATTTTACCTAGATCTACCGTTTTAGGAGATATAATTGCTTTTGCAAATGAAAATTCTCAAAGTAGAGAGGGTAAGAAGAGTAGATATACATTTGCAGGCTCTGTTTATTTTAATAGAATGAAAGAATTAGGATTATATACAATAGATAAGGATGAAATTAAAAAAAGAGTAGCTCAGCTTAATTTAGATGGTGTATTTAGCAAAAAGTTAATTTAGATGATTATTTAATAGAAAATTATAATTAAAATAGACTATATCAAAAATTACTTAATAAATATTAAAAAAACTTTTTCTTACTTTTATAAGAATTTTAGTGTAATTTTATATAGTCTATTGTTTTAGTTATTTAAAGTTTTTATTTCGGCTTCCGATAGTGAAACTAAATAAAGTGATAATAATGGAATTATTAAAAAGTTTAGGAATTCACCAACATGAGGAAGTAGGTTTATCCAAAAAATAAATACCATTAAGATGATTACATAAACATAGTTCTTTCTGTTAACAACAGTAATATCTGCTATTGATATTATCATAAGTGGAGTTAGCATTGAATTTAATAAAATACCTCCAATATAAGAAGATGTAGCCAACATAGGTGTTGGAATTAGAGAAAGAACCACTCCTAAAATTGAAGTTAGAAATGCTATTAGTATGTACCAAAAAGCACCAAGCTTTAATTTATCTTTACCTAAAGTAAATATATCAACGTACCTTAGGTTAACTTTTTTATAAGAACAATTTTTTATTGCTGTAATAACACCACAGTTTATAACTATAGTTAGTATTATAACGAAAAGACTAAAAATTGCATTTTCAATTTGGACTGAACCTATGGATAATACATATAGGCAAAAATAATTCAATAAACATATTAATATGTTTTTTTTATTTTGCATAAATGTTTCTCTGAAAAGATACATTATGTTTTGAAATTTAACTCTATTCACTTTACTCTCCTTAAAATAAATTTATTATAAGTTAATTATAGTGCATTAAGAAGAATAGTTCTAATACTTTATGAAGAAATGTAAAGTTGAATATTTACTAATAAAAATTTCATAAGGTTTAATAGTCTTTGATCTAGAGCTTTGGAGTTAGTTTAAGTTGTGTTATTGATGTTGCTATAAAAATGAAGTGAATTCAAAAATATTGTAGTTTATAAGAATATTTTGCAAAAAGATTAAAATTAAGGAAATATGATGAGAAATATAAGATTTAATTTTTTATTAATATTCAAAATATTCCATATAATGTTATAATATTTAACAAAGAGTAAATAAAATTGGCTGTAATATGAGAGGTTTAATAGAGAAATTGAGGGCAGTTTATACTAGTAATAGGTAAGTTTTAAATAAATAGATTTTTATTGTATAATTATCCATAGTAGTTAGATGGTTGTAAAAAGATTCTTTTAATGACTAATTAATATTTAAAAGATTGACAAAAAATATAAGGTTTATATTTAGAGTATTGGAGGAAATTTAATTGGACATTGTGTTGGATATTAAGGGTAGATTGTCTTTATTCAAAAATTTTTATGATGCAGTTAGGGTTGTAGATCCAATAAAAAAGAAAGTTATGTTAAATAAAACAAATGAATATGAATGTAATCATGGAAAAATCATAAAAGATTGTTTTTGGATTGTTAATTGTCATGATATATGGAAAAAGGAGTCAGGGTGTGAAAACTGTATATCAAAAAAGGCATTTTTAAAAAATGATACATTTGTTAAATTAGAACATAATAATGGAAATGTTTATTTAGTTATAGCATCACCTATAGAAATTGAAGATAAAAGATATGTTGTTGAGATTTTAAAGGATATAACAAATAACGGAGAAATAGTAGATAGAAGTGGTGAAATTACATATTTAGATTTAACAATGAATAATATTGGAGAAAGTATTGCAAAAGATTATTTAACTGGTGTATATAATAAAAGATATATAAATCAAAGGCTTCAAAGGGAAATAGAAAGAAATATAAAAAGAGATATGCCAACAATTGTTATTATGGCTGACATAGACTTCTTTAAAAATATAAATGATACTTATGGACATATAATTGGAGATAGAATATTAAAAGATTTTTCAGAAATTCTAAGAAGTAATATAAGAAGTAGTAGTGATTGGGTAGGAAGATATGGGGGAGAAGAATTTTTGATAGTTTTAAATAATACTGATCAAAGGGTTGGAGTACTTGTTTCTGAAAAACTTAGAAAATTAATTGAAGAAAAAGATTTTATATATGATGATTTAAAAATAAAAATAACTGCAAGCTTTGGTCTTTACGAAGTTGCAAAAGAAGAAGAAATATCTGATATAATAAAACATGCTGATGATAAGCTTTATGTTGCAAAAATGACAGGAAGAAACAAAACAGCGTTTTAATTAATTATTTAGGTGGTGAAATTTTGAGACCTTTAGCAGATATTATGCGTCCTAAAAAGTTAGAAGATATGGTTGGACAAAAGCATATTATAGGAGAGGGTACTCCTTTAAATAAGCTTATAAAAAACAAAAATATAATGAATTGTATATTCTATGGTCCTCCAGGAGTAGGGAAAACTACTCTAGCAAATATTATTTCAAATTATACAGATAAGAAATTCTATAAAATAAATGCCACAACCTCATCCATAAAAGAAATTCAAAGCATTACTTCTGATATTGATAATTTACTTAATTTTAAAGGAATAATACTTTATATTGATGAGCTTCAACATTTTAATAAAAAGCAACAACAAGCTTTACTTGAATTTATAGAGGATGGAAGAGTAATATTAATAGCAAGTACAACGGAAAATCCCTACTTTGCTATTCATAAGGCTATCTTAAGTAGAAGTACAATATTTACTTTTGAACCAGTTATTACAGATGATATTATTGTTGCTTTAGAAAGGTCTATTAAGAAGCTTGAAGATGAGGGATATAAGTTTAATATAGAAGAAGACACAATAAGATATATAGGAGAAATTTCTCAAGGGGATGTAAGGAAAGCTTATACTATTTTAGAATTAGGTATAAAATCTCAAGACAAAGAAAATATTGTCTTGAACAAGAAATACATAGAAGAATTAGGACAATCAAATTTAAAGTCTGATGCTTCAGGGGATGATTATTATAATCTCTTAAGTGCCATTCAAAAGAGTATAAGGGGAAGTGACCCAGATGCAGCTATCCATTACTTAGCTAGACTTATAAAAGGTGGAAATTTAGAGGGCATAGTGAGAAGGCTTGGAGTAATTGTTGCTGAAGACATAGGCTTAGCCCATCCTAATGCACTTCAAGTTGTAAATAGTGGAATTGAACTTTCTTTAAAAATTGGATTTCCAGAGGCTAGGATAATACTTTCAGAACTTGTTATTTACTTAGCTACTCTTCCAAAATCAAATAGTGCATATATTGCCATTGAAGAGGCGAGTAGAGATTTAGAAAGAATGAATTCAGGGGATGTTCCAAAACATCTTAAGGATGCACATTATAGTGGAGCTTGTAAACTTGGAATAGGTGGATATTTATATCCTCATAATTATCCTAATAGTTATGTTCCTCAAGATTATATGCCAGAGAATATGAAAAATAAAGAGTATTATAAACCTAAGGATAATAAATATGAAAGTAGTCTTAAATTTTATTGGAGTAATATAAAAAATAAATAGGATTTATTATGATAAGATATTTATTTTTTAGTAATATAGTTAAAGAATATACTATTAATTTTAAACAGTCAAAAAATTATTTTTTTTACATATAAAGAAAAAATATTATTTTTTTGAAATATATGATTTTTTGTAAAAAAGATATTAAAAATATGAGAATATTATTGTTGACAAAATTACTCGGTTTTGATATTATAATTACATAAAGTACATCAAATTAGTCGGATTTAGAGGTGATTAAATGAAATTATCTACCAAAGGAAGATATGGTGTAAAAGCTATGGTTGATTTAGCCATACATTATGGTGGATCACCTGTATCTATAAAATCAATATCACAAAGACAAAATATATCTGAATATTATTTAGAACAATTATTTAGTTCTTTAAGAAAAGCTAAACTTATAAAAAGTATAAGAGGAGCTCAGGGAGGATATATTTTAAATAGATTACCAGAAGAAATAACAGTTGCAGATATAATGGAGGTTTTAGAAGGACCAATAGAAATATCTGAATGTTTAGAAGGTGTGGTTTGTAACAATGTGGATTGTTGTGCAACTAGACTTTTATGGAAAAAAATAAAAACAAGCATAGATGAGGTTACAAACTCAGTAACTCTTAAAGATATAGTAGAAGATTATAAAGTAATGAAAGAAAAAAATGATGCTTTAAAAATTGTTAGTAGGAGTGAAGAAAATGAATAATGACAAAGTAGTTTATATGGACTATTCAGCAACTACATATGTTAAACCAGAAGTATTAGAGGAAATGTTACCATATTTCACAAATAAATTTGGAAACCCATCAGCATTCTATGGAATTTCAAGAGAATCAAGAATGGCTGTTGATAATGCAAGAGAGCAGGTTGCTAAAGTTTTAAATGCAGATACAAATGAAATCTACTTCACAGGTGGCGGATCAGAAGCAGATAACTGGGCAATAAAAGGAATAGCTTTTGCTCATAGAAATAAAGGAAATCATATAATAACTACAAAGATAGAACATCATGCAGTATTACATACTTGTCAGTGGTTAGAAAAACAAGGATTCGAAGTTACTTATCTAGATGTAGATAGTGAAGGATTCATAAATTTAGAAGAATTAAAAAATGCAATAACTGACAAAACTATATTAGTTTCTGTAATGTTTGCAAACAATGAAATAGGAACTATAGAACCAATAAAAGAAATAGGTAAAATCTGTAGAGAAAGAAAAGTATTCTTCCACACAGATGCAGTTCAAGCTGTAGGAAATGTTAAAATTGATGTTAAAGATATGAATATCGACTTACTTTCATTAGCTGGACACAAAGTTTATGCACCAAAAGGAATTGGAGCATTATATATAAGAAAAGGTGTTAGAATAGACAGCCTAATTCATGGAGGAAGCCAAGAAAGAGCTAGAAGAGCTGGTACTGAAAACTTACCAGGAATCGTTGGATTAGGAAAAGCTATGGAGATAGCAGGAAATAATTTAGAAGATCATATTGAGAAAATGAGTGCTTTAAGAGATAGATTAATAAATGGATTATTAGAAATACCATTTACAAGATTGAATGGACCAAAAGATGGAAGTAAAAGATTACCAGGTAATGTCAATGTATGCTTCGATTTTATAGAGGGAGAAGGAATACTTCTTTCATTAGACTTTGAAGGAATATGTGGTTCAAGTGGAAGTGCTTGTACATCAGGATCATTAGATCCATCACATGTGTTATTGTCAATAGGTTTACCTCATGAAATAGCACACGGTTCATTAAGATTAAGTTTAGGTGAAGCTACTACAGAAGAAGATGTTGATTATGTAATAGAAAAATTACCAGCAATCATCGAGAGATTAAGAAGTATATCACCATTATGGAAAAATCATTTAAAAGAAATTGAAGGAGAGAATTAGTCATGATATATAGTGAAAAAGTTATGGATCATTTCAGAAATCCAAGAAATGTAGGAGAAATAAAAGATGCTAACGGAATTGGAGAAGTTGGTAATGCTAAATGTGGAGATATAATGAGAATATATCTTAAAATAGAAAATAACATAGTTGAAGATGTTAAGTTTGAAACTTATGGTTGCGGATCAGCCATAGCTTCATCAAGTATGGCTACTGAGTTAATAAAAGGAAAGAGCGTAGAAGAAGCTTGGGAATTATCAAATAAAGCTGTTGCAGAAGCTTTAGATGGTCTTCCACCAGTAAAAATGCACTGCTCAGTATTAGCTGAGGAAGCTATACATAAAGCAATCAATGATTATAGACAAAGAGAAGGTTTAGAACCTTGGGATATGAAAGAACATTCACATGATATACATGAACATGTTCACGGAGAAGAATAAGATTTAAAGTGGTGATTTTGTGACAAAGAAGAAGGTTGTTATTGGTATGAGTGGCGGAGTTGATAGCTCCGTTGCTGCTTACCTTTTAAAAGAACAGGGATATGATGTAGTTGGTATTACAATGCAAATATGGCAAGAAGATAAGGAATACGAGGAAAGAGAAGGTGGATGTTGCTCACTTTCAGCTGTTGATGACGCAAGAAGAGTTGCTCAGAAAATAGGTATTCCTTTCTATGTTTTAAATTTTAGAGATAGTTTTAAAAGAAATGTTATAGACTATTTTGTTGACGAGTACATAAATGGAAGAACTCCAAATCCATGTATTGCATGTAATAAATATCTTAAATTTGATGAGCTTTTACAAAAAGCTAGAAGTATAGGAGCTGAGTATGTTGCTACAGGACACTATGCTAAAATTGAGGAGAGGGATGGAAGATTCCAACTTATAAGATCTGAAGATGATAGAAAAGATCAAACATATGCATTATATAACTTAACTCAAGACCAATTAGAACATACTTTAATGCCTTGTGGTGAATATACTAAGGATAAAATTAGAGAAATTGCTAAAGAAATAGGACTTGATGTTCATAATAAGAAAGATAGTGAAGAAATATGTTTTATTCCAGATAATAATCATGGAAGATATATATGTGAAGTAGCGCCAAACAAGGTTAGAGAAGGAAACTTTGTAGATAAGTTTGGTAATGTTTTAGGAAGACATAAAGGTATTGTTTACTACACGATAGGTCAAAGAAAAGGGTTAGGTTTAGCGCTTGGAAGACCAGTATTTGTTACAGATATAAATCCTTTAACTAATACTGTTGTAGTTGGACCAGAAGAAGATATCTTTAAAACTGATTTAGTTTGTAAAGATATAAACTTTATTTCTATAGATAAACTTGAAGAACCAATGGAGGTTGAGGCTAAGATTAGATATTCAGCTAGACCTGCCAAGGCTACTATAAGTCCTATTGAAGATGGAAAAGTTAAGGTTTCTTTTGAAGATAAACAAAGAGCAATAACTAAAGGTCAATCTGTTGTTTTCTACAAAGGTGATTTAGTTGTAGGTGGAGGAATAATAGAAAGCCTACTTTAATAAAAAACTCCCTAATTGGGGGTTTTTTTGTTTTGTAATTAGTAGTATTATAAAATAGATAATGTATATTTAAAAAATTCAAATTAAATTTTATAGCGGGAGATTTTTAAAGTAAAGTATGGATATGAATTTTATCTTGAGTATATTTGTTTTTATATTTTTTATTTTTATGACAATAAAATCAGTTTTGAGCAGAAAAAAATTATTAGTAAAATCTATAAGCACAAAACTTGAAAAGAATGTAGTTTTATTATGTTCTTTAGTTATATTAATAATAACTATAATTTGGGGTAAAACAGTTTTTCATTATTTAGTTGGATTAGCTGGAATATCAATGTTAATAACAACATGGCTTAATCAAGGAATATGTGAAGAGGGATTTGTTGTTTGGTATAGAGGTATAGAAGTTATTAAATGGAAAAAGGTTAGAGTGGTAACTATAAGAGCATCTAAGTCGATTAAAGTTGAGTTAACAGGAAAATTTATGGATAAATACTTAAGGTTTCATATAGATGATTATGAAAAAGTTTTTAATATTATAAAAGAAAATATTCCTTATTATGCAGATATGAAAATAATGAAGTATGAGAGTATTTCACTTTAAAGGTTGTAAGTAGATTTTAATTAAGTTGAAATCTACTTATTTTTTTATAAAAATTATTAAATTTAAGTTTTTACATGAATTTTTTGGAATGATAGAGAGAATACTAAGTTTATTAATAATATTTTCCTTTATTGTCATATGAAAACTCAGCTAGAAAGGGATGAGAATTTAAAATGTATAGAGTTAGAGATTTAATGGGTCTTACAGTTTTTGATTCAAAAGGAAAGAAAATAGGGGTAGTGAATGATTTAGCTTTAGATTATTTTAATGGAAAAATAACTGGTTTTATAGTTTCTAAAAAACTTTTTTCAAATTTAGATTATGTGGATTTAAGTAATGTTATTTCAATAAATGAGTCTATTATGGCAGTTGGGATTCATATCCATAGAGGAGTAAAATTCAGTGAAATAAAGAATTTTGATTTCATAGATAAGGATGGAAGTATATTGGGGATATTAGAGGATTTGCTTATAGATTATGATTTTTCAATTAGAGGATTAATTGTTGTAGGTGGATTTTTTAATAAGTTTAAAAGTGGGAAAAGAGTTTTTCAGATAAAAGACACAATATTAGGAGAAGAAAATTTGCTTTTTTTTGGAAATAAAAATATAACAATGAGGATGCTTCCAGCTAAATTTGTATAAAAGGGAGAGTTTAATATGCTTGAATCATTCAAAATTAATAAAAATATAAAGAAAAATATTATTGTATCATTTATATGTTTAGTTGTTTTTTATATTTTATATAGATTTGAAGCTCTAAGAGATATAGTTTTCATAATTATAGCATCAGGGGTTTTTGCTTATATACTTAAACCTTTTTATAAATTTTTGTGTATTAAAACTAAGATTAATAAAAAATTATTGGCTATGTTGATTGTTGTTGTAGTAATTCTTTTAGTGTTATTTTTCTTTATTGTTCTAATACCAAGCATGTTTAAAGAAGGAAAGAGTTTTGAAAGTTTAGTAAATAATATTGGAGGTTTTATAAATTACTTAGTTTATAAATTTAAATATATTGATTTAGAAGTTTTTTCTGTTGTTGAAAATCAAATAATAGAAAAATTAAATATTATAGTTTTATCTTTGGCAAACAGTATAATAAATGGATTTATAGGATTTTCAGAGAATATATTGGCCTTTGCTGTTATACCAGTATTAGCCTATTATTTCTTAGCCTATGGAGATTTAGTAACAAATAAATTTTTATATTTTTGCCCAATGGATAAAAGAGAATTATTAAGGTGCTTGGGAAAGGATGTTGACAAGGTATTAGGAAAATATATTTTAGGGCAACTATCATTAAGTTTAGTTGTTGGTATTATGACTTTTATGGGTATGTTAATACTAGAATTGAAATTCCCACTTTTATTAGCAGTATTAAATGCGATTTTGAATATAGTACCTTATTTTGGAGCAATTTTAGGAGCTATTCCAGCTATTTTAGTGGCTGTTATAGAGGGACCAACAAAAATATTGTGGGTAATATTAACATTTATAATTATTCAACAAATAGAAGGAAATTTAGTTGCACCTAAAATAACTGCTGAAAGTATAGATATGCATCCAATTTTAATAATAGTTTTGTTGCTTATAGGAGAAAAGGTTGGAGGACTTATTGGAATGGTTTTTATAGTTCCCATAGCTGTAGTTATAAAAGTTATTTATGAAGATTTAGATTATTATATGTTTATATAGAACTTTTTAAGAAGTGAAATTAAATTTTTAAAGGTATAAAATAGATTTATTATTAAAAAGTTTTTTTAGGTTTATGAAAAAACATATAGTTTAGGAATATATGTGATTTAGCTTATGAGGATAAATAAAATTTACAAAAATTATAAATAAAATTTATTAAAATAGTTAACATTAATTGGTAATTATATTGACATGAGAGGATTTTTTTCTTATAATTTGCCTATAATAACTAAATGAAAAGCGTTGACTAGAATTAGTAGACATTTTACTTTTATTCAGAGAGGAAGTGGATGGTGAGAACTTCTTAAAAGGGATGTTGAAGCTATCTAAGAGCTATAATTATTATGAGTGATGTAGTTTTACATAATTAGGGTGGTACCGCGGAGCATAGTCTTTCGTCCCTTGTCTTAGGGAAGATTGTTTTTATGTTCCTTTTTTATGTGTAAAACTAATGATAAATAAATATTTTATTTAGTTTAATTAAAATAGATTAGCCTGTTTAATTTTATATTTTTTGACTTCATAAGAGTATATAAAAATATTTATGAAATAGGTATGATAATTATTTGAACTTAATAAATAATAAATTTTGGAGGTAAAAAATTATGAAATTCATGGGAGCAAATGAATTAAGAGAAAAGTATTTAAGCTTTTTTGAAAGCAAAGGTCATTTAAGATTACAATCATTTCCGTTAGTACCTAAAAATGATAAGAGTTTATTATTAATAAACGCTGGTATGGCACCACTTAAACCTTATTTTACAGGATTAGAACAGCCACCAAAGAAAAGAATAACTACTTGCCAGAAGTGTATAAGAACTGGTGATATAGAGAATGTTGGTAAAACTTCAAGACATGGTACATTCTTTGAAATGCTTGGAAACTTCTCGTTTGGAGATTATTTTAAAAGTGAAATAATTCCTTGGGCTTGGGAGTTCATAACAGAAACATTAGGAATTCCAAAAGACAAATTATATGTAACAATATATGAAAATGATGATGAAGCATTCGATATATGGACTAGTAAAACAGATGTAGATCCAAGCAGAATATTCAGATTAGGAAAAGATGATAACTTCTGGGAAATTGGAGTAGGTCCATGTGGTCCATGTACAGAAATTCACTTTGATAGAGGAGAAGGAAAAGTTGAAACTGTAGAAGAATTCTTAGAATCTTCAGATGCTGATAGAATAGTTGAGTTTTGGAATCTAGTTTTCACTCAATTTGATAAAGATGAAGAAGGAAATTACAATGAGTTAGCTCAAAAGAATATAGATACAGGAATGGGTCTTGAGAGAATAGCTACAATAATGCAGGGCGTTGACAACATATTTGAAATAGATACAGTTAAAAACATATTAAATAAAGCTTGTGAATTAACAAATGCTAAATATGGAGAAAACAAAGATACTGATACATCATTAAGAATAATAACTGACCATGGTAAAAGTGTTACATTCTTAATATGTGATGGAGTTCAACCATCAAATGAAGGTAGAGGATATGTTTTAAGAAGACTTCTTAGAAGAGCTGCTAGACATGGAAGACTTTTAGGAGTTAAGGGAATATTCTTAAATGAAATGGTAGATGCTGTTGTTGAAAACTATGGAGCAGGATATCCAGAGTTAAAAGAAAAAGCTAATTACATCAAAAAAATAATTAAACTAGAAGAAGAAAGATTCAATGAAACAATTGACTCAGGAATGGATATATTAATGGGTTATATTGATGAAATGGAAGAAAAGAATGAGAAAGTTTTATCAGGGGCTAAAGCATTTAAATTATATGATACTTATGGATTCCCACTAGAACTTACTCAAGAGATATTAGAAGAAAAGGGATTAGACCTTGACATAGAAAACTTCAACAAAGAAATGAAGGAACAAAGAGAGAGGGCTAGAAATGCTAGAGGCGAAAGCAGCTACATGGGAAGTGAAGAAAGTCCAATAAACAAGGTTGAAGCTTCAATTGTTACTGAGTTCGATGGATATGTAAACTTAGAATTAAATTCAAAAGTTATAGTTTTAGGAACTAACGAAGAATTTAAAACTGAACTTTCAGAAGGAGAAGAAGGATTCTTATTAACAGAGAAAACTCCTTTCTATGCTGAAATGGGAGGTCAAGTTGGAGATGTAGGTAATATAACTTCAGAAACAGGAATGGCAATAGTTACTGATTGTAAGAAAAATGTAGGTGGAAAATTTGTTCATCACATAAAAGTTGTAGAAGGAACTATAAAAGAAGGTCAAGAAGTTAAACTTTCAGTAGATGCTTCAAGAAGAGCTAATATTTGTAAAAATCACACTGCAACTCATATGTTACATGAAGCATTAAGAGAAGTTTTAGGAGATCATGTAAATCAATCAGGTTCATATGTTGATGCTGAAAGATTAAGATTTGATTTTACTCACTTCACAGGATTAACTCAAGAAGAATTAGAAAAAGTTGAGTTAATAGTTAATGAGAAAATAATGACAGTTGCTGTTGTTGATACAAAAGAAATGTCTTTAGATGAGGCTAGAAATAGTGGAGCAACTTGTTTATTTGACGAAAAATATGCAGAAAAAGTAAGAGTGGTTTCTGTTGGTGATTTCTCAAAAGAATTATGTGGAGGAACTCACGTAGCTAACTCTGGAGAAATTGGATTATTCAAAATTGTTTCAGAATCAGGAGTTGCTGCTGGAATAAGAAGAATAGAGGCTGTTACTGGAATAAGTGCTTTGAAATTTATGGAAACTAAGAATGATATTCTTAAAGAAGTTTCTTCAATGCTTAAGTGTAATGAAAAAGAAATAGTTAAGAAAATATCAGTTCAAGCTCATGAATTAAAAGAGAAAGAAAAAGAAATTGCAGAACTTAAAGCTAAATTAGTTCAAGGTGCTGAAGATGATATATTAAATAACAAAGTTGAAATAAATGGAGTAAGTTTAGTTACAGCAGAACTTAAAGATGTTGATGGAAACTCGTTAAGAGATTTAGCAGATAAAGTTAGAAATAAATTAGATAAAGGAATAGTTGTTTTAGCAAGTGAAATAGGAGGAAAAGTTAATCTAGTAGCTATGGCAACTAAGAACTCATTAGATAGTGGAGTTCACTGTGGAAAAGTTATTAAAGAAGCTGCAGCAGTTGTTGGAGGCGGTGGAGGTGGAAGACCTGACATGGCTCAAGCTGGTGGAAAAAATCCAGAAAACATAGCTAAAGCATTAGAAAAAGCTCAAGAAGTTGTAGAAATGCTTGTAAAATAGTTGTACTTTTATAGAAATATAGTTTATAATGATTATAAAGTAAAGCGTGTATAAAAATTAATTTAAAAGATAATAATATAGGTAGATATATTATTGAAATATATTTACTGTAAGGGGGTGAGCTGCTAGTAAGCAGCAGGTTATGAGTAACAAGTTAGACCACACAATGCAGTTCGATTTTAGTAAAAATAAGGAGGATTTAACTAAAACAATATTAACTGACGTATACAACTCACTAAAGGAAAAAGGCTACAACCCGGTTAATCAACTAGTTGGATACTTAATTTCAGGTGACCCTACTTACATCACTAATTACAACGGGGCAAGAGCTTTAGTAAGGAAACTGGAAAGAGATGAAATACTTGAAGAAGTTATAAAATCTTATCTAGAGATAAAATAAC
>NZ_JARIDH010000023.1 GCF_029267215.1 Clostridium sp. | reverse complement strand
AAATTAAAAAAGTCCTTTGCTGGTACTCCAACAAAAGACTTGTAAACTCTTCTACTTGCTTTTTTTAAAACTTGTATATATAATATGTCTATACAATTTAAAAATTGCATTTGAGTAAATTCATTTTATTGAATACTGGTTCTATTTAATAAAGTGTCTTTACTTTAGAAGTTCGTCAAGCTTTCAATGGTGTTGGTGGCACCTTGTAAGTTTACCTTATATTAAGCCTAGTAAACTTAATATAAGGTGATGAACTTTTTTTATTTAGTTATGTTTTTAATTTTATTACATCTTTATACAAATTACAATTGTTTTTTAACTTTGGTGTGTAAGTTGAAGTGTTGGTACTGTATTTTAAACTAAGAAGAGGTTAAATATTGTAAATATACCCCCTATAAATAAAACGCCTTAGAATTGCTTTATTTGATACCAAATGACTAATTATACATTTAACACTAAATAAACGCTTAGAATTCAATTTTATTGACCAAAACAAGCCATTTGTAGCATACTGTAATATCTATAAATCTATTTAATTAAAATCTAAATTTTATAGTAACAAAATATTTCATTTGTAAAATTATTAAAAATTTGTTAAATAAATCATTATGTAGTATTATATTTGTGAACAATTATTTAAATAATCAAGGAGAATATTATATGAACATTACTATGAATAAAAAGACTATAATAAGTTTTGGTATTATTTTAGGTTTAATTTTAGTAGTTTTTTTAACTTTTAGCGAAAAGTCATCAGTTAAAGATTATCAAAAAGATGTAGATGTAATACAAAGTACTATGTATGATTTAGAAGGTTCATTTGTATATTTATTAGGTGCTTCTGATAAGTCTGCATGTAAGAATTGGATAAAAACAAATAGAAAAGACATGAAAAGTGAAATGAAAACTAAGTTAGGAGCAAAATTTGTTGACAGTCAATTTGATCTTTACGAAGTATGTTTAAAAGTTTTCGATGAATATGGTGTTATAGGAAATCACCAACTAGCAATGCAATATTTAAAAGAGATTGATAAAGATCCTAGAGTAACTAAAGCAAATGATAAAGCTGAAAAAGTTAAGACTGAATTATTTGATAAGGCAGGACTTTAAAATCTATTAGGTAATAAGAATATATATCTAAGTAATTTAAATAAATATTCTTATTACTTATGTCTCTTAACTACTCTCTTAATCCTAAATCTTTTAGAGTTCTATATACTGTAGCTCTACTTAGTCCAGTTTGTTTTACTATATCAACTATCTTATATCCTTCTTTGTATAATAACCCAACTGTTTCAGCCTTATCATTTCTCTTTGATGGTCTTCCTCCATTCCTTCCTCTTGCCTTAGCACTTCTTAAACCTTCTTTAGTCCTTTGACTTATTAAATCTCTTTCTAGCTGGCTTAATCCACTCATAACAGTTAATAAAAAACTATTATATGGATTATCGCTTGATGTATCCAACCAGGTATCTTTAATACTCTTTATACTAGCACCTTTACTCTTTATCTTATCAATTATATTTAATAAATCCTTTGTACTTCTTGATACTCTTGTTAGATCAGCAATTATAACTGTATCATTTTCTTGTAGCTCATCAATCATTTTATCTAGCTGCTCTCTATTAGATTTCATTCCACTTATTTTTTCTTGATATATATTTCTCTTATCTACACCATAATCAATTAACATATCTATTTGTCTATTTAAACTTTGTTCTTCAGTACTAACCCTTGCATATCCAATCAACATCTTTTTCTCGCTTATAATCTCTATATCAAGAACTATTAAATTTTTATCCTTTACAGATTCTATATATCTCTCCATATCACTTTTGCTATTAAATATTTTTGTATAGCTCCTTTTCCTTATGCCATATCTATAAGTTAATTTATACATACTCTTACTCTCCACTTTTCCTAAAGTTTATTACCTTCATTATATCATAAAGGTATCATAATTAAAATAGATTATGATACCTTTTATGAAACAATTTTAACCTTTAGGAATGCCTTGTTTATGTATATAAAAATAATGTGCCAAAAACATTCGTTTTTGATACATTGTTTTTGATACAATTCTGATACTGTTCTATAGCTCTATTACCAATAAACAATTTACTGGTGTAATAACTGTTTAAATACCATTATTTAAATTATCATAAATTACTTTTAAAAAGACTTTTAAAAAAAGTTTTTTTCTCTTTGCTTTGATTTATTTTATCTCTTATTAAACTTAACTTATTATCAACTTCTTTAAAATGATCTTCAAGCTCCAAAATATTAATCTTATTTTCTTGTTCTTTTTTTAAAAGAATTTGATTGTTTTCTATGAGTTTATGTAACTCTTTTATCTGCTTATCTTTTTCTTCAAGTTGAGCAATTAAAGTATCAATTAAACTTTTATTCAAGTTGAATAAATCTTCTCTATCCATTGCTATCTCTGATTTTA
>NZ_JARIDH010000078.1 GCF_029267215.1 Clostridium sp. | reverse complement strand
TTATACAAGAATATATCCTTGTCCTCTTTTAGTTTGTAAATATCCTTCTGCCCCAATTCCTGCAATCTTTCTTCTAAGTCTATTAACATTAACAGTTAAAGTGTTATCATCTATAAACTCATTACTCTGCCATAAAGCCTTAATAATATCATCTCTCGATACTATTTTACCTTTATTTTTAATAAGGGTATAAAGTATTTTGCTTTCATTCTTAGTGAGCTCAATTTCATCTCCTTTAAAAGAAACTTGACTTGTGCTCATATTATACTTTAATCCATTATGTTCAAAGATTTCCATATCATTTATAGAATAAGTTCTTTTTAGTATTGAAGCCATTCTAGCTAGAAATATCTGTGTATTATACGGCTTAGTAATAAAGTCATCTGCACCTAAATTCATATTCATAAGCTCATCAATATCACTTCTTCTACTGGTTACTACTATTATTGGAATATTACTCTTTTTTCTAATCTCTCTACAAACATAATATCCATCATAGTAAGGTAAATTAATGTCTAATAAAACCATATGAGAATTACTTTCTATTATTTTTGAAACTATATTTTCAAAGTTAGTTGAACTTTCTACTAAATACCCATATCGTTCTAAAAGTTTAGTTAATTCATCACGAATTTTTCCTTCGTCTTCAACTATAAATATTTTTCTGTCCTTCAACATCCATTATCCCCCTAAAATTAAAACCTTACCAAAATGGTATGTCCAATTTTATATAAATTATACCATAATATAAAATTATTTGAACTTTCTTAATTTCTATTAATCTCACTAACCATATCATTATTATATGATATCTTTATATAACTCTATCTATTTAATTAATTTACCTAAATCTATATTGCTTTTATTAATATTATTAACAAAAAGGACTAAGAAAATTTCTTAGTCCCCAATTAAAATCAACTGATTTTTAAACCATTTCAAATACTTCTGTTACTTTCTCAACAACTTCCCCTCTAACCTTTGAAACTAAAGAGCTACCAGCTAATTCAAAGATATTCGCAGTTACTATTGTATCCATAACCCCTTGAACTTCTTCTTGTGTAACACCTTCTCTAACATTTCTTAATGTTATATTAGTTGTTTTCCCCTCTGTATTCTTAAAAGACATAACAATATATAATTCTTTTTCCATATTAAATACCCCCTATTTATTAGAAAAAATCTAAAAGATGATTTTCTCATACAAGAATTTATTAGTAATTAAGTTATTTTTACAATAACTTAAAAGATTCTGTTTAAACTTCAGTTACTTAACATAAAAAGATTATGTTAAGTAACTCCTTAGTAGATTTTTTTTATAACCTTTAGTATTTCTTCAACTATATTTCCAAATTTCATAAGTACATTTATTCCCTCTTCAACAAGTTTAGTAACTTTTAACATATAATTTAGAACACTCATAAAAAATTTAAGTATTACTAAATCAGCTAATCACCCTCTCTAAAATTATTAGATTGATGCGTCTGTTTCAAACTGGTAGTCATCCTCTTTTAACACAAAGTTAGTTTCAGAAGCTAAAAGCCCTGCTAACGCTTGTCCAACTTCATAAAGTTTTTCATCCTCAGCAGCTACGTTTATCTTTGAAAATCTTTGTGTTGCAAATTTAGGGTTACTATTATCATCTACCCCCTTTTGAAACTTTAATACTAGGCTTTTCTTTGTTAAAATCGCTTTTGCCATGTTTATCAACTCCTTTCACTATATAAATACTTGCGAGTTTCTATTTGCGCTAACTTTTTCTAAAAAAAATTTTATTTTTTTAGTAACCTTTTTAAATCCACTTAAATTATATTACTAAATTAATCCCTGCTTTTTCTCCGCTAAAAAATAAGAAAACTAGATACTTCCTATAAGAATTTATACTACATAGGTAATATCTTTCTTATAAGCTAAGTATCTAGCTTACTATTTCAAATACTCTTAAATATATTTTATTTTAACCACCATATTTAAAAAGTTTAAGTAAATATATTGCTAAATTATTAAACTACTTAACATCTCCATATCCACCTGTTTCAGGGTTATACTCTACCCCCTGAGCATTGTGCAGTGGTACTTTCTTTCCATCAACTATTATATAGTCATTATTTTTTGGGCCTTCACTTTTATTATCTGAAACCTTCGCTGAATTATCTTTTTCTTTAACAGTTTCCTCATTTATATTTGAAGATTTATTAGCCTTTTGATTTTCACTCTCTTTAGACTCTACTTTTCTATTTTGATTGCTTACATTTCCATTGTTTTTATAATTAATTTCTTTATTTGATTCTTCCTTACTTTGATTATTAGAATTATTATTCTCTTTTTTTGTATTTTCTTTATTATTTAATTTTTGATTATTATTTTGATTTTCATGTGAGTTATTTTGCTCATCTACATTAGGTTTATCATTAATATCTGTATTAGCCCCCTGATCAGCTGATGGTGTATTTACCATGTTACCATTTTTATCAAAAGTCACTCCATTAATAGTTACCTTTCCATCTCCAAAATGACTTATAAACCAGTTTTTAATTTCTGTACAAATATCTAATATCTTATTTAAAGTTTTTTCGATTATTCCACTCTCTTTTAACTGTTCTCCACTTTGTTCTAAAGTTTTTTGTATTTTATCACTCATACTATTTAGTTGATTTTTTAAACTTGAATAATTTAAGTCTAGTGAATTTATATTACTCATAAGTTTAGTAAGTTCTGCTTGTTGCTCAGGAGTTAAATTAACATTGTAATTATTAACAACATTATTTACTATTTGTCCAACCTGTTTTTCATTTTCAGGTTTTTCTTTTATAACTTCTTTCTTAGCTTCATTAACTATTGCACTAGCTCCGTTTTGCCCAATTTCTTGTCCATCTTTATTTTTTGCATCTGCAAGGTTATTAGTTGTTGTTAACTCATCTCTTGCAACTTCTTTATTTTTAGTTGGTATTTCTTTTCCTGTAGCATCTTCAAAAGCTTTTAAAACCCCAGCTAATGCTGATGTTCCTGTCACAGGGAAAGGAGATGTTGCAATTACATCTGCATCTGTAACCCCTGACGTTAATAAAGCATTACTAAGCATATCTGGAGTAACTGCTGTTAAATTATTTGTCTTTACCTTTATTCCATATCCAGGCTCTTCTATTCTAACAAAAGCACTTGAGAAAGCATTTCCTTTTGCATTGGCTGGTGCTTTTGGTAATCCAAGCTGAGATCTTATTTCCTGAATATTCATTGTTATTACTTTTACATCATTTGGTTTAACTCCAAATTCATTAAACATTTCTTGTTTTTGTGCCTCATTTAAGTTGGCACCTAATGTTACAACCTCATTTGTACTTGCAAAAACACTTGTAAATGAGCCAATTGTTATAGCCCCTGCTAAAAACAATGTAGTTATTAATTTATTTTTTTTCATAAGTACTCCTCCTTATATGTTGTAATTATGATACCCAAATTATATCAAAGTAAAATTATAAAAAGCTTACAAATTAATTATAATAATCTAAAATTCACCTTAACTATATCTATATTTTTCTAAATTTTATAGTATAATTGTAATAGGCCTTCTTTATTGCGAGACTTTATTATTATATATAAACTCTTTCAATCGAGAGCCTAGCCAGAAAATAATATAAATATACTTTCTTCCTAATTGTAAGGAATTCTCTAAACAAAAAGGTAATAAAATTTGAAATTTTTTAATTTTAGAAAGGTTTGATGTACTATGAGTACTAGGATTGCCGTTGTTGGCATTGTTATTGAAAGCCTTGATGATATAAAAGAAGTTAACTCTGTCTTGAGTGAATATGATAAATTAATAGTTGGTAGAATGGGGTTACCCTATAAAGAGAAAAATATTAGAGTTATTTCAATAGTTGTAGATGGAACCACTGACCAAATTTCTGCTATAACAGGAAAACTTGGAAAACTTAAAGGTGTTTCTGTTAAAGCTGCCATTTCTAAAAATAGTTTTTAGCTTAATTTTTTAAAAATCTTATTTGAATTCCCAAAGTATATTTAGTTATTTATATTATTTTTTGACAAAGTCTAAATTAATTTTAAAGGAGATTTTGTTATGTTAAAGGATAACGAAAAGTATAATGCTTCTGATTTTATTAAAGATGATGAAATCAACAGCCTTATAGAAAAAGGAAAAGAACTTGCTTCTGATAAGGAGTTAGTTAGAGAGATTATTGAAAGAAGTAAATTAGCAGAGGGTTTAACTCCTGAAGAAACTTCAATTCTTCTTAACCTAGAAGATAAAGAACTTATTGAAGAAATGTTCAAAGCTGCTAGAGAAGTTAAAGAAAAATTATACGGAAAAAGACTTGTTGTTTTTGCTCCACTTTATGTAAGTAACTACTGCGTAAATAACTGTCAATATTGTGGTTACAAACATTGTAACGATGAATTAAAGAGAAAAAGACTTAACCAAGAACAACTTGTTGAAGAGGTTAAAGTTCTTGAAAGCCTAGGTCATAAAAGAATAGCATTAGAAGCTGGTGAAGACCCAGTTAATGCGCCAATCGAGTATATTTTAGATTGCATAAAAACAATCTACTCAATTAAATTTGATAACGGGGCTATAAGAAGAATAAATGTAAATATAGCCGCTACAACAGTTGAAAATTATAAGAGATTAAAAGCTGCTGATATTGGAACATATATATTATTCCAGGAAACTTATCATAAACCAACTTATGAGAGATTACATGTAAGTGGTCCAAAACATAATTACAACTATCATACAACAGCTATGCACAGAGCTAGAGAAGCTGGTATAGATGATATTGGAATGGGTGTTTTATATGGTTTATATGATTATAAATATGAAACATTAGCAATGCTTCTTCATGCAATGGATTTAGAATCTGTAACAGGGGTTGGTCCTCACACATTATCAGTGCCAAGATTAAAACCAGCTGAAAATGTTAGCTTAGAAAACTTCCCTTACTTAGTTGGAGATGAAGATTTCAAAAAAATTGTTGCTATATTAAGATTAGCAGTTCCATATGCTGGACTTATTCTTTCAACTAGAGAAGAACCAGTTTTAAGAGATGAAATAATCTCACTTGGTGTTTCTCAAGTAAGTACTGGATCATGTACCGGGGTTGGTGGATATTCAGAAGCTTACCAAGATCCAGAAGAAAAACCACAATTTGAACTTGGAGATCACAGATCACCGGTTGAAATGATAGAAAGTCTTATGAAAGCTGGTTACATCCCAAGTTACTGTACAGCTTGCTACAGAGAAGGTAGAACTGGTGAAAGATTTATGGAAATAGTTAAAAGTGGTGAGCTTTATAAAATTTGTGAAGCTAATGCTTTAATCACATTAAAAGAATTTATAGATGACTATGGTACAGATCAAACTAGAGAAATTGGAGATAAGTTAATAGAAAAATCATTAAATGACATCCAAAATGAGAAATTTAGAGAATCTGTAAGAGAAAAAATTGAAAAAATAAGCAAAGGGACTAGAGATTTAAGATTCTAAAAGATTAGTTAATTTATACTGAGCGGAAAATTTTAAAATCAATTATTCATGCAAAAACTAAACAAAATATATCTTTAACTCCACATTAAAATTTGTATTTTGTTTAGTTTAAAATAAAAAATTAAAATCAAAACTAACAATAAATTTTAAATTAATATCTATAGCCAGCGTAAGCTGGCTTTTTTTTATAATTTTTTTGGCTTTTTACTAAATACAAGCCAAAACATATTAGAAAACATTTATAAAAGACTTACTGAGCTAAAAAAATTCATTAAAAAAGCGAAAAACTTTGTTAATTATTTGACTATCTTCTAAAAAAGTTGTAAAATTAAATCAAAGAAAAGATTAAATAATATATGGTATTGAGAATTCATTTTTATGGGAGGTTTTTATTATGACAAATAGATATCTATCACAAAAAATAGTTTTAAATTTAGATAAAGATTTTTCTTCAATGGATGAGTTAAAATATGCTGTCATTACTAGACTTCAAAATGAAGGATTTAATTGTAAAGACACTAAAGAAAATGTTGGTTTTTATCCATTATTAAAAATAAATGCTAAGAATTTTATGCTTACACTTAAAGATTTTAGTGAGCAAAAAATTAGCTTTAAAAATTGTAATGAAGTTATTTTAGTACCTCAATGTTAAAAAATCACTCTATTTTTAATATAAATTTATTATAAAAACCCGTAATTATTAAAATAATTACGGGTTTTTTGCGTTTTTTTTAAAATTAATAGTTTATTTTTTAACAATTATTATGTGAAAATATAATTATTTTATTAAAAAATTTCATTCTAAATTATTGTTTTATTCCAATATTTAATACAGTCTTACTTAGTAATTATAATTTAACTTTTATTTTATACTTCTAATCCATAATCACAAATTGTATAATAATTATTATCTAGAAAGATGGCAATTAATTATAAAAGTGATCTCTTTTTAGTCAATATAACTAATGTTACAAATTTACTTAATATCTATATTTAAATCACATTAATTTATAATAAATTTAAGTATAATAAATTTATTATAAATTTAGGGGTAATACCATACCATTTTGTTTCTAACTACATTTAGTATATAAACAACCATGTTATAACTACATATTGTGAGTAATCCTAAAGTTATCCACAGCACCTGTGGATAACCTCATAATAACATTGTGGATTTCTATGTACTTTTATATATTTAAAATGAAAATTTATAGAAAATATTAATCATTCGTTCTATTTATAAAAAGCTTTACAAAAGGCTTTATATAGCCCTTTTAAGATGTAATTTTTTTACTATTTTTCAAAACTTATTTATATATTATTGGAGGGATTTTTTAATAAATTTCAATAAAAAAGTTATCCACAGGTTTATCCCCAAATGAAAATATTTTTACTAAAGATTTAGTTAAGGAGGTGTAATTCTACTATTATTTTTTATACTAGTAGAAAAACTTATGAGTAATTTAAATGAAACTCCTAGAGGAAGTAGAATACATATTTCTCTATTCGGAAAAACAAATTCAGGAAAATCTAGCATAATAAATGCTTTAACTGGTCAAAATATATCACTTGTTTCTGATGTTCGTGGGACAACAACTGATCCAGTATATAAAGCAATGGAACTTTTACCTTTAGGTCCTGTTGTATTTGTTGATACTGCTGGATTTGATGATGAAGGAGAAATAGGAAAATTAAGAGTTGAAAGAACAGAGGAAGTTGTAGGAAAAACTGATGTTGCCCTTATTACGCTTTCACTTTCAGAAATATTAGAAGCTATTAAATCTAATATTCCTTTTGAAACCCTATTAGAAAAAGAAATATTATGGTTAAATAAACTAAAAAAAGCTAATAAACCAGCAATTTTAGTTGTAAATAAATGTGATCTTGTTCAAAATAACCTTGTTGAAACTAAGGTTGAACTTAAAGATATAGATAATTCAAAAAGTGTAGATTCAAACTACTTTGTTGATAATAACTTAAATAAAGCATTAGATAAAATAGGAAAAATTTTAGATATTCCTTATGTATCAATAAGTGCAAAAGGTAATCTTAATATAGCAGAACTTAAGAAAGAGCTTATAAAGGTATCCCCTGTTTCAATCACAGAAAGTGCAATAATTGGAGATAAGATAAAACCTGGTGATAATGTACTTCTAGTAGCACCTCAAGATATACAAGCACCTAAAGGAAGACTTATACTTCCTCAAGTACAAGTTATAAGAGATATATTAGACTACGGTGGAATTCCAACTGTTGTCACTTTAGATAAGTTAGATGAAGGATTAAAAATATTTGGTGGTAAACCAGACTTGGTTATAACTGATTCACAGGTATTTAAACAGGTTAATGAAAAATTAGATAGAGATGTACCTTTAACTTCTTTCTCCATACTTATGGCAAGATATAAAGGAGATTTAGATAAATTCTATGCTGGTGCAAAGGCTATTAAAGATCTTAAACCTGGTGATAAAGTATTAATAGCAGAAGCTTGTACTCATCACCAATTAAAGGGTGATATAGCTAGAGAAAAACTTCCTAACTGGTTAGAAGAAATATGCCCTGGAATAATAGTAGATAATTGTTCAGGAAAAGACTTCCCTAAAAACCTAAATGAATACTCATTAGTAGTACATTGTGGTGGATGCATGTTTAATAAAGCTGAAATAATGAATAGAATTGGAATATGTGATGATGCCTTTGTTCCAATAACAAACTTTGGTACATCAATAGCTGAAATAAACAATATCTTAGATAGGGTTATGGAACCTTTAAAATAATTAAATACACTAGTCCTTTTAAAAGGGATAAAAATTACATTTAAATAAAAATTAAGTTATTATTAAGAAGATATTGCCTTAAGAATCTGAAAATGTTAATTTTTAAAAATACATTATCAAAAAAGTTTAATTTCATAACTTTAAATTTTAAAGTAATATCTTCAGAATAATAACTCTAAATTATTCAAACTTTATTCTATTATAAATTCATCATCTGAATAAACTTCATCAATATCACTAGCTTTTCTCTGTTGATCTTGTCCAATTTCAAACTCATCTTTTATCAATGAAAGATAGTATATTCTATAAACAACATCTCTATAAGGTATGTACCATAAAAATCCTATTCCTGCTGTTATAAGTGAAAGTAAAGCCCATCCTATCATGCTTAATTCAAGAACGAAAAGCTCCCATTTATGGCCTTTCATTATTTTCATACCTCTTCCTACAGCTTCCCATATTCCACACTCTTCATCATCAACTATTATGTATTTAACTGGAAATAAATATAAATTTAAAATAATATTATATATTAAAAGTATGCCTATAAATATTAATATGCAAGCTATATAGTTCATTATCATCTCTTCAATACCAATATAACTTCTTTCTTCTATAGCTTCAAATATTATTAAAGCCATATTCTCCATTATTTTAATTGAAACCATTATAGCTATTATAAATGCTGGTATTTCAAATATTATAATAACAAATAACTTTTTTATAAAGCTTATCCAAACCTTAACAGATGGTATTGCCTCTTTAAATGAAAATTTACCTTCTCTATTAACAAGATTTACTGTATAAACAACAATAGCAGCTGCTGTGAAAGGTCTTAATAAAAATACATTACATAAGCTCAAAATTGAAGTCATAAAACCATTTGGAGAGTTCTTCAATACATATGTAACTAAAGAGTTAATAATAAAAATTGATACTAATAAAATATCATACATAGCAACTCTTCTTTTTAATTTTCTTTGTGCTAAAATCTTTATGTCTTTTCTTGTCATTTGTATTCACCTCATTTTCTTCTTAATTTTAAAACAAAAACTACGCACCACTTAATTTAAACGATGCATAGTAATAATTAATTTACCTCTTCAATTCTTCCTGTAATTGAAAGGTAAAATATTCTTAATGTAACTTGTATATATGGGAATAACCAAAGTAATCCTATACCAAAAGTTAAAATTGAAAGTGCTCCCCATCCTAAGAAACTTAATCCTAATACAAAAAGCTCCCACTTATGACCCTTCATTATTGTAAAACTTCTTGATACTGCTTCAAATACTCCACATTGTTCCTCTGCAACTAAATAGTATAATGGGAATAAAAATACTGCTATTATTGATAAAACTAATAAACATATTAATCCTATAAGTAAAGCTATTCCCCATATTAATATTAAAGGATTTACAGGTAAACTTCCCATAAACATAGCTGCATGTATAGTAGATGCTATAACTATAAATAGTCCTTCTCCTGCTAAAAACACTAATCCTACTGGTATTAAAAATAATATCCAAACAAGAGTAACCTGAATAAATCTTATCCATATACCTGATGATGGAATAGCTTCATTTAAACTCACTTTACAATCAGTATTAACAAACTTAATAACATAAATTGTAGTAGCAGCCGTTAATGCTGGAACAACTATTATATTATTAGTTAAATTCATAATTAAACTTTCTGAAACAAAGTATTTAACTGCACTTTCTATAATGGTAATAATAAAAGTAAGTAAAACAATGTTTGCCCATCTGCCTTTAAGCTTACTCTTTGCTAAGGCCTTCATCTCTTTTCTCGTCATGTTTTTTCCTCCACTTTTCCTTAGTTAATAAAATCTTAACATCCTGTAAAATACAATGTCAAATAATTCAATTAGTATTCTTACTAAGCATAAAGCATAAGCTTTATAGCCTCTCTAAGTTCATCCTTTAAATTCCATACAAAGTAGTACTTTTCCTCTTCCTCATCATACTCTTTCTTTCCTTCAAGCATAAAAAGCCAATATCTAAATTTATACTCCCAAGAATTCATTCTAATTTCACCCTCTAACTCTATTCCTAAATTGTTAACTATTCTTTTCCCCATACTCTGAATTCTAATTCCAATATCACCGAAATCCAAACTCTCACCTATTTCCGTAGTCTTGAGTGGTTGTCCATTATTTGAATAGAGATTAAGAAGTATTTTCATGTCTTTTAAATCAACTAATTCACCATTTCTTAATATATCAAACCATTGCTCCTTAGTTATTACACCTCTTAAAACCTTTTCATGAAACTTTTCATTTTTCTGTTCCACTGAAATCACCCCATAATAAAAAAATACTAGGCCCAATAAATAGTCTTGTTCCTAGTATATTTATATTATAATTAATCTATCATTATGTTTTTTATCATGTCAATTAACACAAAGTTAATGCTTTAACTTTAATATAGAATCTACTTTAAATTCTCTATGTTTATATCTTTCTCCTCCACCTAACTTAATAATTATACTTCTCATATAAGGATTTAAAACACCTTCATATGCTCTAACATATTTACCTTTAATAGTTACAAATCTATATATAGGTATGTCCTTATAAAAACATATTAAAAATGTATTTTCTTTTTTATCCTTATTTTCAAAAAGCAAGTTATTTTTATCCTTTAATAAATCATCTATTTTTTTATTTTTAACATTAATTTCAATCATTTGATTTTTTGAGATTTCATTTAATAAAGCATTTCCTAAACTTCTAAATTTTCTTTCATTACCAATCTTGATTGAATTATTTAAATTATCAACTAAAAACAAATTATTATTTCTTATTCCTAAAAAAGGAGTAATACTCTTATTACTAGGAGTAATCAATATTATTCCTAATACTACAAATAAAAAAGCTCCTTCAATCAATTTAAGCCTTCTAGATCCACTTTCAATAGTAAATTCACCAATAGATCCTACTATGGCTATATCCATCAATATACCATTACTTAAACTATAAGATGATAAGTAACATATAAATGCTCCCAATATAAAATAAATTATTCCCAAAATTAACTTATAAATAGGTTTTCTATTTTTGAAGAATACTATGCTCCACATAACTAAAGTAACAAAGATTATTGCCAATATATATGGTAAAAATCTCTTAACCATAATCTTAATAGCATACATATCTTCTATCTTTTTTACTTCCTTATTAACTAATATGTATAATCTTTGTTTATCATTATCAGATAAACTTTTACTATCTATGTATTTTCTAATATAAGGTTCTAAATATCTATTTTCATCTTGTCCAAAATATATTATGTTTATTGCTATAAGCTTTTCTAAAGGAATATTATGTTCATTAGAGTAACTATCATAAACGTATTCTAAACCTTTATAACTATTTTCAATCTCATATGTAAAAAAGCTATCATAACTTAGCCTTACTTCCTTAGCAACAAGCTTCTTATATTGTATTTGATTAATTAAGCCACTTACAGTTATTATACAAGAAAAAAGAATAAGCAAAATAAATAATAAATATCTATAGAATCTAAATTCATACTTTTCCTCTATCCTCTTATTATCCTCACTCTTTCTCTTAATTTTTATGCCCAACAAATACCCCTCCTTGAGCTTAAAATTCATAATCTCTTCATATAATTATATACTAAATTTACCATAATATCATTTTAATTATATAAGTTACATATATTAATTATTTATTTAAATAAAAAAACTTTAAAATTTTAAATATATTTATATTTATTTATCTTAAAATAATTAATTTTAAAATAAAACTACGCTTAAATTAATTAAATATCCAACTTAACAAATTCAAACTTAACTTCTTTTCATTTTATTGCTTTTATGTTGATCACATTCTAATAAATACCTTAAGACAAGTAAAAACAAATTATTACTTAAATACCTTTCATGAATAAATATCATACTTAAAAGAAAAAATATTTATAAAATGCTTTAGAACAAATTCAACCAATATCAATATTACTGTAATTAAAAACTCTATTATAAATAATAATAAATTTTTAACAAAATTACTTGATAATAATTATTAGTTATTGTATAATGAAATTGTAATTCAGAGTAATTAACTAGGAATTAGTTTTAGGAGATGATATTTTATGATAAAAGAAAAAACTAATAAGATCTCAATAATAGGAGCAGGATTTGTTGGCTCAACAACAGCCTTCTCATTAATGCAAGATGGATTAGCATCTGAAATAGTAATAGTTGATATAAATAAAGATAAAGCTCACGCAGAAGCTATGGATTTGGCACAAGGGGCAGCATTTGTAAAATCTGTTGATATAAAATCTGGTGATTATGAAGATACTAAAGATTCAGATATTGTAATAATCACTGCTGGTGTAGGACCAAAACCTGGTGAAACTAGATTAGATATAATAAATAAAAACTTAAAAATCTTCCAAAGCATAGTACCAAATGTTGTTAAATATAGTCCTAACTCAATACTTTTAGTAGTTTCAAACCCAGTTGATGTTTTAACTTATATAACTTATAAACTATCTGGATTCCCTAAAGAACGTGTTATAGGTTCAGGAACAGTATTAGATACTTCAAGATTAAAATACATGCTTTCAGAACACTTTAATATTGACGCAAGAAATGTTCATACTTATATAATTGGAGAACATGGTGATTCAGAAATTACAGCTTGGAGTTTAACAAATATTGCTGGTACAAATGCTGATGAATATTGCAAAACTGTTTGTGAGCAATGTGATGGAAACTTCAAAAAACAACTTCCTGAAAAGGTAAAAAATGCGGCCTATGAAATAATCAATAGCAAAGGATATACAAACTATGCAGTAGCACTTGCCGTTACTAGAATAGTTGAAGCAATCCTTCGCGATGAAAATTCAATTCTAACTGTTTCTTCTCTATTTGAAGGACAATATGGAATTGATGATGTTTATTTAGCAATGCCTACTATAGTAGATAGAAGTGGTGCTAGAAAAATTCTAGATGTTCCACTATCAGAAAAAGAGCAAGAAGATCTAATAAAATCAGCCAATATATTAAAAGATCATCTTTCTAATTCTGAATTAAAATAAAATCAAAAGAAACTAACAAACCTGTTTCTTAAATCATACTAAATTCTTTTTAAATTTTATAAAGACCAAGTACAAATTATCTTCCCTCTAAAACTAATTATTGTACTTGGTCTTTTTTATATTAAAAATGGCATGTATCAAAATATACTAATAAAAAGTTTTTTGATACATGCCCTTTAAATATTATTCAGTT
The DNA here is from genome assembly GCF_029267215.1 of Clostridium sp. Classification (GTDB taxonomy): domain Bacteria; phylum Bacillota; class Clostridia; order Clostridiales; family Clostridiaceae; genus Sarcina. The sequence continues at coordinate 5,178 of NZ_JARIDH010000078.1, read as the reverse complement.
AATGCAACCTCTGCGTCTACTTTACTTTCTTCTGTTTTACTAATATTTATTTTACCTGCTTTTAATCTTCTTTCATAAACAGCAGCTAAAACATATCCTATTAATCCAAATATTATTGGACCTGCAATTATCCATATTCCCTTTTGAATATCTCCATCTATAAAAGGTTCTATTATTGAGAATATAGTTGCAAATATTATTGTTATTAATGTTACAACACCTACAATAACTCCCCACTTTTTATTGAAGAATTCATATTCTTTCTTAATATTATCATTTAATTTAAATTTAATATAAGCATAAACTATGAAAGCCCATGGTATTGATGTTGCTATTGTAACCATAAATGTTAAATTATTAAATATTGTGTTTGCTGTATCTCCACCAAATCCTATAGCTAATATTACAACTATTATTATAACAGTTTGAATCATTAAAGCATTTTCTGTAAATCCATGCTTATTCTTCTTAATTACAAAGTCAGGTAACATTCCATCTGGCATACCTTCAAACATTTGTTTAATTGGACAGTAAAGCATTAATGGTAAATTAAGCTTAGCTATAAACCCAATCCAAGTTGTAAGTCTGTTTACCCATTCTCCTAAGGCTACTGAAGCACTATTAGACATCCCTAAACATCTACCTAAATTATAAAACTGAGATTGTGTTAAATAAATTCCATAGTTATATAAGTTAACTCCTGGCTGATTAAAAGTCTTTGACCAATTAATAGCCATACCACTTATTATAACTATAGCTATGTATAAAACAGCTATTATAATACCTGATAAAATCATAGCCTTAGGAACATTTTTCTTAGGATTTTTAACCTTATCTACTAATCCACCACTACTTTCCATACCACCTAGTATAAATATTGCAAAAACTAGAAATCCAATAGCTGCTAAAGGATTATTATAAGCTTGGTTTGGTCCCATAAATAAGGAATTAACCCCTGTATAATTTAATGGTTGTTGGAACTTAAATCCTGAAAGGAAAAATACTAAAAGTCCACCACCAAGTATTAAAACATGCATTACTATTGTAATAAGCATTGATATATTTGCTAATTTAGTTATAGACTTAACTCCCTTTCTACAGAAAAAAACAATTATCAAAAACCAAACTATACCAATTAAAGTTGTTGTTTCAGTATTAGTTAAACCAAATACATGCCAAGTTTGTGAAAGGTCTTTACCATAAATCATATTAGAAAATGTAATTGAAATAGAACTTACGCTAAACCAAGATATAATTGCTGATATATACCATATAAAAGCACCTACTGTACTAAATTTAGTTCCTACTGAAATTCTCATCCAAGAAAATATACCACCCTTTTCTTCACTAAAGGCTGAACTCATCTCAGATACTATAAAAGTATATGGAATAAAGAATAAAATAACCCCTATTATTATGTATGTTATTGAAGCATAACCCATTTGATAAAAAACCTGTTGTCCATTTCCTAGTCCATAAACAGTCATAAATATCATAGCTACAAAAGACCAAAACCCAATTTTATAGTTTTTTCCGTTTTTCTCTTCTATACCCTCTATAAACTCTTCAACTTCTACCAAATCTTCATCATGTATTTGACTACTCTCTTTCATTTACTGTTCCTCCCCAATTTTTTAAAATGAATATTTTAACGTTAATATGCATAATTATTATTAAATTATGCATATTTTTCTTTAATTATTCAAATATCAAATTTATTTTCAAATTAAATTCTCATTATTTTTTTGCATTATCTTAATCTAAACAATCATTTATTAGTGATTTTATTCTTTAAATATTTTTTACTTTTTGTTAACATCAAATTAATTATTTGTTAGTATTTTATGCTATTTAACAAGAAAAGTCAAAGTTTTTTTCAATTCAATTAAATTAATGCAAACATTTGTATTTTGTATAAATACATAAATAGTAAAATTCCACCATTGAAAAACACATTGTTTTTGCAATATATTTTTTTATTCATTTCATTTTTATCAAAAACTATTAAAATATCCATAGAATAAAAAATACAAACTATATGCATACTTATGTATTATTTTTCTTTATTTATGCATTTTTCAATATAATTTTAATATTAAACATTAATTTAACAATAAATTTTCTTTTAATATACTATATTTGTAATATTTATATAAAAAATTTTTAATCTTTTTTAAAAACATCTTTCTTGTAAAAAATTATTTTAAAATGTAAAATTTATATTGAAATAATATTTTCATAAAATATAAACTTATTAAACTAAAAATTTATATATAATAAAATTAGAATACAAATTAAATATTTACATATAATCTTGATAAAAAGAAAGGTGAATTTATTATGGGAAACTCTAAGAAAAGTAAAAAACAAAAATTTCTACATGGAGTAACTGTAGCTATATGTATAATAACTACAATAACTTTATTTGCAGGCTTTGCAGTAAATATGTTTTAATCAATAATATTTTTAATAAATCAAAGAAAAAACGGATGATTATTTGTAATCATCCGTTTTTTCTTTAAATTGTTCTTATAAATCTTATTAAAACAACACTATTATTTTATAGATTTTATTTTTTTGTACTTTGCTTTTTTTGTTTTAAAGGACTATATTTAAATAAAGGCTGTTATATTGTTAAAAACATAAAACTTAGTAAACTAATTTAATTGAATTTTAAAAAGATCTATTTTTTATACTTTATAATGATTCATAAAAAAATTCAATATGAATTCTAATAAGTTAATCTCCTTCTTAAAGTTAATTTCAGTTGAAATTATTAAACTTGCTAAATAGCAATCTGAAGGATATATATAACTATAAAATTTAACATAACCCACTACCCTTTAAATTATTAAAAACTATCTATGCTTTTATAAGTATAGATAGTTTTTTTTCTAAAATCTCTTTATTTATATGTTAATATAACAATACTAATATATAAAATTCAGTATCTTGTAATATATAATAGTATATGTTATATTATATTAAACCAAAATTAATAAAAAATTATTAACGGGCTATATTTTAAATAAGTGTTTATTTTAAATAGACCTTTATGATACTCTTAATAAAAAGTTTAAAATTTCATTGAATATGTGAGAATACTAGCCTTAAGAAGCAAAGTTATTTAACACTAGGAAGTTTCTTCACTTTAGCTATTATTTCTTAAATATTAAATAGAAACTCTCTGAAAAATTTATTAGGTCTTATGGGATAGCTAAAATCAACACGCTCTTAAAACAAAGAACCTATTAATAAAATTAAAAAGAAGGTGATTTTACGAATTCTCAGTTTAAAAAAGGCATTCTAGAACTTTGTGTTCTCTCTATACTTTCCAAGAAAGACTATTATGGATATGAACTTATAAATAAAATTTCAGAAAGAATATACATATCAGATGGAACAATATATCCAATTTTAAGAAAACTTAGTAAAGAGGGGTTCTTTACTACTTACTTAAGAGAATCACCAGAAGGACCTCCAAGAAAATATTATAAAATTACTAAATTAGGGCTATATCGCAAGGAATTATTAAAGCGTGAATGGTTGAATTTACTAGATGGGGTAAATCATTTATTAGATGAAGAAAATTAAGGAGGTGCTAAATAAGCACCTCAATATTTAAAAACCTCATTACTAAGCCTTAGTATCTATTTCCTAATTAACGAAATAAATAATATTTTAGCTTAAAGCTTAGAATTAAGATTTGTATCACTTTAAGTTTATTTTATCCTAAAAATTAAATATTATTACTAAATCATTTTTATATTATTATCATATTCATAATGATCAATATTATTCAATTCTATAACCTCAAACTTTTCTCCATCCCATTCAACTTCATTATAACTAGCTTGATTGAATATAGGACAATTAACTATTTGTTTTTCTTCTAATTCATTTTTAAAATATGCAGTTAAATATCTAACACACATTCCATGACTTACTAGTAATATATCTTTATCTTTATTTTCCCTTATTATATCTTCAACAGTTTTAAAAAGTCTTTCTGTAAACTCTTTAATATTTTCCCCGTCAAAACTAGTATAGCTATATGGTTTATTAAATAAATTTTCTAATTCATCTACATATTCTTCACAAGCTTTAATCTCTTCAGTGCTCATACCTTCCCACTTACCAAAGCTTATTTCCTTAAGTCCTTCAACTTCAACAACTTCTATTTCCCTGTTACCTCTAATAATTTCAGCAGTTCTTTTCGCTCTTTTTATAGGACTTGTAAATATCTTATCAATTTTAACATGCTCTAATCTTTTTCCTAAAAATTCAGCTCTCTTAACTCCTATTTCTGTTAGTTCTGAATCTTTCCATCCTTGAAATCTATGTTCAAGATTCCATAATGTCTCTCCATGTCTAGTAAAATATATCTTCATGCTATCTAATTACTATTTCTTTAATAGTATTCTCCTTTCTAATAAATTTTTTATTTAGGCTATGTTTTAAACCAGTATTGATTTTAGATAGAACTTTATGACCATCTTAATAAGCAGTTTAAAATTTCATTGAATATTAAATAAATAATCTTAATAAGCGAAATTATTTTACCAAAGAAAATTACTTCACTTTAACTATTATTCTAAAATGTTCAAACTTAAATAGAAAGCCCCTTTTAATATTAATTTGAATGTATAAGTTCAAAATTCAAAATTTTGATTTTCATTTAAAATTAAGTAGTTCTGAAAGGATAACTAAAATCAATAATCTCTTAAAACATAATCTTTATTAAACAAAGTCATATTGCTGACAAATTATACCTAAATAAACTTAGCAACAACTTCATTATTTAGGTAAATACTTGATTTTAATATCATTATTTATTAGGTCATTTCAAACCAACAATTTCAAATTACATTATATATAATATTAATAAATAAAAAGCACCCTTTAAAGGGTGCTTTTCTTAGGAAGTAATTAAAATAAAGTATTTTTAATAAAGCGCGTTTTTATCTATTTCTTATTTAAAGTATCTGTTTAATAATCCAGCGAAAGCTTTTCCGTGTCTAGCTTCGTCTTTACACATTTCATGAACTGTGTCATGGATTGCATCTAAGTTTAATTGTTTAGCTAAAGTAGCTAAATCTTTTTTACCTTGGCAAGCTCCGTGCTCTGCATTTACTCTAGCTTGTAAGTTAGCTTTTGTATCAGCTTCTACAACTTCTC
>NZ_JARIDH010000056.1 GCF_029267215.1 Clostridium sp. | reverse complement strand
CTTTTTCAACGTTATCTGATATTCTTTGTTTTCCTATATTTAGAGTTCCTTGATTGCTTGGAATTAATATTACAGCAGGAAGTACTTGTCTTGTATATCTCTCGATAGTTTCTTCTATATTCTTAGCTACGTGCTCTGTAACAAAGATTACTGCATAACCTGTCATTGCAAGCTTATCAATTGTTTTTCTAGCTTCTTCATCTTCAACTACAGGGAAAACATCTATTCCAAGAGCTTTGAAAGCTAAAACTGAATCTTTATCACCTACAACTCCTATTTTCTTATACATATCCATCACGCAGCCTTTCTCTTATTACTTCCTTAGTAATATTGTTTAATTTACCAACCATGATAGTTCTTATTTGCTTTATTTCATTCTCTTTAACATACATATATGTTAAAACTGGCTTTAAACCTTTAGTTACTATTTTAGCTTCCTTCATTATACTCATTATGTGATTATCAATAAGCTTTTCAAATTCACTAACTGATGAAGTCTCTATGTAACTAGCTATACCTTCTCTTAGTACTTGTGAATATTCTTTACTACTTAAGTTGTTTGGAATATTTTCGATTGTATCTAAGTATAAACTTCTAAACTTACTTGCATCTATACTACCACCTGGTACTATAGCATCTAAAAAGAAGTTAACATTTTTATCTTGCTTTTTAGCTCTTAATAATGTTTTGACATTATTTAAATCTATAAGATTAGTAAGATATCTATCTAAAGCCTTATCTTTTATATTTTTCTTATTTGCAATTTCATGAATATTAGCATATAAGTATTGATCTGCGATTAAATCTATAAATTGAGGATCATTAGTTTCCTCAAACTTTTCAAATATTTTTCTTAAGCACTCTTCCATTTTCTTAGGAAGTCTACCAAAATCTTCTCCATTTATTGCAGATTTTAAATCATTTACTCCTACCATACCAACTGGTATTAGCATTTGGGAAAAATCTTTATCTAAGATTTTCCCCTTAACTAACACTTTTATGTTATGATAGTCATATTTTAAGGCCATAACATCTATGATTTCTTTTAAAGGACTAGCTTCATACATAGTTTTATACAATCTAACTAACTCATTTGATAAAAGAATTTCATAATCATCTGGTCTTCTTACTTCATTCATAAATGCTGCATACTCTGTTTCTTGTAGAACTTTTAATGCACCTTCTGAAGTGTTTGCATCTATCATTCTTTCTATTTGAGCTTTATCAAGGAGTTTCTTTTCGTATACTCTGATTCTAGGAATTAATTGCAAAAATTGCATTGAATCCATTCTTCATCCTCCTTAATCAAATAATACTTTATTCACCTCAAACTCTAACTCTCCTCTTAAAGAGTTAATTAAAGCTTCAAAGGTATTATTTATTTGTATTCCATTTCTATCTAATATGAAGCCACCATTAAATTTGCCTTCCATATTTAATGTAATACTTCCTTTTTTTCCTTTAGATTCAAGTTCTTTATTTAATGCTTCCAAGAACTCATTGCTAAATATATCTTTATCTTTTTCATTGATTATAATAACTTCTGTTCCTTCTAACTCTAAAGAATCTAAAGTTGAAATAACATAATACTTATAATCTCCATTAGAAAGATTTTGTAACTTTTCTATAGCTTCGTTAAATACTTTTGATATAACGTCTTGCTTAACTCTTAACATATCATTTCTTACTGATAATTTAGCATTTGAAATTATTCTTGCTTTTTTAACTTCTGCTTCTATATTAGCTTTAGTTATTATTTCTTCTTTATCCGCTTCTGCTCTATTAGTTTTCTTAGATATTATTTTATCTTTTTGGGCTTCAGCGTCAGCTAATATATACTTTTTCTTTTCTTCAGCATCATTTAGAATCTTGGAAGTTAAATTGTTTAAATTTGACATTCCTTTCACTTCTCCAATCTTTGCTTACTATTATTTTATTACGCTAGCACCATTTACTAATAAGAATGATATAACGAATCCTAATAATGCATATGTCTCAACCATTGCTGCGAATATGATACCTTTAGTATTGTGCTCTGGTTTTTTAGCTAATATTTGTATACCAGCAGCTGCTGCTTTACCTTGAGATATTCCTGACCATAAACCTGCGATAGCTATTGGTAAACATGCAAATAATAAGTATAATCCTTTTGCTAATGAAGCGTCTCCATTACTAATTTGGTTAAATACTAAGAAACCTATAACGAATCCATAAAGACCTTGTGTACCTGGTAATAATTCAAGAACTAATGCCTTACCAAACTTTTCTGGTTCTTCTGTTACTAATCCTGCTGCTGCCTCACCAACGATACCAACACCTTTAGCTGATCCTATACCTGACATACCTACAGCTAAAGCAATTCCTAAAGCTCCAAATATTAATCCTCCATAATTTGCCATAAAATATGAAATCCAGTTTTCCATAATTTAATTCCTCCTGAAAATATAATGTTTTTTTATTTTAATTTAAATTTAACTGTTATTATTTATTTTTTTTTACTGTTATAAACTTGTTTATAGTTTTGAATGGTGTAAATGCCTTTCCACCACCTTCATAGAACTTTGAGAAGTACTCAACGTACTGTAATCTCGCTGTATGAACATATGCTCCTAGTAATGATAAAAGCATGTTAAATGTATGAGCCGCTAAGAAGAATAGTGGTCCAATTACTATAAGTGCTATTCCTGGGAACATACCTATTATTAGGTTAAGTGCAGCTGCTATTGATCCACCTGCAATACCTAATGCCATAAGTCTTGTATAGGATACTAAGTCTCCTACATATCCTGTTATACCATATAATGCGTATAATCCTTGACCTATTTTTGCACCTTTTGTTTCCTCATCTCTACCTTGTGTTGCTATTATGATGATTGATCCAACTATAGATAAAATTTTACCTACTAAGCTTATAGGACCATCAAAGAATATCATTGGAAGACCTATTAAAAGCATAACCCATGATCCAACATCGAATAATGCATATAAATACTCACCATTTCTTATAAGCATATATGCCTTAATAAATAGTCCAAAGAATATTTGTATTACACCAAATCCTACTGATAACATAAGTAGTAAATTCGTATCTTTACTTGGATTTATCAATCCAAACTTAAGTTCAAATCCAAAGGCAGTACCAAATATTGCTCCTGCTACTGTTGTAGCTAAGCTTAGATACATAAAGAAATTAACAAATTTCTTTTGTCCTTCGTCTAAATTGAAGAACTTAAGAGCTAATAACGTTCCTAAGAATAATACTATTCCATATCCCATATCAGCAACCATCATTCCGAAGAATATTAAGTAGAAAGGTGTTAAAAATGGTGTAGGGTCTATTTCATCATATCTTGGTAAACTATACATTTCAGTTATAGAATCAAATGCTGATGCTGGTCCTTTGTTATGTAATTTAACTGGAACTTCTGCAACTTCTTCTTCTTTAACTTCCTCAAACTCAAGATAATACATATCTCCTACTGAATTTTTTATAACTTCCTGTAAATCATTTTTATCATTTTCAGGAACCCATCCTTGAATTACTACTACTTTATCAGTTTTTAAGAAGTTTTCACTTGCTTCTTTTCTAACCATAATATTGCTGTAGTATTCAAAAGCTAATTCTAAAGTTCTTTTTTCTTCTCTGTAATTTGAAAGTGTAGCTTTTAAATCTGCTTTTTTGTTTTCTATATCTTTTATTTCAGATTTAAACTTTTCTAAAAGAACAGAAATTTCTTCAGTGTATTTGCTTTGAAATGCTGAGAAACCAAATTGCTTTAATATATCATCTATTTTTTCGCTATCTTCCTTCATTCCCATTACAAAGATGTATGAATCCTGGTCAGTATCAGAAATAACTTCTATATAACTTTCCTTAAATTCACTTTCGATTTCATTCTTCATATTTTCAAGATTTTGACTTGAAATTACTCCTAAGAATGTAACTACTTTTTTCAAATTATTTAATTCACCTAATGGAGCATCGAAACTTTGCCATGGCTCTAAGATTTCTATTTCACCTATAAGCTTTGTCTTTTCATTTTCTAGAGTAGCAAGCTCTCTCTCCATGTTCTTAACCTCTGAATAAACCACTTCCCAGTTGCTATTTTCAACTTTCGTTTCTAATTCATCTAAAGTTAAGCTTTCTTTACCAGCTTTTAAAGCTTTTATTCCACCAAATTCAGGAACAAACTCTTTTAAAAAGTCTAAAGCTGATCTTGTTTTTGAAACATTCTCTTCAATATGTAATGCTTCAGAATCTAAATCATCCTTATTAAGAGACTCAAAAACTTCATTGCTTTCAACTTTTTCTTCGCTTTGTAGGTTTATAAACTCAACCTCTGAAGAACTTTGAATTTTTCTAAGAAGCTTCTCTTTCTCTGATTCAAAGGCAAGTAAGGTGAATTTATTCATCTTAACTATTGCCATTAGTTTTCACAATCCTCTCAATAATTAAATTTACTGCATCATTAATCTTATCTCCTGTAAGATTTGATACCTCAGCACATTTTCCTTTGCCTTCAGAAAGTATTATTTCTGCTTCTTTCTTTCCAGCATCTTCTGCATTATTCATAATTTCTTTTGCAACATTTTTAGCTTCAGTTATTATTTCATTATATCTCTTATCACCTTCAATTGTTGCATCTGAAATTATCTTTTTGCTTTGCTCATGAGATTCTTTAATCATTTCATCAGCTTGCATTTCCACTTTTCTAATTTCTTTTATTGCTTCTATTGCCAAAGTTTCACCACCTTTATATAAGGAATTTTTATAAAATATATATTAATACTTTATATAGTATTAATTAACCCTTAATATTAATTATACATAAAAATCAACTTAATTCAACACAATTTTATTATTGTATACAATTTCATAACCTTTTATTCAAAAATCTACATTGCATTTTTTGAATAAATTGTTAATTCAATTGATTTTTAAAAAGTTGCACATCAATATATATTTCATATTAAGACTTCTATTATGCATATAATTAAAACTATTTATTTACTTCCATAAAAGAATCATAACTAAAATTCATTTCATCAAAAATTAAATATTTATGTTCATATTTAATTTCCCCATTTTTCATATAATTAATTATATCAATTTCAAATTTTTCTATGTGAGACTTTTTATAAGGCAATTCTCTATTAAACATATCCTTTATTTCTTGTTCTTCATCCTTTGTAATTGTTCTAATAAGAAAATCTGGTAACCATCTCTTCTTGTTGAAACATAAATAATCTAGTTTTAAGACTTCTTTTAATAAATTTTCATCATCCCCTTGAAGTTTTTCATTATAAAATTCTAATAATAGCTTATAATATTCAACATTTCCTATACTTTTCTTGAAATTTCCTTTTTCTTCAAAGAACATAGCTAAATCACAGTAAAAATCAAAAGGTTTTTCATATATATCTAAGAAAAACTTAATTACATTGTTAAATTTACAGGAATTATAATATTTATCCACCATAGCCTCTACTTTTTTAAGAAGTAATAATTCTTCATAACTTATATCTTTGCTTCTTATTATTTCATATGGTGCATATGGTGAGTAAACTATTCCCCACTTTTCTGCTTCTTCTCTCATAGATGAACCTTTTAATAATTTTAAGAAGCCAAGTTGTATTTCATCTGGTCTTATTGCATGAACATCATTAAATGAATTTTTGAATGATTCTAAATTTTCTCCTGGTAGCCCTGCTATTAAGTCTAAATGTTGCATTACATTATTATAAGCTGCAACCTTTAAAACCTTGTCTTTTATATTTTCATATGTAATATATCTATTTATATTATGTAAAACCTCATTGTTAGTAGTTTGTACTCCAACCTCTAATTGAAATCTTCCTTTTGGAGCTTTATTTAAAATTTCTATTTGTTCCTCTGTTAAAAGGTCTGCTGCAACCTCAAAATGGAATCTTGTTTCCGTATCTTGTTCACTTAAGTATTTAAGAAGTTCAACTGTGTATTCTCTATTACAGTTAAATGTTCTATCAACAAACTTAACTAACTTTAATTTTTTATCCATAAAATATTTTAATTCTTTTTTTACTCTTTCTACATCTAAGAATCTTACTCCATGCATTACAGAAGAAAGACAGTATTTACATTTAAATGGACAACCTCTTGATGCTTCATAATAAACAATTTTATTATTTATATCCTCTTCATATGTGTATGGGAATATTAATTCATTCATATCCATTTGAGGTCTTTCAGGATTTTTTATAACCTTATCATCTTTTTTGTAATAAATACCTTTTATATCCTCTAATTTCTTTTCCCCTAACTTATAAAGGACAAACTCTCTAAATGTATGTTCCCCTTCACCTACTATTACGTATTCCCCTTTATGATTTTCTAAGAATTCTTTTCCTTCATAAGAAACCTCTGGTCCTCCATAAAGAATTTCTATTTTAGGATCTACAAGTTTTATAAGCTCTGCTACTCTGTTTACAAACTCCATATTCCATATGTAACAGGAGAAAGCCACCACATCTGGTTTCTCCTCGATTATACCCTCTAATATATTCTCAACTCTATCATTGATTGAAAACTCCTTTATATCACCTTGGAAATCTAAATCCTTTGTGAATGCTTTCAGATACCTCACAGCCAAGTTGCTGTGGATATACTTTGAGTTTATTGCTGTCAGTAGTATCTTCATCTTTTATACTTCCTCTCTTTATTGCTTTCATGAAAATTATTTTATCACAAACTCTAGTTTCTTGTATTTCGAAATATTTTTCAAGTGTTTTTTTAGTATTCTCTATATTAAACTCACTAGATATACTATTATCTATGAACTTTATTTCTTTTTCTTCCCCATTAGGCATAATTACATTTATTTTATCATTTACCGTTTCCTTCTTATTTTTTTCCCTATCCCAAAGGTATAGATTTCCTCCAAATCTGATATTATTCCATATATTTTTTAAAACATCATCCATATTTTTTTTATTTATTTGACTTAGTGAAAAAAATAAAACTCCATTGTCATATTGATTTCTATATTCATCATTAAAATCTTCCACATAATAATCAACACTTATTTCATCCTCAGTCTGTTTTAATATATTATAAATAATTCCATAGTTGTCTATACCTACATCTAATGTGTTACCTTTAAAATTTATGTTACTCATATCTAACATAACTTCTCTAATCATAAAACCACTCCTTTTTCCCAATTTATTCCATTATACATTTAAAGAGTAATTCTTTCTATACTTAAAAAGAAAAAATTACTCTTAACTTTTATTTAAATCTTCTTATTCTTAAATTCAAGAAAAATTTAGTTATTAAAATAGCTATTAATATACTATTTATTAATATTAAAAATATATATGATTTTACTTGTAATTCACTTTTCTTATAATTACTACTTAATTTAAATAATACACCTTCATTTCCATCTATTATATATAAATCCCCCCCTATTATTTTAATATCATCTATATAGGCCTCACCCTCAAGAAAAGCTATTTCTTTTTTTTCTCCTTCTTTTAAAAGCTTAATCAAAGCTTTTTCTTTATCATCAAAAAATATAAATGAATCCTTATTTCCAAATTCCCCTTCTCTGTCTATTGTTAATGAATTCATAGCTCCAACCTTTGTATTTTGATAAATAGGTTTAGGCATTATATAACTTTTATGTTCATCTGTTATAAAGTTAACCTTCGGCTTGCCCTCTTCTCTAAATTTAGGAGAGTTTACAGGATCTCCTCCACTATAATCTGGCCAACCATACCATGTTTTCTCTCCTTTCAATTCATACAAATAATCTGTATCACCACTTAAAGGACGATACCCACTTTCCTCTATGCCCCCAATCACTGCAAATATTTTTCCTTCACTATTATAGTCAATACCTTTTACATTTCTTAATCCATATGAATATATATTTTTTTCATTTTTCTTTAAATCCACTTCTATCACTGAAGCATTCCCTAGTATATTTCCTTTTATCTTTTGCCCTTTAAAAGTTTTTGTATTAAATGGAACAAAAGCTCCTTTTTTATTATCATCATAATTTCTTCCATTTAAAATAATATCTAATGGTGGAACATCCTCTATTCCTTCTTCAAAATCAACAATCCCTGAATTTGTTGAGGAACCTATAGTAAGATATAAAATTCCTTCTCTTAAGAGTATTTTTGTATCTAATCCATTTACTCCTTTATTAGGAATATTTTCTATGAATATTTTTCCTTCCTTACTAACTAAATCATGAGTAGAAAGTTTTCCTTCCATAGAATAATATAGTTTTCCTTCGTAATATTCTAAGTCTAAAATCCTCCCTTCTTCCTTAATTTCTAATCTCATATTTCCACTTTTATCAACCTTAAAAATATTGTTTTCCACAGCTAAATATAAATTGTTTTCTTCATCACTACATATAGCCTTAGCTCCTTTAAGTCCCTTAAGAATTAATTCCTCATTAAACTCTTCGCTTTTAATGTATTTACCATCTTTACTTGTAAAAAAACAAATTAAAAAAGATAATAAAATACTAATCAAAAATATACCTAAAAATTTTATACCATTTTTCATATTTTCTCTTACTACATCCCCCTTATTTCTTCTTAAATATATAGAAGTAACTTATTAAATTCACTCCTATATAATGAATATTTAACATAACTTATGAATATTCATTATTATTGAACTTTTAATAAGGTGGTGATTCATTGAGTAAAGATGATTTTTATAAAAACTCCTTTATGCTTACAGCCTCAAATTTAACAACAGGGGTATTAGGTTTTATATTTTCAATGTACCTCTCTAAAATACTAGGACCTGAAGGAATGGGGCTTTATGGTATTATAATGCCAATATATAATTTGTTTATATCTATTATGACAGCTGGAATTATAGCTGCTATTTCAAAGATAACAGCTGTTTACTCAGCCAAAAATGATTATAATAATATAATTAGAACAATGAAAGTTGTGGCAACATTTAATTTTATATGGTGTTTTATTATAGGATTTTTTGTATTTTTCCTTTCTCCTATAATAGGACATTATTGGGCTAAGGATCCTAGAATAATAAAATCAATTATGGTAACTTGTCCAGCCATGATATTTATATCACTTTCAAATATACTAAAAGGATTTTTCTATGGCACCTCTAAAATAACAGTTCCTTCTTTTATAGATATTTTAGAAAAATCTTTGCGTATTTTAGTTCTTGCTATACTTATATTTATATTTAATGCAAAAACCTTAGAATCATTAGTTACCTTGGCTTATCTAGCACTTTGTTTAGGTGAACTTCAAAGCTTGATTTTACTTTTTGGATATTTTAAATATACAATTAGTAAAAATCCAAGGAAACATACTAAAGGTGAAAGTAGGGCTCAGTTGCTTTTTGATGTTTTAGTAACTTCTGTTCCTCTTTGTTTAAATGGCTTTTTAATGAGTATATTTGGCGTTATTTCCACATTACTCGTTCCTAAACGTCTTATGGTTGCTGGATTCACCTATTCTGAAGCATTAGCTTTGATTGGAAAGTATTCTGCAATGGCAATGTCTATTGTAACTTTTCCATTAATAATTGTTTCTTCAATAAATACAATGCTAATACCAGACCTTTCTCAAACACTTAGTAAAAAACATTATTATTCTGCTGCTAAAAGGATTAGAGATGTTATAAAAATAGCATTTTTAATAGGTATTTGTACCACAGTCATTGGAGTATGTATTCCAGATACCTTAGGAAAAGTTTTTTTTGGAAGAGATGATTTAGGAGAATATATTAAAATTACCTCTCTAATAATGCCTATAGTATTTGTGTCTAACACCATGTATGGAATATTAAACGGATTAGAAAAACAAAATATAATTCTTAGAAATAACATAATAATTGAAATATTAGAGTTAAGTCTATTATTTTTCTTAACAGCAATACCTTCAATTAATATTTATGGTTATGCAATTACAATGCTTATAGTTTCATCCTTATCACTTTGTTTAAATATGTATGAAATTTACAAGAATATAAATATAGGACTTTCCCTCTCTAATTTTTTCATATACATTTTAACTGGCCTGTTAACTTATATTTGTTTAAGCCCTCTTTCATTAACACTTTCTTATTTAGATTATAGAATTCAAGCTTTAGTTATAAGTTCAATCTCAATAGTAATATTTACACTTCTAATACTTAAGGACAAAATACTTTATAAATTTAAAAATAAATCAATTAAAGTCTCATAAAAATTAAGCTTTATCAAAAAACTTATAAAACATAAATTAATTTAATGTTTTATTGTTTTTGATAAAGCTTTTTCATGTAAAATTTATATTATTTCAAACTCTTTTGTTTCCCCTAATATTCTTTTTATAATTAAGCAGCCTCTATTTTTTAATGAATAATATTTAACTCCTCTTTTTTTAGCTTCCTTCAAATAATAGATTTCATTTTCATCATTTCCTATAATCTTAATAGGCCTTAACTCTTTAACAATTTCTCTAAATTCACTTTTTGTAAAATCACTACTTCCTCTTATATTTAAAACATCTACTTTGTTATTAAGAACAAATTTTTCCTTTTTTATTTCCTTTAACATTTCCCTTGAAATAAACCCAACTTTTATATTATCTACAGAACAAAAAATCATTCCCTCATTATTCAATCCACTAATACATTTCCCTCTAAGCTCTACATTACCAACATTTGAATTAAAGCCCATTTTCATATCCCTTAAACTTATTTTTTTAATTTTTAAATATTCAACTAAATTCTTATTTAAATTATTTATATTAGGAACAACTATTTTCTTAATATTCATAGAATTAATCATTCTTCTTATAAAGAACTCAGTTTCTAAATCAGTATTTCTAATAACTAACATATATAGATTCATTCCATTTTCTTCTTTAATCTTATTTACCAATTCTATTTTATTGGAATCTTTTCCATCAACAATAACCACATTTTCAGTTATTGTTTTTATGATAACAATTCCATTTTTATCTTCTAAAAATTTTATACTGTTAGGATTTTTATTATTTAAATTTTCTATTTTATTTATTCCCTTAGCATTTACCACTTCACCTTCAATTGGACATAATATACTTATTAAAGCCACGAAAAACATTATTCTTATGATTATTTTCTTCATAAAATCCACCTTCTTTCGTAAAGATAAATTTCCCAATAAAACTTAAATTTATACATAAAAAAAAACAGGCCTAAAGCCTGCTTTTTATTTTTTCAATCTTGTTCCAAATTCATCTTGTTCTATTAAACCTTTTTTCATTAAACCACCTAAAGCCATTTTGAAGTAGTTTTTAGAAGTTTTAAATACATTTCTTATTTCATCTGGTGTACTCTTATCATTTAAACTCATAACTCCACCATTTTCTTTTAAATACTCTAATATTGTATCTCCTAATTCATTTCTTTCCTTAAGCTTATGATTTCTTAAAGATAATCCAACTATTCCATCTTCATAAACCTTTATTATCTTACCTTTTATAGTATCTCCAGGCTTAATATTAGTAAAGTATTCATTCTTTAATACCACAGCTCTAAATTGGTTGTCTATTGCAATTCTTAATGAATCATTTGTTTGATATCCATAAACAACTCCTGAAACTTCTGCTCCCTTTTTAGGCTCTTCTAATTCATCTAAATACTTATCTACATCAGTTGTAGCTGCTAATCTACCAGTTTTATCAACATATATATAAACTAAATATTTCTTTCCTTCAACCATTTTGTATTTTTGTTCTTTAATTGGAACTAATATATCTCTTTCTAATCCAAAATCAACAAAAGCACCTATTTTTGTATTTGATTTTACTTCTAACAAAGCTACGTCTCCAACAATAGCTAACGGTTCTTTTAAAGTTGCTATTAATCTATCTCTTGAATCTCTATATATGAAAGCATCAACTTCCTCTCCAACTTTAACTTCTTTCCCATCTAAATTTGCTCTTGGAATTAGAATGTCATCTGAAGTATTTCTTGTTCCTCTATCTAAGTAGTATCCAAAATCCGCTTCTCTAACTACTTTCATTTTATTAAATTTTCCTACGTTTATTATCATAAACTCCTCCTATATCTATATGTAAAGATTTTTAAGCTCTACGTAATTTCTTCTTGACTCTTTTAAATTTTCTATTTCTTCCTCTGTAAGTTTCCTAACAACTTTCCCCGGAACTCCTAAAACTAAAACACCCTCTGGTATTTCTTTATTTTGACTAACTAAACTGCCTGCAGCAATCATGGTATTTTTTCCTATTTTTGCTCCATTTAGTATGATTGCACCCATACCAACTAAACAATTTTCCTCTATTTCACATCCATGAATTATAGCACCATGACCTATAGTAACACCATTTCCAATTTTCACAGCATATTCACTATCTCCATGTAAAACTGCATTATCCTGTATATTAGTTTCATTTCCTATTGTTATTTTACTTTCATCGCCTCTTAAAACAGCACCAAACCATATTCCACAGTCTTTTCCAATAGAAACCTCTCCTATTATACTGCTATTTTCGGCTATAAAAGTTTTTTCATCTACTTTAGGTTTTTTCCCTTTAACTTGAACTAACATATGATCACCTCTTAGTCATTCTTGTAATTTTATCACACCAATGAACTTATGTCCACTTATGTATTTTTTCTTATATTAATTTATAAAATTAAAAATTAAATTTAATTCATTTAATTTGTTATTCATTAATATTATATACTATAAAAATAAATATTAAGAGGTATTAATGGATAAAAAAAATCTTTCCTTTGATAAGCTTAAATTTTATTATGGAATCCCTCATGCTCACACCTCTCTTTCAACTGGTAAAAGTTCACCTATGGAAGCTTTAGAATATGCTAGAAATAAAGGCTTAGATTTTTTAATTTTAACAGATCATAATAAATATTTAAGCGAAAATATAAGGGATAAAAATAAAGAGATTTCTAAATGGCTATATTTAAATAAATGTATAAATAAATTTAATAAAAAACATTCAGACTTTTTAGCACTTTCTGGTTTTGAAGCTAAATCAACCACTTTAGGACATCTAAATATACTATGCCCAAACACATTTTTTAAAGGTATAGTGTCTGATATAAATTATCTTTTACTTTGGCTCATAAATGATCACAATGCTATTTTAAGTATAAATCACCCAAAAAACTCTATAGATAAAAACATAATTTTTTCTCCTCTTCTAGATAAACTTTTATGTTCAATAGAAGTTGGTAATGGAAATTCTAAAGGAAAATATAAAAGATATGACTCTCAATTTTTTTCTCTACTTGATAAAGGTTTTAAACTTTCTGCTATAAACTCTCAAGATAATCACAAGCTAGATTTTGGTGATAATGATAATTTAACCTGTGTAATTACTCATAGACTTAATAAAAACTCCGTACTTTCAGCTTTTAAGGAACATCATGTTTTTTCAACAGAATCTAGAAGTTTGAAACTCCTCTTCTCAATAAATTCAGTTTTTATGGGAGGTACTTTAATTATTCGTCCTAATGATATTTTAAGATTATATGTTCAGGCTGAAGATATTAAAAATAGAATTTCAAAAATTCAATTTATAGTTTCTGGTGGAGAAATTTTAAAAGAAATTAATAATATTGATTTAAGTGATGTGAAATATATCTTTGAATGCAAGTCCTCTCCAAAAATCACTTGGATTGTTACTAAAATATTTTTAAATGGGGAAAAAGAAGCCCTGTCTTCCCCAATATTTATTAATTATGAATAAAAAAATAAACTCCCTTTAATTGGAGTTTATTTTTTTGTATTATTATGTTTAACTCTATTTGGTTTTGCCTTTGGTTTTATAACAATTTTTTTATCCTTTTTAACTTTTGGATATCCATTTCTTTGAACATCAAAAAACCAGAATAATAACATTACGGATATTGCTGAAACTATTAGCATAATCCATGTATTCATCGGAACAAACATTGGTATTAAAAATATTATTATAGCTGCCGCTAATATTATCCACTTATTTACTCTAACCCTGTTGAATACATATCTGCTTAATAGTGAGAATCCACCAAAAACTAATACTACAACTAATATTAATTGTAAAATAGAAATAAGTACTCCTAGCATCCTCTTTCCTCCTTGCATAATACTCCTTATATAATATATTAGTCTAAAAAAAAAACAAATTCAAGTTTTTAATTTTTTAATTTGTTCTTTAAAAATTAACATATTAAAAGTCATTTTTATGAATGTGTTAAATTAACAAAAATAATTTTATTATTTTCAAACATATATATAGTATTTTTATAAAAGATTTGCTAAAATATAATTATCATTTTATTCAAATTTTAAAGAGGTGATATTATGTCTTTAATAAATACATCAACTCATTTAGATGAATTAGACTTACAAATTTTAGATATCTTGATAAAAGATTGTAGAACACCTTACTTAGAAATAGCAAGAATTTGCCATGTTTCAGGTGGTACAATCCATGTTAGAATGAAAAAAATGGAAGATTTAGGAATAATAAAAGGAACTAGAATACTTTTAAATCTTCCTAAGTTAGGTTATGATGTAACATGCTTCGTAGGAATACATGTTAACTCTACTTCATCATACACTCATGTTTTTGATGAATTATCAAAAATAAAAGAGGTTGTTGAACTTCATTTAATAACTGGAGACTATGCTATATTAGCTAAGGTTATATGTAAAAACATATCAGACCTTCAAGATATTTTAATGAATAAGATAAACCATATAGATGGAATCAGTGGAACTGACACATTTATTTCTTTATCACAGCCAATAGATAAAAACATAACTTTATAAAAAAGAAATAGCTTTTAGCTATTTCTTTTTTTTTTATTTAAATGCATAAACAAAAAAATATTACTAATACTATTAACATATTCTTAGAAAAGGATGTGTTAATTATGAAAACATTAGGTATAATAGCTCTTACTCTTGTAATAATAGGAGCAATCAACTGGGGTCTTGTTGGTATTATGAGTTTTAATTTAGTTGATGCAATATTTGGAATAGGATCTATTTGGAGTAAAAGTATATATGTACTAGTTGGCCTTTGCGGTTTATATTGCTTATCATTTTACGGCTACTTTAACAAAATAAACGATTAAAAAATAATATCCCTTTAAAGGGATATTATTTTTTTTCATCATATTTTTTTAATTTATTATAACTTTTATGTTTATGAATCATTCAAAAGGTAATACTATTTATAAAATCATTTTTAAAGGAGCACCTATTTATTGAAATTTAATTATCGTAAATTAATTTATTTGCTAATAATACTACTAACTTCTTCTTTAATTATATATAAAATGCCTTCCTTCTCACAAAGAAAAGATTTCATTGTACATTATATAGATGTGGGTCAAGGTGATTCTATTTTAATTGAGAGTGAAGAAAAGAACCTATTAATAGATGCTGGCACTCCTGAATCTTCTGATTTTCTAATAAAATACCTAAAATCTCAAAATATAAAAAAGATAAACTCTATAATAATCACTCATCCTCATGATGACCATATAGGAGGTATAGCTAAAATAATAAAAACTTTCCCTATTGATTCACTTTATTCTCCTAAAGTTATTCATACCAATGAATCTTTTAAAAACTTAGTAAATGTTTTAAAAGAAAAAAAACTTAATATCAATATACTATCCGCAAACAAATCTAACAATATAGATTTAGGAAAAAACACTAATATAGAAATATTCTCCCCCTCTAATGAACTATATGAAAATTTAAATAACTATTCACCTATTATGAGAATATCCTATGGTGAAACCTCCTTTTTATTTACTGGTGATGCAGAAGAAGAGGCTGAAAAAGAAGTTCTAAAAAACAACTATAATATAAAATCTGATGTATTAAAGGTTGGACATCATGGAAGTCATACTTCATCTACAAAAGATTTTTTAAATAAGATTTCTCCTAAAATAGCTATAATATCAGCTGGTTTAGATAATTCATATGGTCATCCAAACCAATCTACACTAAATAAACTTAAGGAAAGAAATATAAAAATATTTAGAACTGATGAAGATGGAACTATAAAAATATCATCAAATGGAAAAGAACTTTCATTAGTAAAATAAAAAAAGCTAAAGGCACCAATAATTACTGGTGCCTTTAGCTTTATAGCCTGTTAGACTATAATAAACTATTAAAAATACCTTACTATTCTTCAGATATTTCTTTTTCCTCATCTTCTAAATTTATTAATATTTTTTTCCAACTAATTAATATATAAAATAAATTTACAACATCTTGTTCATTATAAACTAATATTTTCTCAACTTTTTCCTTAGGCATTCTTTGAAAATATTCCTTATCCTTTAAAACTTTATGGAAAGTTTTTGCTAAGTTAGAACCAGAAAGCACATCCCCTTCCCTTTCTATTCCAAACTTCTTCTCTAAAGCCTTAAGACCTATCCCTTGTTTAAAAGTATGCTCATAAATTTTCTGTATATCAACAGATCTAAAGTAGTTATTAAAATCAAAGTTTATTCCATATTTATCAAACAAATAGTTTATAACAGTAAAATCATTATTACCAGAAAATGTTACAATGTATTTTTTCTTTTTTTCTGCTGCTACCATTATAAAGTATTTCTTTGCTAAATAAAGAATATCTCTTACTTCACCCTTATGTTCTATCATATATTGGGTTGCTATGAATTTAGATTTCTCTTCATCATAGTATCCAGCTCCAAAAACACCTATGCACTTAGGTTTTTTATATACATAGTGTTCTAAATCAAAATATACAGCCTGTTTATATATATCATAATTTTCATTAAAAGATAGGGCATTACTAAGATCTAATTCATCAATATCTATTTCATGCTCTTTTATGATCACTTTATCACTCTTTTCCTTTATATAAACTTTTAACAAAGATATTATATCATTATATTCCTTTTTAGTTAAGGGTTATTAAAATTTAATATATACAAAGACAACTATAAAATTACATTAATTTAGTAATTGACAACTTAAAGACAAGTTGGTATAATTTAAATGAATTTGATAATGATTTTCATTAGTGAGGTGCTTAAGATGAGTATATATGACTTAAAAATCGGTGAATCTGGTGTTATAGATAAAATATGTGGACACAATGGTCTTGCAAAAAGACTTCTTGCATTAGGATGTATAGAAGGAACTGAGATAAAATTAAAGAGAGTTGCACCACTAGGTGATCCATTAATAATAAATTTAAGAGGATTCGATTTAGCAATAAGAAAAAAAGATGCTAAAAATATAATCTTAAAATAATAGATTAATATTGAATTTGAAAACAGAATAATTTAATTAGGAGGAAAACTAATGACAAAAATAGCTTTACTCGGCAATCCTAATGTTGGTAAGACTACCCTGTTCAATGCTTTAACAGGTTCTAATCAACATGTAGGAAACTGGCCAGGTGTTACAGTTGATAAAAAGGAAGGATTTTTCAACTCAGCAAAAATAGTAGATTTACCTGGTATCTATGCCTTGGATACATTTTCAAATGAGGAAAAGGTATCTAAGAAATTCTTAGAATCTGGAGATGTTGACCTTATTTTAAACATAGTTGACGCTTCTAACTTAGATAGAAACCTTTACTTAACTATGCAACTTAAGGAATTTAAAAAACCTATCGTTCTACTTCTTAACATGAATGATATAGCTAAAAAGAAAGGTATAAAAATCGATTCTAAGAAATTAGAAAAAGCTTTTAATCTTAAAGTAATTCCTATAACTGCATCTAAAAAGGAAGGTTTAGATGATGTTAAGAAATTCATAGAAAAGGGAGACTTTTCAAAATATTTAGATGATAAAACTTATTCATTTGAAAATGAATCAAGTACTTATAAATTTATAGAAGAAAAACTTAAAGATTGTTTTGATAGAAGTAATATCTCTTCAACAAACTTAACAGATAAATTAGATAAAATCTTCTTAAATCCATGGCTTGCTTATCCATTATTTATAGCCTTAATGTTTTTAGTATTCCAATTTACATTTTCATGGGTTGGACAACCTATTTCTGATGCATTAGATGGTTTACTTAGCGATAAATTAATGCCTTATTTAGATACTATATTATCTAGTACTGCACCATGGTTTAAATCATTACTAGTTGATGGTATAGTTTCAGGTGTTGGTGGAATAATAGTTTTATTACCAATTATATTATCTTTATTCTTATGTATATCAATACTAGAAGATAGTGGATATATGGCAAGAATCGCTTTCTTAATGGATAAATTCATGAGAAAAATAGGGCTTTCAGGAAAAGCATTCTTACCTATGATAACTGGTTTTGGATGTACAGTTCCTGCAATAATGTCAGCAAGAACTTTAGAAACTGAAAAAGATAGAAAATTAACAGCTCTTCTAGCTCCATTTATGTCATGTAATGCTAGATTACCTGTTTATGTAATATTTGCAGCCTTATTCTTCCCTAAAAATGCATCATTAGTCGTTGCATCATTATATTTACTAGGAATTTTGACTGCTTTCATATTAGGTTTAATATTTAAAAATACAATATTTAAAAAAGATGAAGAGCCTTTCATAATAGAACTTCCTGAATATAAAATTCCAGAGCCAAAGGCTGTTTTAGGACAACTTTGGGAGAAATCTAAAAGCTTCTTAAAGAAAGCTGGAACAATAATCTTTGCAATGAGTGTTGTTATATGGTTTTTACAAAGCTTTAATATATCTGGATTAGTTGATGATGTAACACACAGTTTCTTATATAATATAGGTTCATTCATAGCCCCTATATTCTCACCATTAGGATTTGGTGATTGGCAAGCTTCAGTTTCATTATTAACTGGATTAATGGCTAAAGAAACTATTATTTCAACAATGGAAGTTATTTATAAAGGTGATTTAACAAACATGTTACCACACTTCTTTAATTCAATATCAGCTTACTCATTCATGGTATTTGTATTACTTTACACTCCATGTATAAGTGTTATTGGTGTATTAAAGAAAGAATATGGTGGTAAATTCACAATTTTATCAGTAATATTCCAATTTGTAGTTGCTTGGATCGGTGCATTTATAGTTTACCACATAGGTTTATTACTATTTTAGACTAAAGAAGGTGTTATAAATGGAATTTTTAATTACAGGCATAATAATATTAGCCGTAATATTTATACTATATAAAAATTTTAAAAAATCATCTAAAGGACAATGTAGTGGATGTAGCGGTTGTTCTAAAAAATCAGGTAGCTGCAATTGTTCAAATAAAAAACATTAATAAAATAAAAAAGTCAATTCTACTTAGAATTGACTTTTTTTGTTTTACATTTTTTCTACTACATCTATTCCTATTAAGAATAAAGCATTTTTTATAACTTGTGCAGTAGCTTTTATAAGTTCAAGTCTAGCTGCTTTTAAACCTTCATCTTCTACATTTAATACTGTATGATTATTGTAGAATTTGTTGAATGCTTTAGCTACTTCTATTGAATATCTAGTTACTACTGAAGGTTCTAATTTATCTATTCCTAAAAGTATTGCTTTTTGGAATCCTTCTAAAGTTTTAGCTAATTCAAATTCTTCTTTTGAAGTTAACTTAGTAAAGTCTGGTGTAGCTGTTATATTTTGTTCCTCAGCTTTTCTTAATATACTCTTAGCTCTTGCATATGAGTATTGTACATATGGACCAGTCTCCCCTTCAAAGCTTAACATCTCTTTCCAATCAAATACTATATCTCTTTCTCTTGAGTTCTTTAAGTATGTGAATAAGATTGCTCCTATACCTATTTTCTTAGCAACCTCTTCTTTGTTTTCTAATGAAGGGTTTTTCTCTTCTATAGTTTCCCTTGTTTTATCTATAGCTTCATTTAAAAGATCTTCTAATAATACTACATTCCCTTTTCTTGTTGAAAGTTTTCTATCTGCAAACTTAACTAATCCAAATGGAATATGTGTACAGTTTTTAGCCCACTCTTTTCCTGCTAATTCTAGAGTTTTGAAAACTTGATTGAAATGTAATATTTGATCTTTACCAACTACATATATACATTTATCAAAATTATAAGTTTTTTGTCTGTACATAGCAGCAGCTAAATCTCTTGTTGCATAAATTGAAGCTCCATCAGATTTAACAACTATACACGGTGGCATATTGTAATCATCTAACATTACAACCTTAGCCCCATTACTTTCAGTTAATATGTTAGCTTTTTCTAATTCTTCAACTACTACATCCATTTTATCATTGTAGAAACTTTCTCCAGCCCAAGAATCAAAATCTACTCCTAACATATCATAGATTTTATTGAATTCTTTTAATGATAAATCTTTAAATCTTTCCCATAATGCAGTTGCCTCAGCATCTCCATCCTCAAGCTTCTTGAAGTACATTCTTCCCTCATCTTCAAGTTCTGGATTATTTTCTGCTTCATCGTGGAATTTAACATATATTCTTAATAACTCAGTTATTGGAGCTTCTTCTAAAGCTTCCTCATTACCCCATCTCTTATAAGCTGAGATTAACTTACCAAATTGAGTTCCCCAGTCTCCTAAGTGATTTATTCTTTCTGTGTTATATCCTTCAAAGTTTAACATTCTATATAATGAATGTCCTATAGCTGTTGTAAATAAATGTCCAACATGAAAAGGCTTAGCTATGTTAGGTGATGAATATTCAACAACAACATTTTTTCCTTCTCCAACTTTAGAAGAACCATACTTTTCTCCCTCTTCTAAAACTTTCTCTATAACATTTTTTGAGAAAGCAACCTTATCAACAAAGAAGTTTAAGTAAGGCCCTAAACACTCTACTTTTTCAAATCCTTCTTTGTTTATTTTTTCTGCTAATTCACTTGAAATCATATTTGGAGCTTTTCTCATAACCTTCGCTAATTGGAAGCAAGGGAAAGCAAAATCACCCATCTCTGGTTTAGGTGGTATTTCTATAAGCTTTTCTATGTTTTCTAATTCTAAGTCAACATGCTCTTTTATTCTTTCTGCAACTAACTTTTTGTAATCCATAATTATCCTCCTTATTTTATATAATCTTTTGAAAAAACATCTTATTGACATTGTTTCCAAAATATAATTTTTTTACAATATAAAAAACCGCCTCTTTAAAAATAAAGAGACGGATATATCCGCGGTACCACTCTAATTGGTTAAAAACCCACTTTGTAAATTAACGCATATACGCGACATCTTAATAACAACTTATCAACATGCATCTCCGAGGCTCTCTTCATCTAAACTATTCTATAAGGCTCTCACCATCCCTTACTCGCTTAAGAAATCATAAAGACTACTCTTCTCTTCATCGATTTTTTATATTATATTTTATAACTTAATTTTATCATACTTTTCAAGAAAAATTAAGCATATTTTTTTATCACTAACCTATTATAGTATTATATATTAAATACTGTCAATATGAATTTTATTAATTACTTATTTTTTAAATTCCTTGAAAACTTTATTAAAATTATATAGTATGAATATATAGTAAAATTATATTTTAAACAAGTAGAGGGGAAATAAAATGGATAGAATAGGAGTTATAGATATTGGATCTAACTCTGTTAGATTAACACTTGCAGAAGTTGAGAATTCTGGATATTTCAGAATAATTGACGAATTAAAAGAACATATAAGACTTGGTTCAGACCTTTTTGCATGTTCTCTTTTAAGTCAAGAAAAAATAGGCCTTACAATTTCATCTATAAAATCATTCAAATCAATGTGCCAATCTTGTGGTGCATCAAAAATAATATTAATTGGTGCTGAGAGCATCGGGCAAGCGAATAATGAGATTAATCTTAAAGAGATCATAAAGAAAAAACTTGATTTAGACCTTAGAATATTATCAAACGAAGAAGAAATTCATTATAACTTTTTAGGAGCTAAAAACTCTCTCTATGTCAACGACTCACTTCTTTTAGATATTAATAGTAATAATACCCACCTTTGTTGGATTAAAAATAATAATATATATAAAGAAGTTACTCTTCCTTTTGGATATGTTACTTTAACTTCAATGTTTGAGCTTGGAGATATGGTTACTTTTGAAAACAATTCAAAATGTGTTGAATATATAAAGGATAACCTATCTAAAATCGATTGGTTAAAAGAAAATAAATTCCATTCACTTATTGGTGTTGGTGGTTCATTTAGAAACCTTGGTAAAGTTGATAGAAGAAGAAAAAGATATCCTATTGATATAGTTCATAATTATGTTATGTATGACTATGATATTGATGAAATGTCTCATATGTTTAAAAGTAAAAACCTCCGTCAAAGAAAAAAAATAGAAGGTCTTTCTCAAGCTAGAGCAGATGTTATAGTAGCTTCATCAAATATCATTAAACAAATTTTAAAATTCACAGAAACTAAGGAGGTTATAGTTTGTGGTCGTGGTCTTAGAGAAGGTATTATATATGAATATATAACTAATACCTTCCATAATGAAGATGATATATTAGATGTAAGTTTAAAAGGAATAATGGATACCCTAAATATAAATATTCCCCATGCTGAGAATGTTTATAGATTAGCAAATACTTTATTTGAAGAACTTATACCTCTTCATCACTTAGGAGATGAATTTAAAAACATTTTAAAAACAGCTTCTCTTCTTCACGACTGCGGAATAAGTATAAGATATTATGATCATCATATTCACTCATTTTATGTTATATTAAATTCTCATATAAATGGCTTAACTCATAAAGAAATCCTACTTAGTGCATTGTGTGCAGCTTATCATAGAAATAATTCATTCCAAGCACCACTTGCTAAGTACTCATCTATAATAAACAAACTTGATGTTAAGCATGTTGAACATATTGGAGTTATTTTAAAACTTGCAGAAGGTTTAGACAGAGGATTAACTGGTCATGTAAGAGATTTAGATGTAATTATAGAAGATGATACTGTTACTCTTAAACTTTACTCTGATTTTGATTTAGATTTAGAAATGCGTCAAGCTAGGAGAAGTGCTAAAGCATTCTTAGAAATCTATAATAAAAATTTAATAATAGAAAAAGCTTAGTATTAAAAGATTTTTATGTGAGTGTTGATTTTATCTAGTCATTAAGATATCCTTAATATTCTATGTAAAATCAACACTTTTTTAATTTTATTATTTCCTAATTCCTAATATATTTTCAGTAGATTCTTTAGATTTTAAAAGTTCAGCTTTTATATTTCCGTCTAATTTTTTTGCCTCTTCACTTTCTAAAGTTTCATTAACAGGTAAAATAAAGTAATCTGATTTTTTATTTTCTTTTTCATTTTTATAAACCCATGTTGGGATATAACTCCACTCCTTTACATAAGCTCCCTTTCTATTTTTATCTATTGTTATATTAAGTATAACTCCATCTGATGTTTTTCTATTCCCCATAGTTTTCTCCCTTTGATTTGAAAGAAAATTACCTAAAGAATAAGCAACCAATGTCTTTTCTCCATTTTCATTTTTTAATTCTAAAATAGGCTGTATAACATGAGGATTACTTCCAAGTATTAAATCAACACCATACTTATTTAAAGTTTCTGCAATCTTAATTTGATACTTACTTGGCTCTCCACTATACTCAACACCCCAATGCATTCCAAAAACTATAAAATCTACCCCTTCTTCATTCATAGCTTTAATTATATTTTCCATTTTAATTAAATCTTCATCTAAAGTTTTATAACTAAAAGTATTTATTTTACTTTCTCCTATTTTAACTCCATTTAACTCCTCCTCTTTCTCTTCAAAGGTGAATGAAGTAAATCCTATTTTTATTCCTTTTAACTTTTTAACTATATAATTTTCACTTCCTAAAGGAGTCATTTTTTCACTTACTTTTTCTATAGTTCTATTAAATCCCTCTTCTCCCTTATCTAAAGAATGATTAGTTGCTAAATTTAAAATATCAAAACCTGAACTATATAAAGCTTCAATCATGGTATCAGGTCCATTATATTTTGGATAACCTGAAAAACCTTTTTCTATTCCACTATAAGTTCCTTCTATAGTTCCATAACATATATCACTCTCTTCTAAAAAACTCTTTATATATTTGAAATTAGGATTAAAGTTATAACTTTTATTTTCCTCATCATATGCAGACCATATTTGTTCATCATGTAATATTATGTCGCCTACTGCACTTAACTTAACCTCTCTTCCAAAGTTAAATAAATTTAAAACACCTTTTCCCTGATTTTCTTTACTAATCTTCTCTGTTTCAGTGGTAGCTCCCTTGGTTGTAACTATATTATTATTTGTCAAAGTACTTGTTATTAAAGTAACACATACTATTCCTAAAGATGCTAAAAGCATTTTCATAGTTTTAGATAATTTAATCATATTCTCACCCCATTTTATATTACCATATTTTTACATATAATTTCAATTATCTTTCTAAAAACTTAAACTATTATTCTTATCCTCAAAATTATCTCACTACTTTAAATAAATAACTAAATATTATTCTGGAATATTCAAATTTAACTAGGAAATACCTTATTATATTCTTTCCAATTTATAAGTTCAAAATGTATTTTTTTATTTTCACTAAAAATTAATTAGGTCTTAAGATTAGCTAAAATCAATACTTTCTTAAAACAGAACCTAAAACAAAAGACCCCTCTTCATATAGAAGAAAGGTCTTTATTAAAGAAAAACTTATAATATTCCATTTATTAAACTTTGTAAAATTCCCATTATAAAATTTGAAGGAATAGATAATATACTACTTCCTAAAAATATTATTGCTATAAGTATTACTGTATAATACTTATATATCGTTTCTGAAAATTTATAAAAAGCTTTTGGATTTGCATCCTCTAATATTCTAAAACAATCTAATCCTGGTAGTGGTAATATATTAAACACAAATAAGTTTACATTTAATATTATTATATATCTTAATATACTAACTAATATCTCAGAAGTAGTTCCCATAATTCCAAAGAATTTAATCCATAAAGCAAATAAAATTGCTCCTAATACTGCAACTCCTAAATTTGAAAACCAAGCCATAGCATTTACTCTTATTGCATCTTTTTTAGGATTTTTAAATGCATATTTATTTATATTAACACTTTTTGTCCATCCAAATCCAATAAGGGCCATCATTAATGCACCCATTATATCTATATGTTTAAGAGGGTCTAATGTTAATTCTCCTCTAAATCTTGGTGCTTTATCCCCTAATTTATCTGCCATTTTTGCACGAGTATATTCTTTTACTGAAAAAGCTATTAATATAGCTGGAATGCTAAGTAATACATTTAATAAAAATCTCATGTCACTCCTCCTTTAGTTATATGTTATTAATTTGAATTCTCTGTTTATAAAAAAAATTATACCACAAATACCTATGTTTTATATGTAATTATTTTATTAATAAAGATAAAAAATCTATTTAAATTAGACCCTGTTTTAATAGAATGTTGCTTTTAGCTATAAAATAAAACCTACTTAATTTTATAGAGAGTTTCTGTCTATTTATTCTTACATATTAAATGAAACTCTAAACTGCTTATTAAGATGATTAAAAAAGTTCTCTCTAAAATCAACACTAGTTTAAAACAGAGCCTAAACCTAAAATAAATAACTATTTCTCCTATTAATTTAAAACCTTTAATGAAAGCTTTTCTTATAAAGTCATATAAAGCAACATATAAATTAATTTTAGTCTAAAAATCAACAATAATTAATCTATAATCTCTTAGCAGCCTCAAATGCCAATTCACTTCTCTCACACTCATCATATTTAAGTGTTATTTGATAACAAAGGTGACTACCTTTCATTTTCTCTGAAGCATAACATAATCCATTACTTCTAGAATCCAAGAAAGCTTGGTCTATCTGCTCTGGATCTCCAACCAATATAATCTTAGACCCTTCACCAGCTCTAGTAATAATAGCTTTTACTTGCTTAGGAGTAAGATTTTGTGCTTCATCTATTATAATCCAATTCTTAATTATACTTCTTCCTCTTAAATAAGCTACTGCCTCTGTTGTTATTATCTTTCTTTCAAAAAGCTCCTCTATTTTATCATTTAATTCCCTCTCATTAGAATATCTAGCCTTCTCATCAGAATCTATAAGTATTTCTAAATTATCATAAATAGGTCTCATAAATGGAGCTATTTTTTCCCTCTCAGTTCCAGGTAAATATCCAATTTCCTCATCCATTGTTACATTTGGTCTACAAACTAAAATTCTTCTATACTGACCACTTTCCTCTTCTATTATTTTTTGTAATCCTACTGCTAATGAAAATAAAGTTTTAGCAGTACCTGCTGGTCCTTTTATTATTACTAAAGGTGCCTTATTAGCATCCATACTAAGACACTCAAGCATAAACTTTTGTCCAACATTTCTAGGTGATATTCCCATTATATTATTATTATCTTTATATAAAAGAGGTCTAATAAATTTACCATCAAACCTTCCTAAGGCTGTTTGCTTTTCATTATCATTACAATGAATAATTAAAAATTGATTTATTTCTAAATCTGGTTCCACATAACTTTTATTACCTTCATCATAAACTAATAAATCTTTCTTCTCTAAAACCTTATTTTTAAAGAAACTTTCTAAAACTTCTGAACTAGTATAAACATCCTCTCTTCCACTATATTGTTCTTCAAATTCAGGAACAACAACCTCATAAAAGTCTTCTGATTTTATTCCAACAGTATCTGCCTTTATTCTCTCAAATATATCCTTAGTTATTAAACAAACATCTTCTCCTTGTTCCTTAAGCGCCTTACATATTTGTATTATTCTATTATCTGCTTTACTTATATTCCAAGCTTCTGGTATTTTAGTATTGTAAAAGTTTGTTACAACTTTAAGCTTTCCACCACTTGATAAATCAATACCCTCATTTAATGAACCTAACAATCTAAGCTTATCTAACTCCCTAGCTACATTCCTAGCATTAGCGCCTAAATCATTATTCATTTTCTTTATGTTATCTAATTCCTCCAATACAACTTCTGGAATAATAACATTGTTATCCTCAAAGGCATATATGGCACCTGGTGAATATAAAAGCACATTTGTATCTAATATATAAGTTTTCTTCAAACTAATCACTCCTTTAGAATAATAAGGCCTTATAAGCAAACTTGATTTTCATTTATTTATATATTAATATTTAAGAATAATCAATAAAATTCTTAAATATCAATATTTTAAAAAACAAATTTTAAAAAGTGAGAAGTATTTAATTTTACTTATAGATTTTTAATTTATACTAATATATAAACATAAACAACATTGGAGGTTTTCTTAATGAAACTACTATTTTTTGACACAGAAACCACAGGGGTTAAACCAGGAAGCATATGTCAACTTAGCTATATACTTGTTGATACCTCAACAAAACCTCAAACAACTATTGGAAAGAATATATTTTTCACAGTTGATGAAATGGAAGCTGAAGCTGAAAGAATACATGGATTTTCTTTAGAAAAACTTTATGAACTAAGTGAAGGAATGTATTTTGAAGATCTTTACGAAAGCTTTATTAAAGATTTCATAGATGCAGACTTTTTAATAGGACATAATGTTCAATTTGATATTAAATTCTTAAAACATGAAATGCTAGGTCTTGGTGAATTCTTTGAACCAAAACATGTATTCTGTACAATGCAATATTATAAAAATATATGCAAAATTTTAAGACCTACTGGTGATTATAAAAATCCTAAATTAGAAGAGGTTATTAAACACTTAAATATTACTAATGATGAAATAAGCGAAACTGCAAACAAATACTTCCATGGAAGCGGAAATTATCACGATGCAAGATTTGATACAGCTGCAACCTATTTAACAGTTATAAATGGAATCAAAAAAGGCTTAATACCAAGAAACTACTTCACAAAATTATTAGAAGAAAAATAAATTTTTTAAATTTAAAATATAAAAAGATAAAATGACTTTTGTAATAATCAAAAGTCATTTTGTCTATAAACTAGGGGCCGTATCAAAATATAATAAAACTTACAAATATATTCATATAATCACTAGATTTTGCTAAAAAATTATAATCATTACTTCTAAAATATTACTAAAGCTTAGAAGCTTTCTACTCTTTAATCAACCAAAGCTTTTTAACGTAGTATTTTCTACGTAATAAATTAAATTCTAAAGCTCATCTAAATATTCTCTTCATATTATTTGTAAGTTTATAAAAAGTTATTTTGATACATGTACTTATACTTATATTATTTTCTAAAAAAATTAAGAAATATCTTTTTCTTTAGCCTTGCTTAAAAGATTTATATTTGAAGTATTTATGTTGGTATAATATCTAACTTCCCCATTTTCACTTTCATATTTACTTTCTATAATCTCTCCACTAACAGATATTAAATCACCAACACCTACATAATTATTTAAAAACTCAACAGTAGACTTACTCCATGTTATAACACTTAAGAAAGTTGTAGTTTCTTCTTTCCCATTAAAACTATTAACAGCTATTCTAAATCTAATATATTTCTTTTGTTTTTTAGACTCTCTAATCTCTATTTTGGTGGCAACTCTTCCAATTAAATCAACTTTGTTCATACAATTTAAAATCCTCCTATCAATTAAATTACCTTAATTATGGACTGATTTTAAAAATTTCAAACATATGTTCTGATTTTTTTGAAATATATTTCAAAATTTAAAATTATTTTTTAAAATAGAGATTTATTCTTAGTGTTATAAAGATTTATTCCCCCTTGGCATAGCAGGTGATTTTATTCATTATAATAAAGAAAGGCTACTAGAAAAATCTCTAGTAACCTTATTTATATAAATTAAACTGTTATATTACTACTTAAACTAGCAGCCTCTTTATTAGCTTTTATTATAGGATCTACATATTCATCTATAAATTCTACAACCTGACTTGGAGCTCTTCCTACAAACTTAATTGGGTCTATTATTGCTAATATTTCCTCTTCTGAAAGATTAAATGAACCATCATTTATTATTCTTTCTATTAAGTCATTATTAAGCCCTTCACCTTTTACTCTTTGTGCAGCTTCCATTGAAAGAACTCTAATTTTTTCATGAAGTTCTTGTCTATCTCCACCTCTTTTAACTGATTCCATCATTATATTCTCAGTAGCCATAAATGGTAGTTCTTGATTTACGTGGGCAGCTATTACTTTTTCATAAACAACCATATTTTCTGCTATATTTATGTAAAGATTTAATACTCCATCTAAAGCCAAGAATGCCTCTGCAACTGCTATTCTTTTATTAGCTGAGTCATCTAATGTTCTCTCAAACCATTGAGTTGAAGCAGTTATAGCTGGATTTAAAGCATCTACTATAACATATCTAGCTAAAGCACCCATTCTCTCACTTCTCATTGGATTTCTTTTATACGCCATGGCTGATGATCCTATTTGATGTTTTCCAAATGGCTCCTCAACTTCTTTCATGCTTTGAAGCAATCTTAAATCATTTGAAAATTTATAAGCACTTTGTGCAATCTCTGATAATGTATTTAAAATTATTGAATCTAATTTTCTTGGATAAGTTTGTCCTGTAACTCCAAAACTCTTTTCAAATCCCATTTTTTCAGCAACTATCTTATCTAAAGCCTTAACCTTAGTTTCATCCCCTTCAAAAAGATTCATAAAACTTGCTTGAGTTCCTGTTGTTCCTTTAACTCCTCTAAGCTTTAAATTTGCTATAACATGGTCTATATTTTCTATATCCATCACTAAATCTTGCATCCATAAAGTCGCTCTCTTACCTACTGTTGTAAGCTGAGCTGGCTGGAAGTGAGTAAATCCTAATGTAGGCATATCTTTATATTCTAAGGCAAATTTTCTTAAGTTATTTAAAACTGCAACTAACTTCTTTTTGATCAATAATAATCCATCTCTCATTATTATTACATCTGTATTATCTCCAACATAACAGCTAGTAGCTCCTAAGTGTATTATTCCTTTTGCCAAAGGACATTGAAGACCATATGCATAGACATGACTCATAACATCGTGTCTTACTTCTTTTTCCTTCTTTATTGCTTCTTCATAGTTTATATCTGAAATATGACTTCTAAGCTCTTCTATTTGCTCATCTGTTATGTTTAATCCTAATTCTTTTTCACCCTCTGCAAGAGCTAACCATAATTTTCTCCATGTTGAGAATTTCATATCGTCAGAGAAAATATATGACATCTCTTTTGATGCGTATCTTGAATTTAATGGTGTACTATATAAATTTTTCACTTTGTAACCTCCTAAAGCAACAATACTAAAAATCATATTTATATTATACCATAACATTTTGTTTATATAAATAAATTTACCTAAAAATAAATTATCATTCGTATTTAAGTTCTTTTAATTTATTAATAAGTCTTTTAACATTTAAATAATTCGTGTTTTTATGATTATATGAGTTTATTATTAAAAATTTTATTTTGTTTTATTTCATATTGTTACTTTAAATTTAAATAATTATTCAAAAAGACTTACTAAAAACATTTATAAAAAAATAAAAGGATTCTAAAAAGAATCCTTTTACGAAGATTACTCCTCTAAATTTTCAATTAACTTAGCTATTTCTTCAGCAGCTAAAGCTTCGTCGTCACCGCTAGCGATAACTTTAACATTAGCGTCTTTAGAAACACCTAATGATAAAACTCCGATTAAGCTTTTAACATTAGCTTTTTTACCATTGAACTCTAAGCTTATGTCTGATTTGAAAGCTGAAGCTTTTTTTACTAGTAAAGTTGCTGGTCTAGCATGTAAGCCTGTTGAATTTTTAACTAAAACCTCTTTAGTTACCATAATAAACACCTCTTTACTTATATTTGTTATTAATAATACTAACCACTTAATTATACTAATTTTTTTAGAAAATTTCAACAACTTAAAAAATATTAATTATTGACTATTTTCTCAATAAAGTTTTTTATTCTTTCTAATCCTCTTAAAATTTCATCTTTAGATGTTGCATAAGACAATCTTATAAAATTATCTTCTCCAAAAGCTATACCTGGTATTACAACAACTTTTTCCTCTTTTAGAAGTAAATTAGCAAATTCCATTGACCCACTTATATTTCCTTTTTCTAAAACCTTTGATAAATCAATCATCACATAGAAAGCTCCCTTAGGATTAATAAAACTTACTTCTTCAATTTCATTTATAAGTTTTATCATGAGTTCTCTTCTCAAAGAAAATTCTTCAACCATATTATTAACAGTTTCTTGTTCCCCTATTAATGCTTCTAATGCGGCATACTGAGCTATGCTATTAGGATTCGATGTCATATGACTTTGTACATTACTTATTATTTTAACTAAATTTTCATTAGAAGAAGCTGCATATCCTATTCTCCACCCTGTCATAGCATAAGCTTTAGAAAATCCATTTATAACAATAGTTCTATTAAATGCATCTTCACTTAATGAAGCAATACTAACATGTTCTTCTTCTCCATATATAAGTTTTTCATATATTTCATCTGATATTATTATGATATCATGTTCCTTTGCAAATTTAGCTATTTCCTCTAAATCCTCCTTAGAATAAACTGTTCCTGTTGGATTATTTGGAGTATTTAATACTATTGCCTTTGTTTTAGATGTTAAAACCTTATTTAACTCTTCATAAGTAACCTTAAAATCATTTTCTTTTTTGGTTTCTATAAAAACAGGAACTCCATCACATAATTTAATAAGCTCTGGATAACTAACCCAATATGGAACTGGAACTATAACTTCATCCCCAGGATTTAAAATAGCCATAAAAACATTAGCTAAAGATTGCTTAGCTCCTGTTGAAATAACTATATTGCTTGAATTATACTTTAATCCATTATCAATATAAAGTTTTCTGCATATGGCATCCTTAAGTTCAAATATTCCAGAAGCAGGTGTATATTTAGTCTTACCTTCTACCATGGCCTTAGTAGCAGCTTCTATTATATTGTTAGGAGTATTAAAATCTGGCTCCCCAACTCCAAAACTTACTACATCCAATCCTTGTTTTTTAAGTTCTCCAGCCTTGGCTGTTAATGCCAATGTTAAAGATGCCCCTATTTTTTCTGCTTTTTTAGATAAAATCATCTAATTCCGTCGCTAATAACTATATATTATTCATTTTAATATATCTAAATGCATTTTTTATTTCACAAAATTTCATAAAATGAATTTAAATAATATTTTTCATGAATCATCTTCTTTTTTAAAGAGATTAAAAATATTAGCTATTGCAACAGTCACCTCCCTTTTTCATTGCTTATATTTTACTTGATTACGCTTTAAATATACCATTTTTATCTTTTAAAGTAAATAAAACTATCTATTCACATAATTATATAACATTAAATCTCTAAATATATCTCCCTATATACAATATAATAATTATTTTATATTGAAAGTTTTAACAAAAAAACTTTCAATATTCCTATATTTTCCCACAATATTTTTAACAAATTACTAATAGAAATTCCTAAAAACAAAAATACTACTATAAGTAACTTATCCTTATAGTAGTATCATTTATTATTTAAATTTATCACTCTAAATTTTTATCTTGGTTGTATTATAAGCTTAATAGCTGTTCTCTCTTCACCATCTATTTCAATGTCTGTGAATGCCGGAATACAAACTATATCTTTTCCACTTGGGGCAACAAACCCTCTAGCTATTGCAATTGCTTTAATAGCTTGATTTATGGCTCCTGCTCCTACAGCTTGTATTTCTACCGTATTTCTCTCTTTTATTATAGCCGCTAGTGCACCTGCTACTGAATTAGGATTTGATTTTGTTGATACCTTTAATACTTCCATTACATAAACCTCCCAGTTTTATTATAGGATACGTTTACATTAAGAGTTAACGTTTTCCTTAATCTATATAATTCTCTATAAATATTTAAAATCCTCTCTTAAAAAGTAAAAAAAAATTTAATATTTAAAAACTTCTTACTTATATATATTTTTTATATGATACTAATATGTCTTAATTATAAAAACTTAACTTAATTTTTATAAAACGTAAATAAAAAACAGAAAACCCTACTAATTAATATCAGTAGGGTTAATTTAAAAAATACATTTTGTAAACAAAATGTATTTTATATTTTCATTTATTTAGCATAGTCAACTGCACGAGTTTCTCTAATAACATTAATCTTGATTTGGCCTGGATACTCTAATTGTTCTTCTATTTTCTTAACAATATTTCTAGCCATCTCAATAGCCCCTGCATCATCAACTTGATCTGGTTTAACAATAATTCTTATTTCTCTTCCAGCTTGAATGGCATATGACTTTTCTACACCTTCATATGAAGTAGCTATTTCTTCTAATTTTTCTAATCTCTTAATATAAGCTTCTAAAGTTTCTCTTCTAGCACCAGGTCTAGCCGCTGATATGGCGTCTGCTGCTTGAACAAGTATAGCTTCTAAGCTTTGCATCTCTTCATCACCATGGTGAGCTGCTATTGCATTAACAACTGCAGGTGATTCATGATATTTTTTAGCAAGTTCTCCACCAATAACTGCATGAGGACCCTCATACTCTTGATCGACTCCTTTACCTATATCATGTAAAAGACCAGCCCTTCTAGCTAGGTTAACATCTAGTCCTAATTCAGATGCCATTAATCCTGCTAAATATGAAACCTCTATTGAATGTTTCAAAACATTTTGACCATAACTTGTTCTGTACTTTAGTCTTCCTAGAAGCTTGATTATTTCTGGATGTAATCCATGAACACCAGTTTCAAAAGTTGCTTGTTCTCCCTCTTCCTTAATGTCATTTTCTACATCTTTAATAGCTCTTTCTACCATTTCTTCAATTCTAGCTGGATGAATTCTTCCATCTACAATTAACTTTTCTAAGGCTATTCTTGCAACTTCTCTTCTTATTGGATCAAAGCTTGAAAGAATAACAGCTTCTGGAGTATCATCTATTATTAAGTCAACCCCTGTTAATGTTTCTAAAGTTCTAATATTTCTACCTTCTCTACCAATGATTCTTCCTTTCATCTCATCGTTTGGTAAGGCAACAACATGTACTGTAGTTTCAGAAACATGGTCTGCTGCGCATCTTTGAATAGCAGTAGTAATAATTTCCCTTGATTTTTTATCAGCTTCTTCTTTGGCCTTAGTTTCAAGTTCTTTGATCAGCATAGCTGATTCATGTTTTATTTCTTTTCTTACTTCATCTAATAATAATGTTCTTGCCTCTTCACTTGAAAGATTTGATATTCTTTCAAGCTCAGCTCTTTGTTCACCGTATAAGTTTTGCACACTTTCTTCAAGTTCTTGAATCTCTACGGATTTCTTGTTCATGCTATCTTCTTTCTTTTCAAGCATTTCACTCTTTTTATCTAATGACTCTTCTCTTTGTATAAGTCTTCTTTCAAATCTTTGAATCTCATTTCTTCTATCACGAGTTTCTTTGTCAAGATCTGATCTTAATTTGTGTACTTCTTCTTTTGCTTCCAATATAGCCTCTTTCTTCGTTGATTCAGCTTTTCTCTTAGCATCTTCTAAAGTAGCATTAGCTTCTCTTTCTAGGCTTTCCACCTTGTTTTTTGAAGCTTTTTGTATAAGAGTGTATTGAATAAATCCTACAACCCCTAATATTATTATTCCTATAAGTATCTCTACTACCATATAAACACCTCCTCGCTTATTCTCTTATATAAAAACAGTTCGCGTAGAAAGGTGTCATACTATTCTCACTGTAATTTCTTGAATATGATAAACCAGTATTTGTTATTATTGTATAGTAATTTTATACTTATGTCAAGATAAGCACTTGCGTATATTATATGCACAAAACCCTTAAATATTCTTATTTCCAGTGTTTTTTAAACATTTTAAAAGAAAACAAATATTATTTATAATTAAAGATTAATTTAATGTTAACATATTAATTTCAATTAATATGTTAACATTATTTAATCACAAAAAAATTAATTATATATACAAAAAAAGATAAGGAATAAATTCCTTACCTTTTAGAAAAAATTATTCAGCACTCTCTTCAGAAATAGTTTCTTTCACTTCTTTAACTAAAGGAAGAGAATGCTTTTCTCTTATTTGATTTTCTATATCTAATGCAACTTCTGGATTATCTTTTAAGTATTGTTTAGCATTTTCTCTACCTTGACCTAATCTTATGTCTCCATATGAAAACCATGCACCACTCTTTTGTACTATGTTTTCCTTAACACCAACATCAACTATATTACCTTCCTTTGATATTCCTTCGTTATACATAATATCAAATTCTGCCTGTCTAAATGGAGGAGCAACCTTATTCTTAACAACTTTAACTCTTGTTCTGTTACCAGTTATTCCATCCCCTTGTTTTATTGAATCAATTCTTCTTATATCCATTCTTACTGATGCATAGAATTTTAAAGCTCTTCCACCTGGAGTTGTTTCTGGATTTCCGAACATTATACCAACTTTTTCTCTTAACTGGTTAATAAATACTACTACACAATTTGATTTATTTATAGTACCAGTTAATTTTCTTAAAGCTTGTGACATTAATCTTGCTTGAAGACCAACGTGAGAATCTCCCATCTCTCCTTCTATCTCAGCTCTTGGAACTAAAGCTGCAACTGAGTCTACAACCAATACATCGATAGCCCCTGATCTAACTAATGCTTCTGTAATTTCTAAAGCTTGTTCTCCTGTATCTGGTTGTGATACAACTAAGTCATCTATATTAACACCTAATCTTCTAGCATATACTGGATCTAAAGCATGTTCTGCATCTATATAAGCAGCAGCTCCACCTAATTTTTGTGCTTCTGCAACTATGTGTAAAGCAACAGTTGTTTTACCTGAACTCTCTGGTCCATATATTTCAACTATTCTTCCTCTTGGTACCCCACCAATTCCTAAAGCTATATCAAGATCTAAACATCCAGTAGAAACTGCATCCATTTGAGGAGCACTTTGTTCTCCCAATTTCATTACTGAACCTTTACCAAATTGTTTCTCTATTTGACCCATAGCCATCTCAATAGCTTTTAATTTATCTTTATCTATATTTGCCATAATTAACCTCCTTAAACAGACGAACATAAGTTCTACTACTATTATAATATATATAAAAAAAAAGTCAATATAAACATGAAGTTCTTAATAGAGCTTCATGTTTTAATATTTGACCATTATTTTGCTTTTTAAACATTTATTTGTAAGTATCTATAACCTTTTTATTCTTAATAAAATAATCTATTCCTGAAAGTATTGTTATAATAACAGCTAAATATAAGAAAATATTTGGAACATATCTAAAGAAATTACTTAAAAAGCTATTTTCTAATACTAATTCTTTAATTCCAGGTGAATTTATTATATTGACCTGTAATAATAATAAAATTATAGCTATTATTTGTATTACAGTTTTTATTTTTCCCCACCAACTAGCAGCAATAATCTTACCTTCTGATGCCGCTATAGTTCTTAAGCCAGAAACAGCAAATTCCCTAGCAATTATAACAATAGCAGCCCAAGCAGGTATTAATTGTAATTCAACTAAAGATATTAAAGCTGATGTTACTAATAACTTATCTGCTAATGGATCCATAAATTTACCAAAGTTAGTTATTTGATTTCTTGATCTCGCAATATACCCATCTAACTGATCTGTAATAGATGCAATTATAAATATAAGTGTTGCAATTATACTTCCATATGGTAAATTTTTAACTGCTATGAATACTAAAAATACAGGAACTAAAATTATTCTAATTAAAGTTAATTTATTTGCTAAATTCATCGCAAACAACTCCTATTAAATCATATTCTAAAGCTTTCTCAATTTTAACTTTACAAAACTCATCTTTTTTAACTCCATTTCCTTTTACAAATACATTTCCATCTATATCTGGAGCCATTTCATAACTTCTACCTATATAATATTCTCCATTGAACTTCTCAATAAGAACTTTATATTCTCTTCCTTCTTTATTCTTATTTATTTCTTCTGAAACATCCTTTTGAAGTAACATTATTTCTTCTTCTCTTTTTTGTTTAACTTTTTCATCAACTTGATCTTCCATAATAGCAGCAGGAGTCCCTTCTTCTCTTGAGTAAGTGAAAACTCCAACCTTATCCAATTTTACATTTTTTATAAAATCTTTCAATTCATTGAAATCCTCTTCTGACTCTCCTGGAAATCCAACTATTAATGAAGTTCTCAAAACTATATTAGGAATATTTTTTCTTAAATTATTTATCTTACCTATTATTTCTTCTTTAGTTGTTTTTCTTCCCATTCTCTTTAATACATTATTACTTATATGCTGTATTGGTAAATCAAGATAATTACAAACTTTATCATTTGAAGCTATCTCAGATACAAGTTCATCATATATTGCTTCCGGATAGCAGTAAAGTACTCTTATCCACTTTATACTTTCAATCTTAGCTAATTCTCTTAAAACTATATGAAGTCTCTTTTCTCCGTATATATCTATTCCATAGTTAGTTGTATCTTGAGCTATTAATATTAATTCTTCAACTCCGTTTTCAGCTAATCTTTTAGCTTCCTTAACTATTCCTTCTAATTCTCTACTTCTGAATTTACCTCTTATTTTAGGTATGATACAGTAAGTACAGAAATTATCACATCCTTCTGCAATTCTTAAGTATGCAGTTTTCTTATCAGTAGTTATTAATCTTAGCCCCTCATTTATTGAAGTATCACTATAATTAGTTACTGTAATTTTTTTGTTTCCATTTATGAAATTCATTATGGCTTCATTTATTTTAGCATAGTCATTAACACCTAACATTACATCTATCTCTGGCATTAATTCTAATAATTCATCACCATATCTTTGAGTTAAACACCCTGTAGCTATAAGAAGCTTACAATTGTGACTTTTTTTATATTTTGCCATATCTAATATTGTGTTTATTGATTCTTGCTTAGCTTTCTCAATAAAACCACATGTATTTACAATTATTATGTCTGCTTCTTTTGGATTGTTTGTAAGTTCATACTCTTTTTGAACCATACCAAGCATGATTTCTGAGTCCACTCTATTCTTATCACAACCTAAGCTTACTATTCCTACTTTATATTTAGCCAAATTTACTTCCTCCTACGTTTAAATATATATCTTTTATTTTAAAACTCTTTTTATAATTAAACAAGTTTTTATTTAATATTTTCTAACTCATCCTTACTAATTAAAACTTGTCTTGGTTTACTACCTTCTCTTCTAGAGATAACTCCACATTCTTCTAACTCTTCTATTATTCTTGCCGCTCTATTAAATCCTATTCTTAATCTTCTCTGAAGATAAGATGCTGATGCTTGACCACTCTCTACAACAATATCAATAGCTTCATCTAAAAGTTCATCTCTTTCTCCTTCTCCACCACTTTCTTGTGATGTAGCAGCAGAATTAATATGTTCTATAATTTCTTCCTCATACTTAGCATCTTTTTGAGATTCTTTTATAAAGGATACAACATGTTCAACCTCTTCTTCTGATATAAATGCTCCCTGTACCCTTTGAGGTTTTGATTCTCCAACTGGGTAAAATAGCATATCTCCTCTTCCTAAAAGCTTTTCCGCTCCTGCTGAATCAAGTATTGTCCTTGAATCAATTTGGCTAGAAACAGCAAATGATATTCTTGATGGAATATTAGCTTTAATTACCCCAGTAATTACATCTACTGATGGTCTCTGAGTTGCAATTACTAAATGCATACCAGCAGCTCTTGCCATCTGTGCCAATCTACATATATAATCTTCAACATCATGAGGACATGCCATCATAAGATCTGCAAGTTCATCAACTATTATAACTACATAAGGAAGTTTTTCTTGAACCTCTCCTTTTTTAAATAAAGAATTGTATGATTCTATATTTCTAACTCCGTTATCTGCAAAAAGTTTGTATCTTCTTGTCATTTCATTTACAGCCCAATTTAATGCAGCAGCTGCTTTTTTAGGATCTGTAACAACTGGAATCAAAAGGTGTGGTATTCCATTATAAACATTTAATTCAACAACCTTAGGATCTACCATCAAAAGTCTTACATCATCAGGAGAATATTTATATAGTATGCTTACAATTAAAGTATTTATACATACACTTTTACCTGAACCTGTAGCCCCTGCAATAAGTACATGAGGCATTTTACTTAAGTCAGTTACAACAGACTTACCTGTTATATCTTTACCCAATGCACATGCCACCTTAAATTTATTCTCCAAAAACTCTTTTGATTCAACAATTTCTCTAAAAAATACTGGTGTTTGTTCCTTGTTTGGAACCTCTATACCAATGGCAGATTTCCCAGGAATAGGCGCCTCTATTCTAACCCCTTTAGCTGCTAGTCCTAATGCTATATCATCAGATAAATTAACAATTTTACTAACCTTTATACCTGGTTTTGGTTGAAGTTCAAATCTTGTAACCGATGGACCTTTAGTAACTTGTAAAATTTTTGCCTCTACTCCAAAACTCATAAGAGTTTCTTCTAATTTAGTAGCATTTGAAAGTAATGCTTTCTTATCATCCTTATCTAACTCATTATCATTATTAATATTTAATAGTTCAGCCTTTGGTGCTATATAACTTGCTCCATTACTTTCATTTTTATTAGCAATATTACTTCTTATCTCATCACTCACTTCTTCTTTTTCTTCATTATCTAAAGCAAAACCTTTTTGCTCTATTCTGGTATTTTCTAAGCTTAAATTTTTAGGAATTTTATCTTCTTTTTTAGGCTTATTAACTTTTATGCCTTCAT
Organism: Clostridium sp.; assembly: GCF_029267215.1. Classification (GTDB taxonomy): domain Bacteria; phylum Bacillota; class Clostridia; order Clostridiales; family Clostridiaceae; genus Sarcina. The sequence continues at coordinate 5,603 of NZ_JARIDH010000056.1, read as the reverse complement.
TAATCTTTATTTCATGATCTGAATAATCAATATCATTTAAGGAAGAATTTTTCATAAAATTTAATATCTTTATCTTTCCTTCATCTTCATTAACTTGATCATTATTCACATTTTCATTTCTTTTAGTCCTTATTGATGCTTCTTTTCTTTTAACATTTATATAATTATCATCATCTTTTTGCTTCTTATCCATAAACTTAACATCAGAAACTCTTTCCTTAAATCCTCCTAAAAAGTTTCTAATTGATACTAAATTATAATCAAAAATAAGCATTGAAGCTATAAGATATAAAGTTATAAAAATAAGGAACAAGCCTATTTTCCCCACTAACTTATATAATGGTAATACAATTAAAAATCCTATTATTCCTCCATGCCATTCACTTACTGAACTCCATATAAGCTTCATAGATCTCCATACACTTCCATTGACATAGTAATCATTTATATTTACTGTTTGTATAAGTAGTACTGTTGTTATTAATCCTATGGTTAATCCAAGACCAACCCTTGAAAATAAAACTTCTTTTTTAAATAAAAAAATCCTTGTACATAAATATATTATGTAAATAGGAATAAAGAACGCTCCAACACCAAACAATCCTATTAATAAAGTTCTTGATATAACACTTAAATATCCTGCTTTATCAGTATATAGACTAAACATAACTATTAAAGAAATACATATTGCTACCAAAGCATATATTTCTTCAGTAACCTGTATATGTTGACTCTGATTTTTCTTATTTTGCGTCTTAGTTTTGGTTTTCTTTTTCCCCGTAGCCATACTTAATTAAATCACCTCATCTACTTTTAATTTAAAATGATAGAATACTTGTACCAAAAAATATTATATACATAAAAGAGTATATATTGTCAAAATATTTTTAAATTGACATAAATAGAACCATAGAAATTCTATGGTTCTATTTCATAACCCTCTATTAAGCTATTTAACTTATCCAATGCTTCCTTAACTCCACCAACTTCATTTATAAGTCCACATTGAACTGCCTCTTCTCCAACCAATATGGTGCCCATATCATTTAGAAGTTCATCTGTTTGCATCATCATTTCTTTTAAAACTTCTAATTTTATTTCAGAAGTTCTTATAATAAATTCATTGATTCTCTCTTGCATTTTATTAAAATACTTAAATGTTTGAGGAACTCCTATAACAAGACCATTCATTCTTATTGGATGAATTATCATTGTAGCTGATGGTGAAATAAACGAATAATTAGATGCTGTTGCTAAAGGAACTCCTATAGAATGACCTCCACCTATTACTAAAGAAACAGTTGGTTTTTTTAGACTTCTAATCATCTCTGCAATGGCAAGGCCAGCTTCCACATCCCCTCCAACTGTATTTAAAACAAATAATATACCTTTTATATTATCATTTTGCTCTAAATCAATAAGCTGAGGTATCATATGCTCATACTTTGTTGTTTTTGTTTGAGGCGGCTGTACACTATGACCTTCTATTTGTCCTATAATAGTTAAAACCTGAATTTTAGAATCTTCCTTTTTATTTTTAGGAAGAACAGCTCCAATCTCTTTTATTTCTTCTATACTCTTATTTTTACTATTATTATCTTTACTTTCATTATTATGTTCCATTATTATTCCTCCTTGTGCTATTTTTATTTTGCACAAGAAAAAAATTAATATACACTATTTCATAAATGCTCTATGAAGCGCTTTTATAGCTTCAGTAACATTTTTACTTTCAACAAGACACCATATTGTCATATGTGAATCTGCAGTTTGTAAAACCTCTATATTCTCCTTATCTAAAGCACCAACTATTTTAGCCATAACTCCAGGTATTCCCCTCATTCTTGAACCTATTATAGCTATTGTACTTAAATCTTCTACTATATCATATTTTAAATTACAGCTTTCCATAATATCCTCAAATAAGTCTTTGACATTTTCATCTATTGTAAAAACTTTTTCTTTAGGGAATATATTTATCAAGTCTAAACTTATTTTATTATCAGCTAATATTTCTAAAATTGTTTTATAGCTAATATTATTTTTGTTTTCTTCAGATTTAATTGAAACCTGAATTCTATTTGATTGATGAGTTATTCCTGTTATAAACTTAGAATTACTCATATCTCCTAAGCTATCTATGACTGTTCCTTCACATGAATTCATAGTATTTTTAATAACTAAAGATACATTCCCTCTCATAGCTATTTCTACTGCTCTAGGATGTATAACCTTAGCTCCTTGATCCGCTAATTGGAATACCTCATTATAACTTATCTTATTTATAAGTTCAGCATCTCCAACGATTCTAGGATCAGCTGTCATAATTCCATCTACATCAGTATATATTTCAACTTCCTCAGCCTTTAAAGCTACTCCTAATACAGCAGCAGTGGTATCACTACCCCCTCTTCCTAAAGTAGTTAGGAATCCATTTCTATCTACCCCTTGAAAACCTGCTACTACTGGAACTTTTCCTTCTTTAAGAACTTCTAATATAAGCTTTGGATTTATATCTATAAAATCTGCACTTGAATAATTATCATCAGTAAGTATTCCTGCATTTCCACCAGTTAATGGAATTGCATCTATTCCAACTGACTTTAATTCATCACTCATTACAACAGTACTTATTATTTCTCCACATCCCATAAGTAAATCTGTAGCTAATTTATTTTCTTTTTTAAACTCTTCTGAAACTAAATTTAATAAAGTATCAGTTGCATACGGGTCAGTTTTTCTTCCCATAGCAGATACAACAACTACTGGTACAAATCCATTACTTATTGCGTCTCTTACTTTTCCTACAACCATACTTCTTCTTTCTTTAGTTGATACAGAAGTACCCCCAAATTTTTGTACTACTATTTTCAAAATCCCCACGCTCCTATAGTTTTGTTTTTCTTATCATTTCACTATCAACATCCAATATTATAGTTTTAGCACCTATTCTTTTTACATTATCCCACTCAATTTCTAAGTATTCTTCTGAATTAAAAAGATTAAACTTACCTCCACCTAAATTTACTATTAGATATTTTAATCTTCCCTCATCATCTATAATAACATCATTATTTATAAGTCCGCTATATTTTTCACCATCATTTATATTTATAATTTCATATCTTTCGATTTCACTTAAATATCTAATATTATTACTCATAAAACATACCTCTCCTTATTTATTAAAATACTAAATAATATGTTATAAAAAGTAACATTATTCATATAATATCAATCTAAAAAGTAGGCTTTATGAACAAAAACTTAAATATACATAATTAAACTATTTATATATAAAATAAAAAGGCAATAAATAATTGCCTTTTAATACTATTGCTGCTTATTTTCTTCTTCAGCTTCTTTTATTGCATCTTTTCTTGAAAGATTTATTCTTCCTTGAGAATCTATTTCTGTTACCTTAACTAGGATTTCATCTCCAATAGATACTATATCTTCAACTTTCTCAACTCTTTTATTATCAAGTTTAGAAATATGAACTAATCCCTCTTTATTAGGTAATACCTCAACAAAAGCACCAAATTGAGCAATTTTTGTAACTTTACCTAAGTAAATCTCTCCAGTTTTAACCTCTTTAGTTAAACCTTCGATTATTTTTATAGCTTCTTTAACGCCTTCTGACTCAGGTGATGATACATAAACTAAGCCATCTTCTTTTATATCAATCTTAACACCAGTATCAGCTATAATTTTGTTTATAACCTTTCCACCAGCACCAATTACATCTCTTATTTTTTCAGGATCTATTTGTAATGTTGATGTCTTAGGAGCATACTTTGAAACCTCTTCTCTAGCTTGAGGAATACACTCATTTATTTTATCTAGAATCATTAATCTTGCTTTTCTAGCACCATAAATAGCATCATGAATAACTTTCTCTGAAAGTCCAGCTATTTTAGTATCAACCTGAATTGAAGTTATTCCTTCTACTGTCCCAGCTACTTTAAAGTCCATATCTCCAAAGAAATCTTCTAAGCCTTGGATATCAGTTAAAACTTCTTCCTCACTTAAATCTTTTGAAGTTATTAATCCCATAGCTATACCTGCTGCTGGTCTCTTTATTGGAACACCTGCATCTAAAAGTGCTAATGTACTACCACAAACTGACGCCTGTGAAGTTGATCCATTTGAACTTAAGACTTCTGATACTAATCTTATAGTGTATGGGAACTCAGTTTCTGAAGGTATAAGTGGCTCTAAAGCTCTCTCAGCTAAAGCTCCATGTCCTATTTCTCTTCTTCCTGGTCCTCTTAATGGTCTTACTTCTCCTACTGAATAAGCTGGGAAATTATAGTGATGCATATATCTCTTTGATTCTTCTTCACTAATACCATCTAATATTTGTATTTCACTAACCGATCCTAAAGTAGCAACAGTCATAACTTGAGTAAGACCTCTTGTGAATAGTCCAGTTCCATGTGTTCTTGGAAGTAAACCAACGTCACAACTTATTTTTCTTACTTCATCAAATGCTCTTCCATCTGGTCTCTTACCTTCTTTTAAAAGCATATGTCTTACTACTTCTTTTTGCATATCATAAATAACTTCACCAATATCAGACATGTTCTCTGGGAATCTTTCAGCGAATTCTTCATTTATTTTATTTTTAACTTCATCCATAGCAGCATTTCTTTCATCTCTGTCAGTAATGTGCATAGTTTCAGTAATCATTTCAGTAGCAAATTCTCTAACCGCTTCTACGATCTCCTCAGAAACTTTATGTAATTCTGGTACTTTTTTCTCTTTACCAAACATTTTTATAGCTTCTTCTTGGAATTTTATTATATCTTGACACTTATCAAAACCGAATTTGATAGCGTTAATCATTGTTTCTTCTGGGATTTCGTCTCCACCAGCTTCAATCATCATAACTCTTTCCTTAGTTGAACATACTGTTAATTGAAGTGAGCTTTTTTCTCTTTGAGCTGAAGTAGGATTTAATATAAATTCATCTCCTATTAATCCAACTTGAACTGTAGCCACTGGAGTTGTGAAAGGTATGCTTGATAAACACAATGCCATTGATGCAGCATTTGTAGCTAATATTTCAGGTAAATTATCATTTTCTACTGAAACAACAGTACATACTACTTGAACATCATTTCTGTATCCTTTTGGGAATAAAGGTCTTAAAGGTCTGTCAATAGCTCTACCATTTAGTATGGCTTTTTCTGAAGGTTTTCCTTCTCTTTTTATAAATCCACCTGGTATTTTACCAACTGAATATAATCTTTCTTCATACTCAACGCTTAGAGGAAAGAAATCTATTCCATCTCTTGGTTTTTCTGATGCATTTACGTTTGTTAATATTACTGTGTCACCATAACTCATTAAAATAGCGGCATCTGAAAGCATTCCTAATTTTCCGAACTCAACTTTCATCGGTCTTCCAGCTATCATAACCTCATGTGTATGATTCATATAAATACCTCCTCTCGGTATATAAAAACTAAAATTTTACAATATTAATATTTTTAAAATAATAGAGCGGTAAAAAACCCGCTCTACTAAATTATCTTCTTAATCCTAATTCTTTGATTATAGCTCTGTATCTTTCGATATCTTGCTCATATAAGTAGTTT
>NZ_JARIDH010000029.1 GCF_029267215.1 Clostridium sp. | reverse complement strand
CTAAGAATATAGAAGAAACTATCGAGAGATATACAAGACAAGTACTTCCTGCTGTAATATTAATTCCAAGCAATCAAGGAACTCTAAATATAGGAAAACAAAGAATATCAGATAACGTTGAAAAAGCGGTCGGCGTTAACATTTTATAGAAAGTAGGTAGATAACTTGAAAACGGGGAAAATTATCAAAGTTTCAGGTCCTTTAGTTGTAGCTGAAGGTATGGATGAAGCTAATGTATATGACGTTGTAAAAGTTGGAGAAAAAGGTCTTATCGGTGAAATAATCGAAATGAGAGGAGATAAGGCTTCAATCCAGGTATATGAAGAAACATCAGGTATTGGACCTGGGGACCCAGTTATAACTACTGGTGAACCACTTTCAGTAGAATTAGGACCAGGACTTATAGAGTCAATGTTCGATGGAATACAAAGACCTCTAGATGCTTTTATGAAAGCAGCAAATTCTGCATTCTTAAGTAAAGGGGTAGAAGTTAAATCTTTAAATAGAGAAAAGAAATGGGCTTTCGAACCAACAGTTAAAGTTGGAGAAGAAGTTGCTTCAGGTGACGTAATAGGAACAGTTCAAGAAACACCAGTTGTTCTTCAAAGAATAATGGTTCCTTATGGAATTGAAGGTAAAATAAAAGAAATAAAAGCTGGAGAATTCACTGTTGAAGAAGTAGTTGCAATAGTTGAAACTACTAATGGAGACAAAGAATTAACTTTAATGCAAAAATGGCCTGTAAGAAAAGGTAGACCGTATGCAAGAAAGTTAAATCCAGTAGAACCAATGACTACAGGACAAAGAGTTATAGATACTTTCTTCCCAGTAGCTAAAGGTGGAGCTGCGGCAGTTCCAGGTCCTTTCGGAGCAGGAAAAACAGTTGTCCAGCACCAAGTTGCTAAATGGGGAGATACTGAGATAGTTGTTTATGTTGGATGTGGAGAGCGTGGTAACGAGATGACTGACGTTCTTAATGAGTTCCCAGAGCTTAAAGACCCTAAGACTGGCGAAAGCTTAATGAAAAGAACAGTTCTTATAGCTAATACATCTAACATGCCAGTTGCTGCCAGAGAAGCATCAATATACACTGGTATAACAATAGCTGAGTACTTCAGAGATATGGGATATTCAGTATCAATAATGGCTGACTCAACTTCACGTTGGGCAGAAGCTTTAAGAGAGATGTCAGGAAGACTTGAAGAAATGCCAGGAGACGAAGGTTATCCAGCATACTTAGGATCAAGACTTGCTGATTACTATGAGAGAGCAGGTAAGGTTATAACTTTAGGTAAAGATGGAAGAGAAGGAGCGGTTACAGCTATCGGAGCAGTTTCACCTCCAGGGGGAGATATATCTGAGCCAGTAACACAGTCAACTTTAAGAATAGTTAAAGTTTTCTGGGGACTAGATGCACAGTTAGCATATAAGAGACACTTCCCATCAATTAACTGGTTATCATCATACTCATTATACTTAGATAAAATGGGCGAGTGGATGGATGAAAATGTAGCTTCTGATTGGTCAGCTTTAAGAACTGAAGCTATGGCATTACTTCAAGAGGAAGCTAACTTAGAAGAAATAGTTAGACTTGTTGGTATGGATGCACTTTCAGAAGGTGACAGATTAAAACTTGAAGTTGCTAAGTCAATAAGAGAAGACTACTTACAACAAAACGCATTCCATGAGAATGACACATACACTTCATTAAATAAACAATACAAAATGTTAAACTTAATTATAAGCTTTATGCATGAGGCTAAAAAAGCTTTAGAGGTTGGAGTTTACTTAGATAAGATATTAAAACTTGAAGTTAGAGATAGAATAGCAAGAAGTAAGTACATCTCAGAAGAAGAAATAGGTAAGATGGATGAAATCTTAGCTGAATTAAAATCAGAGATGAACAAGTTAATCAGCGAGGGAGGTGTTCTTAATGCTTAAAGAATATAAAACAGTTACTGAAGTTGTAGGACCCTTAATGGCTGTTGAAGGCGTAGAAGGTGTTAAATACGACGAGCTAGTTGAAATAGAAATGCAAACTGGTGAGTTAAGAAGAGGTAAAGTTCTTGAGGTTAATGGAGATAAAGCTATGGTTCAGCTTTTCGAAGGATCAGCAGGAATAAACCTTAAAAATACAAAAGTAAGATTCTTAGGAAGACCACTTGAAATTGGTGTTTCAGAAGATATGTTAGGAAGAGTATTCGATGGTATGGGAAGACCTAAAGATAAAGGTCCAAACATAATACCAGAGAAAAGATTAGATATAAATGGAGAAGCTATAAACCCTGTTGCTAGAAACTATCCATCAGAGTTTATACAAACTGGTATTTCTGCAATCGACGGTCTTAATACTCTAGTTAGAGGACAAAAACTTCCTGTTTTCTCAGGTTCAGGTCTTCCACATAAAGAGTTAGCAGCTCAGATTGCAAGACAAGCAAAAGTTTTAAACTCAGATTCTAAGTTTGCAGTTGTATTTGCTGCTATAGGTATCACTTTCGAAGAAGCTGAATTCTTCGTAGATGAGTTTACTAAAACTGGAGCTATAGACAGATCAGTTCTATTTATGAACTTAGCATCAGACCCAGCTATTGAGAGAATAGCTACTCCAAGAATGGCATTAACTACTGCAGAGTATTTAGCATATGAAAAAGGAATGCATGTTCTTGTTATCATGACTGATATAACAAACTACTGTGAAGCTTTAAGAGAAGTTTCTGCAGCAAGAAAAGAGGTTCCAGGAAGAAGAGGATATCCAGGATACCTATATACTGACCTTTCAACATTATATGAAAGAGCAGGAAGATTAGTTGGAAAAGAGGGTTCAATAACTCAAATTCCAATACTAACAATGCCAGAGGATGATAAAACTCACCCAATTCCAGACTTAACTGGATATATTACTGAGGGACAGATAATACTTTCAAGAGAATTATATAAGAAAGGTATTATGCCTCCAATAGACGTTTTACCATCATTATCAAGACTTAAAGATAAAGGTATTGGTAAAGGAAAAAATAGAGAAGATCACGCTGATACAATGAACCAGTTATTCTCAGCTTATGCACAAGGTAAACAAGCAAAAGAACTTGCTGCTATCTTAGGAGAATCTGCATTATCAGACGTAGATAAATCTTATGCTAAGTTTGCTGAAGCTTTTGAAAATGAATATGTTTCACAAGGTTTCACAACTAATAGAACAATAGAGGAAACTCTAAATCTTGGATGGAAATTACTTAAGATCTTACCTAGAACAGAGCTTAAGAGAATTAGAGATGAGTATCTTGAGAAGTATATGCCTGTTGGAGAGGATGAGTAAGAATGGCACAAAGATTAAATGTCAATCCTACTAGAATGGAACTCTCAAAGCTAAAGAAAAGATTAGCAACAGCAACAAGAGGTCATAAATTATTAAAAGATAAGCAAGATGAGTTAATGAGACAGTTCATCAACCTTATAAAATATAATAACCAGCTAAGAGATGAAGTTGAAAAGGAACTTGGTAGTTCCTTAAAAGACTTCGTTATGGCTAGAGCTGTTATGAGTTCAGAGTTCCTAGAGGAAGCTATAGCATACCCTAAAGAAGAGATTGAGGTTGAAGTTGGTAATAAGAACATAATGAGTGTAAATGTGCCTATAATGAACTTCAAAAGAAAATTAGAAGGTGATGAAGGTAGTATTTATCCTTATGGATTTATGAATACTTCAGCTGAACTTGATGATGCAATTTCAAAGTTATATGGTATATTACCTAAGTTACTAGAACTTGCAGAAGTTGAGAAGTCTGGCCAGCTTATGGCAGATGAAATTGAAAAGACAAGAAGAAGAGTTAACGCTCTTGAATATATGACTATTCCTCAGCTTAAAGAAACTATCAGATACATCAGAATGAAACTTGATGAAAATGAGAGAAGTGCTTTAACAAGACTTATGAAAGTTAAGTCTATGATTGAACAAAGAGGATAATATAAAAATAATTTAATAAAAAAGGCTAACTTATGTTAATAAAACATCAAGATTAGCCTTTTTTCTTTACTATTTTTTGAATAAAATGTATAATTTTATTAAGAAAATAAATGTTTAATCTATTAAAAGATTTAATAAATTTTAATGGATGTAAACTATTTATAAAATATGGTATAATAAGTAAAATATTATATCGAAATTTGAGGGGGGCTAAAAATGAATAGTGTTATGAATTTAACAACTTTAGAACAAATTAAAGCGTATTCAGATCCATATAGACTTAAGATAATAACTTATCTTAGAAATAATCAAGAGTCTGCTACAGTAAAGGAAATTGCTGATTTTTTTGGGGAAGTACCAGCAAAAGTTCATTACCACATTAAAAAATTAGAAAAAGCGGGTATTTTAGAACTTGTTAAGACAAAAGAAATAAAAGGAATAATAGCAAAGTACTATTATTTAACTGCAGAAAGTTTTAATATTGAAGGAAATCAAATAAAAAAAGAAGTGAAACAAGTTTATAAGTCTCAAATTCTTAATATTTTAAGTGAATATTATGATACTTCAAAAGAGCAAACTATAAAGATAATTTCTGATAAAGTTGATGATGGAAATGCAGAAAGTTCAATAGGATTTAATTATAAAAATATTTATCTAAGTGATGAAGAGTTTGTAGAATTTAATAAAGAAATAAGAGATATAGTTAGAAAATATGAGAAGAAAGAAGAGGGTAAAACACCTTGTCATGTATTCTCAGTTTGTTTAAAAAATAACTAGTAAATAGATAAGATTATAAATTAATTAATGTGATTATATAACTTAAAAAGGGGAATAATAGTTAATAAAAATAAAATTTTAATTTGGAGTTAAAATGAGAAATTATTATTTTGCCTTAAATATAAGTTTTATAATAGTATGTTTGTTAATGCCAAAGTTTATAAGCGTTGCAAATAAGATTGGATTTGTAGATAAGCCTAATAATAGAAAAAAACATAAAGATTTAACGCCTTTAAATGGTGGTATAGTTATGTATATAGGTTTTTTTCTTACCTATCCATTTTTTATAAATTACCAAAAAAAAGTTGAGGATATAATTGTAATATTTTTAGCGACTACTTTAGTAATTATTATAGGAATAGTTGATGATTATTATAAAGGACTAGGAAAGGAATTCCCTATATATCCTAGAGTTGTAATCCAAATGTTAGCAGCTACTATGGTTTTTAAAATTGGAATTGTTTTTAGGGGAATAACTAATCCTTTAAATGGAGAATTTATTTTGTTTTCATATTGGATACAATATATTCTGACCATAACTTGGATTTTTGGTATAACTACTGTTATAAATTGGTCAGATGGAATGGATGGATTAGCAGGAAGTTTAGCTTCTATCTCGGCAATGACAATGTTCATTGTTGCTATTACAAAAGGACAGATAAATTCAGCATACATGTCTATAACGTTGATTGGAGTTATATTAGCATTTTTAATGTATAATATACATCCAGCTAAGGTGTTTATGGGAGATTCAGGAGCAAATTTTTTGGGCTTTATTTTATCAATAATAGCTTTAGAAGGAGCTTTTAAACAAGCTACAATAATATCTATTTTTGTGCCAGTATTAGCTTTAGGAGTGCCTATATTTGATAATATCTTTGTAGTATTTAAAAGATTTTTAGCTGGGAAACCTGTATATGAAGCTGATAGAAGTCAAATACACTATAGACTTTTAGAAAAAGGTATGAATGTAAAACAAATAGTATCATACATATGCATATTAAGTGGATGTTTAAGCTTAATATCATTATTAATATTTATGATAATTGTGTAAATATTGGCTATCTTTACGAGAGTATAAAAGGTGACTTTATAAAGATGGCCAATATTATTTTATAATGCATATCATATAATTTATTAGTGAAAATTTTAAGTTTTTATGTTTTAATATATGTATAGAGAAGTTGAAAGGAGAAATTAGATGGCTGTTAAGAAAATAGTTCAATTAGGACATGAAGCTTTAAAGAAAGTTTGTGATCCTGTTAATGATGCTAATGAAGTTAAAGATTTAATTCAAGATTTAAAGGATACATTAGCTACTGTAGAAGGGATAGGATTAGCTGCCCCACAAATAGCAGTTAATAAAAGAGTTGTTTATATAAATTTTGAAGATGGAGAGAATGAATATGTTCTTATAAATCCAGAAATAATAGGTGCATCAAAAGAGACTTATGAAGATTATGAAGGTTGTTTAAGCTATGTAATGCACGAAGGATTAGTAGAAAGAGCAAAAGCAGTTAGAATACAAGCTTTAAATGAAAAAGGTGAATTAAAAGTTTACGAAGCTCAAGATCTTTTAGCTAGATGTTTTCAACACGAATTAGACCATTTAGATGGCATTATGTATGTTGATAGAGCTAAAGAGATGTATGAACTTGTTGAGAGATAGTAAGCGTATTTTAAGAGTGTAGATAAAAAACTACACTCTTTTTTTATTTTTTTTGAAAAAACTCTTGATTAACGTTTACAAATATATTATTATATAGTTAATCGATTTAGTAAAACGGTTAACTAAGGAGGTAGTAAGAATGAATAAAGTATGTGTACTTGGTAGTATGAATATGGACTTAGTTTTAAAGGTTAAAGACATGCCTAAAATAGGTGAAACTATACTTTCAAAATCATTTCAAAAAATAGCTGGAGGAAAAGGTGCTAATCAGGCTGTAGCTGCTAAAAGATGTGGTTCAGAAGTATCTATGATATCTAAAATAGGAAAAGATGAAAATGGAACTGAATTAAGAAATAAATTAATAGATGATAATATAAATGTTGAATATGTTTTTGAGGATAAAACAGAGCCAACAGGAATGGCATTAATTATGGTTAACGAAGGTGGAAATAATTCTATTATAGTAAATTCAGGCTCTAATATGACTTTAAATTCTTCAGAGATTAAATCAACTGAAAATATTATAAAAGATAGTGATATTTTAATATCTCAGTTTGAAACACCAGAAGAAATAACATTAGAAGCTTTTAAAATGGCAAAAAATTATGATAAAATAACAATCTTAAATCCAGCGCCAGCTAAAAAAATAAATGATGAGTTATTAAAATATACAGATTTAATAATTCCAAATGAAACTGAAGCTGAAGTTTTAACTGGAGTAAAGGTTAAAAACTTAGATGATGCTAAGAAGGCAGGAAAAGTATTCTTAGAAAAAGGTGTTAAATTTGTAATAATAACTTTAGGTGAGAATGGAGCTGCCTTGATAGGAGAAGATTTCTGTGATGTAATTCCAGCATATAAGGTTAATGCAATAGATACAACAGCAGCAGGAGATAGCTTTATTGGAGGATTAAGTTCTAAGCTAGATATAAATAATGTTGAAAGAAAAACATTAAAAGAAGCAATAAATTTTGGAAACAAGGTATCATCAATAGCTGTTCAAAGAAAAGGGGCTCAACCTTCAATACCATATTTAAATGAAGTATTAGAAATTTATAAGTAATAGAATATTTTTATAATAATAATTAGCTTTGATAAAAGATTGAAATAATTTAAAAATAAGTCAAGTAGATTTTGTAAAATATATGGAAATATAGGGGAATTAAAAAATAATAGGTGGTGTTAGAATGAGAAAAACAAGTTTATTAAATAGTAATATAAGTTCAGTAATCTCAAAAATGGGACATACTGATATGTTGGCTATAGGAGATTGTGGATTACCTATACCAGATGAAACTGAAAGAATAGATTTAGCTTTAATTAAAGGGGTTCCAGGATTTTTAGAAACATTAAAAGCTATATTGGTTGAATTACAAGTTGAAGAGGTTATTCTTGCTGAAGAAACAGAAAGAATAAGTCCAAAATTATTTGAGGAGATAAAATCTGAGATTGGTGATGTTAAGTTAACATTTATATCTCATGAAGAATTAAAAAAAGAATTAAAAAATTGTAAAGCTGTGGTAAGAACAGGAGAACAAATTCCTTATGCAAACATAATTTTAAAGTCAGGAGTTGTTTTTTAAGAAGGTTTTTAGTTAGACATTCTGTTAAATATTAAGAGTGTGGTTCATATAGAGTTTTATAGATTTTTAGGAGGTGCATGAAATGAAAGAAAGAACACCTATGTTAAAAATGGAAGGGGTATCAAAATCCTTTCCAGGTGTTAAAGCTTTGGATAATGTTAGTTTAATGGCTTATGGTGGAGAAGTTACAGCTTTAATGGGTGAAAATGGAGCTGGAAAATCCACCTTAATGAAAATCTTAAGTGGTGTATATAAAAAAGATGAAGGAAAAGTCTTTATTGAAGGAAAAGAAGTTGAAATAAAAGGAATAAAGGCGGCAGAAGAAGCTGGAGTAACAATAATACACCAAGAATTGAGTGTTTTAAATAATTTAACAGTAGCAGAGAATATATTTTTAGGAAATGAAAAGTATAATAAATTTACTGGGAAAATAAATAAAAAACTTTTGGAAGAAAGAAGTAATATGTTTTTAGAACAAATAGGATGTAATATAAATCCTAATAGATTTGTTGGAACTTTAAATGTTGGGGAAAAACAAATGATAGAGATAGCTAAGGCTCTTACTAAAAATGCTAGAATTATAATAATGGACGAGCCTACAACAGCTTTAACTGATGTTGAAACTGAAAACCTTTTTAAAGTAATAGAGAGTTTAAGAAAAAAAGGTATTGCTATAATATACATATCACACAGAATGGAAGAAATATTTAAAATATGTCATAGAGTTGAAGTCTTAAGAGATGGTAAGTATGCAGGTAGTGCAGAGATAAAAGATATAGACAATGATAAACTTATTGCAATGATGGTTGGTAGAAAAATAGAAGACCAATTCCCATATAGAGAAGTTAAAAAAGGAGAAATGGCTTTAGAAGTTGAAAACTTAAGTTGCAAAGAAGGAGTAAAAGGAGCTTCTTTTAATGTTAGACAAGGAGAAATACTTGGAATTGCAGGACTTATGGGGTCTGGTAGAACAGAACTTGCAAAAACTATCTTTGGAGAGTACAAAAAGACTAGTGGAACTATTAGATTAAATGGAAAAGAACTTAATATAAAAAGTATAGGAGATGCAATTAAAAATGGAATATGCTATCTTTCAGAAGATAGAAAAAAAGAAGGATGCGTATTAGGGCTTTCTGTTGGAGATAACATGACATTATGCAATCTTACTAAGTATGAAAATAAAAATAAATCTTTAAATAAGAGAAAAGAAGCGGAAGAAATAGAATATTACATAAAAAAAATAAACATAAAGACACCAAGTAGTAAGCAACTTATTAAAAATTTAAGTGGAGGTAATCAACAGAAAGTTATTTTGGCAAAATGGCTTATGTTATCACCAGAGGTTCTAATTATTGATGAACCTACAAGAGGAATAGATGTAGGTGCTAAAAAAGAGATTTATGAGTTATTAAATGAACTTAAAGCAAGTGGAAAAGCAATAATAATGATTTCTTCAGATTTACCAGAGGTTTTAGGAATTAGTGATAGAATCATGGTTATGAATGAAGGAAGAGTATCTGGTGAATTAAAAAGAGAAGAAGCAAATCAACAAAGCATAATGAAATTAGCTGTTGGTATGAATGAGTAGGAGGGTTACATAATGAAATCAAGTGTAAAGGAAAATTTAACAAAATATAAATCTCTTATAGGATTAGTATTACTTTGTTTAGTAATAACAATGGTTACTCCAAAATTTTTAAGTATATCAAATATAACTAATGTATTTACTCAGGTTTCTGTTAATGCAATCATAGCTATTGGTATGACTTTTGTAATTTTAACTGGAGGAATAGATTTATCAGTAGGATCAACACTAGCTATTAGTGGGGCATTAGGTGCGTCTATTATCAAGTCTACTGGAAACGTATTCTTAGCTATATTAGTAGCAGCAATAGTAGGTATAGTAGTAGGATTAATAAACGGATTATTAGTATCAAAAGGAAAATTACAAGCATTCATAGTTACTTTAGCAACAATGACAATATTTAGAGGAGCAACATTAGTATTTACAAATGGTACTCCAATATCAAAATTACCAAGTAGTTTTGTTAACATAGGAAATGGTAAAATAGGATTTATGCCAATCCCAGTAATTATAACTGTAATAATAGCAATCATAGCAGTTTATGCTTTATCTCAAACTAGATTCGGAAGATATTTATATGCATTAGGTGGAAATGAAGATGCATCAAGATTATCAGGAATAAATACAGATAAAATAAAAACTTTAGTTTATGTGGTATCAGGATTTGCATCAGCAATAGCTGGGGTAATCATAACAAGTAGAATAGGATCAGCTTCACCAAACGCAGGTACTGGGTTTGAATTAGATGCAATCGCAGCTGTCGTAATTGGAGGAACTTCATTAGCAGGTGGAGAAGGAACAATAACAGGAACTTTAATTGGTGCTCTTATAATTGGTGTACTTAATAATGGATTAAACCTTATGAACGTTTCACCTTTCTATCAATCAATAGTAAAAGGGTTAGTTATATTAATAGCAGTACTTTTAGATAAAAAGAGCAGAAAAAATTAAGAAGCTTAAGAGGTGAGTTTTATGCGTATAAATAAAAAGATATTCTCAGTTGGTTTAATACTCATGATGCTTATGACTTCATTAGTTGGGTGTGGAAGAGATAATAGACCTAAAATAGGGATGGTAGTTTCAACACTAAATAATCCTTTCTTCGTTAACATGAAAGAGGGGGCTCAAAAAGAAGCTAATAAGCTAGGGTATGATTTAGTAGTTTTAGATTCACAAAATGATCCTGCTAAGGAAAGAGCAAATGTAGAAGACTTAATTCAATTAGGTGTTGTAGCATTACTTATAAATCCAACAGATAGTGATGCAGTAGTAAAAACAGTAGAGGTAGCAAATCAAAAGAATGTACCAGTAATAACATTAGATAGACAAGCTAATGGAGGAAAAATAGTAAGTCATATAGCTTCTGATAATATAAAGGGTGGAGAGATGGCTGCTAAGTTCGTTGAAGATAAATTTAAAAATGAAAAAGGACCAATAAATGTAGTAGAAATACAAGGTATTCCAGGAGCTTCAGCTACTAGAGATAGAGGACAAGGTTTCCATAATATAATGGACAAGGATAGTAAGTTTAAATTTGTATCAATTCAGGCTGCAGATTTTGATAGACAAAAAGGTCTTCAAGTTATGGAAAATATACTTCAAGCAAATCCAAAGGTACAAGTTGTATTTGCTCATAATGATGAAATGGCATTAGGGGCAGTAAAAGCCATAAAAGCTAGTGGATCAAAGGCTATGGTAATTGGATTTGATGGAAATGATGATGCTAAAGATTCTATAGAAAATGGAGAGATGAAAGCAACAATCGCACAGCAGCCAGATTTAATAGGGGCTTTAGGTGTTGAATTAGCAAACAAAATACATCACGGAGAATCAGTTAAAGATAAAATAGCAGCAGATTTAAAAGTATTTACTAAGTAATTATATTTTTTAAATTAGATGTTGATTTCTTACAATAATAAATTTGTAATGAAATCAACATTTTTTTTAGAAAAATTATTGTGATATAATGATTTTTGTTATAATGAATTGAGATAAGAGGTGTTTCAATAAATGGGGAAAACTACGTTATTAGATATAGCAAAGGCAGTAAATGTATCAAAAACAACTGTTTCAATGGTGTTAAATAATAAAAAAATAAATGTTTCAAAGGAAACAAGAGAAAAAATATTTAAGGCAGCAAAGGATATGAATTATATACCTAATATTGTAGCTAGAAGTTTAAGTACAAGAAAAAGTTATACAATAGGAATGATAATACCTGATATTCAAAATCCTTTCTTTTCTGAAATGGCAAAAGCTATAGAAATAGAGGGAGAAAAGCAAGGATATAGCATGATACTTTGCAATACTTTTAATGATGAGAAAAAGGAAGAGGAGTATTTAAGGCTTCTTATAAGCAAGTTAGTTGATGGAGTTATTATAGCAGCTTGTGGAAATAATGATAAATGGATAGATATTTTAAAAAGTAATAAGGTTCCTTTTGTTATATTAGATAGAATGACTTCTGATGAAAAAGATATTAATGGGGTATTTTGTAATAATAAAAAAGGAATAGAATTAGGTGTTGAGTATTTAGTTAATAAAGGGAAAAAAAATATTGCATTTGTAACTGGTAAAACCAACATAGAAGTAGCTAATTTAAGATTAGAAAGTTTTAAAAATATTTCGGAAAAACTTGGAGTCTTCAATAAAGAGTTGATAGAAGATGCTGATTTTTCAATGGAAAGTGGAATAAAGGCTACTGAAAATCTTTTGAAAAAAAATAAAGAAGTTGATGCCATATTTTATAGTTCAGATGTTATGGCTATTGGAGGAATGAAATATTTAATAAGAAATGGATATAAAATTCCAGAGGATATAAGTATATTAGGGTATGATAATATAAATATTTCATCATATATGGAACCTGAGCTTACAACAATAGCACAGCCTATATATAAAATAGGAGAAGATTCATGTAAACTCCTTATTGATTTAATAAATAAGAAAAATAGTGAAAGTAAAATAATAAATTTAGAACCTTCTTTAATAGAAAGAGGTACAGTTATATAAAGCTTTATAATAAATATCAGATATAAATAAGAGAGTTTATATCTGATATTTTTTTGTAAGTTTATTTTTTTAGTAAATTAAGTTTATGTTATAATGGTAAGATATGAAGAACTTTTAATAGAGGAGAAAGTATGTCAGTTGAAGATTTATTGTTACAGAGATTTAAAGAAGAAACATCAGGACGAAATTATAGCAAAGGGCAAAGAGTTCTTAGCAATGATTTAGTTGAAAGTGTGAATATAGAAAAAGAAGAGGATTTAATATCTATAAGTGGAGAGGTAATATCAGAACAGCTTTTTAGTAAGTATAGTACAAAACTTGAAATGGATATTAGAACAAAGGGGATATTATCAACTTATTGTACTTGTTTAGACTATGAAAAGCATGAGTTTAGCAAGGAAAATTATTGTTGTAAGCATTTAGTGGCTACATTTTATAAATCTTTAGGACAGTTAGCTAAGGAAAAGGTTTTTGTTGAAAATAAAAATATAGTTTCTTTAAAAAGAGAGAATTCCTTATTAGATTTAATTCTTGATAATCATAGAAAAAAAGAAAAATTGAAATTAGAAGTTTATATTAATAAAAATGAATGGAGTAATAGTCTTTTAGCAGAGTTTAAAATAGGAACAAAAAGTATGCCTTCTAATAAGCTTTATATTTTAAAAGATATAGAACAGTTTTTAGTTTCTTATTATAATAAGATTCCTGTTAAGTATAGCAAAGCTTTTACCTTTAATATAAAAGAACAAAGTTTTTCTTCTAAGGATAAGGAATTAATAGAGTTTATAGAAACATTAAAGGAAATAGAGAAACCTATAAAGGGATTTTTAAGAAATAGAGATTCCTTAGTAAGTGGTAAAAATATAAAAATTCCAAATTATATGGTTAGAGAATTCTTTTACATAATAAGAAATCATAGAGTTTACTTAAATGAAGGATTTTTTTATAAGCCAGTTCATGGAGAAATATCCTTTGAGGATGTACCAGTTGATTTTTCATTAAAAGAAGAAAGGTTTGCATATGAACTAAGCTCTCAAAATGGTATGCCCAAAGTATTAGGAGATAAGGGGGATGTGTTTTTATACGGCACAACAATATATCTTCCTAAAAAAGAGTTTTGCTATAAACTAAAAAATTATATAAATGTATTTTCAGAGGGGAAGGTATTAAAAATAGATAAATGTGATGAGGAAAGAATTTTTAGGGAACTTATACCAGATTTAAGAGAGGTAAGTGAAAATGTAGAGCTTTCTAAAAGTATATTAAGCAAAACTGTATTAGAACCAGTTAAATTTAATTTTTATTTTGATAAAGAGAAAAATGATGTTTTATTAACTATTAAAGTAAGATATGGAGCATATGAGTTTAATATATTTGAAGATTGTAAGGAAAAGATAATATATAGGGATATTAAGAAAGAAAAAGAAGTATTAGAGAAGATTGAAAGATTTTGTTTTGAAGAGATTAATAATAGGTTTTATTTTACCTTAGGTGATGAATATATATTTAGCTTTTTTAAATATGATATAAATAAGTTACAGGAACTTGGAGATGTTTATTACTCAGAAAACTTTAAAGGGATTAAGAGTATAGGAAGTAAGGGAATAAAGGGAGAAATAAAACCAGGAAGATATAACTACTTTGAATTTGACTTTAAGATAGGAGATATTAAAAAGGAAGAAACAAAGGATATTTTAAAGGCCTTTAGAGAAAATACAAAATTCTATAAGCTTAAAAGTGGAGAGTTTTTAGATTTAGAGGAAATGGAGTTAAAACAATTCTTGAAGCTTTTAGATTCTTTGGATGGAAATTTAGAAGAAAATACTTTAGAACTTGGAAATAATAGAGCATTATATATAGCTAATTTTATTGAGGAGAATGGAATTAGGTATATAAAAGGTAAGAAGAGTTTAAATGATATAAAATCAAAATTTAAAAATATTAAAAAGTTAGAGTTTAAGGTTCCAGAAGATTTAAAAGCTGAACTTAGACCTTATCAAAAATTTGGATATAACTGGCTTAAAACCTTAGAACACTTAGGTTTAGGTGGAATATTAGGGGATGAAATGGGACTTGGGAAAACACTTCAAGCCATAACTTTTATGCTTTCTAATAAGGGAAAAAAAAGTCTAGTAGTGGCTCCAACTTCCTTAATTTATAATTGGAAAGAGGAATTTTTAAAATTTGCACCTAGTTTAAGAGTAGAGGTTTTAAATGAAGGAAAAGAAAAACGAGAACTTTTATTAAAAGATAGGGAAAATATAGACGTAGTAATAACAACATATAATTTATTAAAAAGAGATTTAGAAGAATATAAAAAAATAAGTTTTGATTATTGTTTTATAGATGAAGCACAGGCAATTAAAAATCCAGATTCTCAAAATTCTGAGGCAGTTAAGGAGGTTAAGGCTAATTTAAAATTTGCTTTGTCAGGAACCCCTATGGAAAATTCACTTATGGAACTTTGGTCTATATTTGATTTCATAATGCCTGGATATTTATATGATAGAAAAAGATTTACTTCTAGATATTATAAGAAGATGAATGAAAGTGAAGAGGTTTTAGAAGAAATTCATAACCTAATAAACCCATTCATTTTAAGAAGAAAGAAAAAAGATGTAATAAAAGAATTACCAGATAAAATTGAAAAGATGCTTTTAGTAGACTTAGAAGAGAATCAAAAGAAGGTTTATTCAGTATATGCTAAAAATGCACTTTCAATAGTTGAAAAGAAACAAGATAGTGAGGAATTTAATAAGAGTAAGATAGAGATATTATCTTATATAACTAAACTTAGACAGTTAGCTTTAGATCCATCAGTTGTTTTAAATGATTATAAAGGAAAGAGTGCAAAGATTGAAGCTTTAATAGAAATATTAAATCAAGGAATAGAGGAAGGACATAAAATACTTGTTTTTTCTCAATTTACATCTATTCTTAAAAATATATCCTTAAGATTAAATGGAGAAAAAATTAAATTTAGTTATTTAGATGGAAGTGTTTCTTCTAAGAAAAGAATGGATATGGTTAAGGCCTTTAATGAGGGAGATAATTCTGTATTTTTAATAAGTTTAAAGGCTGGTGGAACAGGACTTAATCTTACTTCAGCTGACATTGTAGTACATTTTGATCCTTGGTGGAATCCAGCTGTTGAAAGCCAAGCCACAGATAGAGCTCATAGAATAGGGCAAAAAAATGTGGTGGAAGTAATAAAACTTATTTCTAAAGGAACAATTGAGGAGAAGGTTGTAGCACTTCAGGAAGAAAAGAAAGCTTTAATATCAAAGGTTATTGAGGAAGGAGAAGCTTGTTGTGGTAATGCATTTAATTCTTTAAGTGAAGAGGAATTAATGGATTTATTTAAGGTTGATTATTTAGTGTAATTTTAATATATAAAAGGCATTTATAAAAATAAGTTTTATTATTATATTTTTATAAATGCTTTTTAATTTTTATTTATATTTTAAATTATTGTTGATTTAAGATAGACCTTTATGTCCATCTTAATAAGCAAATCTAAAAGGCTAGCTAAAATCAATATTCTTTTAAAACAGAACATAATTTTTAAATTATAAGTCCATTAGAGTAAAAGGTGTATTTTGTTTTTTCGGAGTAAGGACAATTTATTAAGGAATCTAAAGTGCTATTTAAAAATATGATTATTTCATCTAATGAGGAATTTGAATCTATTAAATTTTGAAGATTTTTTTGTAATTGTATTAGGTTATCCTTATTAACACCACATACTAATCCTAAATCTTTCTTAAGAAGAGTGTAGTAGGATAAGTTTATACTTAAAAATTGTACTGATTCAAGAAGTAAATTTATATTTTCATACTGCTTTTGTATATTTCTAAGAGAAAGCTTATTTGAAATAAGGTTAATGTGAATTAGAAGGTTTAAAATTAAGCATTCATTTTTTTCATTAATTTTAATAAGTTCTAAAAATAAAAGATTTAGTGTTTTTATAAGCTTAAAGCTAAGTTCTTTAATTCCTTTATCTAAGCTGTAAGGAAATATAAATTTATTTGCTAAATAGGTAATTAAAATTCCTAGTAATAAATAAGAAATTCTATATATGGAAACAGTATTTACTTCGTAGGTTAAGGATGCCATACATATAGCAGAAATAGCTGTGAATAGAGAAAGTTTGTAGTAGCTTTTAAATGAGTACGTTAAATAAAGGGTTAAGGTAAGTGTTAAGAAATAAATAAATTTGTTTTGAAAAACATTTAATAGTATGGTTATGATTAAAACTGCAAGAATATTTCCTTTAAACCTATCCTTACTCTTTTTAAGGGTATCCTCATAATAAGGTTGCATTATTGACATAATAGTTATTCCAAGCCAACTTATTTTAGTTAAATCAAGTAGAGAACCTAAAAGTAAAACTACGCTTAAAGTTAAAGAAATTCTAAGAGAAAAATTAAACTTTATAGAACCCAAATGGAGATTTTCTCTAAATTTAAATTGAGTTTTATCTGTATTTTTTAAAGAGTAGTAGGGTTTGTATTTAAGTTTTTCCTCTAAAGTGTTTATATCAGCTAAATAAAGGTAAAGATTGTTTAATGATACTGATATATCATGCATAAATACAAAATGATTCGGTATTTTTTCATGGAAGTTATTAATTTTTTTTAGCCTTTTTTCTAACTTTAAGAAATTTTCTTCATCACTTATGTAACATATTAATTCATTAAATGTAGGTATTAATTCTTTTAAAAATGAGGTTATAATTTTACTTTTCTTGGTTTGGGAAGAGTAGATAGAATTTAAATTTTTAAATTCTAAATTTAAGTTTTCTAATATTATGTAAATTTTAAATTGTATGCTTCCAATATTATTTGTTAAGCTTTTACGGCTCCTAGTTGTATAAATGTTATAACAAATAGAATCAAGTTCCTTGCATATTGATTTTTGCAAATCTACACTATAAGATCCATTTAAAATATTTTCAGTTTGCATTATAAGTTCCTTTAATGAATTACTTATGCTTTCATTTACCAAGGCTCTATAAGAGATTTTATTTAAGAATAAGTGAAATATTATTATTAAAGAAAATCCGAAAAGTATTGATAATAATCTTTTAGGTAGAAGAGAAAAATCTACGGTGTAAAAACTAGTGAATATATAAAGCATAAGAAAAGGTTTATAAAATAGGGGGTTATAGCCAATTGAAAATTTATAAGCTATAAAAAATATAGTAAACATATTTATGAAAAAGCCTAAAAATATATTTTGGGTAGCAATAAAAGATATAATAACTAGGGATAGGTCAAGTATTATAAGATAAATTGTATTTTCAATTGGGTTTATATTAAAGTTTTCTTTTCTTAATATTGAAGAGGTTAAAGCTATGGGATAGGCTAATATTGCATTTTCAATACCAAAAAATCTCCAGCATATTAAAAAAGTTAAAAAAGCTATTGTTCCCTCTTGTTTCATTGATTGAATATCTAAATTGCATTTTTTAATAAGTTTATTAATCATATAAATCACCTAAATAAATTAATTAGGATTATTGTTCCACAAATATTGAAATTTATGTTTTGAAGAATTATAAGTTAATATGATTAGTATTTATATCTTTGATATTTTAAATAAATTTATTTAATTATAAGTAATATAAAAGGCTAACAAAAAATGTTAGCCTTTTATAGTCTAATTTAAGTTAAGAATTATTTTGAATTTATATTTGGTAAGATAGCACTAAGTAGAGGGACTGTACCACTAAATACTATATCTATTTTATTATTTTCTGTTGTTATAGATTTAATTTGAATATATTTAATAACATCTTTAAATGAAAGTATTATATCTCCATCTTCTTTATAAAAAGACAATAGGGATGTATCTTTAAGATTTTTAAAAATTGTATCTTTTGAAATATCAATAAAACCTACCTTACCTTCTTTGTAGTGGAAGATTCCTTTTCCATCTTTGCTTTGGGCTGTAAATACAAGTTTTCCTTGCATTGGAATATTCTTATATAAAAAATTTGCATATATGTTTATATCCTTATTTTTTATAATAACTTTTAGCCCAGTAATATCTTTTGTTGCTTCAGGGTTTTCTCTTAAAGCTAATATAAAAATATCTGTTAATTCTGAATCTGTAAATTCTGTAGAAGATTCAACTTTTAGTTGTTTTAATGATAAATCAACATTTGTAGGAAGAAATTTTTTTATTAGATTCCAGTTATTTAGTTGTATATTAGAATTTATTGGGGTTACTTCAACTTGAGGGGCAAAATAATTTTTATAAATTGCACGTACTCCAAAGTAAGAAGCAGCTATCAAAATTAGAAGTGATAAAATCCAAGTTAGAAATTTTCTTTTGCTTTTGGTCATTTTGTTCTCTCCAATCTTTAATGTGTTATGTATTATTTTAATTATAAACTAATTATAATTAAAATTCATTTGTTTTTAAGGGAAAGTAACAGATAAGTAAATGGCATATAAACTAATAATATAGTAAACATATATGGAGGTTAATATATGATTTTAAGCTTTAATGAGAAGGTTTTAGCTCATAAATTAGGGGATGTTACAGGCGATGGAGTGTATGATGATGTTTATTTAATATCATCTTTAGATAATAGATGTGAATATAGAACATATATATTGATAGAAGAAAAAAGTTGTGGGAAAACATGTAAGATAGAGCTGGAAAATGAAAATTATAAATTTGATTTATCTTTGGAAAGTTTTATAGATAATAAGAAGAAAGAAATATTAGTTAGGAGTATAGTTCCATATCATGGAGGATATATGAGAAGCAATATTTTTTCTTGGCAAGCTGGAGAAATAGTAGAAGTATTTAATAGCGATGTTTTTTTTGAAAATAACAAAATTACAGCAAAATATAAGGAGAACTATAGGGTTGAGGTTTTGAATTTAAAAATAAATAAAAAATATATTATAGATATAAGTGAAAATTTTAAATATTACTTAGATTTTGTATATTATAAAAATGGAAATCTTAAACATGGGAAAGAGAGGGTTAATATAAGTAGAGTTTATAATTCATATGCTTTTTATGAATTAGGAAGTAATGTAGCTAATTTAAAAATTTATCAAAAGATTTTAGGAAAATCAGATGCTGATTATATTGGAGATATTGAAAGTCAAATTAAATGGGAAAAGGGAGATTTTTACTTAATAGAACAAAGAGTTATTTCAGTTGGAAACCTAATAAATAAAAATTTCAGAAAAAATACAGAGAAAAATTTAGAGGAGAGTAGATGGGGAGTAAAAGGAGTTAAGGACGAGAATTTATATAGTAAGTACCATAATGATTTAATGAAATATTATGAAGAGGGTGCAGAGGAAAAATCATCTTCACCAATTTATTGGTACAATCTAGCTAAAGCACAATTTATAGCAGGGGATTTGGAGGAAGCATTAAAATCAATAAATATGTATTTGACCTTTGTATATCCATATTATCTCTCAGAAAAATCAATTTTACTTAAAGAGAAAATTGAGAGAAAATTAAAAAAATAATATAAAATAGGAGGCTTATATGATAAAAAATGGATTAAAGTGTTTTTTAATAAAAAAATTGAATAAAAAGGAAAATGTATTAGTGCTTTTTATATAACTTATTGATGAGTGAAAAAAGAACATAAAAAAGTATAAAATAATTCTATAGAATTATTTTATGGGGTGAAATTTATGAATAAAGAAACAAATTTATTAAAGATATCAGCTTTAGGTGCTTTATTTTTTGCAGTTTTAGGAATTGCTTGGGGATGAGCTATAGAATCTGAAATGATTTTATTTGATGGAATATATTCATTAATTAGTTTAGGATTATCTATTTTATCTGTTGTTGGAAGTAATTACATTAATAAAAAAGAAGAGGATAAATATCCTTTTGGAAAAAGAATGATAGAACCTGTTATTATAATAATAAAATCATTAGCAATATTTTTTATGTGTATATATTCCTTAGGGGGAGGAATAATTGACATTTTATCAGGAGGAAATGAGGTTCAATATGGATCTGCACTTATATATGCCTTAATATCTACTTTAGGATGTGGTATAGCCTATGCTTTCTTGAAGAAAAAAGGTAAAAAGATAAAATCTAATCTTTTGTTTGTGGAAGGAAATCAGTGGCTTATGGATACTCTTTTAAGTTTTGGAGTTTTATTAGGTTTCTTAGTAGCAAATTTATTAAAAAATACAGAATTAGCTTGGTTTAATAAGTATGTAGATCCTTCCATGGTTGTAATTTGTTCAACCATATTCTTAAAAATGCCTATTAAAGCCTTAATACAGGCCTTCAAAGAGTTAGTAGAATTTAAAGCAGATGATAACTTAACTTTAGAAATTAAAGAAGTTATAAATAATATAGAAGAAAAGTATAATTTTCAAGAATCAATAACTAGAGTTTCTAAAAGTGGAAGAAATTTAAGAATAGAAATAGATTTTATTTATAATGACAGTAGTGAAATAAGTAAATTAGATGATATGGATGATTTAAGAGAAAAAATCTTTGAGTCACTAAAACATATTACTTATGAAAAGTGGTTAAATGTTTCTTTTACTAAGGATAAAAAGTGGGCTATTTAATTTTTATCAAGAAAGCTTTGTTTATTAAGAAGTAGTTAAATTTTTTCTTAGGCTCTGTTTTAACCTAGTGTTGATTTTAGATAGAACTTTTGGACCATCTTAATAAGCAGTTTAGAGTTCATTGAATATGGAAGAATAATAGACTTAAGAAGCGAAGCTCTTTGACCTATGGGAGTTCTTCGCTTTAGCTATTAGTTCTTGAATATTCAATAGAAACTCTCTGCAAAATTAAGTAGGTCAGAAAGGATAGCTAAAATCAACACTCCATTAAAACAGAGCTTTTTTTAGAAGAAATCAGCTTGCTCAGGCTTTGAAAATTCATTAAGTTTTTTGCTTAGCTCTTCATTTTCTTTTATTATATCTTTTATTAAATTTAAGGAATCCTTGTCTAAATCAGAACCTTTATCTTTTAGAAATTTCTGAAACATCATTATTCCTGTTTTACAGGATTTAATACTTTCTTCAAGTATCTCACTATCTGTATCAGCTGAAACTGTTTTTAAGTTATAGATTAATTCAGATGCTTTTCCAATAATTCCAATATTAGTAGAAGGAGATTTTCCAAGGGAAGAAATTTTCTTTGATAATTCAAAGGCTTCCTTTTCATATAAAGATATAACTTCTTTAAGTAAATTTTTAAGTTCTCTTGATTTGCATTTTTTAGAATACCTATCAAAAATATGGATTCCCATATATAATCCCTTTAGATTATCATCTAAAGCCTCTCCAGGAGTTCTATCTGTAAGTTTTTCCATAAATATCACCTCTTTATTATTTTCTCCATCTATTTTAAATTAATGTTAGTTTAAAATATATTTTAATTATAAATTAATAAATTTTTTTGAAAGTTTGTATAGTTAAGTGTAAGATAGTATAATTAAATTCATTGATGATATTTTGAGGATATACCTTATTAAAACTAAATATGGTTTTGTGAAGGAGTTAGTTATTATGAATGAGAATGAAGTTTTAAAGTACGAAAGGAATGTGCTTAAAGAAACAAAGAAATGGATTAAAGATGAACAAAGTAGGCTAGGAGAAGAAAAAGAAAAAACAGATGGTAAGTTAGATCTACTTAATAAAAAAGCTAAGGGAAGTTACAATACTGAGATAGAAATAACTAAAAAATCAGTTGAATTTTTAGGGAAAGAACTTGAAAAGTTTAAGGAAGCTTATGATAAACCATACTTTGCAAGAATTGATTTTAGAGAATATAGAAAAGATATGGAAAGCTTCTATATAGGAAAAAGTGGTCTTGGAGATATGTTAGAGGGGGAAGAAAAAGTAATAGACTGGAGAGCACCTTTAGCAGATTTATATTATAGTGGAACACAGGGAGAAGCATACTATAAAGCACCTATAGGAATAATTGAAGGAGAGCTAAGTTTAAAGAGAAAGTTTCTTTTTGATGATGAATATAATCTTAAGGAATGTTTTGATGAAGGAATAAATGAAATAATCTTAAAGTCAGGTCTTGATGAAGAGGGTGATGGTTTAATAGATGAATTCCTTAGAATAAACTTAGAAAATAGTACAGGAACAAAACTTAAGGATGTTGTTGCAACAATTCAAAAAGAACAAAATGATATTATAAGAGCGCCTAAGAATACGCCTTTAATAATTCAAGGATCAGCAGGATCTGGAAAGACTACAGTAGCACTTCACAGACTAGCATATCTTTTATATAGATATAAGGGAAATATAACTGGTGATGATATACTTGTTATTGCGCCAAATAAAATATTTTTAGATTACATATCAGAAGTTTTACCAAATTTAGGAGTAGATAAGGTAGAACAAAAGACCTTTGAGGAATTGGCAGTTAAAAAACTTGGAATAAAAGGAAAAATAATAACTAAGGATAAAAAACTTGTAGACATATTAGTAGGAGACGAGAATACTAATAAGTATGTGATGAATGACAGTAAAATAAAGGGATCTATGGTCTTTAAAGAGATGTTAGACAGATATATACAGGTTTTAGAAAGAGAAGATAGTAAAATTGAGGATATAAAGGTTTGTGGTTATTCAGTTTTTGATGCCAATGAAATAAAGAGATTATTTCTTAAAGATTTAGTTAAATATCCAGTTAATAAGAGAAAAGATGAAATTAAAAAATATTTTTCAAAGAAATTAGGAGAAAAGATTACTAAAGTACTTGATAAGGTGGATTTTCAGTATGAGTATAGAATTGCCAGAGTTAAAAAGAGCATGGAAGACTCAAAAGAGAGAAGAGAAAAACTTATTGAACTTTATGATGAAAGAGATGCTCATAAAAGTGAGATAAAAAAATCTGCTAAAAAGGAATTTAATGATTATTTCCATCATTGGAAGGGAATAAATACAGCAAATGTTTATAAAACTTTCTTTGAAGATAAGGAAGTCTTTGAAGAAGTAACGGCAGGAAAAATACCAAAAAAATTAGCTGAATATATGAAGAATAATCTTATAGCAAATTTAGATAATAAGAAAATAGATGCTGATGATTTAGCAGCTATGCTTTACTTAAAGTTAAGGATAGAAGGATTAGAAGATTCAAATTTATTAAAACATATAGTTATAGATGAGGCACAAGATTATTCAATGTTCCAATTATATGTAATGTCAATGATGACTATTGGAAATTCATTGACCATAGTTGGAGATATAGGTCAAGGAATTTATTCTTTTAAAGGGATAGATGATTGGCAAAAAACTATTAAATTAGTTTATGGTGGAAATGCTGAGTACAGACATTTAAGCCAAAGTTATAGAAGTACAGTTGAAATAATAAACTATGCAAACAAGGTCTTAGTAAAACAAAATCACTATGAAGAACCGGCTAAACCAGTTTTAAGGCATGGAATGATTCCAGAGGAAATAGAATATTCAACACCTAAGGAATTTTGTGAGCATTTAGACAGTATAATTCATAAGGTGAAATCTGAGGGTAAAAGTTCAGTTGCAATAGTTGGTAAAACTTTAGAAGAATGTAAAAAGATAAAAGCATTAGTAAAGAAAAATTCAAAATACGACTTTGATTTAGTTAAGGATGATCAAAAAGAATTTAATTTAGATTTAATAATAATTCCATCATACTTAACAAAAGGGTTAGAATTTGATTGTACTATAGTTTATAATTTAGATAAAGAAAATTATAATCAAAGTGAAATGGATAAAAAACTTCTTTATGTAGTTTTAACTAGAGCATTACACTATGAATATATATTTTATAAAGGTGAAAAATCACCTTTAATAGGTTAGTTTAGGAGGAAAATAACGTGGAAGAAAAACAAATAATGGCCTTTAGAGATGAAGAAGGAAATAAGGTTGAATTTGAGGTTGTTGCAAAAATATACCTTGGAGAAAAACAAAAGAAAGAATATATAGTATTATCACCAGTTGAATGTGATGGAGATGAGGCAAATGATTTCGTATTTAGAGTTGATACTTTAAATGATTCAGTAGAATATAACTTAGTTGAAGATGAAGAAGAATTTAGACAAGTAAAAAAAGAGTATAAAAAATTATTATATTAATACAAAAAGGGGGATATTATGGATAAGTATAGAATAATAAATTATTTATCTACTAATGGTTTATCAGATATAGAGGAAGTTTCTTTAGATGGTGATGGATTAGCCCTTAAGTTTTATTATGATTTTGATGATATGGAAATTCAAGCTGCTAGAGCCTGTGCAAATGATGAAACTGACTATGAAGAAGAAAGTAACTCATGGATAATGGAGGGAGTAATTCCTTATTTAGATGATGTGGCTACTGATGGGGTAGAAGAAATTTTGGAAGAAATTATGGAAGAGTTCCAAGTTATTGGTAAAGCTGAAGGGTATGAAATTGAATATGCAAACTATTCAGGAAAACAATTTTTAGCCGTATTTCTTCCAGATCATGAAGAATTAGAGATAGATGATATTTTAGATGAATTAAAGTAAAAAGATTCTGAAAATTCAATGTTGATTTTTTAAAATCTTGTGTTATAATAAAAACATAAGCAATCCTGAGATGTACGCGAAGCTTATTGATTTTAACCTACATGTTAAATACGGGATTTGCAAGAAGGTTAATAAGAGCGGACTTCAAGTGAAAACTTCACATAGATGTGGCGGAAGATGGTCAAGTTAATTTGAGCAGAGCCCACCTGCGAGAGGCAGGTATAAAATTGTAAGTGTGACGGCATATTTGGGAATATTAATTGAGTTTATAAAAGGTTCAACCTTAGTTGAACCTTTTTTTCATGTGATTAAAGATAGTTCATAGAATTAAAATAAATATTAAGTTAAAGAGAAATAAAAAAAGTACATCAAAATTAAAGTTGTTTAAATTACTGTCAATTTTTTTAGCTTTTCTCTAATATCAAATAATTTAACTTCTAAAGAATCTATTTTTTTAGAATAAAGTTCCCTGTCACTATATGTTGAACTTTTACTTAATAGTTCACTGTATCTATCTATATCTCCCATTATAGAAAGTAATTCTAATGTAAAATCCCATGCTGATTTTGGCATAAATAAAAACCTCCTTAAAATTAAAATACTAGTAATAGTATAGAATTTAAGAAGGTTTTGGTTACTTATATTATTTTTTATTATCTTTTGACACTATGAAATATAAAATTTCCACAAAGATAAATAAACTTATTAAAATAACAATAAGTCTTCCTAATATACTAAACATTACATAGACCTTAAGTAAGGCTAAAATTAATATTAAGACCGTATATAGGTAAAAAGCTATAACCCTAGGTTTTGTATCAACACTAATTCCTAAAGCATCACTTACAGCATTTTTTGGAAATCCAAAGAAAAATTTAAATTTATCTATTAAAGTTATTTTCTTATCTTTAATTTTAATCAACTCCTCATTAGTATTTAAAATTATAATAATTATATCATTAGTTTTAAAAAAGTGATAAATATATTTTTATACATCTTTAATATATTTTAAACTCTGTGTATAATATATTTATAAATAATTTATTAACACTTTAGGAGAGAAATATTATGAGTAAAGATAGAGAAAATATAATAAAAAGAATATACGAAAGAATGAAAAATGACTTTAAAGAAGAAGAGTTTTATACTGAGGTTTCTTTAGAAGAAATGAAAGATAGTATAGAAAAACATTATTTAAATGGAAAAAGCAAGTTTAAAAGCTTAGAGGAGCTTATAGACGATGAAATTTTAAATGAAAAATTATAAATTTTTATTAGGGATTGTATCAATATTAAATGATTGATATAATCCTTTCTTTTTAATATAATAGAGAGAATTTTTAATAATAAAAAATATGTTAATTATATTAATGAAATGTTTTATATATATTAACAAAAATATTATTATGGTGTATAATTACTTGATATGTGGTGTTTTAGAAACGTAAGATATATATAAAGAAATAGGTGAAATACAATGAATAGAAAAAGAATAGCTGCAGTTATACTTAGTGCAACAATGATACTTGGTATTTCTTTACCTAGCAATGTTGTACAAGCTAAAACTAAGGAAGAAGCTCAGCAAGAGATAAATAATAATAAAGACAAGATAAATGGATTAAATGATAAAAAGGATGCTATTAATTCACAGAAAACTGAAAGTGAAAAAAAATTAGATGAAATACAAAATCAAATAGCAGAGAAAAATAAACTTCTTTTAAGTTCTCAAAAAAAAGTTGATGAATATAAGAATAATATAAATGCTTTACAGGAAAGTATAACTAAATTAGAGGGTAAAATATCAGGAATACAAAGTAGTATTGAAAACAAGAAACAAGAACAAGCTGAAAAGGAAAAAATATTGGCAAGTAGAATAAGAAGTGCATATAAAAACAATTTAGGAAATGAATTTTTATATATTCTTATTGAGTCAAAAGGAGTTGGGGAGCTTCTTAATAATATAGCTAATATAAGCTTTGTTATTGAAACTGATAATAAATTAATAAATGACATAAAGCAGGTTGAAAAGGATCTTAAAAGTCAGGAATCTGATTTAGAATCTCAAAAGAAGACTTTATCAGAAGAGAAATCTAGACTGGAAACTGAGAAAAAAGAGTATGATTCTTTAGTTAAGCAATATGAGGAACAAATAACAGAACTTAATAACTTAGAAACTCAAAAGCAAAATGAGATAAATAGTTTAAGTGATCAAGAGAAAAATCTTTTAAATGAGATAAATGCATATAAAGAGGATAATTCAGATCTTACAAATTATATAAATCAGTTAACTGCAAAGGAAGAAGCAGCAAAAAAAGAACAAGAAAAACAAAATAATAATAGTGGAAATAACTCAGGTTCATCAGGAAATGAAACTTCTAAAGGAACAAGTGAAGGGGATTCAAGTGGTGGTAAAGTATCAGCAAGTGGTTTCATAAGACCAGCACCAGGAGGAGTTACAGATCCATTTGGACCAAGAATTCATCCTGTAACAGGTAAACATAGTGTTCATACTGGAGCGGATTTAGGAGCTAGCTATGGAACACCTATACATGCCTCTAAGGCAGGTACGGTAATAGAGGCAGGTTGGAATACAGCTTATGGAAATATGGTTATAATAGATCATGGAGATGGAACAAAAACATTATATGGTCATTCATGTAGATTAGCTGTTACTACTGGTCAACATGTTTCACAAGGACAAGTTATTGCATATGTAGGTTCAACAGGATATAGTACAGGTCCACATTTACACTTTGGTATAATGATAAATGGACAATGGGTAAATCCTATGAATTATATAAGTTAGGATAAAAGAAGAAGTTAGAGGTCTAACTTCTTCTTTTAAAATTAGGATTTCTTTTAAATAACAAAGTAAAGTATATTTAATATTATTTTAGGAATAACTTTATATTAGAGTTTATTTAGAAGTTTTTAAAAATAAGTAATTGTTTTGGAGATGGTTTTATGAAAATTTTCATGGTAATTGGTATAGTTATAGTAGCTATAGGACTTTTAATTGAATCATTATTAAATGTAAAATCGGCATTTAAGTGGTTTTCTAAACATTCAGAGGGAGAGGCTTTAAAAGATTTTAATTATGATTTTAAAAGACAATTTAATAATTTAGAAGAAGGAAAAAAAGAAGAGTTTATATCTAAACTTGAACCTGATGAAAAAATATTGTTTAATAATTATCTAATATGTAGTAAAGAGGAAGAGGAAGATATTAGAAGAGAATTAGATAATAAACATATATTTAATTTGTTTAATAGATGGGCAAGACAAAATAACATAAAGCCTATAAATATGAGTAGTTATAAAAATATTTAAAGTTAATATTAAAGTTAAAGCTGTATCAATATTTTGGTGCAGTTTTTAATCTTTTTAAATATAATAGGGCTATCTAAAAATATAATAATAAAACTTATAAATGCATTTCTAGAATTACTAGATTTCGCTAAGAATTTTATAATTATTACTATAAAAATATTACTAAAGCTTAGAAACTTACTACGATTTAAGCAATCTAAGCTTTTTAAGGTTATATTTTCTACGGAGTAATTTAAATTCTAAAGCTCATCTAGATATTTTCTTAATATTATTTATAAGTTTTATAAAAAGTTATTTTGATACATGCCTTTCATTTATTTCTGAATATATTTTTTAAAATAAACCTTTTTTAGGAATATAGAAAAGATTATAAATGATATAAGTAAAGTTAGTGAACAGTAAATACTAGTTTTATCTAAGCTTATCCATTGAGCACCTAAATTTACAAAAACAATTATTCCTGGAATAGTTCCAATTAAAGTACCTAAAAAGAAGTCCTTATATTTTATTGAAGTAAGTCCAGCACCATAACTTATAAGGTCAAAGGGAAAAAGTGGAATAAGTCTTAAAATAAGTATGGTTAAAAATCCTTTATCTCTTAATATTTCCTGTATGTTTTTGAGTTTTTCATTTTTAGAAGTTTTAATGAATTTATCACCTAAAAATCTTGAAATAAGGAACGAAATGCTACCTCCTATTAAGGCACCTATAAGAGTTAAAAATCCTCCTTTACATAATCCAAATAAGCTACCTCCTAATATAGCTAAAAGAGAATCTGGAAAAAATGTAAGAGGAACTAATGAGAAAGCTATTATATAAATAATTGGTGCAAATATTTTAGCACTTAAAATTAATTCTCTAATATTATTTATGTTAATTAAATATTTGTTTAAAAAGTACATTATAATTCCTATTAATAATATTAATGGTATTATAATGAATAATCTATTAATTTTTTTCATTTGAGTCATCCTTTATATTTATTTATTAAGTTTTATTGTAAAATAAAAATGTAATATTGTATAGAGAATTTAAACGATATTTAAAATTGTAACTCTTTTGAAATCATAAAAAGAAATTTTTAAAAGATAATAGGATTGGGTGTACAAGTAACTTGGTTAAAAAGTGTTTAAGGTTAACATAGGAGGACATAATGAGCAAAAATATTTTTTCAAGTAAAAGAAGAAAGTCGAAAAGAAAAGACTTTTTTAAAATAGGTTTAGGTGTTTTAGTTATTTTAGCTTTATTATTAGGTGGAATAAAGATTATTAGCATCATGGGAAGTAGGCCTTTTAAAGGTGAAGTTCCTAAAAAAGATATTCCTAAGAAAGAAGTTTTGGAGGTTAAACCTGATAAAGATGATATAGTTCCTGGAATGAATGTTACATATGAAGGAGAAAAGTATGCTATTGATGCTAAGGACGTTCAAGAGATGGCTGATGGAACATACAAGGGTGATGGTAAGTATGTGTTCTTAACTTTTGATGATGGTCCTTCTAATGGAACAGAAGAAATATTAAAAATATTAAAAGATAAACAAGTTAAAGCTACTTTCTTTGTTTTAGGGAGCAGTATAGAAAAGGATCCAAAAAGACAAGAGTTTTTAAAGGATGAAATAAAAAATGGAAATGCTATTGCAAACCATAGCTATAGTCATAACTTTAAGACTTTATATCCACATAATAAATTAAATATTGATGTCTTTATGGATGAATTTAATAGAACAAACGATATAATGAAAAATGTCCTTGGAGAAGAATTTAATTGTAGAGTTTTAAGAATGCCAGGTGGATATGGAAGTAGAAAATATTATAAAGATCCATCACTTCAAGAGTTTGATAAAATTTTAGAGGAGAATGGAATAGTAAATGTTGATTGGAATGCATTAAATGGAGATGCTGAGGGTAGAAAGTATTCAACAGAGGAAATGATGAATTATATTAAGAAAACTTCAAATGGTAAGAATCACGTTGTAGTACTTATGCATGATACTGCAGGAAAAGAAAATACAATAAAAATATTACCAGAAGTTATTGATTACTTTAAAAGTGAAGGATATGAATTTAAAACTATAAAAAATAGTTCTAAAGTTGGAGATTTTAAAGAAAAAGCAGAAACTTCAAATAAAACAAAATAAAGAATTTTAAGTAAATGGAAATAAACTGCATTAGAGTAAAAGCTAATGCGGTTTATTTTTTTGAAGAGGTTAATTTAAAGCGCCAATATGCTTCGTTTGTTAACTCATAAACTTTTTTTCTTTATGAGTATTAGGCTTTTTATATTAGTATTCTTTTTAAGAGGGTAAAAAAGTTCTATCTAAAATAAACCCTAGTTTAAAAGAGAGCCTTATATTAAGTACTTTAGATTTAATTTATTGAAAAAATTTTTTATATAATTATAATAGAATTTAAAAAGGAGATATTATTATAATAAGAATGTAAATTTTTTAATAAGTATAATAGCAGAATATTGGTTATAAGGTATAGTGAGGAGATTAGAAAAATGAAATATGTTAAAAAAGAGAAAGAAGAACTTAAAAAAATCTTAACTGAAGAAGAATATTATGTAACACAGGAAAATGGTACAGAAAGACCTTTTACAAATGAATACTGGGATTTTCATGAGGAAGGAATATATGTAGATATTACAACAGGGGAACCATTGTTTACATCTAAGGATAAATTTTATTCTTCATGCGGATGGCCAGCTTTTTCAAAACCAATAGAAAGAAAAATAATAAAAGAAAAGACAGATAAAAGTCATGGTATGATGAGAACAGAGGTTAGAAGTAATTTAGGAGATTCTCATTTAGGTCATGTATTTTGTGATGGGCCAGAGGAGCTTGGAGGATTAAGATATTGTATAAATTCAGCATCCTTAAAGTTTATACCTAAAGAGGAACTTGAAGAAAAAGGATATGGAGAATTTTTGAAGATATTTGAGTAAAAAGAGAGGGTGATTTAAAAATGGGATTTTTATTAAATAATGATGGAGAAGGAGATTTCTTATTAAGCGATTCATATACAAAAGATGATATACTTTGGATAACTTTAAGAGGTCTTATTTCTAAAGGGAAAATTGATGAAGCCGAGGATATGCTTTTTAGAGAGGCAGAGAATAATAAAAGTGAGAGGGTATATGAAATAGGGGAAAAGATGTATAAGCTTTTAGATAAGAAAAGCGAAGAAGAACTTAAAAGATATAACTTTTCTAAAGAGGAAATAAAGTTAGGTTTAGAGGATTTAAGAAAAATTATAAATAAGTAAAATGATATAATGTAGTTTTTTATGTATTGGGGGAGGTAATCTATGAGAAATTTAGATAAAAATAAATTTTTAGAAAAATATCCTCATGTTGAAGAGGAGATTACAAAAAATAATATTGATTTTAAGGATTTAGAAAAAATATTTTCAGACTTTGTTAGATTTAAAAGTTCTTATGAAAATCAAGCAGATTTCATAGCTAATATATTACGTTCTAATGAGAATGTTCATTCAGTTAAGTCTAGAATAAAAAATCCAGAAAGATTAGTTGAGAAAATCATAAGAAAAACTGAAAATAGAAGAAAAAAGTATGGAGAAAATTTTAAGTTTAATGAAGATAATTATAAAAATGAAATAACAGATTTAATAGGAATAAGAGTATTACATATTTTTAAAGATCAATGGAAAGAAATACATGACTTCATAATAAAAACTTGGAATGTAATAGAAATAACTGCAAATATAAGAGATGGGGATGATAGAACTATTTTTGATGATTTAGGAATAGAAGTTATTTCAAGAAAGTCAGGATATAGATCAGTTCATTATTTAGTTGAATTAAATTTTACCCAAGATAGTACAACAATAGCTGAGATACAAGTAAGGACTATTTTTGAGGAAGGATATGGAGAAATAGATCATAGACTAAGATATTCTCATCAAGAGATACCAGAAATATTAAAATCTAATCTTTTACTCTTTAATAGAATTGTAGGGAGTGCAGATGAAATGGCTTCATTAATAAATACATTAAACAATGAACTAGTTGATAAAAGGGCTGAATATGAAAAGATAATTAAAAAGCAACAAGAAGAGATTAAAAGGTTAAAAAAACAAATAAAATAATTAATTTGTTTATATGAAATAATATTCAATGTTTTATTAATATATAGTAAGCTTAGTATAGGATTGCTTATAAATATACTTGAGTTTAAAATGTTAATAAAATGTAAATAAAACAGAAAAAAAACTATGTTTTTCAAAAATTTAGACTTTTTTAGGCAGATTTGGCTTTTGAGTTTAATTTTAAAAAGTAGTAATATGAACATAGTTCATTGTGAATTGTATTAGTTTAATTTTTTATTTAGGATTATGACTAAATAAAGTTAAATTAATATAATTTACAATTAAAGAAAGGTTGTGAAAAAATGAATAAAAAATCAACAGCTTTGACTATGGTTGTATTTTTGCTTGGAATATTCATGGGTGCAATAGACTCTGGAATAGTATCTCCAGCAAGAGATGTAATAGCAAATGGATTAAATGTTTCTCAAGATGCAAGTGTATGGGTTATAACAATATATACCTTGGCTTATGCTGTGTCAATGCCAATAATGGGTAAACTTTCTGATAAGTTTGGAAGAAAAAAAATCTACATGGTAGCCATAATATTGTTTGGAATTGGTTCTTTATTATGTGGAATTTCAGATTATGTAAATAGTTATGGATTTTTACTAGGATCAAGAGTTTTAGAAGCTATTGGTGGCGGTGGTATAATGCCAATAGCAGCAGCTTACATAGGAACATCATTCCCAGTTGAAAAAAGAGGATCCGCTTTAGGTATGATTGGTGGAATATATGGAATAGCAACAGTTATAGGGCCAACATTAGGTTCTGGAATACTTTCTATTTTTGGAGATAAAAATTGGGGCTTTTTATTCTTAGTAAATGTTCCAATAAGTATAGTAATATTGCTTTTAGCAACTAGATTAGAAGAAAATACTTCATCTGAAAAGCCTAAAAAACTAGATATATTAGGTTCAGGTATATTAGCTATATTAATATTATCTTTAATGTATGGAGCTACAAACTTAAAATTCTATGATTTTGCAAATTCAATAAAATCATTAGATGTTTGGCCATATTTATTAATATTTATAATATCAATACCATTATTAGTTTGGGCTGAAAAGAGAGCTGAAGATCCAGTAATAAACTTATCATATTTCACTAATAAAGAGATTTCAATAACTTTAATCTTAAGTTTAGTTGTAGGTTGTGGATTAATGGCAACAGTATTTATTCCTCAATTTAGTGAAAATATATTAAAAACACCAATGGGAACTGGTGGATATATAACTACAATATTTGCAGTTTTTGTAGGTATGGCAGCACCTTTAGGAGGAAAATTTATTGATAAAATAGGGGTTAAAAAAGTATTAATAACAGGTATGAGTTTAGTTATTATAGGTAACCTTTATCAAGGATATATAACAACAAGATATCCTGGTATGATTAATTTAGTAATAGGACTAGCTATTATGGGATTTGGATTAGGTTTTTCAATGGGAACTCCAATAAACTACTTAATGCTAAGCTTAGTGCCAGATAGTGAGGCTACAGTTGGACAATCAGCAGTATCTCTAGTTAAATCAATAGGTATTGCAGTATCACCTAATATACTTATTAATTTTATATCAGATGCAGGAAGAAGAGTTCCTGATGCATTGCAAAAAGTTATGCCTCATATGAATGGTATGTCTAATAAAATGGCAAGTCCAGGGGGAGCGTCTTCAAGTTTATCAAATGCAATGAGTAATGCAAGTGTTACTAATATTTTTAGTCTTGTAAAAGAGATGGTTAAGTCACAATTTGCAATGCTAGGAGAGAAATTTCAAAATAATCCACATGTAAATATAAATATGATACAAAATTCTTATATGGATAAATTAGATGCTTCTAAAAATTCAATAGAATCTGCTTTTCAACATACAATGAATACTGGTTATACTAAGTTATTTTTAGCATGTTCTATTATAGCTTTAGTTGGATTAGTATTAACACTTATGCTAAATAATAAATTAATAACTGCAAAAAATCAAAGATTAAAAAGCAAAGAAAATAAATCAATAAAATAAGATTTAATTATAAAAGGAATTTATCTAGCAAAATATATAATATGAAAAATAAATGATATGTGTTATAATTACTAATATTATTTAATAATTATAATTTCTTAATTAGAGGTGAAAAGAATATGTCATTTGAGAAAATAGATATTTCAGATAGAAGTGAACAAGAAGGAAGAAGTTGTGTAGTTTTATATAATTTTGGAGATAAAGAATTAAAGAAAGTTCAAAACTTTGCTAGAATAATGGGAATAAAAGACCAAATAGTTTTAAATTATAAAAATTCTGATGAAGTTTTAAAAAATGTATTAGAAGATAAAATGGAAAAAAGCGAGAGTAATGGAATTAAAGAAAAGGCAATAATCTTTAATGCTATAGCTCCTGGAAAAATACATGTTTTCTTAGAAAATTTAAAAAAAGCAAGAATTCAAAGACCTATAGTTGCTACTGTTACAGAAACTTCTATGAATTGGACAATGGATTACTTACTTATGAATTTAATAGAAGAAAGAAGAGCATTAAGAAATGGAAATATGAAGACTCATGAAAATGCTTAAGTGTATTTAAAATTGAATTAATACAATGAATTTTTAAACGTATTAATTTATATAGAGGTATTTATTTTAAAATCTACAGATTATTTTCTGTAGATTTTTTCTTTTAATTAAATTTTTTAGATTTTGTTTTAAGAGGGTAATAAAATTCTATGTAAAATCAATGTTAGTCTAAAAGAGAGTGCAATAAACAATGAAATATCATATAAATTATCTTATGTAAAATCAAGATTGGTTTAAAAGAGAGTAATCCTTTATAAGGTTAAAAAGAAATAAAAAAGTTGTAAAAAACAATGTAATATAATATTATATATAATAAATGGTATTATTTGGATTTTTTTATCTTTAAGGGGGGATTTTTATGCCAATGTTAGATATGTCCTTAGAAAAACTTTATGATTATAAAGGAATTAGTCCTATTCCAAAGGATTTTAATGAATTTTGGGATAATGAACTTAGAAATTTAGAGAATTTTAACTACGAAGTAGAAATGAAAAAGGCTGATTTTGAAAGTCCTATAGCAGATTGTTATGATTTATATTTTACAAGTTTAGATGGAGCAAGAATATATACAAAATTTATGAAGCCTAAAAATATAGAAGGGAAAATTCCTGCATTATTAGAATTTCACGGATACCAAGGAAGTAGTACAGATTGGAGTAATAAATTACAATATGTAGCTAGTGGAATGTGTGTTGCTGCCATGGATTGTAGAGGGCAAGCAGGGCTTTCAGAAGATTTAGGAGGAGTTAAAGGAATTACTGTAAAAGGACATATTGTTAGAGGGTTAGTAGAGGGGAAAGAGAAATTACTTTTTAAAAGTATATTTTTAGATACAGTTATATTAGCAAGAATAATAATGAATATGGATTTTATTGATGAAAATAGAGTAGCAACAACAGGTGGTTCTCAGGGAGGAGCCTTAGCTTTAGCTTGTGCAGCTTTAGAAAAGAAAATCAAGGGAGTATATGCATATTATCCATTTTTATGCGACTATAAAAGAGTATGGTTTATGGATTTAGGAGGAGAGGCATATGATGAATTAAAAAGATATTTTAAGTTTATAGATCCTAATCATGAAAATGAAGAGTATGTATTTAATACCTTGGGATATATAGATATTAAAAATTTAGCTAGTAGAATAAAATGTAAGGTTAATATGGCTATTAGTTTAATGGATGATATTTGTCCGCCATCAACTCAATTTTCAGCCTATAATAATATAAAGGCAGAAAAAGAGGTGGTTGTATATCATGAATATGGACATGAAGCATATCTTCCAAAACTTAATGATAGAATATATAAGTGGGC
The DNA here is from genome assembly GCF_029267215.1 of Clostridium sp. Taxonomy (GTDB): domain Bacteria; phylum Bacillota; class Clostridia; order Clostridiales; family Clostridiaceae; genus Sarcina. Next base: position 19,126 of record NZ_JARIDH010000029.1, on the reverse strand, counting down.
TTTAACAATTTAGCTATTAAATCAAAGTTTGAATAAATTAATATTGTTGATATAATAAATTAAGGGAATGAAGTTTTATTTGAATTTCATTCCTTTAATTTTAGATGTTGAAAGAAGTTGTTTTTTTGAGAATTATTAAAAGTGAGGAAGAGTTTAAAACTTTTGCTTTAGAAAAAGGAATAAGACTTGCATATTTAAGCACAAATACTTGTTGTGTTTGCAAAGTATTAAAACCTAAGATAGAGGAATTAATTAAGAAATATCCTAATGCTAAGATTATAGAGGTTCAAGCCCAAAAAAGCGTAGATATAGTAGCACAGTTAAGCATATTTATGTTTCCTTCAATAATACTTTATATAGATGGAAAAGAGGTGCTTAGAGAAGCTAAGTACATAAGTGTAGTAGAGTTAGAAAAAATAATAGACAGATATTTCAATCTATACCAATAGAGAAGATATATCTTAATTGAAAAATAGGGCATATTAAAATTAGGCTCTATTTTTTCTTAAATAATCATTAAATTTAACCTGTTAAGGTTATAATCTCCTTAACTGGTTTGATTTATAAAGGAAAATTATATATACTAGAGACAATTAAATGTGAATAATTTATAAAATAAAGAAAGGAGAGAATATGTGGTACTCAATAAAAAAGAGCTATGGTCACTTAAAAAATGTTATTAAATTTCTTATAGATAAGAGAAATTATGAAAATATAAAAAAGCTATTAAAAAATTACAAAATATTAAGTGATATATCTAATTTTATAGTTTCTGCATTAGTATTTTTAAGTGGTATTTTATTGATAATATCTGGAATTTATCCATCAATACTCTATAAAATAAGAGTGTTTGATGATATATATAGTTTATCATTTTTAAGGTTTTCACACAGAGTTTCGATTTTAATAGGCCTTATGCTAATAATGACATCTAGAGAGGTTTTCTTTAAAGTTAAAAGAGCCTATTATGTAACACTTACTCTACTTATAATAGGTTTAATTTTTTCTCTTACCAAGGGATTTGATTATACAGAAGGTATATTTATTTTAATTGTTATAATATTTTTAATATTATCTAAGAAAAGTTTTTATAGGGAAAGCATACCTATGAAATTAACTAAATTAAGTTCCATGATAATAATATTATCATTAGTAACAATAATATTTGCAAAATTTGCACATAAATTCAACATTCATTTTTCAAGAGATTATAGGTATTATGTGGATTTCTTCCATAGCACCAAAGAATATTTAACGGTGGCCTTTTATAACTATGTAGCATTTATATTATTTTTGATTATTTGGTATTTAACCATGCCAAAAATTGAAAAAGATGAAAGATACTTAGATGCTGATTTAAGTAAAATAGAAGAGTTTTATAAGGAGATAGATTATGGAACTATATTTTCACATTTAGTTTACTTAAAGGATAAAAAAGTTTTTTGGGCTAATGAAGGAAAATCTCTGATTATGTATGCAAAGTATAGAGATAAAATAATTGTTTTAGGCGATCCTATTTCTAAAAGAGAAAATCTTTATAGTAGTATAGAAGAGTTTCAAAAGTTTACTGACCTATATGGATATGAAATTATATTTTATGAAATAGAAGAAAGGAATTTCTCTATTTATCATGATGCAGGATATTATTTCTTTAAGCTTGGAGAAGAAGCTCTTATAGATTTAGAGGAGTTTAATTTAGTTGGTTCTAAGAAAAGTGCTTTTAGAAATACTTTAAAAAGGGTTGAAAGAGAAGGATATAGTTTTAGTATAATTGAACCTCCATTTAGTAAAGAGATAGTTTCTCAAATGCAGGAGATTTCTGATAAGTGGCTAGGAAGTAGAAAAGAAAAGGGATTTTCTTTAGGCTGGTTTAGTGAAGATTATATTCAAAGAGGACCTGTAGCCATATTAAAAAATGAAGAAGAAAATAAAATTAAGGGATTTGTAAGCTTGATGGACGCTAATGATGGTAAAACAGTAGCTATTGATTTAATGAGAATAGATAAAGAGGCACCTAATGCTTCTATGGATTATTTAATGTTAAATCTATTGTTGACCTTTAAGGAAAAAGGGTATAAGCATTTTAGTATGGGAGAAGCACCACTTTCCAATGTTGGATTTAATATGCATTCTCATCTACAAGAAAAATTAGCTAGATTAGTTTATAATAGTGGAAATATATTCTATAGTTTTGATGGACTTAGAAGATATAAATCAAAGTTTTCCCCTATATGGCAACCAAGATATTTAGCATATCCTAAGTTTACCTCATTACCAGAAGTATTTATTGATTTATTCTTATTGATAGCTAATTCAAAGGAAAAAGTCGATAAAAATTAAATTATTATAATAAGCTTAATATAAAGAGAAGTCTCAAAATTTATTTTGATGCTTCTCTTTAATTTTGTTAAAAGTTATGATTTTTAATAAAATATTATTAAATTTTAAAAATTTGAATACCATATAAAACTTATTTTTAAACATAAACAAAAAATAGTAACTTTATTAAAATAATTGTGAAATAAAAGTGGTTTTAAGTGCTTTAGTAGAGGTGTATAATTAAGGCAAATATTAATAAAATAAATTTTAAGTATTTTATTAAGGAGGTATAGATATGGGAAGCTTTTTTTTAGAAAGTGATTTTAGTGCTTTTGATATAGAAAAATCAAGAAGTAAGGATAAATTGATTTTAGAAAGAAGAAGGATTGCAGCTGAAAAGCTAAGAGAACTCCATAATTTAGGGTTATTAGAGTTTATGAATTCTAGAGGATTAAACTCTCATTGGGAAAAACAATATACTACAAGTATAACTTGGCCAGTAAAAAGAATAAATGATGAATTTATAGATAAGGTATATATATCCTATGGAAAGAATAGAGATGATGTAAGAAGACTTATAAAACTTTTAGAAATTCTAAAAGAGATTAAAAAAGATAGAATAGAAGATGATGAAGTGTTTAATTATATTCCTCAGATACAGCTTGGATTAAATTCTAATTCTTGGAATACTTCATTATATTTAGATAAGTTAGGATATGTAGAACAAAGAAATTTAGTTAATAAAATAAGAAAAAATCAGGAACTTAAAAATAAATTTGAAAATATACTTTTAGCTTTAGAAGATAAAGGATATAAGTTTTATATAATTAAGGATAATCAAAATAGAAATTATGAAAATAAAAGAGAATATGTAGATGATATTATAAGATATACAGATAGCAATGAAAGATATGGAATATCTATAAGGAAAGAATATGATAAAAATCATAGAGAAAATAATAGAAATACAATAATAGATTTTCTTAAGGATGAACTTGATAACTTAATGGATGCATATTATTTTGTTTCTTGGGATTACTCAGAAAATGATTATTTAAGATAAAATTGAATTAGTTTTAGCTAGATGTTAAAAATATTTAATGAAGAAGGGGCTGTATTAAAATATTATTTGTAAGTTTTATAAAAAAGTTATTTTGATACAAGCCCTTTTGTTTTCTAAAAAGTCTTCTAGTCATTAAAGACTTTTTCTTTAATAATCCTATAATTTCTTGGAGAGTATCCAGTATATTTTTTGAATATCTTAGAAAATTGAAAAACATCATCATATCCAACAGAATATGAAATTTCAGAGATGCTTAATTCACTATTTATAAGATAATAAGAGGCTTTTTTTATTCTTATTTCAAGAAGATAGTTTTTTATGGTTTTTTTATACTTTTCTTTAAATAAAGAATTTAAGGTTGTCCTATTTATTCCTATATAAGTACAAATTTCTTTTATTGTTATTTTATTAGAGTAGTTTTTGTTAAGATAGTTTAAAATCTTTTCAGCATAGTAATCCTTATTATTTGTATTTGATTTTTTAAAACTTCTTTCATTTTCTTTTATAAGCTGAAAAAACATTAAATAAAGTAGTCCAAGTAATTTAATTTCAATAGTTTTATCTAGCATATCTAGTTCTCTTATTTCTTGAAAGCAAAGAGGAGGAAAATCAAAATTAAGAATTGGGTTTACTTTTGTATCTATATTTAATTCTTTAAAAAAATAAGTGCTTTTATCTCCATTAAAACCTATCCAAGAATATTTCCAAGGATTTTCTAAATCAGCTTCATAATAGGTTATTTCATTAGGAAATATTAAAAATGCATCTCCTTTATTAAGTTTGTATGTTTTATTGTGGGATTTGAAAACTCCTTCTCCCTCATGGACATAGTGAATTAAATAATGATCACGAATAGCAGGTCCATAAAAATGACCAGAAGAACAAGCTTCATATCCACTTTGGAATATTTCTAAATCAAAGCTTTCATACTTTTTATCCATTTTTCACCTCTCAAAAGTTAATTTTAAATATCAGAAAATATATAGATTTATTATATTTTTAAAGTATTAAATTTTAAATAAGTTTAATTTAAAAATTGTAAAAATCACATATTTTATATAAAAAGTACCATGTTTTAAAAGAGAAACAAATGATAATCTATGTGTATAACCATAAGTTATAAAAAAGGGGAGAGGTTTATGAGAAAAGTAACTTTTTTAGGAGCGGGAAGCACAGTTTTTGCTAAAAATGTATTAGGAGACATTATAAAAACAGAGTCTTTAAAAGGATTTGAACTAGCACTTTTTGATATTGATGAAAAGAGATTAGATGAATCATATACAATGCTTAAATATCTAAATGAAAATAGTGGAAGTCCTTGTATTGTTAAAAAATATTTAGATAGAAAAGAGTCCTTAAGAGATGCTAAATATGTTGTTAATGCAATTCAAGTTGGAGGATATGATCCATGTACAATAACTGATTTTGAAATTCCTAAAAAATATGGTTTAGAGCAAACCATAGGAGATACTTTAGGTATAGGAGGAATATTTAGAGCTTTAAGAACAGCCCCTGTAATGCTTGATTTTGCAAAGGATATGGAAGAAGTGTGTAAAGATGCATGGCTTTTAAATTATACAAATCCAATGGGAATATTAACAGGAGTTATGCTTAAAGGAAGTAAAATTAAGACAATAGGCTTATGTCATAGTGTTCAAACCTGTGTAGGAGATTTATTAAATTCTTTAGGTGTTGAAAATAAAGGGGTTGAAAGTAAGATTGCTGGTATAAACCATATGGCATGGCTTTTAGAACTTAAAAAAGATGGAGTCGACATATATCCTGAAGTTAAGAAGTTAGCATTTGAAAAACAGAAAAAAGAAAAACATTGGGATATGGTGAGATATGAAATTATGAGACATTTTGGATATTATGTTACAGAGTCTAGTGAGCATAATGCAGAATATTCTCCATATTGGATAAAGAGTAAGTATCCAAATCTTATAGAGAAATTTAATATCCCACTAGATGAGTATCCTAGAAGATGTATAAATCAAATAAATAGTTGGAACAATATGGCTAAAAGTCTTGTGGAAAATAAAAATATAACTCATGAAAGGGGCCATGAATACGCATCATATATAATAGAAGCTATGGAAACAAATAAACCTTTTAAATTAGGCGGAAATTTACTTAATAATGGAGTTATAGAGAATCTTCCAAAGGATGCAATAGTTGAGGTTCCTTGTTTAGTTGATGCCTCAGGAATAGCACCTTGTTATGTTGGAGAATTACCACCTCAATTGGCAGCCTTAAATATGACCAATATAAATGTTCAGAAGCTTACAATAGAGGCAATATTAAAAAGGGATAAAAATTTAGTATATCAAGCAGCAATGCTAGATCCACATACATCAGCAGAATTATCTTTAGATGATATAAAATCCTTATGTGATGATTTATTTGAGGCTCATGGCGAATGGATACCGGAGTTTAAATAAATATTTTATTTAAAATAATTTAGAGTAAAAATATAACCTAAAGTAATCATAAAAGGATACTTTAGGTTATATTTGGTTATAATTGACATATAATTTCTTAGGATTTTATTGATTAATTAAGAAAAAATATGTAAAAAATATTTAAAAATAGAGCTTTTTGAAAATTAAAAATTATTTTTTTTAATTTATGTTATAAATATAATTATTTGTAATTTAATATATTAAATGGTACAATGAAATTAATAATTATATTAGTAAATTTTACAATATTTTTTTAAGGGTGAGGGGATTTCTATGGTAGATAAAGAGAAGAAGAGAGTTTCTGAGAATTTTAATGAGAAGATTGATGGTAACGTTTCCGAAGTTAAAACAAAAAAAGTTGAATCTAAAAACTTAAAAAGGGATGAGGAGCTTTTAAATTTTGATTTATTCTTAGATGGAAAAGAGCATAGTGCATATAATTATATGGGGGCACATCTTGTAACAGAAAATAGAAGAAAAGGAGCTAGGTTTACAACTTGGGCACCCAGGGCAAGCAAAATATATGTGATTGGAGATTTTTCTTCATGGAAAATAAAAGAAGAATATGCTATGGAGAAAATTAATCAAAGAGGGATTTGGAGTTTATTTATTCCTAAATTAGATGAGGGAGTAAAATATAAATTTGCAGTTTTGAATGAGTGTGGAGATAATATTGTTTATAAAGCCGATCCATATGCCTTTAAGTCAGAATTAAGACCAAATACAGCTTCTATTTTAGTGAAAATTAAGAAGTTTAGATGGGGAGATAAAAGATGGCTTAATAAAAGAGAAAAAGAAAACTTAGATAATAAGCCTATGAATATATATGAACTTCATTTAGGTTCATGGAAAACTAAAAATGGTGAATTCATGACTTATGAAGAAATAAGTTATGTATTACCAGAATACTTAAAAGAAATGGGATATACACATGTTGAATTTATGCCAGTTAGTGAACATCCGTTAGATGCTTCATGGGGATATCAAGGGGTTGGATATTTTTCTGTAACAAGCAGGTATGGTGATTTAAATGGATTTAAAATTCTTGTAAATACTTTACATAAAAATAATATTGGTGTTTTACTAGATTGGGTTCCAAGTCATTTCTGTAAAGATGAACATGGATTATTTATGTTTGATGGTTCACCTACTTATGAATATGAAGCTTGGTGGAAAGCAGATAATAAAGGATGGGGAACTTGTAATTTTGATTTAGGAAGACCAGAAGTAAAATCATTCCTATTTTCTAATGCAATGTTTTTTATAGATGAATTTCACATAGATGGATTAAGAGTTGATGCTGTATCTAACATGCTTTACTTAGATTATGGAAGAGAAGAAGGACAGTGGGAACAAAATATATATGGTGGGAATGGTAATCTTGAAGCTATTTCATTTTTAAAAGAATTAAATCAAATAATTAAAAATGAAGGAAAGGGAGCAATAACTATTGCTGAGGAATCAACTTCATGGCCAGGAATAACTAAAAAAATTGAAGAGGATGGTTTAGGATTTAATTATAAGTGGAATATGGGGTGGATGAATGATACTTTAAGTTATATAGAACTTGATCCTATTTATAGAAAGTATCATCATAATAAAATGAATTTCTCTATGATGTACAATTATTCAGAAAAATTTATTCTTCCAATATCTCACGATGAGGTTGTTCATGGAAAGAAATCACTTATAAATAAAATGTGGGGAGACAATTGGAAAAAGTATGCTGGGCTTAGACTTTATGCATCATTTATGATTGGTCATCCAGGTAAAAAATTAATGTTTATGGGCTGTGAGTTTGGTCAGTTTGTTGAGTGGAGAGAGTGGGAAGAACTTCAATGGCATGTAATTGATGAGTTTGATATTCATAAAAGAACACAAGATTACTTTAAAAAATTAAATCACTTTTATTTAGAAAATAAATCTTTGTGGGAATTGGATTATGAAGAAGAAGGATTTAGATGGATAGATGCTGATAATTCAGAACAAAGTGTTCTTTCATTTATAAGAAATGGAAAAAATAAAAATGAAAAATTAATATTTATTTGTAACTTTACACCGGAAGTTTATTATGACTTTAAGGTTGGAGTTCCAGAAAAAGGAGAATATATTGAAGTATTAAACTCTGATGATTTATCTTTTGGAGGAGCTGGAAATATAATGGGAGAAACAACTATCTCTACCTTTGAAGAGGGAGCAAATGGATTTGACTATTCAATAAATGTTAAGGTGCCACCACTAGGAACTTTAGTTTTAAAATTAAAATAGAACTATGAATTAAAAAGCTGCTGTTTCTAATAAATTTTAAGTTTTGATGAAACAGTAGCTTTAAAAATTATAAATTAAGAATAGAGGAGCATTAAGAATGTTTAATTCTGTAAAGAAAAAGCTTATTTATTATGATAATAATGAATACTATATAGAGATAAGTCCATTAACTAATACTTTAAGAGTATCTTTAAGTTGTAAAGATGCTGTGGAAGCTTATTTAGTTGGAGATTTCAATAAATGGGAAAAAAGTGATGATTTCAAGTTAACATGGGGATTAGATACCAATGATGGAAAAGTAAAGATGATGAAAGATATTATTTTTCCTCATGGGCTTAAAAAAGGTGAATATAAATTTGGATATATAATAATTACTTTAGAAGGTAATGAGGTACATATAAATAATTGGAATGAGAATAGAAAGGAATTTTCATTTTATTGGAAGCCTTTTGAAGAGTCCTTAGAAATAAAAAGTTCAAGAGATTTTGTTTCTCATAATCATCCAACAGAGTTAGTAGCTGTTAAGAATTCTTTTTATGGAAACATGACTATTGAAGAGGCTGAACTAAGCTTAGAAAATCCTATTGATGGGGTTAAAATAGAAAATGGATATCTTAAGGTTGATGAAAATGTACCGGTAGATAGTAAAATTAAGATTAAAGCTTATGATTCTTTAAGTGAGATGACTGCTTATAAAGATATTTATGTTAAAGATTTAAAAGATGGAGAAGTGTTTATTCAATTTATAAAAGATGATGGTATTTATTATGGAGAAAACTTTACTTGGAATGTATGGAGTTTTGAGGAAGGTAATGAAGGGTGTGAATGTCAATTAGATACAAAAACAGATTTAGGTGTTGGAACATTCTTAAAAAATGATAAGTTTATTTTAAGAAAAAGAACATGGGGATATGGATGGGAAAATGATTGGGATGAACAGACATATACCTTTGATTTAAATAAAAATGAAAAAAATTTATTCTGTATTTATGAGAAGAATAGTGTTTTGACATCTTTAAAAGAAGCCTTAAAAGCCACAACTCCTAAGATAAAAGTAGCAATTATGGATCATAAAAATTCAATAAGGGCTTATTTGTCTCATGAACCCTTAATAGGGATAAAATATGGATTGTATGTAAATGGAATAAAGGCTAAAGAGGTATCAACTATTGTTAGAGAAAAAGAAAAGGAAATTCTTATAACTAACTTACCTGAAGATATACATCCATCAGATCTTTTAGAAATAAGGGCATCTAGTATGTTTTCTCCATGTAAGGTAAGAATAAGAGCTTTATTAGATGATTATTATTATGGAGGAAATGATTTAGGAGTAAGATTTGGTGAAGAGGACATAAAATTAAGAATATGGGCACCGACTGCTAAAAGAGTGGAACTTTTAATATATGATAACAATGAAGATGATAATAAAAAACCTTGTAGAAAATATGAAATGAGTAGAGAAAAAGAAAATGGTACTCATAAAGTGTCTATTCCAAAGGAACTAAATAGAAATAAGTATTATTTATATAAGCTTTATTTCAATGATTTAAGTGAAAAAGGAGAACATTCAATTAGAAAAACATATGCTGTTGACCCATATGCTGTGGCTGTTGGAGTAAATGGAAATAAAGGGGTTTTAATTCATTTATCTAATAAAATTTGTATTCCTTGTGGATGGAGCAAGGATAATAAACCAAAACTTCTAAGAAAAGAAGATTCAATAATTTATGAAATGCATGTAAGAGATTTCACAATAGACAAAAGTTCTGGTGTTTCAGAAAAATTAAGAGGAAAATTCTTAGGTGTTGTTGAAGAGGGAACAACTTATAAAAATGAAGAAACTAAGGTTTTGGTTAAAACTGGAATAGATCACTTAAAAGAACTTGGAATAACTCATGTTCATATGCTTCCAGTATTTGATTTTGCATCAGTAGATGAAAGAATAGAAAATGATGAAAATAACAGAAACTGGGGATACGATCCAAAACACTTCAATGCTTTAGAGGGAAGCTATTCAACAGATCCATTTAATCCTATTATAAGAATAAGAGAATTTAGGGAAATGGTTAAAAAGTTGCATGACAACAATTTAAGAGTAGTACTTGATATGGTTTATAATCATATGTATGAAACAGGTAATATGGATAATATAGTTCCAGGTTATTATTTTAGAAGTGATAAATTAGGAAGATATACTAATGGTTCTGGCTGTGGAAATGAAATGGCCTCTGAAAAACCTATGGTTAGAAAATTTATAGTAGATTCTATTGTTCACTGGATAAAAGATTATCATATAGATGGATTAAGATTTGACCTTATGGAGCTTATAGATTTAGATACTATGAAAGAAATAGTTAGAAGAGCTAGAGAAATTGATAGTAAAATTCTTATATATGGAGAACCTTGGAAAGGTGGAAATTCTCCACTTACTAATGGAACATATAAAGGAAGTCAAAAAGGACTGGGATTTTCAGTATTTAATGATGAGTTTAGAAATGCCTTAAGAGGGAATAATAATCCTTCTACTGGGTTTATAAATGGAGAACAACATAATAAGGAGAAGGCTTGGATTGTTATAGAAGGCATAAAAGGTTCTATAAATTCTCTAACTTATAAGCCTTTAGAAAGTATAAATTATTTAGAAGCTCATGATAACTATACATTATGGGACCAAATTGTTAAAAGTCAAAATTATAGTGTTCAAGTGGGAAATTACAGAGACTCATTAGATAAAAACCTATTAAAAAATTTCTATGTAAAAGAAGATTTATTTGGTGCAGGAATAATATTTACTTCTCAAGGAATACCATTTATTCAGTCAGGTGCAGAATTTTTAAGAACAAAAGAAGGAGATCATAATAGTTATAGAAGTCCAGATAAAATTAATGCTTTGAAGTGGGGAGATAAAGAGAGATACTTAAAAGTATTTAATTATTATAAAGGATTAATAGAATTAAGAAAAAAACATAAAGCATTTAGTATGATGGAGCCTGAAGATATAAGAAATAACTTAGATGTTAATTTTTATGAAGGAAATGAGAAAAGTGGGGTTATAATATCTCATCTTAAAAATAATGCTAATGGTGATTCGTGGAAAAATATAGTTGTGGTTTATAATGGAACAACTATAGAGGATTACAATGTTAATAGTTCTATACCAAAATCAGCTACTGGAATTTGGAATGTAGTATGTAATAGTGAGAAGATAGATATGGAGGGCATAATTAGTGTGAAGGAGGGAGAAGTTCCTTTATTAGACTCCCATTCAATTATGATTATGTATGATGATGAATAATATCTATTTAAGAAAAAATATCTTAATTATATTTTAATTAAAAAAGATAAGAATTTAGAAAAGAACCAATAAATAGTTTTATTTTTTAAAGGCTATTTATTGGTTCTTATATTTGTTTCTAATTATGTAAATTAGATGATTAAAAAGTAATTTTTATATACCTATTCACTTTCTTATGTTTTCCATTAATATTGACAATTATCTTAATAAACTTTATAGTTGAATATGTGAAATTGTGTTTATTAACTTGATTAAATTAATATTTAATCAAAAATTTAAATATATAAAGATAGATTTTTCTAATATGGAGATGAACAAATGAGAAGAAATAAACTATCAATTAAAACAATTGTGGCTATAGGTATAGGAGCTGCAGTTTTTATGATATTAGGTAGATTTGGTTCATTACCAACTGGTATTCCAAATACTAATATAGAGACTGCTTATGCGTTTTTAGCATTAATGGCTTTATTATATGGACCTTTAGCTGGGTTTTTAATAGGATTCATAGGACACGCATTAAAGGATATTGTGTTCTTTGGTTCACCTTGGATAAGCTGGGTTTTTGCTTCTGGGATAGTTGGATTAATAATTGGATTAGGGGCTAGATTTATAAAAATAGATCAAGGTATTTTTAAATTAAAGCAAATTATAATATTTAATTTAATTCAGATAATAGCTAATTCTGTAGCTTGGTTTTTTATAGCACCTACATTGGATATCTTAATTTATTCAGAACCAGCAAATAAGGTTTATTTACAAGGGGCAATAGGTGGGATTTCTAATATGGTTACTGTTGGAGTTTTAGGAACTATTTTAATAGCGAATTATGCTAAAACAAGAATACAAAAAGGTAGCCTAAGAAAAGAGTATTAGGAGTACATAAGGTTGTCGGAAATAGAGTTTTCAGACAACCTTTTTATTAGTCCTATTGATTAATTTGTACAAGGAGATTGATATGGAAAGAAAAGCAATAATAGAGTTTAAAGATTTTACTGCCCATTATAAAGTTCAGGAAAAACCAACTTTAAATAATATAAATTTAACTATTTATGAGGGGGAGAAGGTTCTTATAGTTGGACCATCAGGTTCAGGAAAAAGTACTTTAGCAAATTGTATAAATGGATTAATTCCTTTTTCGACAGATATTGAAATAAGTGGAAGTTTAAAAATAAAAGGACAAGAAACAAGAGATTTAAGTGTGTTTGAAATTTCTAAAATGGTTGGAACTGTTTTACAAGATCCAGATAGTCAGTTTATTGGATTAACAGTTGGGGAAGATATTGCATTTAAATTAGAAAATAACTGTATTTCACAAGAAGATATGATTTCTAAGGTTCGTGAAGTATCTAAAATAGTAGGAATAGAAAATAGATTAGATATAGCACCATATAGTTTGTCTGGTGGACAAAAGCAAAGGGTTACTCTTGCAGGTACAATAGTTGATGATGTTGATGTACTTTTATTTGATGAGCCTTTAGCAAGTTTAGACCCCGCGGCAGGAAAAGCTTCTATAGAACTTATTGATAGAATTCAAAAACATGAGAAGAAAACAGTTATTGTAATTGAACATAGATTAGAGGAAGTTTTAACTTCAGATGTTGATAGAATAATATTAATGAGTGAAGGAGAAATAATAGAAGATACTACTCCTAACAAATTATTATCTTCAAATCTATTAAAGAAGTGTGGAATAAGAGAGCCTCTTTATGTTACAGCACTTAAATACAGTGGATATGAATTAAATGAAGAAATGTGTTTAGAACATATTGATAAATTAAAACTTAAAGATAATGGTGAAAAATTAAAATGTTGGTATGAAAGTCTTAAAGATAATAAAAAGGAAAAAGAAAAAAATACTTTATTAGAATTTAAGAACATACATTTTTCTTACGATAAGAAGAAGGAAATATTAAAAGATATAAACTTTAAGGTTAATGAAGGCGAAATAATAAGTATAGTTGGAAGAAATGGTGCTGGTAAATCTACTATTTCAAAACTTTTATGTGGTTTCTTTAAGGAAACAAAGGGAGAGATTCTTTTTGAAGGAAAGAGTTTAGAAGGAAAAACCATAAAAGAAAGAGGAGAAGAAATAGGTGTTGTTCTTCAAAATCCAAATCAAATGATTTCTAAAACAATGATATTTGATGAGGTTGCTTTAGGATTAAAGGTAAGAGGAATGGATGAGGAAAAAATTAAGGAAAGAGTAATTGAAACCTTAAAAATTTGCGGTTTATATCCTTATAGAAATTGGCCAATATCAGCTCTTAGCTTTGGGCAAAAAAAGAGAGTAACAATAGCTTCAATACTAGCTTTAAATCCTAAAGTTATAATTCTTGATGAGCCAACTGCAGGACAAGATTATAAGCATTATAATGAGATAATGGAATTCTTACTTGAACTTAATAAAAGAGGAGTCACTATTATTTTAATAACTCATGATATGCACTTAATGCTTGAATATACAGATAAGGCAGTTGTAATTTCAGAGGGAGAGAAAATTGCAGACACAACTTCAGCTGAAATTCTTACAGATAAGGAAGTTATAAAAAAAGCTAGTTTAAGAGAAACATCTTTATATGAATTAGCTTTAAAAATAGGAATAGAAAATCCAAAGGATTTTGTACATAAATTTATTTGTTATGATAGGGAGGTAAGAAAATAATGAATACAATGCTTACATATATAAAAAAAGATTCTCCCATTGACAGACTTACTGGAGCAACAAAGCTTATTTGCTTTATTCTTTGGACCTTAGCGGCAATGCTTACATATGATACAAGAGTATTATTAGGAATGCTTATATTTAGTTTAATAATATTTAAGGTTTCTAAAATTGAGTTTAAAGAAGTTTCCTTTATAATTTATTTTATATTATTCTTTTTACTTTTAAACGACATAGCTATATTTATATTTTCTCCATATCAAGGGGTAAGTATATATGGTACAAGACATAATATATTTCATATTATTGGACCATACACTTTAACCATAGAACAGTTATTCTATGAATTTAATGTTACACTTAAATACTTATCAGTAATTCCAATGGCACTTTTATTTATTTTAGCTACAAATCCTAGTGAATTTGCAGCATCTTTAAATAAGATTGGAATTAGTTATAAAATAGCATATTCAGTTTCAATTGCATTAAGATATATACCAGACATACAAAGAGAATATCATGATATATCATTTGCACAACAGGCAAGAGGGATAGATATGTCTAAAAAAGAAAAGCTTTTTAAAAGAATTAAGAATATGTCTTCAATATTAATGCCACTTATATTTTCAAGTTTAGATAGAATAGAAAACATAAGTACTGCAATGGAACTTAGAGCTTTTGGTAAGAATAAAAAGAGAACTTGGTATAGTGAAAGAAAATTTACTAAAGGTGATTACTTATCAATAATAATTGTTGTTATAATATTAGGACTTTCATTATGGTTTAACTATAAAAATGGAAGTAGATTTTATAACCCATTTATATAGTAAAAAAAGAGAGGAGAAATATCCTCTCTTTTTTTATTTTTTCTCTTTATTTAATTTTTAATACCGTATCTTTTCATTTTATTATAGAGAGCATTTCTACTTATTCCTAAAGTAGTAGCAGCTTTTGTTATATTTCCTTCAAATATAAAAAGAGCCTTTTCAATTTCTTCTTTTTCTAATAGAACTAGAGGTTTAACAACATTTTTATCCTCTTCTTCATGTTGTTCTACTAAATTAGCTACGCTTGCTTCTATTGGATTACCAAGATTATCAGTTTTCATACAGTGACATTCATCAAAATTTATTTCATAAGATGTTGTTCCATTAAGATTTACTATGTTTTCAACACAATTTTCAAGTTCTCTTATATTTCCAGGCCAACAATAAGAAATCATCTTTTTATATAATATTTGGCTAATATGAGGTATTGGTTTATTTAATTTCTTACTTTTTAGTGATAAAAAATAATCAATTAATATAGGAACATCTCCAATTCTATCTTTAAGAGGAGGAAGGTGGAGGGGAATGACATTAAGTCTATAATATAAATCCTCTCTAAATGTTCCTCTTTTGATTTCTTCTTTCAAATTTTTATTAGTAGCAGCTATAACTCTTACATTAACAGGTATTTGTGTTTTTCCACCTATTCTAGTTATTACACCTTCTTGAAGAACCCTAAGAAGAGTAACCTGCATTTCTATTGGCATTTCTCCAATTTCATCTAAGAAAATAGTTCCACCATCAGCTAATTCAAATTTACCAGGTTTTCCACCTTTTTTAGAACCTGTAAAGGCACCATCTTCATAACCAAATAATTCACTTTCTATTAGGTTTTTAGGCAAGGCACCACAGTTTAGAGCCACAAAAGGTCCTTCTGAAACATTACTTTCATTATGTATTGATTGAGCTAATAACTCCTTACCACATCCGCTTTCTCCAGTTATTAAAACTGTTGATGGACTTTTTGAGATAAGTTCAGCTTCTTTTAAAACTTTTTTAAGTTGAGTGCTTCCACCTATAATATCATTAAAAGTACAAGTTGCATAAGTATTAGAGTACTTATTAACAGTATCAATTATTTCCTTTATATCTTTTATTATCAAAAGCCAACCAGTAAAGAAATCATCTCTAACAATAGGGTATATGTCTACGTTGAATTTATTATTATCTTTTGTTAATAATATTTTATCTATTTTAACTTTTTTAGTTGATGAATAATCATCTGTAAATTCACTAAGTTTTGGGAATAATGAAAATATATTTATTTCATCTAATGGTATATTGTTTAGGGATAATAAAGTTTTAGCTTTTTCGTTTATAAAAGAAAGTTTTTTTTCAAAAGATAAAAATAAAAGTCCTATAGGAATTTTATTAGTTATATCTTTAAATAAAAGTAATTCTTCTAAATTTTTATTCATATAGTATCCTCCTTATTTAATTATTGTTTGTAATATGCTTAAAAATAATATATATAAATTAAAATTTAAAATAATTAAATTCAAAATAATAAATTTCTTTTGAATTAATTTTAACATAATTACTTTATAATATAAAATTAAAAAGAATAATTGATAAAAATATGGCAATTAATAAATTATTTGGAATAAAAGTTAATGTTAAAAAAAGATACAATGTTAATAAAGATGACACTAAAATGATAATAAAAATGACTAATTTGTACAAAAGATAGAATTTTGATAAACAAAAATTTAACAAACTCAATACTTGGAGAAAAGGTGTTGATTTTGGCATAGGAATTGCTATAATAAATATTGCGGTTAAAAAAATTTGAAAGTGAAATTTCTAACAAAGAAGAAAGGAATGTAATTATGGAAGTAAACAAAGGAAAATTTCAAAAAGGTCTTATGTTTGGTATTTTAGTTGGTCTTGCTTGGGGACTTGATGGAGTATTAATGGGAAGAGTAGGAATGGATAAAATATTTACAGATAAAGCTTTTGCTTTAGCACAGGGTGTTTCATCTACAAGTTTTGAATTCTCACCATTAGTAACTGCATTCTTCCACGAAAGTTTTTGTTTCGTGTGGGTTGCATTAGTATTATTATTTAGTAAACAACTTAAACATGTTTTCTATTTATTATTTAAAACTAAAAAAGGTAAAGCAGCAGCTATCGCAGCTTTAGTTGGTTCACCAATAGGAATGAGTGCTTACTTATTAGGAATTAAATATGCTACAGCACCATATGCATCAAGTATTTCAGTTATCTACCCAGGAGTTGGGGCGATATTATCATATTTCATACTTAAAGAAAAATTATCATTAAGAGCAATAATCGGAATAGCAATCAGTTTATTAGGTTCATTCATGTTAGGATTTAATCCATCAGGAAATGTACCACCAACATTTTTCAAAGGTATATTATTTGCAGTAGTAGCTGTATTTGGATGGGCATTAGAAGGTGTTATAATAGGATTCGCTATGAAACATATAAAAGGTGAAGATCATATACAAGCATCACCTCAACAATTTTTATGTTTAAGATATTTTATATCAATGATTTCATACACAGTAATAGTATTACCTATAATAGGTGGATATCCACTAGCTGGTCAAATAGTTTCAAGAGGATTAGTATTTAAATATGCTGGAATTGCTATATTAGGAGCTATAACTTACCTTTCATGGTATAAAGCTGTTGATTTAATAGGGGCAGCAATGGGTACTGCATTAAATAGTACAGCAGCATTATGGACAATAATATTCAGTGCAGTATTATTTGGAGATAAAATAACTCCATCATTAGCAATTTGGGGAATAGTAATAGTTTTAGGTGTATTCATATTTGCAATAGATCCAAAAACATTTAAGAAAAAAGCTTAATTTAAAAGTTAAGATACATAATAAAAAATAATTATTTTGAAATCAATAAGGGTGTAGAGTTTTAGTTTTTGTTAAATTCTACCCCTTTGATTAATATATAGACATTGAAAAAAAATTAACAAAGCATCATAAGATGAAAGTTAGTACGATATAGGAGGAATGGCAATGTTAAAGAAAGAAATCGTAGCTAATATGGAAAAAATAGTTGAAAATTGTATGGGGGAAGAAACAGCAGCTTGTGTTGCAACTTGTCCAATGCATACTGACGTTAAAGAGTACGTTAGATTAATAAAAGAAGAAAAAGGCGAAGATGCCATAAAAGTTATAAGAGAAAAATTATTTATACCAGGAACATTAGGAAGAATATGTGCACATCCATGTGAAAAGCAATGTAAATGGAATGAAGGAAAAAGTCCAATGGCAATAGCTTCATTAAAAAGATATGCAGCTGATAATTTTGATAAAGAAGAAGATTGGGATCTTTCAATAAAAGAAAGCAATGGTAAAAAAGTAGCTGTTATAGGTGCTGGTCCTTCAGGATTACAAGCAGCTCTAGATTTAAGAAAAGAAGGATGCGAAGTTACTGTATTCGAAAAACTACCAGTTAGAGGTGGTATGATGAGAGTTGGTATTCCAGCTTACAGATTACCAAGAACAGGATTAGAACATGAAATAAGCTACTTAGATAAATTAGGTGTTAACTTTGAATTAAATTGTGAAATTGGAAAAGATAAAGAATTTAGTGATATTGTTAATGAATTTGATAGTGTAGTTGTTGCTGTAGGTAAGCATCAAGGAAGAGTTGATAGAAGTTTAGAAAATTTTGATGCAGAAGGTATATTTAGTGCAGCAGGATACTTAAAAGAAGCAGCTTTAACTGGAAACGTAGAAAAAGCTGGTAAAGTAGTATTAGTAGTAGGTGGCGGAGACGTTGCTATGGACTGTGCTAGAACTTCATTAAGAGTAGATGGTGTTGAGAAAGTTTACTCAATATGTTTAGAAGATAGCTTTGATAATATGGCATCATCAAATCATGAAATAGAAGGTGCTATAGCAGAAGGAATAAAATTCAATCACGCTCAAGCTATAAAAAATATACATATAGATGAAAATGGAAGAGTTTCAGGAGTAACATTAAAGAAATGTCTTTCAATGTTTGATGAGAACGGAAGATTTGCTCCAAAATTTGATGATGAAGCTACAAGCGAATTAGAAGTAGATACAATAGTATTTGCTATAGGTCAAGGTGTTGAAGGAGATTTTGCTAAAGATATATTAGTTCAAAGACCAAACACTACATTTGAATGTGATAAAGAAACATTACAATCATCTTCAAATGAGAAAGTATTCTTAGCAGGAGATGCTTCAGGTGAATCAGTAATAGTTA
>NZ_JARIDH010000019.1 GCF_029267215.1 Clostridium sp. | reverse complement strand
ATGCGCTAGAGCTGGAGTTCTTTCAGAAGTAAGAAAAAGAGAACACTACGAAAAGCCAAGCGTAAAGAGAAAGAAAAAATCAGAAGCTGCAAGAAAGAGAAAATTCAAATAGTTTTTGGTTTAAATTAACAGAATAATTTCTTTTGAAAGAAGGTATAACAATGCCAACTATTAAAGAAAGACTTCAAGAAGACTGGAAGCAGGCTTTAAAAGCTAAGGATAAATTCAAAGCTGGAGTTCTAAGTACTGCTAAGTCAGCAATACTATTAGTTGAAAAAACTGATGGTGTTAAGCTTGAGGATGAACAGGTTATAGAAATATTAGCAAGAGAAATCAAGCAAAGAAGAGAAGCTGCGCTTGAATTCGAAAAGGGAAATAGACAGGATCTTGTTGATCAAAACAATAGTGAGATCAAAATCTTGTTAGATTACCTTCCTCAGCAGTTAAGTGAAGAAGAAATAAAAGATATAATAAAAACCGCAGCTGAAGAAGTGGGTGCAAATAGCATAAAAGACATGGGAAAAGTTATGTCAAAGGTTAGACCACAGACAGTTGGTAGAGCTGATGGTAAACTTGTAAGTCAATTAGTTAAAGAATTTTTAAATAAGTAAGAGAGTTCGCATGAACTCTCTTTTATTCATAGATACTAATTGAGAAGTTTTATTTCTATTATATAGAAATTAAGAAAAGGTCATTAAGTGATGTTAAATTGCTTAATGACCTTTTTCTTTATTTATATACTTTCTTTAGGCGTGAATAAAAAAATATAAAATTTCATAGATTAATATGAAATTACTTTCTGGAGGGAGAATTATGGGGGATAAATTAAGGCAAGTTAAAAATAAAATTGCAGAAGAATTAGATTTACCAAAGGAGATATTTAGTGGAGAGCCTAAGGTTACTGTATATGGGAAAAATGAAATTGTAATAGAAAATCATAAGGGTATAGAGTCTTTTAAATCAGATGAAATAAAGGTTAATAGTAATATTGGGGTTATAACTATACTAGGATTGAATTTAGAAATAAGGTTTATTGGTACTGAGACTATTGCATTAACTGGAAAACTTATTAATTTAAGTTTTGGGGAGGGTTAATATATGAATTTGGATTTCTTGAAAAAGGGGCAAATAAAAGTTGAAATAAAAGTCTTTGATATCAATAAATTATTAAATGTTTTATGGAAAAATGGGATAAATGTTGAAAATGTAAGGAGGATTGATATTGTTACAGTAACCTTAAATGTTGATTATTCTGATTATGGAAAGCTTAAGAGTTATGTTAAAAGATTAAATGGAAAAATAAAAATAGTTTCAGCAAAAGGGGTTATTTTTTTCTTATCTAGAGCTAAGAAATCTTTAAGTATTTTTGCTGGAGTTTTAGTATTTTTAATTGGTTTATATATTTATTCAGGGTATATTTGGAGGATTGATATTGAAACTAAAAAGAATATAGCTCCCTTTGAAATAAGAAGTATGCTTAATGAATTTGATGTTAAGCCTGGAATTAAAAAAAGTGTTGTTAATGTCTATGGATTGGAAAGAAAACTTGAAAATAGTCATGGAGACATAATGTGGGTAAATGCTCGCATAGAAGGAGGAACTTTAAAAATAAAGGTTGAAGAAAAGGTTAGTCCTAAGATAAATGAGGAAAATGAAAATCAAGAATTGAATAATGTGGTTGCAAAAATGGATGGAGAAGTTAAAAAAATATATACAACCTCAGGTTCAGCAGTTGTTAAAGAAGGAGATATTGTTAAAAAAGGAGATGTTTTAATAATACCTAAACAGGGGATTGTGGGGGCAGAATATGATGCTCCGGCAAGAGGGGAAGTAACTGCAAATACATTCTATGAAAAGAGTGTTGAACTTCAGGTTTCAGGTGAGAAAGAAGAGCGTACAGGAGAGAAACAGAGTGATGTTTATATAGAAATATTGGGGAAGAAAATTTATATTAAAAAAGCTACTAAAGAGTTTGAGAATTATGATAAAATAGAAAGTACAGGAAAGTTTTTAAATAAAAAAGTGTATTATGAAAAAGTTTATAAGGATATATTAGATGATAAGGAAACCATAATAAATAATGCGGTTAATCTTATTAGCAATTCTATAAGTAAGGAGATAAGTAAGCAGGCAAAAGTGGTTGATAAAATTATCACTTCAGAGGATATTGGTCATGGGAAAATTAAGTTAAATGTTCTTTTGGTAGTAGAACAAAATATAGCTTTAAATTATTAGTTAAAATAATACCTAATGAGGAGAAGATGAGTAGTTATGGGGAATTTAAAAGAGAAGATTTGGGGTATGCTTAAAGATTATAGAAAAATAATTCTATACATCCTAACATTTATTATTATGTATGGTATTTTGATGACAGGATTAGTTACCCAAAAGTATGATTTAAAAGTAGGAGACATACCTAAATCTGATATTAAGGCTCACAGAGAGATTATTGACGAAACTGCAACTGATGCCAGGAAGAAAGAGGCTGAGGAAAAGGTTGATAAACAATATTCTTTGAGTACTGACATTCAAAAACAAAGTGAAGATAAGGTTAAAAGTTTTTTTAATTCTGTAGAAAAAATAATTTCTCAAGAAAAAACTGAAAGTGAACAAGACAAAGAAAAAGATAAGGAACAAATTTTAAATGAAAAAGCTAAGCTTGTTCCAAGAACTGACTTTAAGATAACTGATTCAGAAGCTAAGGTTCTTGTATCTTTAACTGATTCAGAAATTAAGAATTTAGAAACAATAAGTATTGAAGCATTAACTAAGTCTTACGAAACACCTATTGAGGATGGAAACTCACAAGATTTAAAAGATGCTAAAAAAATTTATACTGATTATATAGATGATAGTGATTTGAAAAATAGCAAAAAAAATATAGCATTAAAGTTCGTTACAGCTATACAGCCAAACTTCTTTTATGATGAAAAAAAAACTGATGAGATTATAAAAGAAACATTGAAACAAGTTCCACCAGTTATGATAAAGAAAAATCAAATAGTTGTTAGTGAAGGGGAGCCAGTTACGGCGCATCAGTTAGATATTCTTAAAGCTTTGGGATTATTAAGTGATTCAAATTCAAGTATATACATTTATATAGCTTTAGGATTCTTAGTTGCAATAGTTATGTATCTTCAATATGGATATATAAATAAATATTATCCAAAGACTAATAGTGATTTTTCTAAAATAGTAATGATAAGTATACTAAATGTATTTCCAGTAGTATTGGCCAGGTTATTTGGAATGATTTCAAACTACTTGATTCCTTTAGCTTGTATGCCAATGCTTATGACATTACTTTTAAATTATAAAATATCATTAGTAACAAGTATGTTAAATATAATCCTAATTTCAGGAGCAGTTGGATTTAATCCTAACATAATAGTTTTAGCTATTTTAAATGTTGTTTTAGCAGGAACTTTACTAAGAAAAATGCAACAAAGAAATGATATTTTATATTCTTCAATAAAGATTGCTGTGTTAAGTTCATTAATTACTTTTTGTGTAGGAACATTAACAACTAACAATTTTATGGAGATATTAGCTGATAGTACATACGCAGCAGTAGGATCAGTACTTTCAGGAATTTTTGCAATAGGATTATTACCATTTTTTGAATCAACTTTTGATATTGTTACAAATGCTAAGCTATTAGAATTATCAAATCCTAATAATCCTCTTCTTAAGAAATTACTTATGGAAGCTCCAGGAACCTATCATCATAGTATTTTAGTTGCAAATTTAGCAGAGCTCGCAGCAGAAAAGGTAGGAGGTAATCCACTATTGGCAAGAATAGGAGCTTATTATCATGATGTTGGTAAAACTAAAAGACCATATTTTTTTAGAGAAAATCAAATAGGTAAAAAAAATCCTCATGATAGAATAAAACCTGAAGTAAGCAGTAAGATAATATTATCACATGTTAAAGATGGAGTTGAATTGGCTAAGGAATATAATCTTCCAAAGACAATAGAGAATTTCATATCAACTCACCATGGAGAAACTTTAGTTAAATATTTTTATTTAACTGTTAAGAATAATTCTGAAAATCCAGATGAGGTTAAGGAAGAAGATTTTAAATACCCAGGACCAAAACCAATGAGTAAGGAAGAGGGTATAGTAATGCTTGCTGATTCTAGTGAGGCAGCAGTTAGATCAATAAATGAACCAACTGAAGAAAAAATTGAAAAAATGGTCAATAATATTATTGATGACAAACTTGCGACAGGGCAACTTGATAATTGTGACCTTACATTAAGAGATATTAACAAAATAAAGAAATGTTTCTTAAAAGCTTTAAATGGAATACATCATGAGAGAATTGAATATCCAGAGGATAATAAAAAAAAGGAGAGCAAGTAATATGATATTCATAGATAACAGACAAGATAAATTTGAAGTTACTAAAGATTTAACTAATAAACTTGAAGAAGTAATATCATTTGTTCTACAGAAAGAAGGAGT
The DNA here is from genome assembly GCF_029267215.1 of Clostridium sp. Lineage (GTDB taxonomy): Bacteria > Bacillota > Clostridia > Clostridiales > Clostridiaceae > Sarcina. Next base: position 121,639 of record NZ_JARIDH010000019.1, on the reverse strand, counting down.
AAAAGAAGAGTGTGAGGTATCTCTTGTTTTTGTAGATAATGATGAAATAAAAGGAATAAATAATGAAATGAGAGGAATTGACAGGGCTACTGATGTTTTATCATTTCCAATGATTGATTATCCAGAGGATAAGGTTTATAAGGATGTTTATTTAGAACATGAATTTGATAAATCTTATTTTGATGGTGATGAATTAATTTTAGGAGATATAGTTCTATCACTAGAAAGGACAAAAGAACAAAGTTTAGAATTTAACCATTCATTTGAGAGAGAAGCATGTTACTTAGTAACTCACTCTGTTCTTCATCTTTTAGGCTATGATCACATGGAAGAGGGAGAAAAAGCTAGAATGAGAGGTAGAGAAGAGGAACTTTTAGGAGAACTTAATATAACAAGAGATAATTAAGGTATTAGTGGGTTAGGAGAATATTTTATGAAGGTTAGGAAACTTATAGATAGCTTTAATTATGCAATAGATGGTATAATACATTCTTTAAGAACTCAAAGGAATATGAGAATACATTTTATAGTTGCTTTAATAATATTATCAGCTTGTTTTGTTTATGATATAAGCAAATTAGAGTTTATAATATTAGCAATAACAATAACTATGGTTATTTCAGCAGAACTTGTAAATACTGCCATTGAGAGTGCTATTGACTTAAGCACTAATTATTATCATCCTTTAGCAAAAATAGCTAAAAATACAGCAGCAGGGGCAGTATTAGTAACTGCAATAAATGCTGTTTTAGTAGGATATATTATATTTTGGGATGAACTTAGTAATTTAACATTTAGAATTATGGATAGGGTAAGGGAAACTGAACCTTATATAATTTTTATAGTATTAGCAATTGTATGTATAGTTACAATCGCTGCCAAAGCTTATTTTGGAGAGGGAACACCATTAAAAGGTGGTATGCCTTCAGGTCACAGTGCAATAGCATTTTCTATAGCTACTTTAATATCATTAATAAGTAAAACACATATTATAATAATACTAAGTTATTTAATGGCCATAATAACTGCTCAAAGTAGGGTGGATGCAGAAGTTCATAGTATTTGGGAAGTTATAGCAGGGGCTATTTTAGGAATGCTTTTAACAATTTTAATTTTTAAAATTTTTAGCTAATATATTTTATTAAATCAGAGAGAGAGGATGAGTTATATGGAAAACAAAGTAATTGAAAAAGAATTAGTAAAGAAAGCATTAGAGGCAAGGGAACTAGCATACTGCCCATATTCAAATTTTAAGGTAGGTGCTGCTGCATTATTTGAGGATGGAAAAATATATACAGGATGTAATATTGAAAATGCATCATTTGGAGCTACTAACTGTGCAGAAAGAACTGCCATATTTAATGGAGTTTCAACAGGATGTAGAAGTTTAAAAGCATTAGCTCTTGTAGGAGATGTAAACTCATACACATATCCATGTGGTATTTGCAGACAGGTAATAGTTGAATTTGCAGAAAATAAGGATATAAAAATATTCATAGTAAAAAATGAAAATGATTATATAGAAAAAACATTAGATGAAATTTTACCAGGTTCTTTCAGTAAGGCAGACTTGGACAAATAGGAGGAAGTATGTTTAAATCAGGATTTATAACTATAGTTGGTAGACCAAACGTTGGTAAATCAACATTAACAAACTTAATAATGGGAGAAAAACTTTCAATAGTTTCTAATAAGCCACAAACAACAAGAAATAATATTCAAACAATATTAACTGGAGATGACTATCAAATGATATTTGTTGATACTCCAGGCATACATAAACCTAAGCATAAATTAGGTGAATATATGGTAAATAGTGCTACTGATTCTATAAAGGATGTAGATTTAGTATTATTTCTAAGTAACCCATGTGAAGAAGTAGGAAGAGGAGATAAGTTCATAATAGAACAACTTAAAAAGCAAAAAGCTCCTGTAATATTTGTTTTAAATAAAGTTGATGAAAGTACTCCAGAAAAGGTTGCTAAAACTTTAGAATTATTCTCAAAAGAATATGATTTTGCAGAAATGATTCCTATATCAGCTATGAGAGGAAAAAATACTGATAAACTTTTAGAACTTATGATTAAATATCTTCCAGAAGGACCAAAATACTATCCAGAAGATATGATAACAGATGTTCAAGAAAGATTTGTAGTATCTGAGATAGTAAGAGAGAAGGCACTTAGAAACTTAAGTCAAGAAGTACCTCATGGTATTGCTGTTGACGTATTACAAATGAAGCAAGATGCAAATGGTAAATATAATATTGAGGTTGATTTAATTTGTGAAAAAGCTTCACATAAAGGAATAATAATTGGTAAGAATGGTCAAACACTTAAGAAAATAGGTTCAACAGCTAGATTTGAGCTTGAAAGATTCTTAAGAGCGAAAGTTAATATAAAAATTTGGGTTAAAGTAAGAAAAGAGTGGAGAGATAACAATACTCTTTTAAAAGAACTAGGATATAAGAAGCTTAAATAGGAGGGATAGTTCTGGCACTTATAGAAAGTGGTGGAGTTATCATTAAAGCTCAAGATTACAAAGAAAATGATAAATTACTTTGGATTTTTACCGAGAAAATGGGTAAGATAACAGCTATAGCAAAGGGTGCAAAGAAGAGTAAAAACAAACTTTTTTCATTAACGCACCCTTTATCTTATGGCGATTATTTATTATTTAAGGGAAAAGGTCTTTATAGATTGTCTGAAGGGAAGATGAGAACTTCTTTTCAGACATCTTTGACTGACTTGGAAAAACTTACTTATGCATCTTATTTATGCGAGCTTATTGATATATCACTACAAGATGAAGAAGAAAATTTTGATTTGTATAGAGAATTTGTAACATGCTTGTATTTACTAAATACAGATGCTATAAATTATGAACTTTTAATAAGAGCTTTTGAATTAAAACTACTAAAATACACAGGATATGGATTAAGATTTGATAACTGTGTATTTTGTAAAAGTAAATTAAATGTTTCAAATTACATTAGCTTAAGGTATTTTGGGGGAGTTTGTGATAAGTGTCCAAGAGAACATGGACTTTATATAAATAAAGCCACATATAATGCTCTTAGATTCTTAAATAATACTTCTTTGGATAAAGTATATAGACTATCATTATCTGATGATATAAAAGCAGAACTTTTTAAGGTTACAAATTTTATAATATCATCAGTATATTCAAGAAAACCAAAAAGTTTAGAAATGCTAAAATTTATAAAGGAGTGATTTTGAATGAGTGAAATAACTTTAGAAAAAGTAGACCAGGTTATAGAGAGAACATATGCAACGTATGGGGAAGCTAAGGAAGCTTTAGAAGCTTGTGATGGAGATGTTGTTGATGCTTTAATATACATTGAGAAGAAGAGAGAAGAAGAAAGTAAGGAACAGGAAGCAGAAATTTTAGAAGAAAAAGCTGAAAGTTTTGAAGAAATTAAGAAATTTTTAAAAGATTTAATTGATAAAGGAAATGTATCAAGAGTTAGAATTCTTAAAGAAGAGAAAGTTTTAGCTGATATACCAGTAAATGCAGGTATAGCAGCAAGTATTATAGCTTTAACATTTCCAAGTGTATTGGCAATAGGGGCAGTGGCAGCCATAGCAACTAAAATAACTATAGAAATAACTAAGATAGATGGAAGTGTTGAGATAGTTAATAAAATAGTTAAGAATGCTGCTAGTGACTTAAAAGGAAAAGCCTTTGAATTAAAAGACAGGGCCTTTAATTCAGTTAGTGAGATGAAAGAAAAAAAAGAAAATGGAAAAACAAATGAAAGCAAAATAAACAAATTTCATAAGCATAATAAGTTGGAAAATGAAGTGAATTTTACTTATACAGTAAATTTTGATGAAGTTGACTAAAAACAGTATGTAAAATAAAGGAAAATGGAATGAAAAGGAATGAGATGAAGATTAGTAAGGATAATTATCATATTTGAATGATTTTTCTGAAAATTAACTATACTAAAAAGATTTATGTTGTGTTACAATATAAATGGAAATAAAAGTATTAAAAGTCAAAAATTCCTTTCTGTTCCTGACTTGTTTAAGAAAGGAGCATTCAAAGTGAAATTAACACCTAGGCAAGAAGAAATAGTTAGACTTGTAAAAGAAGGTCAACCAATAACTTCTGAAGCATTAGCAGGGAAGTTAGGGGTAACGAGAGCAGCATTAAGACCAGATCTTGCAATACTTACAATGATTGGGGTATTAGATGCAAGACCAAAGGTTGGATATATATACTCAGATAAACCTTCAAATAGTTTTATCTATGAAAAAATAAAAAATATAAAGGTTAAAGATATTATGTCTAAACCTATTACAGTTTATGAGGAAACAATGGTTCATGATGCTATTGTTCACTTGTTTTTAAATGATGTAGGAACTATGTTTGTAGAAAATGGAGGAATCTTAACTGGGGCTGTTTCCAGAAAAGATTTTTTGAAAGTTGCTATAGGAGGAACAGATATATATAAAGTTCCAGTCGGTGTTATTATGACAAGAATGCCTAATATAATATGTGCAGTAGAGGAAGATTGCGCTTTTGATGTAGCAAAAAAAATAATAGAACATGAAATTGACTCCGTACCAGTAGTAAAAAGAATTGAGGAAAATGAAGGAAAAGAAAGGTTGGAAATCATAGGAAAAGTTTCTAAGACTAACATAACTAAGTTATTTGTTAAACTTGGAGAAAATTAAATTTATGGTTAAAAAAGAAGGTTTAAAAGGGTAACTATCAGAGATTTTGACTCTGTTAGTATATAAAAATCAATTATAGTATTGAACGGAGGAGTATTGAGATGGAGAAAAAGCAGTATGTTTATCTTTTTAAAGAAGGTAACGCAGAAATGAAAAATTTGTTAGGTGGAAAAGGTGCTAATCTTTCAGAGATGACTATTTTAGGAATACCTGTTCCACAAGGATTTACAGTAACAACTGAAGCGTGTAATAAGTATTATGAAGATGGTAAAAAAATATCTCAAGAAATAATTGAGGAAATCGAAGATAAAATGGCTGAGTTAGAAGAGATAACTGGGAAAAAGTTTGGATCTCTTGAAAATCCTTTATTAGTATCAGTTAGATCAGGTGCAAGAGTTTCAATGCCAGGTATGATGGATACAATTCTAAACCTAGGTTTAAATGATGAATCAGTAGAGGCTATGGCTAACTTAACTAACAATCCAAGATTTGCCTACGATTCATATAGAAGATTTATTCAAATGTTTGCAGATGTTGTTATGGGCGTTGAAAAAAGACTTTTTGAAGATTTACTAGATGAAATGAAAGATGAAAAAGGTTATAAGATAGACACTGACTTAACTTCAGATGATTTAAAAGAATTAGTAGGACAATTTAAAGTTCTTTATAAAAAAGAAATGGGAGAAGATTTTCCAAGCGATCCAAAGAAACAACTTATAGAAGCTGTTACGGCCGTATTTAGATCATGGAACAATCCTAGAGCTATTGTTTATAGAAGATTGAATGATATACCAGGTGAGTGGGGTACAGCAGTAAACGTTCAAGAGATGGTATTTGGTAATAAGGGAGAAACTTCAGGAACTGGAGTTGCCTTTTCAAGAAATCCTGCTAATGGTGATAATGAGTTATATGGGGAGTATTTAATGAATGCACAAGGTGAGGACGTTGTTGCAGGCATAAGAACACCAGAGCCAATAAGTCATTTAGAAAATCAAAATCCAAAGATATACAAACAATTTACAGATATAGTTAATACATTAGAGAAGCATTATAGAGACATGCAAGACATGGAGTTTACAATAGAAGATGGCAAGTTATACTTCCTTCAAACTAGAAATGGTAAGAGAACAGCTCAATCAGCTTTAAAAATAGCTGTTGATTTAGTTGAGGAAGGAATGTTAACTAAAGAAGAGGCTGTACTGAAAGTTGAGCCAAAACAATTAGATACTTTACTTCACCCAGCATTTGCTTCTGATGGCTTAAAAGAGGCTAAAGTAGTTGCCAAAGGCTTACCAGCGTCACCAGGGGCTGCCTGTGGTAAAATAGCTTTCACAGCGGAGGAAGCTAAGGAAAGAAAAGCAAATGGTGAGAAAGTAGTTCTTGTAAGATTAGAAACTTCACCAGAAGACATTGAAGGTATGATAGCTGCCGAAGGAATATTGACAGTTAGAGGAGGAATGACTTCTCATGCTGCTGTTGTTGCCAGAGGTATGGGTACTTGTTGTGTTGCTGGCTGTGGAGAATTAAAAGTGAATGAAGAGGCTAAAACTTTAGAGATTGACGGAAAAGTTTTAGGTTCAGAAGATTACATTTCAATAGATGGTTCAACAGGAAATATATATACTGAAAAAGTTAAAACAGTTTCTCCAGAGATAACTGGACATTTTGCTACATTTATGAGATGGGCTGATGAAATAAGAAAATTAAAGGTCAGAACTAATGCTGATACACCAAGAGATACTAAGCAAGCTGTTGAATTTGGTGCAGAAGGTATTGGATTATGTAGAACAGAGCATATGTTCTTCGCAGAGGATAGAATTTTAGCCGTTAGAGAGATGATTTTAGCTAAGAATGAAGAAAGTAGAAGATTAGCTTTAGAAAAAATTCTTCCAATGCAAAGAGAAGATTTCATAGGAATTTATGAAGCTTTAGAAGAAAGACCAGCTACAATAAGATTTTTAGATCCACCTTTACATGAATTCTTACCAAGTGAAGAAGAGGATATAAATGCATTAGCTAAAGAAATTGGAGTAAGTACAGAGGAGATTAAGAATGTAGTGGCTGAATTACATGAATTTAACCCAATGATGGGTCATAGAGGATGTCGTTTAGCAGTATCTTACCCAGAGATAGCTGAAATGCAAACAAGAGCCGTTATAGAGGCTGCTATAGAAGTTAAGAAGAATAAAGGATATAATATAGTTCCTGAAATAATGATTCCTTTAATAGGTGAAATAAAAGAATTAAAGTATGTTAAAAAGGTAGTTGTTGAAACAGCTAAAAAAGTAATGGAAGAGAAAGGGGTTCAATTAGATTATAAGGTTGGAACAATGATTGAAATTCCAAGAGCGGCTTTAACAGCTAATAAGATAGCAGAAGAGGCTGAATTCTTCTCATTTGGAACAAATGACTTAACTCAAATGACATTTGGATTCTCAAGAGATGATGCAGCTAAATTCTTAAAAGATTACTATGAAAAAGGAGTATATGAGCAAGATCCATTTGCTAAATTAGACCAAGAAGGTGTTGGAGAGCTTATGAGAATTGCTTGTGAAAAAGGTAAGGTAACAAGACCTGATATTAAATTAGGCATATGTGGAGAACACGGTGGAGATCCTTCATCTGTTGAATTCTGCCACAACTTAGGATTAAATTATGTAAGTTGTTCACCTTATAGAGTTCCATTAGCAAGACTTGCAGCTGCACAAGCACAAATTAAAAATAAAAGATAATAATTAAGAATAAATTTTTGATTTATTTAAGTAAGATGGATTCATTAATTTGAATCCATCTTTTTAATATAATATCAATGACATATAATAAGTATTTAAGAGAAATTAATAGTTGATAAAATTAAGCGTACATCTAAATAATTTTTAGTGAAATTTATTTAGATATACGCCTTTTTGAATAAAAAGTAAGCCTATAGAGTAATTTGAAAATCTTTTCTTAATAATGTTCTGAGTTCTTCAACAAATTTTACTTGAGCATAAGTATCTAGTGCAACTTCTTTAAGAGATTCTATAAACATTGATTTATTACATTTTTTTATGTTATTATAATAGTCTTTTGATAAACGCCAATATTTTTGTGGGAATGCTAGGTATGAAAAAACATATTTGAAGTCATCCTCTGTAAGAGGAGCAATTGAATTATATGTTTTAAGTATCTTTCTTGTTAAGTCTATATCCCAATTAGTATTTGATCTTTTTAATAAACGTCTCATGAAATAACATAAATCATACATAGAATAATTTAGAGAGGCTTTATCAAAGTCAATTACCCAAACATTTTTATTATCAATTAAAATATTTTTATTTACATAATCTCCATGACAAAGGGATTTACTTAGGTTACTATGGTTTATTAATCCAGAAATAAAAAGAGATTCTTCAGCAAGATGTAGATTGGCATCAAAAATATCTAGGAATATTGATGAAAATTTATCTTTATGATGTATTTTAGTTGATATATTAAAAGAATCAAGTATTTTATTAAAGTGTTTTAATGTGGATATGTATAGACTATCAAATCCAATTTTAATTAAACTACCTTCAATTGCTTTAAAGTTTCTTGAACAAGTATGCATTTTAGCTAAATTTTCTATGGATAATAAGATATGTTCTAAATTATCAAAATCGCATTTTTTTCCTTTAACCCAGGGACAAAGCATAAAAAGCATACCATCTGCTTTAGTAAATCTACCATTGTTTTTTGAAGGAAGCATTTTTGGAAGTTTAATTTCATTTCTAGCAAACCATTCCATAACAGAGTAAATAAATAAAAGGGTTCCTTCATCATAGTAAACTTTTTTAAGACAAAAAATATTTTTTTCATTACTAATTTTATAAACAGCTCTATTTTTCTCAGTTTTTTTAAATTTTATATTTTCTATGGAAGAGTCTTCTAGGTTATACATAGGTAAGATTTTAGTTTTTACTGTATTAAAAACTTCATAGGCTTCATTAAAGTTATTAGAATGCTTTCCCATTATTGACCTCCTAATAAATTTCCTTATTATAAGCATATTATTCTTAACTTTAGATTATACTTTAAAATATGAAATACTTTGTGTTATGGGAATAAAGATTTAAAAAATAATAAATTTTTTTCTTAATTTTAAAACCTCTTTTATTTAATTAGTAAAAATTTATGTATAAGTTAAATAAAAGATTAATATTATGAAAGGAATTTAAATATATATATAGAATATATATAATAGGTGATGCTATGAAAATAAGAGAGAATATTGAAGAATTTGAAAGAATTAAGTTAAATAAGGTAGCACAGTTTGCTGAAAATTCACTTGGAAGAGAGCGTGAAGAAGAACAAGATGATATAAGAACTTGTTTTATGGTTGATAGAGATAGAATAATCCATAGTAAATCATTTAGAAGGTTAAAAAGAAAAACACAAGTTTTTATAAGAACATATGGGGATCATTATAGAACTAGACTTATTCATACATTAGAAGTATCACAAATTGCAAGAACCATAGGGGTAGCTCTTTCTTTAAATGAATATTTAATAGAAGCTATTTCTTTAGGTCATGACTTAGGTCATGCAGCCTTTGCACATATTGGAGAGGATATATTAAATGAATTTTTACCAGGTGGTTTTAAACATAATGAACAGAGTGTAAGGGTTGTTAGAAAAATAGATAAAAAGGGAAGAGGATTGAATTTAACAAAGGAAGTATTAGATGGAATATTGCATCATAGTGGATTCTCAAATATTACACAAAATGCGGCAACATTTGAAGGACAAGTTGTTAGGTTTGCAGATAAAATAGCCTATGTTAATCATGATATTGATGATTCTATTAGAGCAGGTATTTTAAAAGAAGAAGAGTTACCGAGACATCTTGTTGAAATATTAGGTCATAGCAGTAGTAAAAGGATAGAAACTTTAGTTAAAGATTGTGTTTTTAATACAATGAATAATATGAAAAATAATAAAATGAATGTATCTCTAAGTAAAGATGTTGGGGATGCACTTTTTGGGCTTAGAAGTTTTTTATTTAAAAATGTTTATTTAGGAAAGTTTTTAGAGGATGAGAGAAAAAAAGCAGAGTTTGTTTTAAGTAGAGTTATAGAGTATTACTATAATAATTGTCATGAGATGCCAAAGCTTTATAAAAACATCTGTGAAGAAGAAGGAATTCATAGAGGAGTAGCTGATTATGTAGCTGGAATGACTGATGATTATTGTTTAAATGAATTTAATAAAATTTATATTCCAAAGATTGTGATTTATTAAGTATTTTTGGAATAATTAAAGCTAAATATTGCTAAAATATAATTATTGTGAATTTAGACTTGAAAAATAATAAAAAAAAAGTTATATTTAAAATTTGGAAAGGAATTTAGCAATTAATGTCGAATAATAATTAATTAGCAAAAAAATTAAGAAGGTGAGTAGGTTTCTTGCGAATTTCAGAAGAAATTATAGAAAAAGTTAAAGAGCAGAACGATATTGTTGATGTTGTTTCTGATGTTGTAAGACTAAAAAGAGCAGGAAGAAACTTTTCTGGCTTATGTCCATTTCATCATGAGAAAAGCCCATCTTTTAGTGTTTCTCCAGATAAACAAATATTTAAATGCTTTGGTTGTGGAGAAGCTGGAAATGTAATAAGTTTTGTTATGAAAACCAAAAACTTAAACTTTGTTGATGCTGTTAAGGAGCTTGCAGATAGAGCTAACATAATAATTCAAACAGAGGATGGTAAACAAAGTGATGTTCAGAGAAAAAAACAGGTTTTATATAACATAAATAAGCAAGCTGCTAGATATTACTTTTCTAACTTGCAAAATAACAAAGAAGCCAAAGAATATTTCTTAAGAAGAGGAATAAAAGAAAATATATTAAAAAGCTTTGGACTTGGATATTCTAAGGAAGGGTGGCAAAACACAATAAACTATCTTAGAGGTCAAGGATTTAGCAATGAAGCTATTGAGGCTGCAGGATTAGGAATAAAAAGTGAAAAAGGTACTTTTTATGATAGATTCAGAAACAGAGTTATTTTCCCTGTTTTTGATTACAAAGGAAGTGTAATAGGATTTGGTGGAAGAGTTTTAGATGATTCAAAACCTAAATATTTAAACTCACCAGAGACTATGGTATTTCACAAAGGGACCAATCTTTATGCTTTAAACTTTGCTATAAAAAATGGGCTTAAAGAGAGAACATTAATAATTGTTGAAGGATATATGGACTGTATATCACTTCATCAGTATGGAATTACTAATGTAGTTGCTTCTTTAGGAACTGCATTAACTGATAATCAAGCTAGATTATTAAAAAGATATGTAGATAGAGTAATAATATCTTATGATGCAGATATTGCGGGTCAAATGGCTACTTTACGTGGGCTTGAGATATTGCAAAATGCTGGATTAGATGTTAGAGTACTAACAGTGCCTAAAGGTAAAGATCCAGATGAATTTATTAGAGCTAATGGAAGAGAAGCTTTCATGAAATTAATAGAATCTGCAAAAAAACTTATAGATTATAAACTTGGAAGAGCTAGGATTGGAATTGATTTTTCAGATAATAACTCTCTTATTAAATACGCAGAGAGAGTAGTAAATATATTATCAGCTCTTAATCCTATAGAGAAAGATGTTTACATAAAAAAAATTTCTGAGGAAACATCTATAAAAGAACAAGCATTTTATGATTTGTTGAACAAAAAGATGACAAATATCAATAAAAAAAATGAAAATGTGAATAATAAGGAAGAATATGGAACAAAATTATATGTAGAGCCTCCTTATGTTAAATGCGAAAGAAGTGTTTTAAGACTTCTTAGTATGGAGGAAAGCCATGACTTAGTAATGAAATATTTAGAGGATGATTTAATTTCTCCAAATATTAAATTATTAGAAGATATAATAAATAAAGCTATTGAAGACAATGGATTTAATGGATTAGAAAATTATATTGAGGCGAAATGTGAAGATCCAAAAGTTTTAAAAGAATGGCTAGAAGTAAAAGATTTACTTATATTAGATCATTCTTCTAATATAGAAGTTCTTGTTAAAGATTATATAAGTCTTATAAGAAAATATAAACTAGAACAAGAACAGACTACTGTACTTAAAGAATTAAAAAGATGTGAACAAAACAATATGTTTAAGGAATCACTTGAATTAGTTAAAAGAGCTAAGGAAATAAGTGATAAACTTAAACAATTAGAAAGGAGTAAGTAGTTTTAATGGCGGAAGGAGGTAATAAAATGAAAGCTAAAACAACAAAAGCAAAGAAAAATGAAGGTAAAGAAGTAAAAGAAAAAACTGACAAAATGGTCTTAGTAAAAAGGCTTATAGATAAAGGAAAGAAAAGCGGTTCATTAACTTACAAGGAGATAATGGAGGAGCTTGATGAAATAGAATTAACTCCAGAACAAATAGAGAAAATCTACGAGGTTCTTGAGTCAATGGGTATAGAGGTTATAAGTGAAATTGAGCAAGAAGAGGAAGAGGAGGAAGAATTAGATCTTTCTGTTCCAGAGGGAATTGCAATAGATGACCCTGTAAGAATGTACTTAAAAGAGATAGGTAAAGTTCCACTATTATCATCAGAAGATGAAATAGCACTTGCTAAGAAGATAGAAGAAGGAAGCAACTATGCTAAGAAAAAGTTAGCAGAAGCAAACTTAAGACTTGTTGTAAGTATAGCTAAGAGATATGTTGGTAGAGGAATGTTATTTTTAGACCTTATACAAGAAGGTAACTTAGGTCTTATAAAGGCAGTTGAAAAATTCGACTACAGAAAAGGATATAAATTTTCAACATATGCTACATGGTGGATAAGACAGGCAATAACAAGAGCTATCGCTGACCAAGCAAGAACTATCAGAATACCAGTTCATATGGTTGAAACTATAAATAAGCTTATAAGAATTCAAAGACAATTAGTTCAAGAGTTAGGAAGAGATCCTTTACCAGAGGAATTATCTAAGCAAATGGATATGCCAGTTGATAAGGTAAGAGAAATATTAAAAATAGCTCAAGAGCCAGTTTCTTTAGAAACTCCAATTGGGGAAGAGGAAGATTCACACTTAGGTGACTTTATTCCAGATGATGATGCTCCAGCTCCAGCTGAGGCTGCTGCCTTCACTATGTTAAAAGAACAATTAATTAATGTTTTAGATACTTTAACACCTAGAGAGGAAAAAGTACTAAGATTAAGATTTGGATTAGATGATGGAAGAGCGAGAACTCTTGAAGAGGTTGGTAAAGAATTCAACGTAACAAGAGAGAGAATTAGACAGATTGAAGCTAAGGCTCTTAGAAAGTTAAGACATCCAAGTAGAAGTAAGAAATTAAAAGATTACTTAGATTAATATATTTAGAGGTTGTGTTTTTGCACAACCTCTTTTAAGTTTAAATTTAAAATATATTTTATTGTAAATAATATTAGTGTATAAAATTGTATATTTTTGTGAATAAAAACTACAATTAAATAATGAATAGGTTTTATGATATAATTAGTCTGAGGTGAAGTAGTAAATGACAAAGTTTAGGGCTAGAAGAGGGCATGGAGTAATTGAACTTTTTGCTTATTTTTTAGTAGGAAATGCATTGTTAATAATTCTAAGTAACATTATAAATGGTTATTTAGAAAGAAATTTAGTGGTTGTTGCAAGTTTAATTTATAGTGGAGTATGTATTTATTACATTCTACTTGATTTATCCTTAGTTTATGAAGTTAATGATGAATACATTGAAATAAACTGTTTTAGAGGGTTAAAGAAGCTTAGGATAAACTTTGAAGATATAAATGGTTTCTTAGAACAGGATAAGTTTATAAATGGTTTTAAATTATCAGGTTTTGGAAAGCATAAATATTGTTTTGGTAGATGTGTAGTTAATAATGTTGGACTTGCGCGTATGTTTGTAACTTGTGGGAAAAAAGTTATATACATACATACAGAGGAGGTAAGTTATGGATTATCTCCAGAGGATTTTAATGAATTTAAAAATTTAATAACTTCTAGAGGCATAAAAGAGGAAAGTTTTGAAGTTAAGATTAATAATGTTAGAACTATTATAAAAGATAAAAGTTTTTATATTCCTTTTATAGTAACATCAGTTTTAATATTAGCAATTATTTTAATACCATCAATTTTATATTTATCAGGAAATATTCCTGATAAAATGCCATTGGATTTTAATTCTAATTTTATTCCTTGTACCTTTGGAAGTGGTAAAGAATTCACAGTAAGACAAATTATATATGGCATAATGAATATGGTTTTATTAGTATGTATGTATTATGCAGGACATTTTTGTGCTAAGTATGATAAAAAGCTTGCAAAGAGATATATTTATATTTCTTTCATAATATCATTAGTATTTTTAGGTTCTCAAATACAAACATTGATAAACTATTTGTAGAAAGTGGGATAGCATGGAACTAAGTAAAAGATTAAAAAAAATAGCTGAGCATGTTGATAAGTGTGAAAGTATAGCTGATATAGGAACAGATCATGGATATATACCAATCTATCTAGTTAAAGAAGGCATTTGCAAAAAAGCCATAGCTTCTGATATAAATAAAGGACCAATAGAAAAGGCTAAGGTTAATGTTGTATTTGAAGGTGTATCTGACAAGGTTAAATGTCTTTTAGGTCCTGGTCTTAATCCTTTAAAAGTAGGAGAAGTAGATGGAGTTATATTAGCTGGTATGGGAGGAAATCTTACTAGAGATATTTTGTTAAATGATATGGATAAGGTTAAAAAATATGACTTCTTAATATTACAACCTGCTCAAAATCCAGAGGTTTTAAGGGAATTCTTGTATAAAAATAATTATGAAATTTTAGATGAGGATTTAATTAAAGATGAAGGAAGATTCTATGAATTATTTAAAGTGAAATATAATGAAACTTCAGAAAAATTAGTTTTTGAAGATGAGTTAGATTATGAGGTTAGCCCTCTTTTAAGAAAGAAAAATCATCCTTTATTAAAAGAATTCTTAGAAGAAAAAATAAAAATGTGTGAGAAAATATCAAACTTTATTAAAGATGATACAGAAGCTGCTAAAAAAAGAAAAGCTGATTTAGAAGAGAAAGTTAATAAGCTTAAGGGGATGTTATAATGAAATTAAATGACATTATAAATATAGTAGAAGAGATAGCTCCAGTTAATTTAAAAGAAGACTTTGACAATGTAGGTCTTATGGTTGGAGATAGAGAAAAAAATATAACTAAAATTTTATTGGCTTTAGATTGTACAGAGGATGTTATTTGTGAGGCTAAAAATTTAGGGGCTGAACTTATTTTAACTCATCATCCACTTTTATTTAGAAAGCCAAGCGAAATAACAACAGATACTTTATTAGGTAGAAAAATAATAGAGCTTATTAAAAATGATATAAATCTTTATTCAGCTCATACTAATTGGGATTCTGTTAAAGGTGGATTAAATGATACCTTAGTAAAAATCTTAGGTTTTGAAGATGGAATCATTATGGATAGAAATAAGTTTGATAAAGAGGCTGGCATAGGAAGAGTTGTTGATTTAAGAGAAGAAATGAAGGTTATTGATGTTATAAACTTATTAAAGTCTTCTTTAGGAATTAAAAATTTAAGATATTCAGGTGATTTAGATAAGTATGTTAAGAAAATTGCTATTGTAAATGGCAGTGGGCAAGATTTCTTTTATGATGCAAAGAGGTTTGGGGCAGACTTAATAATAACAGGAGACACAACATATCATTTTGTTTCTGATTATAGAGAAATGGGATTAAACATTATAGATGTTGGACATTTTAATTCAGAATGGCCTGTATTAATTAATTTAAGTGAAAAGGTAAAAGAAAAATTAGATGGAGATGTTGAATTCTTTATATCAAAGGTTTCTAAAGATCCATTTGAATTTATATAGTTTTGGTATATAATAGGTATGGTGTTATAATAAACATCATACCTAAAATTTTATATAAAATCCAAGAAATATTGGTAGAGGTTCGTAACCATCCCTCTATAAAAAACTAAGGGCTGTAACTGTATTATGGGATAGTTATACTCTTTAGTATGCCTATAATATAGTTTTTATTATTTTCAAAGAATTTTTAAAGGGATAAGGAATGTTTTGAGAGTAATAGCAGCGCCTTTTGGTTAAGTTAAATCAAAGGGAGGAAATAAAATGGACAAGAGAAAAGTGATTATTGATTGTGATCCAGGAATAGATGATGCCTTAGCATTAATTCTTGCATTAAAATCAGAAGAAATTGAGGTTGTTGGAATAACAACTGTATCAGGAAATGTAGAAAGTATTCAGGGAGCTAAAAATGCTTTGAAAGTTTTAAAGCTTTTAAATAGATTAGACATTCCTGTATATGTAGGAGAGAGTGTGCCTATTAAAAGAAGCCTTGTAACAGCTCAAGATACTCATGGTGATGATGGGATTGGTGAAACTTTCTTTGAAGAGGTATCACAAGATTTAATAAAAGAGGGTGCAGTAGACTTTATACTAAATACTCTTAAATATAATGAAGATATTAGTATTATAGCATTAGGACCATTGACTAATTTATGTAAGGCCATTAGAAAAGATAGTAAGGCTTTTCATAAGGTAGAGGAAGTAGTTTCAATGGGTGGAGCTTATAAAAGTCATGGAAATTGTTCACCAGTTGCAGAATTTAATTACTGGGTAGATCCACATGGTGCAAAGGAATTCCTTGAAAAATATAAGGGGGAATTTACTATGGTAGGATTAGATGTTACAAGAGAAATTGTGCTTACTCCAAATTTAAGAGAAATGATACATCAATTTAAGGATGAAGTTGGAGATTTCATCTATGATATTACAAGATTTTATGTGGATTTTCACTGGGCTCAGGAAAGAACGCTAGGATGTGTTATAAATGATCCATTAGCTGTAGAATATTTTATAAATAGGGATCTTTGTCAAGGATTTAAAGCCTACGTTGATATTGCTTGCTCTGATATATCAATGGGTCAAAGCGTTGTTGATGTGGCTGATTTTTATAAAAAGAGAAAAAATGCTCTTGTACTTGAAAAAGTTAATAGCAAGGAATTTATGCTTAGATTCCTAGGTAAGATATTCCCAGACCATATTAGAGATATTAAAAATATACTTAATAATGAAAAATATGGGGTTTAGGGGGATAAAAATGAGAAATTCAAAGAGTTTAAAAATATCAATAGTAGGAATAGGAATAGCATTAAATATAATAGGGGCATTTATAGCTTTAAATTTAAGATTACCAATTTATTTAGATTCATTAGGTACAATAATGGTTGGATTTATATTAGGACCAGCCTATGGAGTGGCTACTGGAGTTTTAGGAAGTATAACAAGTGGAATAACTTTTGATATATATTCTTTATATTTTGCACCAGTTCAAATATTCACAGGATTTTTTGCAGGATATTTTTATGAAAAGGGTCTAATGAAAGGAAAGAAAATATTTATAAGTGTGTTTATAATGACTATTTTTGTTAGTTTTAGTGGGGCATTAATAACAGCTTACTTATTTAATGGATTCACTTCATCAGGTTCAAGTTATATAATAGTTATTTTAAACAATTTAGGGGTTAATAAAGTTTTAAGTGCCTTTATAACTCAGTTTATTACAGACTATAGTGATAAGCTTTTAGCAGCATTAATAATGGTACAAGTTGTCAGAAGACTACCTAGTAGTATTTTAGCTAAAACCCAAAGAATCAGATAATAAATGGGGCTTTCATAGGATTTGTTTTAAACTGGTGCTAAAATTAATGATATTATTAGGTATTAAGTTCTTCAATCTTAGATGAACTCTGATTTAAACTAGTATTGAAATTAAGTAGGTCTTAAGAGATAGCTAAATAAAAACTCTCTTAAAACAGAACAGTTTGATAGAAGGTAAAAATTTTTTAGTTAAAATTAAAATTTAGAAAATGGAGAAATGTAATGGATAGATATAATGTTATACATAATAAAAACAATAGAGAAATTGTTTTATTAAAGTCTTTTCCTTGTGTATGGGGAAAATGTGCCTTTTGTGATTATATAGAGGATAATTCAAATAATGTAGAAGAAATAGTTAAATTAAATAAAGAAATCCTATCTAATGTAAAGGGAGTTTATGGTGTATTAGAAGTTATAAACTCAGGAAGTGTATTTGAATTACCTAAGGAAACATTAGAAGATATTAAAAGGATTGTGGAAGAAAAGAATATTAAAAAACTTTTCTTTGAAGCACATTGGTGTTATAGAAATAGATTAAAGGAAATAGAAGAATATTTTAATATTCCAATAATATTTAAAACAGGTATAGAAACTTTTAATGATGATTTTAGAAATGAAGTTTTAAATAAAAATGCTAGATTTAAAGATGTTAATGAAATAAAGAAATATTTTAAATCAATATGCTTAATGGTTGGGATAAAAGGGCAAACCAAAGAAATGATAAAGAGAGATATGGAAACTCTTTTAAATAATTTTGAGTATGGAACAGTAAATATATGGACTGAAAATACAACTAAATTTAAGAGAGATGAAGAACTTATAAAATGGTTTGAAAAGGAGTATTCTTTCTTAAAGAAAAATGATAACAACATAGAAGTTCTATTTGAAAACACAGATTTCGGTGTTGGAGATTAAGAGTTTATAGGGCCTTTTTGTTTTGCTATATACACTTTAGGTAGGGGAGTCTTCATATAATATAATAATAAAAATACTTAGGATAGAGTTTATGGGATCAAATTTTAATAATAACTTAAATCAAGATTGTTTTAGAGAGTTAAAAAATGATTTTCATAGGTTGGTTAAAAATTTCAAAAAAATTATGGGAAGATAAAAAAGTGTAGTAACTATAATAAAAATAAGATAAACAATGAACTTAAATGGTGTGTTATAGGTGGATTTTTAATACTTTTAATAATAAGTCAAGTAGGTATTCCTATTGCATTTTTAGCTACTATTATTATATTGATAACAGTACTGTGGAAGAGATGGTAAAAATTTTATTTGAAAAAATCAATTTAATATGTTAATATTAATCTTGCGAGTAAGCCAGACAATTGCTGCTAGTCTTTGAACTAGGAGAGGAAAGTCCGAGCTTCATAGGGCAGGATGCTGGATAACGTCCAGTGGAGGTGACTCTAAGGATAGTGCAACAGAAATAAACCGCCTAGACTTGTCTAGGTAAGGGTGGAAAGGTGAGGTAAGAGCTTACCAGTGTATAGGTGACTATACTGCTATGTAAACCCCATTCGAAGCAAGACCAAATAGGAGGACATATAGGGGCTGCCCGTCCCGTCCTCGGGTGTGTCGCTTGAGCCTATCGGTAACGGTAGGCCTAGATAGATGATTGTCAAATACAGAACTCGGCTTATAGACTTGTCTCGTTTTTAAAAACACTAGGTTATTTACCTAAGTGTTTTTTTATTTTTATAGGTAATTTAAAAATATACTAGGTTTTTATTGTATAAATCTCTTTTATATTACAGTATTAATTTATTTTAATTGGATATATCTAATATAGAAGATTACAAATTTGAAAGGAATTCGTAATATAGAAAAATATGAAAATATATCTAAGAAAGATATAATTAAGTATGTAAGATATAAAAGGAGTTGAAACTAATGAAAAAATTATTTGAGGTTATGGAAGTTATATTTTTAGTTTTATTTTTAGGTTATGATGAGAAAAAATTTAAATTACAATAGGATGTCTCCGTCAATTAAGTTTAAAGTTTTTTTATTAAAAATAAAGTGTTTTTAAATTTAGAATGAAAAAAATTTAGTTAAAATAATAAAAAAAAAGGATAGTCTTTTTTCTTTAAGGCTATCCTTTTGTTTTAAGAAATTTATTTAAAAACTTTAATGATGTTTCAAAATAAATTATTTAGAAGTTTTTATTAAAATGCCCAGTTTCCATTCTCAAAAACAGAAATTTTAGTACCATCATGAGTTAAACCAGTTATTTTTAAATCTTTAGTTCCTATCATGAAGTCAACATGAGTTAATGAATCATTTGCACCTGCTTTTTCTAATTCTTCATTGCTCATATTTTCACCATTTTTAATACATAATGAGTATGCTTTACCGAAAGCTAAGTGACATGAAGCATTTTCATCATATAAAGTATTAAAGAATATTATTCCTGAGTTTGATATTGGTGAGTCATAAGGAACAAGTGCAACCTCTCCTAAGTGTTTAGCCCCTTCATCAGTATCTAAAAGATGTTTTAATGTATCATATCCTTCTTCAGCTTTAAAATCTACAACTTTACCATCTTTAAATGTAACTGAGAAGTTATTTATTAAGTTTCCACCGTAGTTTAATGGTTTTGAACTATAAACTATTCCATTAACACCATTTTTGTGTGGCATTGAGAAGACTTCTTCTGTAGGCATATTAGCTATGAATTCAACTCCATCTTGAGTATATTCAGCTCCACCAGCCCAAAGATGATTTTCTGGCAGTTCAATTGTTAAATCTGTTCCTAATGAATTTTCAAAGTGAAGAGATTTTAAATTCTTTTCGTTTAAATAATCCATATGGAATTTTAATGTTTCTTTATGTTTATTCCAAGCAGCTACTGGATCATCAGCATCAACTCTAACTATTTTAAATATTTCACTCCATAATTTATCTACTGCTTCTTCTTCTGATAATTCAGAGAATATTTTTTTAGCCCAAGCTTTTGTTGGAATAGAAACTATTGACCAAGAATTTTTATTGCTCATTAATAATTCGCTGAATTCTCTTAAGGCAGTACTTGATGATTTTCTAAAAGCTGCAATTTTAGCTGGATCTATATTTTTTAGAAGTTCGGGGTCAGAAGCTGATATACTTAAGAAACAAGCACCTTCTTTAGCATAGCTTAATCTTGATTCTTTCATCCAATCTGGAAAGCTTTCAAAAACTTCTAATGGGGAGTATTCATATTTTAATTTGCTGCTTATTTCATCGCTCCATTGAACAACTACTTCTTTAGCTCCTTTTTCGTAAGCTGATTTAACAAGCATTCTTGTAAATTCTGCACATTCTATAGGTGATGAAATTACAAGAGTTTGGCCCTCTTGAACGTTTACTCCTATATGTGTGGCAAGTTTTGCATAATTTTCTAACATGCTTTGAAATTTATCCATAATATCAGGCCTTTCTTTACAAATTCTTATAATATATTATAATCTACAGAAATTTATAAAACAAATAATAAGAATTATTATTTTTATAAAAGACCATTTAATCTCATGATAAAATCATAATATAAATCCCCTTTTTCTGAAGTGCATCCATAATCAATCAAGTAATAATTATCATTTAGAAAACCCCATGAACTATGAACATATAAATCTTCTTTAAAAAGTAGAAATTTTTCAGAAAGATTAGCTATATCTTCATAAACTGTGTTTTCATCTCTTAATTCATCTAATTTAACAAAAGAGGCTCTTCTAATGTTTAAAAGCTTTTCTGCTCTAGGCATAATCAAAAAGTTTTTTTTATAAATCAAAACTGGACAGAGATATCTTTTAAGATTTAAGGGGGTATTATTATATATATAGCTTTCAACAAAATTTTGATGAAGTCCATCTTCATCTTTAGCAACCTTAACAACTAAATTTTTATTTAATGCAAAAACTTTTCTTGCAATTCCTTCCCCTAAAAAAGTGAATTTTTTTTTATAATCTTTTATTGAGAGAGTATCCAAATATTTAATTAATATATTTAAATCATTTATATCCATAAAAAAACCTCAAAATATTTTACTATAGAATATGAAATAAAAATAAAAAAGTTAATTTGAAATGTTTTTAAATTTATAGTAAGATTAAGAATTCAAAAGGATTTAAATATTTATAATAAGTAAATTAAAATGTTATAATGGTTATAGATTATTAGATTAGTATGTTACAAATTAAATGGTAAGGAGAGAACAAAAGTGAAGAATTTTCTTGAAAATTTAATAGAGGATAATAGACAATACGTAGAACATGGAAAATTAGCATCATATATTCCAGAATTAGAAAAAGCAAATAAAGAAGATTTAGGTATATATATAGTTACTCTTGATGGTAAAGAAGAGGGTGCTGGAGAGTATGAAAAGAAATTTACAATCCAGAGTATATCAAAGGTTATAAGTTTAATGATTGCAATCTTAGATAATGGAAAAGATAGAGTGTTTTCTAGAGTTGGAGTTGAACCTACTGGAGATAGTTTTAATAGTATAGTTTCATTAGAGAGAAAACCATCTAAAAAACCTTTTAATCCAATGGTTAACTCAGGAGCTATCCTAACTACTTCTTTAATAGAGGGAGAGGATGTTGATGATAAATTCCAAAGGATTTTAGAGTTTACTAGAAAAGTAATGGGAAATGATACTATAGATTTAAATGAGGATGTTTATTTATCAGAAAAAGAAACTGGGGATAGAAATAGAGCCTTAGCTTATTTTATGAAGAGTAATGGAGTTATAGAAGGAAATATAGACGATATATTAGATTTATACTTTAGACAATGTTCATTAGAAGTAAATGCAAAGGATTTAGCTAGACTTGGTGCAATGCTTGCCAATGATGGAGTATTACCTTGGAGTGGAGAAAGAGTAATATCAAGGGAAGTTTGTAGAATAATAAAAACTATAATGGTTACTTGTGGAATGTATGATGACTCAGGAAAGTTTGCAGTTCATATAGGAATTCCTGCTAAGAGTGGAGTTGGCGGAGGAATAATGGCTGCTGTTCCAAGAAGAATGGGTATAGGTATATTTGGACCTGCTTTAGATGATAAAGGAAACAGCATAGCTGGTACTCATGTTATGAAAGATTTATCAGAGGAATTAGATTTAAGTATTTTCTAAAATATGATAATATAATTAAAACTAATGGAAATAATTAAAAGAGTATTAAAAACTTTTGTGACTAAAATTTATAAATATATTCTTTTCATATTTATAAATTTTAGTTTTATAAGTTTTATACCTTTAGATAATATGAACAAGAATATGTTATTTAAATAAACATAGTTGGAGGAAGAAATGAAAAGATTATTAATATTGGACGGAAACAGTCTTTTAAATAGAGCATTTTATGCAGTACCCCTTTTAAGTAATAGTGAAGGTACTCATACAAATGCTATTTATGGTTTTACAAATATGCTTTTTAAAATGAAAGATGATATAAAGCCAGATTATATAGTTTGTACTTTTGATAAGAAAGCACCTACTTTTAGACATTTAGAGTATGGTGATTACAAGGCTGGAAGAAAGAAAATGCCAGAAGAACTCTCAGAACAGTTTCCAATAGTAAAGAAAATGCTTAAGCTTTTTTCAATTACAACTTATGAGTTAGATGGATTTGAGGCTGACGATATTATAGGAAGTTTAGCTAAGTTTGCAGAGGGTGAAGGAATTGAAGTATTCGTAATGACTGGAGATAAGGATGCTCTTCAATTAGCTTCTCAAAATATAAATGTATGCATAACTAAAAGAGGAGTTTCTGAAACAGAGGTTTACAACTTTGATAGAATGGTTGAAGAATTTGGGGTTACTCCAACTCAGTTTATAGATGTTAAGGGGCTTATGGGAGATAAGTCAGATAATATCCCAGGAGTGCCAGGGGTAGGAGAGAAAACTGCATTTAAACTTATAAAAGAGTATGGCTCAATTGAAGCAGTTTTAGAAAATATAGACAACATAAGTGGTAAGAAGTTAAAAGAGAATTTAACAGAATATAGTGAACAAGCAATATTCTCAAAAAAACTTGCAACTATTATGACTAATGTTCCAATAGATTTTAACCTAGATGAAATAAAATCTAAAGAAGAATACAATAAAGATGAATTAAAAGCCTTATTTACAAAGCTTCAAATGAAATCTATTATAGATAAGTTATCAGATGGAGAGGAAGAGGAACCAGAATTAGAGGTTCAATGTGAGGTTATAGATAGTAAAGAAGTGTTAGAGAAAGCACTTGCTTCTTTAGAAAAAGAAGTATTCATAAATTTCACTTATTTAAATGAAGAAAAATATTCTACTATAGAGATTGATAAAATATTTATAAACTTTAATGATAAAAACTATGAGATTAATTTTAAAGAGTTAAAAGAAGATGAAAGCAATTTAGAATTATTTAAGAAGTTTTTTGAAGAGAAAAATATATTAAAGAATGGATATAGTGTTAAAAATGCCATAACTGCCTTAAGAAAGTTAGGAATTAAGTTAAATGGATTAGCTTTTGATTGTGAGTTAGCCGCATATTTAATAGACTCTTCAAAGGGTGATTATAAACTTATGTCATTGATAAATAGCTACCTTTCAAAATTCCCAAATATTAAAGAGGGAGAAGAAAACAAGGTAGAAATATCATTTATGAAGGATTTAACTTATGTTTTAAAGAAAAAAATAGAAGAAGAAAAAATGGAAAGATTAATGTATGACATTGAGCTTCCTTTAGAAGTGGTTTTATCTTCTATGGAATCAATAGGATTTAAGGTTAATAAAGACATATTAGATGAGCTTTCAATAAAGTTTAAAAAGGAAATTGATGAAACTCAAAAAACAATATTTGACCTAGCAGAAGAAGAGTTTAACATAAATTCTCCAAAGCAACTTGGAAAAATATTATTTGAAAAATTAGATTTACCTGTTATAAAGAAAACTAAGACAGGATACTCAACAAATGCTGAGGTTTTAGATAAGTTAAAGGATAAGCATCCAATCATAGAGAAGATAACATACTTTAGACAACTTTCTAAAATTTACTCAACATATGTTGAGGGATTAAAAGCTGTTATTGATGAGGATGGTTCTATTCACTCAACATTTAACCAAACAGTAACAACTACAGGAAGACTTTCATCAACAGAACCTAATCTTCAAAATATACCTGTTAAATATGAAATGGGTAGAGAAATAAGAAAGGTGTTCATACCAAAGAATGAAGGAGACTTATTAATTTCAGCTGACTATTCACAAATAGAACTTAGAGTACTTGCTCACATAGCTGATGATAAAAATATGATAAATGCATTTAATCATCATTCAGATATACACACTAAGACAGCATCAGAAGTATTTAAGGTACCAGTTGAAGAGGTTACTACTTTAATGAGAAGTAGAGCAAAAGCCGTAAACTTTGGTATAGTTTATGGAATAAGCGATTTTAGTCTTTCACAGGATTTACACATAAGTAGAAAAGAAGCTAAGGAATATATGGATATATATTTTGAAAGATATCCTAAAATTAAAGAGTATATTTCAAATGTTATAGAAGAGGCAAAAACAAAGGGATATGTTTTAACTATGTTAAATAGAAGAAGATATATACCAGAAGTAAATGCTTCAAATAAAATAGTTAAATCTTTAGGGGAAAGACTTGCAATGAATGCTCCTATACAAGGGACAGCAGCAGATATAATAAAGCTTGCTATGGTAAATGTATATAAAAAAATAAGAGAATTAAATTTAAAGAGTAGATTAATACTTCAAGTTCATGATGAACTTATAATAAATGTAGTTGAAGGTGAACTTAATGAAGTTAAGAAACTTCTTAAAGAAGAGATGGAAAACACTATTAAGTTAAGTGTTCCATTAGATGTGGATGTTAACATAGGTGAAGATTGGTATAAATTAAAATAAGGGAGGATTTTGTTATGATTAAAGTAGGGCTTACTGGAGGAATATGTTCTGGTAAAAGCACTATATCATCTATGATAAAAGATGCAGGAATAAAAATTATTGATGCAGATATTATTGCTAGAGAGGTGTTAGAAAAATATCCTGATATACTTTTAAGAGTGAGATCCACTTTTGGAGGGCATTTCTTTGATTGGAGAGGTGATTTTAGAAGAAGAGAGTTTGGAAATCATATTTTTAGGTTTCCAAAGGAAAGAATTAAGTATGAGGAAATTATAATGCCTTATATAAAAGAAGAGATTGCTATGAAGATTAATGAACTAGAAAAATCAGGTGAAAAGATAGCAATTGTTGATGGTGCAACATTAATAGAGAATGATATGCATAAAGACATGGATATGGTTGTTTTAGTTTGGGTTGATAAAAATAGTCAGATCGAAAGAATAGGATTTAGAGATAAACTAAGTAAGGCTGAGGCTATAAATAGAATAAATTCTCAGTTAAGTTTAGATAGAAAAAAAGAATATGCTAATTTCATAATTGATAATAGTGGCAATTTAATTAAAACCAAGGAACAGGTAGATGATTTGATAGAGTTTTTTAATTTATATAAATAGGAGAGTTATATGAAAAAAATTATAAGGCTTATAATTTTTTTATTAGCCATATATTTATTGTTTTTAGGTAGTACTTATATACTAAAGAGTGTTATATTTCCGCTTAAGTATATGAATTATGTTGAAAGATATAGTGAAGAGTATAAATTAGATCCGTATTTTGTATTATCAGTAATGAAAGCAGAAAGTAATTTCAATGAGGAAGCTAAATCTAATAAGGATGCAAGAGGTCTTATGCAAATAACTTCTTCAACTGGAAAATGGATAGCTAAAAAACAGGGAATAGAGGATTTTGATCCAAAGCTTTTAAATGAACCAGATGTTAATATTAGATTTGGATGTTGGTATTTAAATAACTTATATAGTGAATTCCACAATTGGGACTTAGTTATTGCTGCTTATAATGCAGGAAGAGGGAGAGTTAATGAGTGGTTAAAGAGTACTGAACATTCAAATGATGGGAAGAATCTTACTTATATACCTTTTAAAGAAACTGATAAATATGTAAAAAAGGTGAATGTTTATTTTAATATTTATAAATCACTTTATACTTAATTAAATTTAATTGGGCTGTATCAAAACTTAATAATAAAACTTACAAATATATTCTTAGAATTACTAGGTATTCTTTCAGATTTGTTCATAAGTTTTATTAAAAGTTATTTTGATATAGCTCAATTATTTTTTAGTAGATATAAAACATAGGAGACTTTAGTGTTTTAGGAGGAGATAATGTTTGAAGAGGTTTTTGATAATAGTTAGTATAATTTTAGTTATAGGAATAGTTTTTGTAGGAGTTAATAGAGAATATTTTAAGTCAGTACATATGAATGTAAATTGGAGTGATAATTTTAACCCC
Source organism: Clostridium sp. (assembly GCF_029267215.1). Classification (GTDB taxonomy): domain Bacteria; phylum Bacillota; class Clostridia; order Clostridiales; family Clostridiaceae; genus Sarcina. Next base: position 94,859 of record NZ_JARIDH010000019.1, on the reverse strand, counting down.
CCAGAAGAGGAAAAGCTTTTAAATTTTATAGAGTCTAATTTAAGTAAATCAGGATATGGAATATATACAAACTATTTAGATAAGAATTCAGAGGGAGATATAACAAAGGGGCACTCTGTTTTATCAGAATCAGAAGGGCTTATAATGCTTTATGCAGTAAATGCTGATAAGAAAGAGTTATTTGATAATAATTTTGATATTGTTAAAAAAATGAGACTTAAAAATGGACTTATAAGCTGGAGAAAAGATGGAGATAAAAATTCAAGTTCTTCAGCAACAATTGATGAACTTAGAATAATTAAAGCTTTACTTTTAGCTAATAATAGATGGGGTAATTTTTATTATAAGTTCTATGCTGTAAACATAGCTAATTCATTATTAAAACATGCAGAAGAAAATGGAACTTTAGTTGATTACATAGATGAGTACGGAAAAGGTAATACAACAACCTTATGTTATTTAGACTTACCAGTAATGAAGTTGCTTGGTCAACTAGATCCTAAGTGGAATGAAGTTTATAAAAAGTCTAACTTAATAATAGAGAATGGAAAAGTTTCAAGTGAAGTTCCACTATATAGAAAAGTATTTTATGAAGATACAAAAAAGTATGATGAAGATAAAAATATAGATTTATTGTTATCAACAATTGTTATTTTAAATAGAATTGAAGCTAATGAAAATGAAGAGGCATCAATTAAATGGATAAAAGATAATTTTAAAAAAGATGGATTTTTAGTTGCAACCTATGATTCTAAAAGTGGAGAACCTACATCTAAAATAGAATCACCTTCAATATATGCAAATGTTGCTTTAATAGCTAATCATATTGGGGATGAAAAATTATTCAACAAGGCAATAGACAAATTAAAATACTACCAAATAGATAATAAGGAAAGTTTATTATATGGTGGTTTTGGAGATGAAAAAAATAATAGTGTGTATTCCTTTGATAATTTAAATGCATTATTAGCTTTTCAAAAATATAAGGAATAATTAAAAAATATTTTGCGTATAAATATATTGTTAAATTTTTATATGCAGATATGGTGAAATGGCAGACACGGTATCTTGAGGGGGTATTACTTTTAAAGTGTGCGGGTTCAAATCCCGCTATCTGTACCAAATAAAAACTCCTTAGAATTAACTTAAAATAATTCTAAGGAGTTTTTTTATTTAAATTTTAAGAATATCATAAATAAACTTAAGTATAAAAGTTAAGCTTATAAGGGGGGGTATTTTTTTATTTAAATTTTTGTATAATATAGTGATATTAATTTTAAAAGGGATTATATATGAGTAAAAACTTTGATTATAGTGTTAATTTTAGTGATGAATTAGAGAAGTGTTTTAGGGAAAGTGAGTTTGTAGGGGAAGGGCATAATGGAGTTGTATTTTTATTAGGTGAAAATAAAGTTATTAAGATATTTAGAAAAAATAGTGTGTGTAAAGATGAATGTGGCATAATGAAGAGGGTTAGTAAGTCTAGATTTTTCCCAAAGCTTCATGAAATTGGTGAGAGATATATGATTAGAGAATATGTTGATGGGGTTCGTCTAGATAAATATTTAAGAAGAAAAAAACTAAATAGAAAACTTTGTGAAGAGCTTTATAATATGATATTAGATTTTGAAAAATTAAGATTTAAAAGGATAGATATTAGATGTAAGGATATTTTCATTCAAAAGGATTTTACTTTAAAGATAATAGATCCTAAAAATAATTATAAAAAGAAAGTCGTTTATCCTAGACATCTTTTTAAAGGGCTTTATAAAAGAAAGGAGCTTGAACCTTTTTTTGAATATGTTTTTCAGATTGATAAGGCTAGAGGAGTATTTTGGGAAAGAAAGTTTGAAAAATATTTAGAAAATAACGATATATGAATAAAGTATTAAGAGATATATAAGAATTAGTAAATTAAATATTATTTATATTTAAACTGTTTTGATTTAGGCGTATGGTATTATTAAAGACAATTTGTACTGTATAGTCTAAAAAAGGAGTTGAGTATTATGAGGGAGAGTTTTATATTTAAAGATAGCGAAGGGAAAAATTTACAAGCATATAAATGGAGTAGTGGAGAAGAATATAAAGCAGTGGTTCATATATTACATGGCATGACTGAAGATGCTGTTAGATATGATGAATTTGCAGAGAAACTTGTTAATGAAGGCTTTTTAGTTTATGCCCATGATCATAGAGGACACGGTTTTACAGCAAAGAATAAAGAGGATTTAGGTTATATTGCTGATTGTGAAGGCTTTGATTGGCTAATTAGAGATGCTAAGGAGTTTATTGAATCTTCTAGAAAAAGACATAAAGGATATAAGATAATATTAGTTGGACATAGTATGGGATCTTTTGTAAGTCAAAGGCTTGTACAAGAACATGGAGAACTTATAGATATTTTAGTATTATCAGGAACTAATGGAGAGCCAGACAAATTAGCTCCTTTAGGTGAAAAAATAGCTGATTTAGAAATGAAATTAAAAGGAAGAAAATATAAAAGTAAGCTTATGGATAAACTTATTTTTGGGGGATATAATAAAAAATTTGAGCCTACTAGAACAAATTTTGATTGGCTTTGCAGTGTTGAAGAAGAAGTTGATAAATATATTGAAAATGAGAAATATGGTTTTATATGTTCTACCTCATTTTATTATGATTTAATAAGAGGGGTAAAAAGCATACATAAGGATAAAAATATGAAAAAAATAAATAAGGATATGCCAATATATATTTTTGCAGGAGAGTGTGACCCTGTAGGTAATTTTGGAAAAGGTATAGTGAATTTAAGTGATAAGCTTAAAAAATATGGGGTTAAGGAAGTAGTTTATAAGTTATATAAAGATGGTAGGCATGAAATGTTAAATGAAAAAAATAAAGAAGAGGTTATGAATGACACAATTGAGTGGATGTTGAAAAAGATTTAAAAGATATATATAATTATGGTTTAAGAGTGTATTTTAATACACTCTTTTTATATTTAATACAAAATATTTTGGAAAAGTAGGTAGAGTATGAGCGTTGATTATAGAGTGATAGATAAGTATATAAGAAATGGGGATAAGGCTCACGATGAAGGAAATTTAATAAAGGCATTAAATTTTTATTTAAGAGCTGAGGAATTACTTGAAGATGAAAAAGATATAGATTTAATAATAAGCATAGCTCTTATGTTTGATGAACTTGGAGAAAGTGAAAAAGCTAAGGAAAAGTATAAAGAAGCTTTAAAAGTTAATAATTTTGAAGTGAGAGCATATTATGGATTAGCTGTTATATATGATGAAGCAGAAAATTATAGGGTAGCTGTGGAGCTTTATAAAAAAGCATTAGATATTAATCCACTATATGATAGAGCATTATTTTTCTTAGCCAATGCCTTAGATAATTTAGGAGATAAAGAAGAGGCTATAAAATATTATAAACAAACAATAGAAGTATGTCCTGAGGATTTCTGGGCTCACATAAATTTAGGGTCAATATATGAAGAGAGAGAGATGCTTCAGGATGCTTATAGAATGTTTTCTAAAGCACTTCAAATTGATGGAGAACATTATTTAGCCTTATTTAATATGGGCGTTATATATAAGAAGTTAAATCTATTTGATAAGGCAAAAAATTTTTATGATAAATCAATGAAGAAAAACTTTGGATATCCATTTACGTTTTTGAATTTAGCAGTTATATATAAAGAAGAGGAAAATCTAAAAAAAGGAATAGAGATTCTTTCTTTAGGTTTAAGGTTTAATCCAGAAAATCATTTCTTATTTTATAATAGAAGTTGCTTTAAAGCCTTATTAGGAGAAGATTTAGAGAGTGCAGTAGATGATTTAATAAAAGCTTTAGAATATTATCCTGACTTTATGAAATATATAAATAAAGATAATGATTTAGCTTATGTTAGGGAGAATAAAAAATTTAAAGAATTTGTAGAAAAAATAGAAATTAGTAAAAGCTAATTTCTATTTTTTTTTTTATATTAATTTACAATAAATGAAAAATATTTACAAAAAGATAAATAAATTTATATAAGGTTTATGATAATGTATAGTTGTATGGGATATTTAAAGGGGTGAATTACTTTGGAGTATTTTGAGGAATACATATATTTAAAGTTGGACAAAGTTTTAGAATTTAAAAATAGATTCTTAATAATGTGTTTATGTTTAGTTTTTATATACTTATTAAATCCATATGTTGCATTAAATATATCAACATTAATAGAAACAATACTTATATTCACTATAATGTTTGTAGTAACAACTATTTTTAAGTTTTCAAATAAAAATATATTTAAAGTTATAATTTTATTGTTATTAATCATTGCTTTATTAAAATTTTATACTCTAACATATTTAGTTTTAGGGCGTTATAAAGATAATATGATTGAGTATGTAAAACTTAAAAGTGTAGCTATTTCTTTAATACTTGAGAGTATATACTCTTTATTTTTAGTTGTAAGCTTTAAAAGAAGAGAATTTATTAAAAAATGGAAAATATTTTCTATAATACTTATAGGATTAGTATGTTTGTTTATTAGGGATATTTACATGTTTTGGGGAGCTTCTATATTCTTTATTATAATAATACTTTTGGAAATAAAAGATATTAAATTAGTAAAGAATAAGTTTTTAAATCATGTGAAAATATTATTATTAACAAACCTATTATTAATAATACTGGATTTTTTAACTTTTACATCAGGTTTTACATGGATATTATTAATTACAGATATATTAAAAATAGGGTCATATTATTTAATATATATTAGTACTTCAGAAATGTTAATAAGAAGACCTTATAACTTTTTAAACAATAAAATGATACATAGAAATAATAAGATTAGTATTTTAAGTGAGCGTATGGAGGAAAGTAATAGGGAGTTTAAAAAGTTTAATATGGAAATAAGAAGTAAGGAAACTTATTTTAAGGATTTTTTAGAAAACCTTCCAACTTCAATAATAATTTTAAACAAAAGTAATTTTAGAATTTTTACTACAAATAAAGAATTTGTAAAAGAAATGAGAGTAAGTGATAAAAGGAAAATAATAAATAAAAATATTTTTGATTTGGTAGAAGTTAAGAATAAAGAAAAGTTTTTATTAACGAAATCTGGAGTTGCTTCTCTTAAAATAAATGATTATGAAATTTTTTGGGATATAGAAATATTAGCAGAAACAAGGGATAAATTAATAATATCTTTGAAGAATATTACTGAATTTAAAAAATCTGAGAAGATAAAAGCAGATTTAAATAAAGAAACTTTAGAAGAGCAGATAAAAAATGATTTTTTATCTAGTATATCTCACGATCTAAAAACTCCCATAAATGTTATTTATACCTCTTCTCAATTGCAAAGAAAGATGTTAGATAGTTCTGATTTTGAAAAAATAGATTATTATAACCAAGTTAATAAAGAAAATTGTATGATTTTAATGAGGTTAGCCAATAATTTAATTGATTCTTCTAAGATTGATTATAATTACTTAAAACCTAATCTTCAAATTTATAACATAGTAGCATTGATTGAAGAATTCATAGACAAGCTATCTGAATATATAAAAGATAAGAATTTAGGATATATTTTTGATACAAATGAAGAAGAGCTATATGTTAAATGCGATTATGAGTTTATACAGAGAATAGTTATAAATCTTATTTCAAATTCAATAAAACATACAGAGTATGGGGGTATAGCTGTAAATATAAAAGGAAATGAAAATAAGGTGATTATTGAGTTTAGTGATACTGGAGAAGGGATGGATGAAGAGTTTTTAAAAAATGCATGCTTAAGGTATTATAAAGGAAATAAAAGTGACAGTGGAATAAAAAACAAGAGTACTGGTATTGGATTATATATAGTTAAGAACCTAGTAGAATTACAAAACGGTAAAATGAAGATCTCTTCAATAAAACAGGTAGGTACTAATATAAGAATAGAATTTAATAGGGAGAAAATATAGGTGAATTACAATGTTAAAGATGAAAATCCAAAATTACAATATTATATTTTAAGAGGAATATATATAACATTAATTACTATTTCTGTACTTTATTTTAATAAAAGTAATTATGATTTTTTTTATAAGGCATTAAGAGTTTCTTCAGTTGTATTTTTAGGCATAGCCTTATTTATAGGAGAGAGTACTAAAATAGGAAATAAAAAAAATTTAGTTTCTTACCTTAATGCAGGTTTAATTTGGATTATACTTATAAAGATAATGTTTATAATTGATAATAATGTTTTTATTATAAGTAATAAGATGTTTTTTTATCAATTGTTTAGTATAATTTTGCAATATATTATTTTCCTTTCTATAGTCTTAGAGAGGAAAAAGAAATCATCTTTTAAAAGTCTAAATAGAAAATTAATGTTAATATTTTTAATTGGGAATTTAATTTATTTTTTTATATTTAGTAGTATGAAATTTTTAAAAAAGACAATGGTTTTATTATGTTTTAAAAATATTGTGTTTTTAGTCATAATATTTTTATTTTTAATTACTTTTATGAATATTGTTATTATTAGTGAAAAAGATGATGATGAATTTTTTTATTATTCCATAATATATATATTGTTAAACTCAGTTGGAAATTTAGTTATATTAAATAAAATAGGAAATGGATTAAATATTTCTGTATGTGGAATATTTCTAGGAATGCTTATTGAATTTACTTCTTATTATGTATTGGCAGAGGGGCTAATAAGTTCATCACTAAATAAAAGTTTTAATGATTTAAATAAAGTTATGAGTATTAAAAAAAAGGAATACAGAAAAAATAGAAAGTATTTAAATAAAAAGATTAAGGAATTAAAAGAATTAGAAAATCTACTAAATCAAGAAGAAATTTTATTTAATGAAATTGTATCATCTATAGGAGATTATTTGTTTATGTTTAATGATGATAAATTATTTTATCTTAATAATAAGGCATTAAACTTATTAGGAATAAATAATAGAGAAGAAATACTTCTTAAAAATATAGAAGTTGTTAAAGAGATGATAAGTAAAAGAAAAATGTATGATAAAGCAAAACTTGGATTAGATGGATATAGTGAAATAATATTAAAAACTCAAGATAATGAATTTTTAGATGGAGAAGTTTATACAATTCCTTTAGGAGAAAACTATACTGTCATAATAATAAAGGATGTAACAAAAAGAAATAATGTTTTAAGACTAAATAAGTATTTAACTAAACAATTACAAGAGGAACATATAAAGGGAGAATTTTTCACAAATATATGTCATGAATTAAGAACTCCTATTAATGTTTTGAATTCAGCTCTTCAATTAAATGATTTAAATATAAAAAATGAAAATATAGAATCAATAGAAAAAAATAATTTAATAATAAGAAAAAACTGTTTAAGGCTTATTAGAACCATAAATAACTTTATAGATGCTAATAGAATATCAGAAGGACATATAGATACAGTTATTATGGTTTATAACATTGTGGAAGTTGTTGAAAATACTATAGATGCTTCATCAGAATATATAAAAAAGAAAAATATAAATATTATATTTGATCCAGACTTTGAAGAGGCTTTTGTAGCTTTTGACAAGGATTTATTAGAAAGAGTATTACTTAATATACTTTCAAATTCATTAAAATATGGTAAATACAATGGAAAGGTGTATATAAGAATATATTTTGAAGAAAAAAACTTAGTAATAATGATAGAAAATGATGGTGATATTATTAGTTTTGATGAACAAAAATATATTTTCGATAAGTTCACTAAAAATAATAAGGCTTTAAACAGAACTCAAGAAGGAAGTGGACTAGGCCTTTATATAAGCAAATCTCTTATGAATATTATGGGGGGAGATTTGAAAGTAAATGTAAATGAAGAAAAGGGCAATCAATTTAAACTTTATTTTTATGATATTGAGTTGTTTAAAGAAAATGAAAGTATAGAGCTTGAATTTAAAAGTGATTTTTATAATCTTATGGAAAAGGTTGAAGTGGAGTTTTCTGATATTTATATATAATAAACATATAAGGTCAAAAGTTGGAGTAAAAGCTTTTGCATTGTTTTTTGATATTTATATATAATAAATATTTCATAATAAACATATACTTACATTGAGGAGTGGTGTATGTGAATATATTTAAGGTTAATAGTAAATTTAATTTAGGAGACCTAATAATAAGTCTTTTAATAAGTTTAGGTGGAAGTTTAGTAGTAGGAAAATTAATAAGTGGAAATGCAAAAATGTATGAGAATCTTAATAGACCTTGGTTTAGCCCACCATCATGGGTGTTTCCAGTTGTTTGGACAGTATTATACATACTTATGGGCATAGCAGCTTATAGAATATATTTAAGGTATAAGAGTGGAGAGAAAACAAAAGTGGAATTATTGCTTTATGGACTCCAGTTAATTCTAAATTTTGCATGGAGCATAATATTCTTTTGGTTTAAATTATATGGATTAGCTTTTATTGAACTTATAATATTATTGATTATTATAATAATAACCACAATAAAATTTTTTAAATTTGATAAGATAGCAGGATGGCTTATGGTTCCTTATATAGTATGGGTTTCCTTTGCAGGAGTTTTAAATTTATTTATATGGATGTTAAATGAAATGTAGAAAATATTAGATTTTTTAACATTTCTTTAGAAAATTATCTGACTTATATAAGTGACTTATATTTCATAGGCTATGAATAAATTGAATTTTATATTATAATAAATAAAGATTAGAATTTATTTTGAAATAAAAATAAGTGAATACTCACAGTCTTTTTAGGCTGTGAGTTTATTATTTTAACCAATGGTTAATTTTATAAATGGCTCTGTTTTAATAGAGTTTTGATTTTAGCTATCCAATAAGACCTACTTAATTTTGCAGAGAGTTTCTATTGAATATTCCAGAATAATAGCTAAAGCGAAGAAACTCCCATTGGTCAAACAACTTCGCTTCTTAACGCTATTATTCTTACATATTCAATGAAACTCTAAGCCGCTTATTAAGATGGTCGTAAAGTTATATCTAAAATCAAAACTAGTTTAAAACAAAGCTTAATATATTTATAGCTTTGAAATAAATTTAGAAATTTGTCAAAACTAATAATAGTGAATAAGAAGATATTATAACAAAAGGATAATAATTTGGGAGTGATACTTTGAAAAAGGTCATAATTGCAGAAAAACCATCTGTTGCTAGAAATATTGCAGATGCATTTAATATTAAAAAGAGAAAAGATGGATACTTTGAAGGAGAAGAGTATCTTATAACTTGGGCTTTTGGTCATCTATTACAACTATTTGATGCAAAAGATTATGATGAAAATATGAAAGGATGGAGAATGGAAAAATTCCCATTCATTCCTGAAACATTTAAGTATAAGATAAAGCAAGATTCTTTAAATAGAAATATGGTTGATAAGGGTGCTGAAAAGCAAATAAAAATAATAAAAGGCCTTATTGATAGAGAGGATGTTGAGTGTATAATATCAGCAACGGATTTTGATAGGGAAGGGCAAGTAATAGCTGACGAAATATTCCTTTATTTTAGAGAAAAAAAGCCTGTTTATAGACTTCTATTAAATGAGTGGACAGCAGATGAGGTTAAAAAAGGAATGGAAAAACTAAAGCCTAATTGCGAGATGCAATCTCTTCAAGATGCTGGTATAGGAAGACAGTGGGCTGACTGGATAATTGGGATAAACTTAACTTCTGTTACAACAATAAAATATAAATTAAATGATGGCCAAATTCTCAACATAGGAAGAGTTCTTCTTCCAACTTTAAAGATAATTTATGATAGGGATAAGGAAATAGAAAACTTTAAATCAAGTGCCTATTATAAATTAAACGCCACATTTAAAACATCTTCAAATGAAGAATTTGAGGGAACATATTATGAAAATAACTCAGAAAAATTTGAAGATAAGAAAATGTTAGATGAGATTAAAGCTAAACTTAAAGATAAAAATGGAGAAATTATAGAAAAACAAACTGAAAAGAAAAAAGAATATCCTCCATTTTTATTTAATCTTTCAAATCTTCAAGGATACATAACAAGTAAATATAAGGGGTGGACTTCAGATAAGGTTTTAAAGGTTGCTCAGTCTTTATATGAAAAGAAATTTATAACATATCCTAGAACAGGAAGTGTGGCCTTAGAAGAAAGTTTAGTTGATAGAACAAGAAATGTTTTAGAGAAGTTAAAGGTTGGATTGCCATATGAAGAGCAAGTTAAATTTGTTAAGAGTAAGAGAGTTTTTGATAACTCAAAGGTAGAAAGCCATAGTGCCATAGTTCCAACATACATGAAACCTAATAACTTAACTCAAGATGAGAGAATAGTTTATATGGCAGTAAAAAATAGATTTTTAATGCAGTTTATGCCTGTTGCTGAATTTGAAGAAACAAAAATAACAACTAAAATAAATGAACCAGAAGTTAAAGGGATATTTGTTTCAAAAGGTAAAGTTCAGCTTGTTGAAGGATGGAGAGTAGTAGAAAAGATAGATAGTAAGGATACAATACTTCCTATGGTAAAGGAGAAGGATATTGTGGACTTAGTTGATAGTAAAATAAATAAGGTAACTAAAAAACCACCTAAAAAACATACTGAAAAAACTTTATTAAGATTAATGGAGACTTGTGGTAAGAGTTTTAAGGAGGATGCTGAGGAAGATAGTGAAGAGATCATGGCATCAATATTAAGTGGATTTAGTATAGGAACACCAGCAACAAGAGCGGAAACAATTAAAAAGCTTAAGGATGTTGGGTATATAACAACCAAAGGAAAAAGTTTAACTTGTACTGATTTAGGAAGAACAATTGTTGAAATATTCCCAGTAAAAGAGCTTTTAGACCTAGAATACACAGGTAGACTAGAAAAAACTCTTTCAGACATAGAAAGAGGAAAAGTTAAAAAGGAAGATTTCTTAGAACTTATAAAAAACTTCACTTTAGAAGGAGTTAAAGCCATAAAAAATGATGATTCCATGGCAAAGCACATAAAAGTTGAAGCCCCTGAAGGAGTAGAAGTATTAGGTGTTTGTCCTAATTGTGGAAACCCAGTTATAGAAGGAGAAAAAGGTTTTGGATGTGTAAACTGGAAGAATGGATGTAAATATACTATTTGGAAAAACGATAGATATATAACTTCCTTTGGAAAAAGAGTAACACCTCAAATGGTAAAACTTTTATTAGCTAATGGAAAAGTAGGTTTTAGAAATCTAAAAAGTAGAAAAGGAAATACCTTCTCAGCATATTTCTTCTACGAAAAAGATGAAGAAAAAGGATACTTCAAATGGAGAATGGAATTTATTTAAAGTAATATTTAAATATAATTAAAGGTTAATTTATAGAGGTTTGTCTTTTAGATTAACCTCTTTTTATATATAAAATTATTATTTTAACTTAAAATTAAGTAGACTTAAATGGATGGTTAAAATCAATACTTTCTTAAAAAAATAAAAAAACAGTGATAAAATCACACTGTTTTTTATTTGGCAAAATTTAATATTAATGCTGCCAACATATATATAGGTGGTGCTAAGAAAACTGTTATTAATCCTGCTACCCCTATTGATAATGAACTCATGGCACCGTGAGTTTCACCTATTTCTAAGGCCTTGGTAGTACCAACGGCATGTGAAGCTGTTCCAAATGAAACACCCATAGCAACGGCATGTTCTATTTTTAAAACTTTACATACAATAGGGGCTACTACTGCACCTGTGATACCTGTTATTATGATTGCAACTACTGTGATTGAAGGAATTCCACCAAGTCCACTAGCTACTTCAACTCCGATTGGTGTTGTAACTGATTTTGGAACTAGGGAAGCTATAAGTTTATGGTTTATTCCTAAGAAATATCCCATTATAACAACACAAGACATAGAAGCAAAACTTCCAACTATAATTCCAGTAATAATTGGAACAAAGTGATCTTTTAATAATTGTAGTTGTTTATATAGAGGAACTGCTAATATTACAGTAGCTGGTCCTAAAAAGGCATTTATGAAATTACCTCCAATATTATAAGTTTTAAAACTTATATGAAATGTAACAAGCACTGCGATTACTAAAGCAATTGCAGTTAGTAGTGGATTTAAAATTGGCATTTTTGTTTTTTTATAAATGGTCATACCAATTTCGAACGCAAAAAGGGTTAATAAAATTCCGAATAAAGGATTACTAACAATGTTGCTCATTAATGTCATCTCCTAATAATTTTTTTTCTTTTCTTCTAATTAAAGCCTGTACAACTAATCCTGTCACACCTATTACTACAAATGTTGATGCTATACATATTACTAATAATTTTAGAATATTTCCTTTTAATAATCCAAAAGTTGTCATAAGACCAACACCTGCTGGAACAAAGAAAAAGGCTAAATGGTCTAAGAAAAATTGAGCTACAGTGTCTATAGCGTCTACTTTGACAACTTTAGTACATAGTAAAACTAATAATAGTAACATACCAATAATATTTCCTGGTACACTATGTATAAAGTTTTTAGAAATAAATTCGCCTATGAAGTATATAAAAACTACTATAAGCATTTCTCTTAAAAGCTTCACTAGATAATCACTTCCTTTTTTAAAAAAATATAAGGAACTTTTTAAAGTTCCTTATACATTATAGAATGAATTTATATTTTTAGCTATAATCAAAAATCATAAAAATTAAGGATTTATAGTTATTAAAGCGTTTTCTATATCATTTTTTGATAAGTTGCTTAGAATAGACTCATTATACTTAAGCGCTTTATTTAAGTTTTCCTTAGCTTTATAAAAATCTTCTTTTTCTTTTGAAATAAGACCCATAAAATAGTATGGTTCAGAGAAATTTGTACATTCATCAATTAAATCATTAAAATAAAAACAAGCTTTTTCAATATCCCCAATTCTATAAAAAACCTCTCCTAAGTTTGCTCTTAATATTTGACTTAAATCATCTATTTTTAAGCCCTCAGTACTTATTGCTATTGCTTTTTCAAAATCTTCATTTTTAATTAATACATATCCATAAATTTCATAAAATTCTAAAGAGTTATATCCACTTCTTTTTAAATCATCAAGAATTTTAAGAGAAGTTTTTATATCGCCAATTTTCCAATATATTATGGATTGTAGTAAATCAAGTTCATTTGCATCATTAGGTGAAAATTTTCTTTTAGAAATAATATTATTTAATGTGTTTAACCCTTCTTCAAAAGAATCATTCTTAATTTCTAAAAGTATATAAGTTTTAATTGCTTTTACATTAGAATTTTGACAAAATGCAGCTTTTTTATAATATTCTATGGATTCTTTTAAATTTCCTAACTTTAATAGTTTAGCCCCTTTAAACATATATATTAGGTGTTTGTTGATTGTTAGCTTAAATATAAGGAATGATAAAAGTAATATGCTACCAAGCAGTAAATTTACTTTTATAATCACAAAAATTAAGCCTATTAATATAATAAGGTCTAATAAATTTTTAAAACTACCTTCAGTCATAATATAATCCCCCTTTTATTAGTTTATTAAGAAAATTATACCCTATTTAACAGGGGGATAATATTGAATTTTTATAAAAGATGAATGTTGTTTTCTTCACATTTTGTTATCATATCTTTATCCCATATGGAGGCTTGAACTTCTCCAATATGAGCTTTTCTAAGAAAGAACATACAAATTCTTGACTGACCAATTCCACCACCTATTGTATAAGGCAATTTTCCTTCAAGAAGCATTTTATGGAAAGGAAGATCTTTTCTATCTTCACAGCCTGCAATTTTTAATTGCTTTTGTAAGCTTTCTTCATCAACTCTTATTCCCATAGATGAAAGTTCAACAGCCTCATCAAAAAGAGGGTAGTAGAATAATAAATCACCATTTAATGTCCAATCATCATAGTCTGGACTTCTATCATCATGCTTTTCTCCAGATTTTAGTTTACCACCAATACCTATTATGAAGACTGCTCCATATTCTTTGCAAATAGCAGTTTCTCTTTCTTTTGATGTAAGGTGTGGATATTTATCCTCTAGTTCCTGAGATGTTATAAACTTTAATTCTTCAGGAAGTAATTTTTCTAAATGAGGATATTTTGAAACTATAAAATCTTCTGAATCTTTAAACGCTTTATAGATTGATTTTACTGTAGTCTTTAATGTGTCTAAATTTCTTTCATCTTTACTTATAATTTTTTCCCAATCCCATTGGTCAACATATATAGAGTGAATGTTATCTAAGTCCTCATCTCTTCTTATGGCATTCATATCAGTGTAAAGTCCTTCACCATGTTCAAACTCATATCTATGAAGTGCAAGTCTTTTCCACTTAGCAAGAGAGTGAACTATTTGAATATTAAGGTCAGGCATAGCCTTCATGTCAAAACTAACAGGTCTTTCTACACCATTTAGGTTATCATTTAATCCTGAACATTCACTTACAAATAGTGGAGCAGAAACTCTAGTTAGGTTTAAGTTTTCTGCTAATGAATTTTCAAAAAAGTCCTTAAGATCTTTTATAGCAATTTCTGTTTCTTTTAATGATAATAAAGGTTTATATTCTTTTGGTATAAATAATTTTTCCATTTAAAAAACTCCTTAACAAATATTTTTACTTTAAATTAAATAATTTTACTATATTAGTTTAAATTATTTTAATAAATTAATTCTTGTTTATGGCCCCAAACAAGTTTTTATTTAACTTAAAAAATTTTATACGTATAAAAATAGGTGTATTTTTTTATAATAAAAAAAGCCATCATCCTATAATTAAATAGGACGAAGGCTATAATATCTCCGCGGTACCACCTATGTTAGTACAAAAGCACTCACTTTAAACCAGTGCATCTTAACACTGTTCTTCTTTTAACGGAAAGAAAACCCGTCTAAGTCTACTGTCTAATAATTTAGAGTTCGGTTAGAAGCTCAAGGATGTTTTTCATCAAAGGTATAGTATGAGGCTTACACCATCCCTCAATCGCTAAAACTCTTTCCAAAGATTACTTCTTCCTATCAATGCTTTTGTAAATTTTGTTTATTTAATAATTAATATACAACATAATTAAGGATTTGTGAAGAGTTTTATGAAAAAAATTAAAATTTTTATGATATAATGAGGAAAAAAGGTGATTATTTTGAATTTTAAAGGAGAATTTTATGATAAAAGCAGTTTTATTTGACTTAGATGGAACATTAATAAATAGTAATGATTTAACACTTAAATCTTTTCAAAGCACATACAAAGAAATTATGAATTTAGAACCATCTGAAGAGGAAATAAGAATGAATTTTGGTAGACCACTACATATGATTTTTAAAGATTATGATGAAAATAGAGTTGATGAAATGATAACATTTTATAGAAAAGTAAATTTAGAACTTCATGATAAAGAATGTAAAGAATTCGTTGGAGTAAAAGAGATGTTAGAAGAATTAAAATCTCAGGGAATAAAATTAGGTGTTGTAACTTCTAAGAAGAGGGATATGGCAGAAAGAGGAGCTAAATTAATGGGTATATTTAAGTATTTTGATACTTTTATTACTCCAGAATCTACAAATAAGCATAAACCAGATGGAGAGCCAGTTCTGAAAGCTTGTAGTGAGATAGGAGTTGATGTTAAAGAAGCTATGATATTAGGAGATTCACCATATGATATTTTGTCAGGAAAAAATGCAGGGATAAAAACTTGTGGAGTTACTTACACTGCTTTGCCTTTATATAAATTAGAAGAGAGTAATCCAGATTATTTTATAGACAAGCCCAATGATTTATTAGATATTATTGAAAAACTTAATGCATAATAAACAATATATTTAAAAAACTATATAAGATAAATTAAAATTAATATTGTGATTTCAGAATAATATATTAAAAATAAAACTTATGATTTCTTCTGCATAGCTTATAGTTTTTGGATTTCATAATAATTTATTAAAAATAAAAAAAGATTTAGCCTAAGACTAAATCTTTTTTTATTATATTAAAATATTCTTCTTCTACGTTTTCTACGTCTTCTTAAGTTGATAGTTCTTATTAATAATAAGATTAATACTATAACAACTACAATTAATACCAATATTCCAAAGTAACTTAGTAAGTTTGCTTTTATAAGTGTAAATGTACTTATTTCAGCTTGAACAGGATAGTTTTTACTATAAGCTCTTTGACTTACTGTAACATGGGCAGCTTCTGGATTAGAAGCTATTTGCCAAGCATTCATACCTTTTAAATCTATTGATTTAGTAGTTTCTTTTTTGTTTACAGTATTGTCATAATAATTAATATTTTGTGTTGAGTTAAAGGGTACATCTATAGTCTTTTTAGGGCCAAACCATCTAAATAATTTATATTGTACAGGAATAGTATCAACTGTAGTATTTGCTTTGATATAAGGAACTTCTTTTACATCATAACTATAGTTCATGATTTTGTTCATATCATTAAATACAGTTTCATCCTTGGCATCATATTGAGAGTCTAAAACAGCTCCAACTATTTTTCTGCCATTTCTTTCATAAACTGTAACTAAACATCTTCCAGCAGGAGTAGTAAATCCAGTTTTTCCACCAATATTTCCGTCTATACCAAGGTCTTTATTTCTGTTATGTAAAATTACTTTTTTTCCGTTAATAGTAATTGTGCTTTCTTTAAGTCCCATAGTTTCTTTAATCCAAGGATTTTTAAAGGCATTTCTAAGTATAACAGCTATATCGTAAGCTGTTGTATAGTGATTATCTCTATGAAGACCATTTGGAGTAACGAAATGAGTATTTTTTAACCCAAGTTCTTTAACTTTTTGGTTCATCATATCACTAAATTTTTCAGCATTTCCTGCAACCCCGTCAGCTATTACATATGCAGCATCATTTGCTGAGAACATAAGTAATGCTTTCATTAAATCATTATTATTCATTGATTCTCCAACTGGGATAGGGCCAAAACTACCATTTAATGTGTATGGTTGCTGATTTTTCGCATCAGCTGTGTAAGGAAGAGAATCTGTTTTCTTTGCATTTTCAGCGAATAAAAGGCCTGTCATAACCTTTGTGGTACTAGCTGGGTATGCTTTGTCATCAATTCCTTTTGCATAAATAATTTCTCCAGTATCATAATCTAGAGTAACAGCATATTTTCCAACTATATCAGGTTGTTGAAGTTCGGCAGCATGTACGGTTGTTTTTGCTGGTGTGAATAATGATACTGATAAAGCGACTAATAGTGAGCTTAAAAGCTTTTTCTTAAATCTAACCAATTTTCATCTCTCCTAATTTTTAAATCTCATTAAACTTTTTTTATTATAACATCTATAGGGGATAATAACAATAATAATAGAATTTACAGTGTAGACCTTTAATGATAGAAATTACTTGAATTTTACTATATAATATAAGATATTTTAAATAAAAAATAAGATATATTCCTAAAAGTTGATTATGTCTTAAAGAAATAAAATAATTAATTAAATGAAATAATTAATTAAATGAAATATGGGATGTGGTATATATGAAATCATTAACTGTAGATGATATTTTAAAAAAGAGTGAAATTGGAACATTGAATCCACTTTTAGTAGAAGTAGATAATGAAGTTTTACCAATAATTTTTGTTAAAGATTACTTGGAAGTGTTAGGTGATTTGAAAGATGAAGTTTTGGTTGGATTAAAAAGTAGCATCATAAGTAATAAAAAAATAGATTTATTTTTAGTTATGCTTAGATTTGATAACAGAGAAGATACTACTTACGATTTATGGCTTAATTATGGTTTTCAGTGGCATTTTGAATTTTTAAATGCATTGCTAAAATCTAATAGAATACTTATAGATTTTAGAGATGAAGAGAATAATAGAGTAAAGACTATTGAGTTAAATAATACAATAATAGAAGATTTAACTAAATATAAAAATGAATGTGAAAGCACTATACTTGTTAAAGAGGGAAAAGAAGAAAATATAATAATGGTTAATAATATAAAAAAGTATGAAACTTGGAATAATGATGAAGCTTTAGAATTAATGGATGAAGTTTTAGAAGATTATGAAAGTATAGAGGATATGTGGGATAATCTATAGAGTTATAGAGTGAACATAAGATTTATATGTTAGTTATTTAAATGTAGGGAAAATATGGTCTAGGTTTAAAAATTCATATAAATAATTTCTTTAATAAAAAAAGGCCTTAATTCAAATAATAAATTTGAAGGAGGTTGATAAAAATGAAGAATAATAAAAAAGAAAATAGAAAAAGAAGAAAAGGACACGAACCAAATGATGGAATTTTCATATCATACAAGGATAATGAAGAGTTCAATATGGATGGAAGTGCAAGATATGGTGCGGAACAGGATAGCTGTGATGCATAGAATATAAAAACCTTTTTAATAAAGTTTTTATGTAAGTTTAAAGAAGATAGCTTATATAATTAAATAAAAAACACAGGTATGTATATACTTGTGTTTTTTGATTTAATTAATACTAAGATTACATGTATTTAAAAGTAAAACTAATTTTATCTATTAGTAAGTTATAAATTTTTTTTATAAGTAGCATTCTAAGCATAAATTAACACATCTTTTAATATTAATTATAATTAGAAGATTGATATATAATATAGGTTTCAAAATTAAGTGGAAATAATAAGTTAATAATGAATAATTTATGTGAATTTAATTTCTAATAATTACATAAATGTAATAGTATAAGTATAATATATTTTAAGGGAAATAATTTTTAGGGAGGAATTTTCATGAGTTTAGAGAAAAGTCTTGTTTTAATAAAACCTGATGCAGTTGAAAGAAATATTATAGGAAAAATATTAGAGGTTTATGAGGGAGCAGGACTAAAGATAAAAGCTATGGAGATGAAACAGATTAATAAAGATTTTGCTGAAAAGCATTACAAAGAACATGAAGGAAAACATTTTTTTGATTCTCTAATAAAATATATAACTAGAAGTCCACTTATAGCTTTAGTTATTGAGGGAGAGGATGCAATCAAAAAAATTAGAAGTTTAAATGGTCCTACAAATCCAGAAAAGGCTGAATTTGGCACAATAAGAAGAAGATTTGCCTTAAGTAGTAAGGAAAATTCTGTTCATTCATCAGACTCATTAGAAAGTGCAAATAGAGAAATAAAATTATGGTTCCCGGAAATATTAAGTGAAAAAATATGTGGATAATAAAAAACATGTGCTAAATCAGCACATGTTTTTTTATTAGTAAACGCATTTTATTTCTAACCAAGCTTCATCATATTTTCTTAATATTTTTTCTGGTAAAGAAACAAATACTTCAGAGTTTTTTATAGATTCTGGATCAGGATAGGCTACTTTATTATCTTGTACTTCTTTAGGAAGTAATTTATAAGCTTCTGTATTTGGAGTAGAGTATCCTATATATTCAACATTTTGTTTGGCATTTTCTGGATCGCAAAGGAAGTTTATGAATTTTTCAGCATTTTCTTTATGCTGAGCATTTTTAGGTATTGCAATTGCATCAAACCATTTATTTGTTCCTTCCTTAGGAAGTGCATAGGCTAAATCAGGATTTCTTTCCATCATAGTAACAGCATCTCCAGACCATGCAACAGCAAGAGAAGCTTCGCCAGCGACCATAACATCTTTAACTTGGTCAACCATATATGCTAGTATTAATCCAGCTTTTTTCTGTTTCATAAGTTCTAGTTTAGCTTTTTCTATTTGGTCTAAATTCTCAGTGTTTAAAGAATATCCAAGTTTTTTCTCAGCAACAGCCATAGCATCTCTAACACTATCAGGCATTATAACTTGATCTTTATACTTTTTGTTCCAAAGAATATCCCAGCTATCCACAGGGTCAGTTACTTTTTTCTTATTATATATAATACCAACTGTTCCCCACATATATGGGACTGAATATTCATTTGTTGGATCATAAGCTAAATTTCTAAATTGTTTTCCTATATATTTATAGTTAGGAATATTCTTATAATTTATTTTAGCTAACATATTTTCTTTTTTCATTTTCTGAATCATATAATCTGAAGGTATTACTATATCATAAGATACATTACCACTATTAAGTTTTTGATACATTATTTCATTAGTATCATAAACATCATATTTAACATCTATTCCAGTTTCAGACTCAAATTTAGTAATAAGGTCTGGATCAATATAATCTCCCCAGTTATAAACATAAAGAACGTTACTGTTATTTTGAGCTTTAGAATTATCTTCTTTTTTCGCTCCACATCCAACAAAAAGAGATGCAGAAAATAATGCTACACAAGCTATTGATAAGAATTTTTTAATTTTCATATTAACGTTCTCCTTTCACTAAAGATTGTTTTTTGTTAGCTATAAGAAGTAATGCAAGAATAACTATAAACATTAAAGTTGATAAAGCATTTATTTCAGGAGAAATTCCTCTTCTAGCCATAGAATAAATTTCTATTGAAAGATTTGAAACCCCAGGTCCTGTAGTGAAGAAACTTATAACAAAATCATCAATTGACATTGTGAAAGCTATTAAAAATCCAGCAGCTATACCAGGCATTATTTGAGGTATTATAACTTTTCTTAATGCATATGAAGGTGTTGCACCTAAATCTAAGGCAGCATCAGTAAGATTTGGAGGAAGCTGTCTTAATTTTGGTAAAACAGATAATATAACATATGGAATATCAAATGTTATATGAGCTAAAAGCATAGTCCAAAATCCAGGTTTTAATCCAAATAATATACCAGCTATTGCAAATAAAGTCATTAATGAAATACCAGTAACTATATCAGGATTTAAAACTGGTAAGTAGTTTACATTAAGAAGTAAAGTTCTAGGCCCTTTTTTCATATTATTTATTCCTATGGCACTTATAGTACCTATTATTGTGGAAACAACGGAAGCTATAACGGCAATAAGCACTGTGTAATAAAGGGCTTCTAATATTCTATCGTTTTGAAGGAGAGAAGTGTACCAATCAAAAGTGAAGCCTTCCCAAACAGCCATAGATTTTGAACTGTTAAATGAGAAGATCATTAATGTTACGATTGGTGTATATAGGAATATGAAAACTATAGCTAGATAAAATCTAGATATAAAATCATTTAACTTTTTTATCATGACTATTTACCTCCTTCTTTGTTAGTCTTTTCATATTTAGACATAAATCCCATAGATATTAAAATTAATATCATCATGAAGATTGATAAGGCAGAACCAAAGTTCCAGTTACCTATTGTTGTGAACTGTTGTTCAATAAGGCTACCAACTAGCATATACTTTCCACCACCTAGTAGGTTAGGAATTACGAAGTTTGATACTGCTGGCATAAATACCATTGTTATACCTGAAATTATTCCAGGAATACTAAGTGGTAAAACAACTTTTCTGAAAGCTTGAGATTTAGTAGCACCTAAATCATAAGCAGCATTAACTAAGTTTTTATCTATTTTTATAAGTACAGTATATATTGGTATAACCATAAATGGTAAGAAGTTATAAATCATACCAAGTAATATGGCACCATCTGTATAAAGCATTTTTAGAGGACCTATGCCAATATAACCTAATAATGTGTTTATAAGCCCATCTCTACTCAATATTGCCATCCATGCATATGTTCTAAGTAAAAAGTTCATCCACATTGGAAGTATAAATAAAAGTATTAATATATTTCTTCTCTTTATTGGAAGTTTAGAAATTATGTAGGCCACAGGGTAACCAACTAATAAACATAAAAAAGTTGATAAAAATGCAAGCCAAATAGAGCGTACAAATACTCCAAAGTATATTGGTTCAAATAATCTTTGGAAATTTTCTAATGAAAATACAAATCTTCCATCAACTTTTGAGGTAAAGCTGAAGAAAACTATTAAAAGTAAAGGGATAACTATGAATAATGCACTCCATACTACATATGGATAAGCTACAAAGGATAATTTTTTATTAGAATTTTTCATTTTTAAACATCACTCTCTTTTTTCATTATGTGTATGCTTTCAGGATCTAAGCTTAATCCAATCTTACTTCCTATTTCAGCATGCTTTGTATTGTGTAATATCCAAGTGTAGTTTTCATCCTTTACTTCTATTTCGTAGTGAACACCTTTGAAAATAATAGAGCTAACAGTTCCTTTTAACATACCATCTTCGTATTTAACAATTTCAAAGTCTTCAGGTCTAATAACAACCTCAATAGCTTCATTTTTATCAAAGCCTTTATCAACACAGTCAAATACTTTGCCAGCAAATTCAACTTTGAAATCCTCTAACATAGTTCCATCAACTATGTTGCTTTCTCCTATGAATTTGGCAACGAATGAGTTAACAGGTTCATTGTATATATCCTCTGGAGAACCCATTTGTTGAATCTCACCTTTATTCATAACAACTATAGTATCAGACATTGTTAAAGCTTCTTCTTGGTCATGAGTTACAAAGATGAAAGTAATACCTAATTTTTGTTGTATTTTTTTTAGTTCTATTTGCATTCCTTTTCTAAGTTTCATATCTAAGGCGCCTAGAGGCTCGTCTAATAAAAGAACCTTTGGTTCGTTAACTAAGGCTCTTGCAATAGCAACCCTCTGTTGTTGACCACCACTTAGTGATTCAATATCTCTATTTTCAAATCCTTCAAGTGCAACAAGTTTAAGCATTTCTTTTACTTTTTCATCTATAACTTTCTTAGAAAGTTTTTTTAACTTTAATCCAAATGCTATATTTTCATAAACATTCATATGAGGAAATAGAGCATACTTTTGGAATACTGTGTTTAATTGTCTTTCATAAGGTGGTATATCATTAATAATATTATTTTCAAAGACCACCTGACCGCTATCTGCAGTTTCAAATCCAGCTATTATTTTTAAAGTGGTTGTTTTACCACATCCACTAGGTCCTAAAAGAGTTAGGAATTCATTCTTTTTAATGTTTAAAGAAAGGTTATCTAAAATGGTGTTTTTACCATATGCTTTAGTTATTCCTTTTAATTCAATAATATTATTATCTTTCAAATTTAACACCTCTGCTTTCTAATTTTTATATTAAAATGATGGTGGAGTACTTATCCAAATAACTTTTGCAGAAACTTTTCCCGCATTAGATATATAATGATTTGATTTTGGTTTGAAATAAAAACTCTCACCTTTTTTTACTTTTACTTTTTTATCTCCTAAATGAAGGTAGATTGTTCCTGATAAAACATATCCAAATTCTTCTCCTTCATGAGGTTCTTCTTCTATGTACTGGCCTCCTGATTCAATGGTAATCATTATAGGTTCCATGTCATTTTTTTGAGCATTTGGAACTAACCACATAAGATTATATTTTAGTTCTTCATTTTCTGTCTCGAACATATCATCCTTTGAAAAGACAATCTTTTCATTTGTATCCTCGCTAAAGAATTCCGTCAGATTTGTACCTAATGTATCTAATATGTCTATTAAAGTAGCTATTGATGGAGAAGTAAGGTCATTCTCAAGTTGAGAAATAAATCCTTTAGATAATTCACATCTATTTGCTAATTCTTCTTGTGTTAACTGTTTGGCCACTCTGAGACGTCTAATTTTATCTCCTATTTCCAAGTTTCACACCTCTATTTCATTAATTATCAGTTTTACTAAACTTAAAGTTTAAAATTACTAAACAAACATAGATAATTATAAATAGTTTTTCGGTAAAAATCAACAAAAAAATAATGAATAATATTTACAATTAAAAGTTTATGAAGAATAACAAAGTGGGAATTTTTATTAGTAGCATTAATTACAAAGGTAGGAATATATAGTATTAGTAAATTAAAGAAGAATAATTGTTTAATTGTAAGCAAAAAATTTCACAGTTTGTGGTAATTATGATAAAATACTCTTAAATTAATAAATGATTGGTGTGGTAGTTTGATGGATAAAAGAAATTGTTATAGGAGAGAGGGGAGAAAAATATACATAAGAACACCTCGCTTAGAAGAATTAAGTTATACAGAAAAACTATGGGGTGATATGGATAGTATGACTGATGTAGGGAAAACAGTATCTTTTCCAAGTTATAAGTGGGATGGTTTTTATAAAAAGATGGTAAATCCAACAGATGGAAGAAATCTTTATTGCCTAGTATTTGACTATAACGATAATCCAGTTGGAGAAGCTAGTTTCCATGGATATGATTCTATAACTAAAACGGCTAGATTAAATGTTAGAATAGAAATTTCCAAGAGAAATAAAGGATATGGGAGAGAAGCTGTTCAGCTTATATTAGAATTCTTCTTTTATGAATTTGGGGGGCTATATATGTTAGATACAGTCCCTTTAGATGGAAATAGAGAAAGGTTAGAGAGATTTGGATTTAAAATAATGTATAAAAATAAGGAAAATTATTCTTATAGATTATTTAAGGAGGATTTTAAAAATACAAATAATATTGTTTTAAAAGATAGAGTAATAGGAATATTTATATATGAAGATATGATTTTAAGTTCAGCAATATCTTTTATAGAAATGGCTGAAAGAATAAATAGGATTTTAGAAAGAAAACTTATTTCAATAGAACTAATAGGAACTCAAAAATCATTAAGTCATAGGAATTTTTACAATATATATTTTGAAAATCTTAAATCCATAGAAGAGGTTGATTTAGATGTTTTAATAGTTCCATCTAGTAAAACAAATAAAATTAATATAGATGAAGATTTTAATAGTATTTTAAAAAGTATAAATGGATGTGAGAGAGTTCTTGTTTTAGGAAATGGAATTATACCTTTTATCAAAAATAAGCTTTTAAGAGGGTTAAAAGGGTATTATTATAAGGAATGGAAAGAAGAAATTAAAGAAGAGCTTGGTTCAATTACTTGTTCTGAGGAAAATGTAATTGATAATGGTAGATTTATAATGGTTAAAAAAAAATCTTTTGAAGTAGAAGGATTTAAATACTTGATGAAAAAACTTTTTGGAGAATCTATATTAGATGAATTAGATTTTTAATTTGAAAAATTCTACTTAATTAGATTGAATAGGAGTTGTTTATTAAATGATAAACATTAAATTAGATGAAGACAAAAGAGGAAATGTAGTTTTTAAGGCAGATATTGATGAGGTACATAAGGAAAATAGAATAATAAAAAGAGCTTTATTTGAAAGTAGAGTGGTTAAAAACAGAGAAGAATATAAATATAACATACCTATGAAGTATTTTTGGCCAATACTAAGTAATGTAGAAAAAGACATAATTAACATAAGTTGTGAAAGCAAGTTAGAGGTTTTAGAATTTTCAGATGAATATGAAGAGGTTTATTATTATAGTTTTAAGGCTACACCTTCATATATGAGAAAATGGAGAGAAGAGGGATGCCCTTCAATATCAAAAATTAAAATAGATTTAGAAAACTTAGAACTTGAGAAGAAAGTTGTTTTCGAAAGATTGATATAAAAAAAGCTTTGAGAAATTAATCTCAAAGCTTTTTGTTTTTATTGCCATTCTTCTACGTTTTCTAATCCAGGGATATTTTTTGCTTTAAATACTGGTTCTTTAATTCCTGCTTTCTTTTGATCTGTATAATCTTTAAGTGCAAGGAATGCATATTTTCCAAGGAATAAGATTGATATTATATTTAATATAGCCATTAATCCCATGAATAAGTCAGCTAAATTCCAAACTAAAGCAACTTCTGTAACTGATCCAAATAAAACCATACCAATAACAATTATTCTATAAACATTTAAAATCCATTTTTTAGAGTTTATAAATTCTATGTTTGTTTGACCATAATAGAAGTTACCAACTATTGAACTAAATGCAAATAGTAATATACATATTGCAATAAAGTAAGCTCCGAAAGGTCCTATTTGAGAAACAAGGGCTTTCTGTGTTAATTCTATACCTGTTAAATTTGTTCCTATGTATGATCCTGATAAAAGGACTATGAAAGCTGTACATGAACAAATTAATAAAGTATCAGTGAAAACACCTAATGTTTGGATTAATCCTTGTTTAACTGGGTGTGAAACAGTAGCTGTGGCTGCCGCATTTGGCGCACTACCCATACCAGCCTCATTAGAGAATAATCCTCTTTTGATACCTTGCATTACTGCTGCACCAAGTCCACCTGCTACAAGTTGATTCATTCCAAAGGCTGATTCAACAATAAGTTTTAATACTGAAGGTATTTCAGTTATGTTTAAAAGTAATACTACTATAGCAATTAGTATATAAGCAACTGCTAATATTGGAACTATTATTTCTGAAACCTTAGCTACTCTGTGTATTCCACCAAAAATAACTAATGCAGTTATTATTGCTAAAATAATACCTATTGACAATCTTGAAAATCCGAATGCACTGTGGAATGCAATACTTACAGTGTTAGCCTGAACAGCGTTGAATACAAAACCGAAACATATTGTTATAAGTATTGAGAATAATATACCTAGCCATCTTTTTCCTAGTCCTTTTTCCATGTAGTAAGCAGGACCACCTCTGAAAGTATCATTATCTTTAATTTTATATATCTGTGCTAGTGTACTTTCAACAAAACTTGATGCAGAACCTATTAAAGCAATAATCCACATCCAGAAAACAGCACCTGGACCACCGATTGATACTGCAATCGCAACACCAGCTATATTACCAGTACCAACTCTTGAAGCCGTACTTATACAAAAGGCTTGGAATGAAGAAACCCCACCTTTTTCTTTATCTGATTTTCCAAAGCCATCACCTAAAAGACGGAACATTTCTTTTATGTATTTAAATTGAACGAACTTAGTCTTAAAAGAAAATAAAAGACCTGTAAAAATTAATAAAACGATTAGTACGTATCCCCAAAGGAAACTGTTAAAATTAATTACTACATTGTTTACTGAGTTCATAATTTCATTAAGTGTGTTCATAAATTCCTCCTTCTGTAAAAATATAATTTCTCGATTTATATAACATTTATAATTTATTTTAATACGAAAGTTGAAAAAATGCAAGAGTTAATATAGGATTATTCATATAAACAGTGAGAAATAGTATGGTTTTAGACGAATATGAATGATTGTAAAAAGGAGTTGTTATGAGGAGGAGTGTATATCTTTGGTTTAAAGGGATGGATAAAAAATAAATAAAGCTACCGAGAGAATGTAAAATCTCGATAACTTTATTTGGATATCATATAAAATGCAAGTTGATATTAGTTTTATTGCATTTTAATGCTTTGTTAATCATCATTAGGAGATGATGTAGGTGGTGTTGTTCCTGTATTATTATTTCCAACTGATGGAGGAGGTATTATTTCTTCAGATTGACCTGAGGTTGAAGGAATAACATTTTGATTTGTACTGTTATCTGTGGT
Source organism: Clostridium sp. (assembly GCF_029267215.1). Lineage (GTDB taxonomy): Bacteria > Bacillota > Clostridia > Clostridiales > Clostridiaceae > Sarcina. The sequence continues at coordinate 67,576 of NZ_JARIDH010000019.1, read as the reverse complement.
ATTTCCAGGATTAGTTTCTGGAGTTTCAGGTTTTTTAGATGAATCACCGTCATCATCAGGTTTATCTTCTACATGAATTGAAGTCATATCATCGTATTCTGTTGGTACCACATATTTTGAAACTAGAGTTTGACCTATTGTTCCAGTTCTACTTAAGAATATTTTTTCAACGACTAAACTTGATGGAGTTTTATCAGTTGCAAGTTTATTATTTAATCTATTTACTTTAACTTTTACATGGTGATCACAATATTCAGAAGGAGCAGTTCCATCTACAAACCAGTCATAGTAAACTCTACTTCCTCTAGGATCGTGAGCACACAATGATGTTGGTTTTAACCCAGAATCCATACATACAGCAACTTTACTGATTCCACCTGGATTTTGAACTTCTTTATATTTTAATCCCTCATGAGCTACTTTCATTATTTTACCGAATAATGGAGGAGTTACCTTACCACTACTTGTTCCCATTTCTCTTGGTTTATCATAACCAATCCAAACAGCGCCTGAATAATAAGGCGTTAATCCTGCAAATAAGTAGTCTTTATCACCAGTTGTTGTTCCAGTTTTACCTGCAACAGGAATATTGCCGAATTTTGCAGCTTTTGCTGTGTAATTTTCAACTGGTTCTTTAAGCATATCATATAGTATATAAGCAGATTGAGGACTGAATACTTGAGTTTCTTCTGGTTTAGTTGTATCTAGCAAAACTTTTCCACTAGAATTTAATACTTTAGTATAAAGTTTTGCTTCAGTTTTAATACCATTGTTACCAAATACACCAAAGGCAGAAGCTAATTTATAAACATTTCCTCCATCTGGATCATTAGGATCACTTTGGAATTGACCTAATGCAGTTGTTGATATTCCTCTAGAATTTGGTCCAAATACTAAGCCGAGTTTTTCTCCATAAGCTATAGAGTTTGCTGTTCCAACTTCATTTGCAACCTTGATTGCACCTATATTACTAGATATTTTTAAGGCTTCTCTGAAAGTTAGATATCCTTTATAATTTCTATATTCATTTTTAGGTTGTGATTTATACCCTGTTGAAGATAATTGTTTTTTTGTAAGTGGAGAATCATCTACAACAGAACCTGCTCCACCAAGACCTAAATCAATAGCAGGGCCATAAACAGTCAATGGTTTTATAGTTGAACCAACTGATTTTAAGTCATAGTAAGCTCTGTTGTGAGACATTGGTGGTTGTTCACCTCTACCTCCTATTAAGGCTTTAACATGACCAGTTTTATAGTCTATTATTGTGGCTGCAGCTTGTAGAGTATAAATTCCATTTTCATTTTTTTCATCAGGGTTTTTAGTAATAGCCCAATAATTATTTTTATCATCTAATATTTTCTGAACTTTATTTTGTAATTTTCTATCCATAGAGGTATAGATTTTCAAACCACCATTAGCCACAAGTTTATCAACTTCTTCTTGAGTATATTTATATTTAGTCATTAAATCTTGTTTAACTTGAGTTATGGCAGGTCTTGTAAACCACTCGAAATTAGTTTTTGTTAGCTTATTATTTGGAGTGAATACAATTCCTTTTGTATCTATTTCATGTATAGCATTATCATATTGTTCAGTAGATATATATCCTAGTTGATGCATTTTAAATAAAACAGATTTAGTTCTATTTATATATCTTGATTTTCCAGGTTCTTTTTGGTTAGCTTCTGAAAGTCCATCGTAAGTAGTTGGAGCTTGAGTAAGTCCGCCTAAATATGCACATTCAACTAAAGTTAAGTCAGAAACATTTTTACTAAAGAATCTTTGAGAAGCAGCTCCAACACCATATTGGTATCCACCCATTGGAATTGTGTTAAGGTAAGTAGTTAAAATTTCATCTTTACTCATCTTTTTCTCAAGTTCTAAGGCTAAATAAATTTCTTTTATTTTTCTCTCATAACTAACTTCATTTGTAAGTACTGCATTTTTTATAAGTTGTTGAGTTAGAGTAGAAGCTCCCTGAACAGAATTTCTACCTGATAATTTGTTTTTAAAGTTTATAATAACAGCACCAAAAATTCTTTTAAGATCTATTCCTTTGTGCTCATAAAATCTTTCGTCTTCGATAGCTACAAAAGCGTTTTTAAGGTTATCAGGGATTTCGCTTGATGATACTACATAACGTTGTTCACGTGTAATAACATTATCCATAAAATCGCCTTTATCATCATAAATAATGGATGGCTGATTTAGAGATTGTATTGCTTTTACATCCAATTTTGGAGCAGAACTTATTACTGAAAGAACGTAAACTCCAAGGAGTGTTACAGCAGTTATTCCTAAGGCTAAAATCGTTATAAAGAACCATTTAAAAAATTTCTTTACTTTTGATTGATTTTTAGGCTTTTTAGATTTTTGCTGATTATCTTTATGCTCTCTTTTTTTGTCAGTCATTTTTTCCTCCTAACATAATAAAACTTTATATTTCTAATAAATTACATAATTATATTATTATATATTTAAAGAAATATTATATAATATTATAGCATAATAATATTAAGAGTAAACTAATTTATAAGAGGTGCAACCCTTGTATTATATAAATAAACATAAACAGAGAAGAGTTTGTTTTAAAAAATATTTAATAATATTTTTAGTAATAAGCATTATAGCATTTATAAGTTTTATATATATTTTTGATAAAATAATTGCATCTACTGTTTTATTGGTTGCAGATTCAGAAATGCAAGCTAAAACCGTAGACGTAATTAATAAAAATATAGTTGAGGTATATAGCGAAAAATTTAATTATGAAGATTTGATTAATATTGAAAAGGATGAAAATGGAAATATAAATATGCTAAAAGCGGATACAATAAAGTTAAATGATTTGGCTACTGAAGTTTCTATAAAATCTCAAGAAGATATAAAGGAAATTGGATCAATAGGGGTTAAGATGCCAATTGGATATATAACAAAAAACAATATAATGTCATACTGGGGACCTAGCATAACTGTAAAGATGGAGCCAATAGGAAGGGTAGAGGTTGATTATGAATCGATTTTTGAAAGTGCGGGTATAAATCAGACTAGACATAAAATTTTTGTTAATGTGAAAACTGATTTGAAAATAATACTTCCTCTTCAGTATAAAGAGGTTCAGGTAGTTAATAAAATTCCTTTATCAGATACAGTTATAGTTGGAAAAGTTCCAGAGTATATTGGGGGTGGAAATATGCTTAAAGGAGATAGAATTTCAAAAGAGAAAAAAATTGAGAATTAGAGAGTTTAAATAATTAAAATCTTTTTTAATAAAGAGTGTGATTGAGAAAGGTTATAACATAGATAAGTTGGCTTTTATGATATGAGAATATATTAAAAAATAACAAGTTAGGGCATGGAAAAAGGAGGGAATCCCTCCTTTAATAATTTGAAAATAATTATTTTTCCCAGTTGAATATATAAGGTATATTTCTGTAGTGGTCACCGTAGTTTAGTCCATAACCAACAACGAATAAATCTTCAATTTCAAAACAACAGTAGTTAGGTTTTAAGTCAACCTTTCTTCTAGATGGTTTATCTAAAAGAGTACAAGTTTTAACTGATTTAGCACCTAATTTTTTTACATGGTTAATAACAAAGTCCATTGTTATTCCAGAGTCAATTATATCATCAACTATTAATACATCTAATCCTTCTATGTTATCAGGAATATCATTAACAACTTGAACTATTCCTGTACTTTCTTCTCCATGTCCATAACTTGAAGTAGTCATGAATCCTATTTGAGTTTTAGTATCAATTGCTCTTACTAAGTCAGCTGCAAAAATGAAACTTCCTCTTAATAATGATAAAACGTAAAGATTTTTATCTTTGTAATCTTCGGTTAATTTTTTACCTACAATGGCTATTTGCTCTTTAATTTGTTCTTCAGAAAGTAATATATTTCTGTTTTTATCTTCCATGATTTTCTCCCCTAACTTTGTTGTATTATTTACAATATTGTATTTATAGTATAAAATTAAATGAAAATTGTCAAGAAACATAATTAATATTACGAGGTGGTAATATATGATACATGGAAATACTGATGGTATAAAAAATTTAGTGCTTAAAGAACTAGAAGAACTTTATAAAATAAATGTACCTAAATATAGCGTTTGTACAGAGGATATGATAAATGTTATTTCTAGACTTTCTTCTCAGATTGAAAGAGAGATAAGTGTAGGAATAAATAGAAAAGGAAAAGTAGTAAGTGTAGCTATAGGAGATTCATCAAGTGTAGAAATTCCTCTATTAGATATACATGAAAAAAGATTATCAGGAGTTAGAATAATTCATACTCATCCAAGTGGAGTTTGTAGATTATCAGCTTTAGATATATCTGCGCTTATGAAATTAAAATTAGATACAATCATGGCTATAGCAGTTGATGAGGGAAAGCCTAAGGATGTATCTTTAGGATTTTGCTATGTAGAAAATGAACTTCTTATAAGTGAAGAATATCCTCATATATCAATAGAAGATTGTTTAGAAATGAATATCTTAGATAAGATAACTCATATTGAAGAACTTATAAGAACAAGTAATGTTGAAGAGGATGATAGTGAGAGAGCAATCTTAGTTGGATGTGATACAAAAGAAAGTTTAGATGAATTAGAAGAGCTTGCAAAAGCTTGTAACATTCCAACCTTAGAAAAAGTTTTTCAAAATAGAAGTAAAATAGATGCTTCATTTTATATAGGAAGAGGTAAGGTTTTAGAGATTGCAAATATAAGACAAATAACTAGGGCTAACTTAGTTATTTTTGATGATGAATTATCAGGAGCACAGGTTAAAAATCTTGAGGCTAACTTAGGTGTTAAGGTAATTGATAGAACTACTCTTATTCTAGAAATATTCTCAAGAAGAGCTAAAACTAGAGAGTCTAAGATACAGGTAGAACTTGCTCAATTAAAATATAGAGCAGCTAGATTAATGGGACTTGGTACCGTTATGTCTAGAACAGGTGGTGGAATAGGAACAAGAGGACCAGGGGAAAAGAAATTAGAGATAGATAGAAGACATATAAGAGAAAGAATATATGACCTTCAAGCAGAACTTAAAAAAATCAAAAAAATAAGAGAAACTCAAAGAGAAAGAAGAAGCAAAGATAAAACTTCACAGGTTTCTTTGGTTGGATATACTAATGCTGGTAAATCAACTTTAAGAAATACATTATGCTTAGAATCAGCTTCAACATTAGCTACTCAATCTAAGGATAAGGTTTTTGAGGCTGATATGCTTTTTGCTACCTTAGATACAACCACAAGAGCCATAAAATTACCTGATAATAGGGATATAACTTTGACAGACACAGTGGGTTTTGTTAGTAAACTGCCTCATGAATTAGTTGAAGCATTTAAATCAACTTTAGAGGAAGTTATATATTCAGATCTTTTATGTCATGTTGTTGATGCATCATCAAATAATGCACAGGATGAAATAATAGCAGTAGAGAAAGTTTTAGGAGAGTTAAATGCTTTAGAATCTGCGAAAATATTAGTTCTTAATAAAATTGATATGGCAGATGAAGAAAAATTAACTGAATTAGAGGCAAAATATTCTTCAATATATAATAAAGTGGTTAAGATTTCAGCTAAAGAAAAAATAAACTTAGAATCTTTATTAAATGATATAAGTGAAGAATTACCTTATACTTTAAAGAGTAAAGAATATATAATCCCATATACATCTCAACAGGTTGTAGCATATCTTCATAGAAATGCTAATGTAAGTGAAGAAGATTATAGAGAAGATGGAACTTACATAAAGGCTGAAGTTGATCAAGAAGTAGAAAATAAATGTAGAGAATATGAAATAGAGCAGTAGTATTATTTTTGTAGAAAGCTAAATTCGTTTGAATTTAGCTTTTGTTATTAAATAAGTGGCATCATAAAAATTAATTAGTAAAAGTATAATATTAATGATACTAATTTTTAGGAGTTCTATATGGAGAATGATTCTAGAGACAATAGAGCTAGCAGAGAAAGAGATAGACGCGATGATAATTCAGATGGTATTGATGCATTGGACGCAGCTTTTATAAGAGAAGCTTTAGATGGTAATATGAATATTTGCTCAAATGAGGTTGATAGACTATATACTCAAGTAAGAGATATTCTTTTTAAAGCAGCCACTATACAAGCTAGTGCAGCCTCTTTATCTGTTGGGGAAGAGTTTAAGGTTTATTATGATAGAGTTGTTAGACCTTCTGTAGATATAGTATATTTTCTTAGTTTTGCATTACAAAACACAGCTGCCACAGCTAATATTTATCAAGCTAATGCATATGGTAAAAAAGGAGAAGGGAAAAAAGCTTTAGACCTATCTTATGATATACTAAAACAGATAGAAGTAAGTGTTTATTTATTAAAGGATTCTTTAGAATGCTTAATTAAGAAAAGTGAATGTTTGTAATTTGAAGAGTAATAAATTTGTGAGAAGTCATTGAGGAGGGATATTTTGTGAGCGAAATAATATTAAAATATCAAAATTCTTTTAAGTCAGTTATATGTGACTTACAGAAGAATAGGGAAGTTCTTGCTGTTACTGCTTTTGGGAGTATAATAAATGGAGATATATGGGAAGGGTCAGATATAGATTTATTTGTTATTGTTGATGAGGATTTTAAAGGAATAAAAGATATATATGGAGAAGAGCTTGGAGTATCACTTCATTTAAAGATAATATCAAAAAGATTTCTTATGACTTTTAGTCAGGGAGAAATAACGGGAAGCACAATACATAGAAAATTTATATCATCAAAATTAATATTTTCAAAGGATCAAGAAATATCAGATAAATTAACTTCAATAAAGTATTATATGGATTCACATAGTGAAAAGTGGAATTTAGTTTATTTAGGAGAACTTCTACAAGATATAAATCTTTATAAAAAATGTGTCCATAATGAGAATTTCTATTCATCATTTGAGGCGCTTATGCATTCTGTAGATAGTTTCAGTAGGGTTTACTTAAATTTTAATGGATATTTAATAACTAAAAGTTCAACTGGAATGCTTATGAAATTAGATAGAAATTTTGAAAATATGATAAATAGTATTTTTAATACTCCAGATAGAAATACTTTAGAGAGAGTTTATCTATATATAGAAAGCTTTTTAGAAAGAAATATAAGAAGAGTTGTAAAAGCTTTAACAGAGTTTATGCATAAGGAAAATAGATATTTAAGTTCACAAGAAATAAAGTTTTCAAAGGAATTTTTAGGATTTAAAATTGATTTTGAGGAAATATTAGGATATTTATATAAGTGTGATATTGTAAATAAGAGTGGAAGAGAAAGATTTTCTGAAATAGGAGATAAAATAGTTACAGAAAAAGTGTATTTAATAAAAGATAATGAGTAGTAAGGGTGCAGGCTATGAATAAATTTAGTGTGGATTTTCAAGAGGGTGTGTGTAAATATTTAGTTGTTTATGAAAAGATAAAATCCTTAATAGAAAATAATGAGTTAGAAGAGGGAGAAAAACTTCCAACAATAAGGGCTTTATCAGAATATTTAGGAATAAATAAAATAACAGTTATAAATGCTTATAAAAAGCTTTCACAAGAGGGGTATGCCTATCAATCTCAAGGGAGTGGAACTTATGCAAAGAACAAAGAAGTTTATAGAAGTTTTAAACAGGATTATAACGAGATTTTTAGAAAAATAGCCTCAGGAGATTTGAAAAATTGGATTGATTTTACTGGAGAAACAACTAGTGCAAACTTTTTCCAAGTTGAAAAATTAAAAAAAGCCTTAGATGATGTTTTAGAAAGAGATGGAGTAGAGGCGTTAATATATAGTGATCCTTTAGGATATTTAAATTTAAGAAAAAGTATAAATGATGAATTTTGGAAAGGGGAAAATAATTTAGATAATATACTTATAATTTCAGGGGCACAACAAGGTATTGATATAGTTGGCAAATCTTTAGTTAATGTAAATGATAATATTGTTGTTGAAAGACCAACATATGGAGGAGCACTTTTAGTATTTAAACTTAGAAAAGCTAATATTTTAGAAATTCCAATGGAAAGTGATGGGCCAAACATAGAAAAATTTGAATTGCTTTTAAGAAGTAATAAGATAAAGTGTTTTTATACAATGAGTTATTTTCAAAATCCTACAGGAATTAGTTGTTCTTTAGAGAAAAAGAAAAGGATAATAGAACTTGCATATAAATATGATTTTTACATATTAGAGGATGATTATCTTTCAGAATTAGTGTATTCAGATGACTTAGTGTATGCACCATATAGAAGTTTAGATTCTGAAAGAGTCATATATATAAAGAGTTTTTCAAAAATATTTTTGCCAGGAATAAGAATGGGATACTTAATAGCTCCAGATAAATTTAAGGAAGAATTTCAGGCCTTGAAAGTTAATACTGATATTGCAACATCAAGTCTTATGCAAAGAGCTTTGCAAGAGTATATTGATAAAGGATACTGGAAGGAGCATATAGAAATATTAAATAGGGAATATTCAGAAAGATATAATTATATAAAGAAACTTATTCATGATAAATTAGGAAAAATGGTGTCTTTTCAAGAACCAAAGGGTGGACTTAATATATTTTTGAAGATAAATAAAAATGTAGATATAACATCTAAAGAGTTATTTTATAAGCTTAAAGATAGACAAACTATAATAACACCAGGAAATATATTCTTTAAAAATCCTAATGATGGTGATAAAAGTTTTAGAATTGGATTTTCTCAAATAGATTATAGTAAGATAGAAAGAGGAATAGATAATATACATGATGTTTTAAAAGGTAGGTAGATGGGATGAATTATATAACAGTAAAAAAAGCAGCTGATGATAGATTCGAAGAAAAAAAGTCAGTTTTTATTGGGTATGTTAAGAGGGTTACAACTGAGGAAGAGGCAAAGGAATTTATAGCTTCTATAAATAATAAGCATAAGGATGCTAGACATAATTGTTATGCATATATTATTGGTTCTAATATGGGAATACAAAGATATAGTGATAATGGGGAACCACAAGGAACAGCAGGAATTCCAATATTAGAGGTAATAAAAAAGCAGGGAATAACAGACTGCGCAGTGGTTGTAACTAGATATTTTGGTGGAGTTTTACTTGGAACAGGTGGACTTACAAGGGCATATACTAAGGGAGCTTCTATTGCAATAAATGCAGCAGGAATTGTTGAAAAAGTTAAGGGAGCTATGCTTTCAATAGAAATAGATTATGATTTATATGGAAAGATTCAATATATTTGTGGTCAAAATAATTGGCATATAGAAGATACTGAGTTCACAGATAATGTTAAGATATACATTTTAGCAGAGGAAGAAATGATTCCAGAAATGGAGAAAAATTTTACAGAGGCTACAAATGGAAAAGCTATTATGAGTAAAGATTTAGAAGGAATATACTTCAAAGAAGGAAATAGACTTTACGAAAGTTTTGACGAATAAGAGTTTGAGAGTTAAAATCTCTTTAGATTTATTTATATAACTTTATGAAAGTTTTGATAAATAAGAGTATAAGTGTCTTTGGGCAAGTTGAAGAGTGAAAATCACTATGATATAATATTGAGGTATTATTTTAAGATATTAAAAGAAATTTAAATAATAGTTCATATATATGTTAGGAGGAATAAGGATGTCAGGACATTCAAAGTGGCATAATATACAAGCTAAAAAAGGTAAAATGGATGCCAAAAGAGGAAAAATATTCACTAAATTAGGAAAAGAGATAGCTGTGGCTGTTAAAGAAGGTGGAGCTAGCTTAGATGGAAATGCAAGATTAAAAGATGCAGTTGCAAAAGCTAAGGCTGCTAACATGCCTAATGATACAATAGATAGAGCTATCAAAAAAGCATCTGGAGAGGCTGATACAGTAAACTACGAATCAATAGTTTATGAAGGATATGGTCCATCAGGTGTGGCAGTAATGGTTGAAACATTAACTGATAACAAAAATAGATCTGCAGGAAATGTAAGAAGTGCTTTCACTAAAGGTGGCGGAAACATGGGTACATCAGGATGTGTTGCTTTCATGTTCCAAAAGAAAGGTGAAATAGTAATAGAAAAAGTTGAGTTAGATGAAGATGAAATAATGATGATGGCTTTAGATGCTGGTGCTGAAGATTTCGCATCAGAAGAAGAAGTATTCGTTGTAACTACTGCCCCAGAAGATTTTGGTACAGTAAGAGAGACTTTAGAGGCTGAAGGTTTAGAATTCTTAGAAGCATCAGTTAAAATGATACCAGACACTGAAACTGCTATCAACGAAGATGATGCAAAGAAATTCCAAAAGATGTTAGACTTACTTGAAGATGATGATGATGTTCAAGAGGTTTATCACAATGCTGAATTCCCAGAAGGATGGGATGAATAGTATATTTTAAAATATATTTAAACAAGAAAAAATAGAAAAAGCAGAAATCTTTAGTGATTGTGGAATATTAACTAAGGATTTCTGCTTTTTATTTTATATAGAAATTATATAATATTAATCTTTAATTTATTTATTCTTTTTAGTTTCATTTATTGAGGTTACAAAAGCTGTAATAAGCATCATTGTAAAAATTAAAATAAATAATAATTCCATAAAATCCTCCTAAATTAAGAAATTGTTATCTTAAAGAATAATATAATAATATTCTAACATACATAATATGGAAAGATATTAACTTGGTGTTAAAAATTTTATTAAATTAATATAATAATAAATAATTATTTAAGAGTAATCAATAAGAATTAAGGTCTTAATATTAAAAAAATTTAAATATTAGTAAGTATGCACATAATTTAAAAGACTTATATTGCTTTTAATAGTAAATTTTATATAAAAAGCAAAATAATATTAACGTATAATTAACAAGTTGTCTTTGGAAAATATTCGTTACATATTGTAATATATATATTGTATGAAATTTACTTTTATTACAAATGTAAAGCTAATAAGGGGGAAAATATATGCTTAAAAAAGTAAGGGAAAAAAAGTTTACAGCATTTGCAGTTGCTACAACTATGATGCTTGGTGTAACATCACCACTTACCAATGTAATGGCAAGTGAAAATCCATCAAATTCTTTAGAAGAAAATAGTGAGTTAATGGATAATATTAAGGCTGAATCTTTTGGAGAGGAAGTTAGTGATGATAGGGTTCATAACACCAATAATGAAACAAATTTAGAAAATGAAGAGGAAGTAGTGGAAAGAGAAACTACTGAAGGAAAAGAAAGTGAAAAAGATTTAGAATTAAAAGAGAATGATGAATCAGTAGCAGAAGAAAATAAAGAAACTGAATCAAAAGGTAAGGAAGTTGAGATTCCTATACTTACTTTTAATGATTTTCATGGTTCTTTAAAAAATAGTGGAAAAGATGTTGGGGCTTCAAAGTTAGTTGGAGAAGTTAAAAGAGTTAAATCAGAAAAACCTAATACTATAGTTGTTACAGGGGGAGACATATATCAAGGGAGTGCCATGTCTAACTTATTAAAAGGTAAACCAGTTAGTGATATGTTAAAAGAGATGGGAGTAGATTTCTCAGCAGTTGGAAATCATGAATTTGACTGGGGGTATGAATATATTCCAGATTGGGCTAAGGCTGGTGAATTTGAATTCTTAGCATCTAATATATATGAAAAAGAAACTGGCAAACCAGTAGAATGGGCCAAGCCTTATGGAATTGTGGAGAGAGAAGGAAAGAAAGTTGGATTTATAGGGCTTGCGACTCCTGAAACTGCATATAAAACTAATCCAGCTAATGTGGCTCATTTAGAATTTAAAGATCCAAAAGAAGCCACTAAAACTTGGGTAAGTTATTTAGAAAATGAAGAAAAAGTTGATGCTGTGGTAGTATTATCTCACTTAGGAAGTGAACAAAATAGAGAAAATGGAGAAATTACTGGAGAAATAGTTGATGTTGCAAATGTAGAAGGAGTAGATGCAATTATATCAGCTCATAGTCATCAAAGAGTGGAAGGTGTAGTAAATGGTGTACCAGTTATTCAAGCTTATAAAAATGGTAGAAATTTAGGATATGTTAATTTAAAATTTGATGAAAAAGGTGACTTAGAAGTTACTACTAAATTAGATGATATATCAGCTAGAAAAGATTCTCTTATAGAAGATGAAAATATGAAAAATATTTTAGCAAAATATGAAGAAGAACTAGGGCCTATAATGAAAGAGAAAATAGCAGATTTAGAAGTGAATTTAGATCATAATAGAGATAAAGGTTTATCTCCTATGGGGGCTACTGTTGCTGAGGCTATGAGAAAAATAGCTAAAGTTGATATAGCTATAACTAATGGTGGAGGAGTGAGAGCTCCATTACAAGCTGGTACTATAACAGTGGGAGATTTATATACTATACTTCCATTTGATAATACTTTATTTACAATGGAAATGAAAGGAAAAGATATAATTAAAGTTTTAGAACATGGTATTGAGCCAGATAATTTTGGATGGGGACAACATGCTGGTGTTAAAGTATGGTACACTCCTGGGGCTGAAAGAGGGAAGAAAATAACTTCTGTTAGATTAGCTGATGGAACTAAGCTTGAAGAAGACAAGTACTATACTGTTGTAACTAATGACTTCATGGCTGTTGGTGGAGATTCATATGATTTCTCAGCTGCTAAGAATAAGAAGGATACAAACTTAGTAATAAGAGATGAGATAGCAAACTTATGGAAAAATGAAGGAATAAAAGCAATAACTGATTTAGAGTCTCTTATTATTGCAGGAAAAGATGAAACTTTAGAACCTAGTAAGCCAGTTGAACCAGAAAATCCAGTTGAGCCAGAAAACCCAGTTGATCCAAGTAATCCAGAAAATCCAGTTAAACCTATAGAGCCAAGTAAACCAAGTGATAAATTACCACAGACAGGAATGCCTTTTGGCGGTGGAATAGTTGCTGTCTTTGGAACAATATTAAGTATAGGTGGAACTTTAGTGTTAAAAAAGAAAAAGAATGATGATGTTGCTTGATAAATAAGAGCTTAAATTGTATGATTTATTAAAGTTTAATCATGAAATTAAAAAAGTAGTGGGGTTTTTCACTACTTTTTATTTTGTGTATGTATAAAAGAAAAAATATTTGTTAATAATCACCAATGAGGTGATGATATGAATTTTAATAGTATAAAAAATAATAATGGTATTAAAACAGCAGCATTTATTCTTTTAGGTATTTTTGTTTTTTCAACAGGTTACTTTTTATCTTACAATTACAATTTAAAAAAGGTTCAAGAGGTAAATGGTAGTTCAATTAAAAAAGAAACAAATAACATAAAAAATCCAAATACAACTGTATTATTTGCAAGAAGAACTTTAGATGATGCTGTGGTTATTGATTATAAGACTACAATTGGTGAAATAACTAAAAAAGAAGGTATAACAGATGATGAAGTAGAAGCTATGGTAGAAGAAATGGCCTTAGAAGGGTACGAACTTGTTTCTTCAGAAAATGGAGAAATGGTATTTTTAAATGACATGAATATATTAGAAGCTGGCAAATATTATATAGGAGAAAAAGATGGGTATATAGCTATGTTTAAAGCTGATTCAAAGGGAGTTCCAACCATAGAAAAACCAGAGGATGTAAGTACAAAGAAAATAGAGGATTTACCAGAAGTTGATAGAGATAAAATAATTAACTTTGAGAAAAAGTATGATACAAGAGAAGAGTGTGAAGAACATATGACAAATTATATAAGCTAATTAATGTATTTAAATTTATGAATATATTTAAAAAAATAATATTATTTTAATGAAAAGTGGAACTAAATTAATAGATGAAATAATTTCTAAGGATAGAGTGAAAATATTTTAAGGTGAATTAATAAAATGTATATTTATTAGTTTTTATATTAGATTATATCAATCTCAATTGATATAATCTTTTTGCTTTATATGAAAGTTTAAGAAAGCTTTGAAATAAAGCTTTTATGGGAGTTTAAAGGAAAAGTAAATTTTATGTATCTCATTGATAATATTCCTTCTTCGTGTTAAAGTATTATATAGATTTAAAGAACTTATTATACAATTTAGGAGCATTAAGAATGTACGAATATATAAGAGGTCAATTTCAAGGAATAAGTAAGGACTATGTTGTAATTGAGTTAAACAACATAGGATATAAAATATTTACTTCAGGAAATACAATGTCTAATATGCCTAAGGTTTCAGAAGAGGTTCTTCTTTATTTAGAGCAAATAGTTAGAGAAGATTTTATAGGTTTATATGGTTTTACAACAAGAGAAGAGTTAGAGATGTTTAAACTTCTTTTATCTATAAATGGAGTAGGTGCTAAGGCTGCTTTATCACTTTTATCAATAAGTACAGTTAATAATTTAAAGTATGCAATAATGATGGGGGATGAAAAACATATAACAAGAGCACCAGGAATAGGTAAGAAAACAGCTCAGAGAATTATTTTAGAACTTAAGGATAAATTAAAACCAGATGAATTAGTTGGAGAAGAAGATTCATTAATGGATGGTATTATTGAAGAAAATGATTATAGTTTCAACATAAATGAAACACTTGGTGCTTTAGTCGCCTTAGGATATACAGAAAAAGAGGCTCAGAAAGCTTTAGAAAAAGTTGATAAGACATTAACTTTAGAAAGTATGATAAAGGAGTCTTTAAAACTTTTAATGCGTTAGGAGGTGTAATTAAATGAGTGATAGATTAGTTACATCTAATGAAATGGCGATTGATTCAGTTAATGAATATAGTTTAAGACCTGAGAAGATAAATGAATATATTGGTCAGGATAAAGTTAAAGAAAGACTAAATATATTTATAAAAGCAGCTCAAAATAGGGGAGAAGCTTTAGATCATGTAATTTTATATGGTCCTCCAGGTCTTGGTAAGACTACATTGGCTAATATAATTGCTAATGAAATGGGTGGAAATCTTAAAATAACATCAGGACCAGCAATTGAAAGAGCAGGAGACTTAGCAGCTATACTAACTACATTAAATACAAACGATGTTTTATTTATTGATGAGATACATAGGTTAAATAGAAGTGTTGAGGAAATATTATATCCAGCTATGGAAGACTATGTTTTAGACATAATAATTGGTAAGGGTGCTGCTAGTAAGTCTATAAGATTAGATTTACCTAAATTTACTTTGATTGGTGCAACAACAAGAATTGGAATGCTTAGTTCACCATTAAGAGATAGATTTGGGGTTTTATGTTCTATGGAATACTATACTAATGAGCAATTAAAAGAAATCATAATTAGAAGTGCTGAAATTTTAGGATGTGAAATAACTGAAGAGGGAGCCTTTGAGATTGCAAGAAGGTCAAGAGGTACACCTAGAATAGCAAATAGACTTTTAAAAAGAGTGAGAGATTTTGCAGAAGTTCTATATGATAATGAAATTACAAAAGAGGCTGCAAAAAAATCATTAGAACTTTTAGAAGTTGATGGTGAAGGTTTTGATAGAATAGACAACAAAATTTTAGAGGCTATCATAGATAATTTCAATGGGGGACCTGTAGGTATAGAAACCTTAGCATACTTTGTTGGAGAAGAGCTAGATACAATAGAAGATGTTTATGAACCATATTTACTTCAAAAAGGATTCATAGTTAGAACGCCAAGAGGAAGAATGGCTACAGATAAGGCTTATAAACACTTAGGAAGAACAAGGTTTAATGAGGCTAAGTTAGCTTCAAAACAATATACATTATTTGAAAAATAATTTTATTTTAAGCAGTATTGTTGAAAAAATTATAGTACTATTAAAATAGGGATTTATAAATAAAATAGAGAAGGTGTAAAGATGAAAGTAAGTGATTTTTATTTTGATTTACCAGAAGAACTTATAGCACAATATCCACTTGAAAAGAGAGATTCTTCAAGATTAATGGTTGTTGATAAGAAAACTGGGGAAATTGAACATAGAAGATTCCATGATATATTAGAATACTTAAAAGAGGGAGATACTTTAGTTTTAAATAATACTAGGGTTTTACCAGCTAGACTTATAGGTGCTAAAGAAGAAACTGGTGGTAAGATAGAATTCCTTCTTTTAAAAAGAATTGAAGGGGATAAGTGGGAATGTTTAGCTAAGCCTGGTAGAAGAGCTAAGGTAGGAACAGTTTTCACATTTGGAGAAGGAAAGCTTAAGGCTATCGTTAGAGAAATTGGAGAAGAAGGAAATAGAATCATAGAGTTTATGTATGATGGAATATTTGAGCAAGTTTTAGATGAACTAGGACAAATGCCACTTCCTCCATATATTCATGAAAAACTAGAAGATAAAGAAAGATATCAAACAGTTTATTCTAAGGAAAAAGGGTCAGCAGCGGCACCAACAGCAGGATTACACTTTACTGAGAAATTATTAAAAGAAATAAAAGCTAAGGGTGTTAATATAGCATATTTAACATTACACGTAGGCCTTGGAACATTTAGACCAGTTAAGGTTGATGATGTTAATAACCATGTTATGCATTCAGAATACTATCATTTAGATAAGGAAAATGCTGACCTTATTAATAAAACTAAAGAATCAGGAAATAGAGTAATAGCAGTTGGAACAACTTCAACAAGAACTTTAGAAACTATTGGTGATGAGAATGGAAGAGTAAGAGAACAAAGTGGATGGACAGATATTTTCATATATCCTGGATATAAGTTTAATATTGTAGATAATTTAATTACAAATTTCCATTTACCAGAATCAACTTTAATAATGCTTGTTTCAGCTTTAGCTGGTCAAGATAATATAATGAATGCTTACAATGAAGCAGTAAAAGAAAAATATAGATTCTTCTCATTTGGAGATTCAATGTTCATAAAATAAAAAGCAAAGGAAGGACAGTTTTCATGACTAAAAAAAGATACACTCTTTTAAAGAAAGACGGGAAAGCTAGAAGAGGAGAGTTTGTAACTCCTCATGGAACAATACAAACACCTGTATTCATGAATGTTGGAACATTAGCAGCCATAAAAGGTGCTGTTTCATCAATGGATTTAAAGGAAATAGAATGTCAAGTAGAGCTTTCTAATACATACCACCTACACTTAAGACCAGGAGATAAGGTTGTAAAGAAAATGGGAGGGTTACATAAATTTATGAATTGGGATAGACCAATCTTAACAGATTCAGGTGGATTCCAAGTTTTCTCATTAGCAGGAATGAGAAAAATAAAAGAAGAGGGAGTTTATTTTAACTCTCATATAGATGGAAGAAAAATATTCATGGGACCAGAAGAAAGCATGCAAATACAAAGTAACTTAGGTTCAACAATAGCTATGGCCTTTGATGAATGTATTCCAAACCCATCAACTAGAGAATATGTAGAAAAGTCAGTTGCAAGAACAACTAGATGGCTTGAAAGATGTAAAGTTGAAATGGATAGATTAAACTCATTAGATGATACAGTAAATAAAGAACAAATGTTATTTGGTATCAACCAAGGTGGAGTTTATGAAGATATAAGAATAGAACATGCTAAAACTATAAGAGAAATGGATTTAGATGGATATGCTATCGGAGGATTAGCAGTTGGAGAAACTCATGAGGAAATGTATAGAATTATAGATGCTGTAGTTCCTCACTTACCAGAAGATAAACCAATATATTTAATGGGAGTTGGTCTTCCATCAAACATATTAGAAGCAGTTGAAAGAGGAGTAGACTTCTTCGATTGTGTTTTACCAGCTAGAAATGGAAGACATGGTCATGTTTTCACTAAAGGTGGTAAAATAAACTTAATGAATGCTAAATTTGAATTAGATGCTAGACCAATAGATGAAGGATGTCAATGTCCTGCGTGTAAAAATTATACAAGAGCATACATAAGACATTTATTCAAAGCTAAAGAAATGCTAGCTATGAGATTATGTGTTCTTCACAATTTATACTTCTACAATAAGCTTATGGAGGATATAAGAGATGCTATAGATGGCGGATACTTTGCTGAATTCAAAGCTAAAAAATTAGAAGAGTGGAATGGAAGAGCTTAATAATAAAATTATATAAATTAAGAAGGGAGTGGCTAGAATGAATCCGAAATCATTAATAGGAATGATATTACCTTTTATTTTAATGTTTGCTGTATTTTATTTTCTACTTATCTTACCTGAAAAGAAAAGAAAGAAAAAATACGATTCTATGATAGAAGAACTAAAAGTTAATGACAAAATAGTAACTAGAGGTGGAATCATAGGTAGAATAATAAAAATAAAAGATGATAGTGTTATAATAGAATCTAGTCAAGATAGAACTAAACTAGAGTTTTCAAAACAAGGTATAAGTTCAAAAATTGACTAATTATTTTGAAAAATAGTTATTTCAATGTATAAAAGCATAAAAATAACTATTTTTTTTGCTTAAGTATTGAATTTTATCTTGTAATGTGAAAAAATAGTGTTGATAAATCAAATAAAGCTTTCTAAAAAGAACTTTAAAATTATACCTATGCATGGTATAATGTTAAAGATAGTTTTGATTGGAGGAAGAGTAAATGAAGCGTATAAAAACAGTAAACAAGTCAAGCTTAAAAAAGAGCTTATGTAAACCAGCAGATTGCAGAGAGTGTGCAAACTCATGCCAATCAGCTTGTAAAACATCAGCTACAGTAGCAAACTTAGCTTGTGAAAATTAATTATAAAATTTTTTAAGTGGCAGTAACTTTTAAAGTTGCTGCCATAGTTCTTAGTTAGGAGGAAATATTGTGGCATTAATACATAAATTTATGCAAGGTGGAGAGTATTACGTAGTAGATGTAAACTCTGGAAGTGTTCATATTGTTGATGATCTTATCTACAATATGTTAGATGATGATAACAAATTAAGTACTAAAGAATCTTTAGTTGAAAAATTAAAAGATAAATACGAAGTGAAAGATATAGAAGAAGCATATGAGGATTTACTTCAATTAGTTGAAGATGAGGCTTTATATTCAGGAGATTTATATGAAGAGGTTGCTAAAGAAAGTGATAAGGCACCATCATATATAAAAGCTTTATGCTTAAATGTTGTGCATGATTGTAACTTAAGATGTAAGTACTGTTTTGCAGATGAAGGAGAATACAAGGGATGTAGAAAGCCAATGAGTGCAGAAGTTGGTAAAAAAGCAATAGATTTTGTACTAGCAAACTCAGGTGGAATTAAAAATATAGAAGTTGATTTATTTGGTGGGGAACCACTACTGGTATTTGATACTATAAAAGAAATAATCGATTATGGTAAAAAAAGAGGAGAAGAAGTAGGTAAAAATGTAAGATTTACAATGACTACTAATGCTACTCTTCTAAATGATGAGAGAATGGATTATATAGATAAAAATATAGGAAATATAATTCTTTCAATAGATGGAAGAAAAGAAGTTAACGATGCTGTCAGAATAAGAGTTGATGGTTCAGGAAGTTATGATAGAATACTTCCAAATATAAAGAAAATGGTTGAAAAGAGAGATCCAAGTAAGCAATACTATGCTAGAGGTACTTTTACAAGAAATAATACTGATTTCTTCCAAGATGTAATGGCTCTTGCTAATGAAGGATTCGATGAAATATCAATAGAACCAGTTGTTTTACCAGATGAACATGAGTTATCTTTAAGAAGAGAAGATTTAGAAACTATCTATGGAGAGTATGACAAATTATATAATGAAATGGTAAGAAGATTAGAAGAGGGAGACAACATTTTTAAGTTCTATCACTTCAACATTGATTTAAATGGTGGACCTTGTGTTTACAAGAGAATAGCAGGATGTGGAGCAGGTCATGAGTACATTGCTGTAACTCCAGATGGAGAAATATATCCTTGTCACCAATTCGTTGGAAACCCTGATTTCTTATTAGGAAACATAGAAGATGGAATAATGAAAAAAGAGTTAACATCAGAATTTAAACAAGCTCACATATACAATAAACCAAAGTGTAAAGAGTGTTGGGCTAGATTCTATTGTAGTGGTGGTTGTCAAGCTAACAACTTTAATTTCAATGGTGATATACATGTACCATATGAAATTGGATGTGAAATGCAGAAAAAGAGAATTGAATGTGCTATAGCATTAAAATCAAAAACTATGGAAATCAATAATAAATAACATAGTATTAACAAAAGTTGCCATATGTTGACTGTATGGCAACAAATTAATATAATTTAGTTTATTAGAGAAATTTTTACAGAGGGGGATAACCATGAAATCAAAAACAGGTAGCTTCATATTATTCTTTATCTCCATAGCAGTAATAAGTTTTTTAGCTCTTGCAGGGTTCAAAGGATTTACTTTGGGGAATTATCAATTTAAAACGTTTAATGAGGTTATAACAAAAGGGTTAGATTTACAGGGTGGAGTTTCTGTTCTTATGGAAATGCAATCTAAAGATGTAACTGTAGATCAGCTAAATACAACTAAGGAACTTCTTTCTTTAAGAGTTAATAAAGTTGGAGTTTCAGAAACAACAGTAACAACAGAAGGAAATAATAGAATAAGAATTGATATTCCAGGACAATATGATTCAAAGTCTATAGTTGATTCTTTACAAAAAACAGGAGAATTAACTTTTGTAGGTCCTGATGGAAAAATAATTTTAACAGGAAAAGATGTTAAAAAAGCAAGCGCATATATAAATTCTCAAACAGGACAACCAGAAATAAAATTAGAACTTAATGAAGAAGGAAAAAATAAGTTCGCAGAAGCAACAAAAAAATTCAAAGGCCAAAAAATTGCAATTAAAATGGATAATGATGTGTTAACAGATCCAGTTGTAAATGACATAATAAGTAATGGTGAAGCAGTTATATCTGGAGAACAAAACTTACAAGAGGCACAAAAAAAAGCAGGTATAATAAATGCAGGGGCATTACCAGTGCCAGTAAAAGCAGTTTCTGTTGAAACAGTAGGTGCCCAGTTAGGTTCTAATGCATTACCAAATGCAATGAAGGCTGGAGCTATAGGTGTATTAATAATTTTCATATTCATGATACTTTATTATAGAATACCAGGATTTATAGCTTGTATGTCACTTAGTGTATATATCTTATTAGTTTTATATACATTTATATCAGTAGGTGTAACACTTACTTTACCAGGAATTGCAGCTTTCTTATTAACTGTAGGTATGGCGGTTGATGCTAACGTACTTATTTTTGAAAGAACTAAGGAAGAGCTTAGAAATGGTAGAAGTGTTAAGTCAGCAATGAAGATAGGATTTAGTAATGCTTTAAGTTCAATTGTAGACTCAAATATTACAACACTTATTGCAGGGTTAGTTTTATACTTCTTTGGATCAGGTCCTGTTAAAGGATTCGCATTAACATTATTAATAGGTATAATGATAAGTATGCTTACAGCAGTAGTAATAACTAGATTCTTCATGAATCTTGGATTCAACATGGGAATATTAAATAAACCTTCAATGTTTGGTAGAATCAAAGTTAAAGAAGGGGGTAGACATAATGCTTAAGATTGTAGAAAAGAAAAAAATATGGTTTTCTATATCAATTATTATAATTGCTATAGGTTTTGGATTTATGTTTACTAGAGGAATGAACTTTGGAATAGACTTTAAAGGTGGCACTCAGGTTGTTATAAACATGGGTAAAGAATTTAATAAAGAAGATGTTGATAAAATTATAGTAAATTATTCAAAAGATGCAACTACAAATGAAGTAAATGGTACAGAACTTCAAATAAAAGCTAAGGACTTGGATACAAATCAAGTTGACCAAATATTCAAAGCTTTAAAAGAAAAATATGATTTAAAAGATGATGCTTTAGTATCTCAAAATCAAATAGGAGCATCAGTAGGCAGTGACTTGACTAAGAATGCAATAATTGCCCTTGTAATCGCAGTTATATGTATGCTTATATATGTAGCTATAAGATTTGAATTTTCATTTGGTATTGCAGCAATAGTAGCTCTTTTACATGATGTATTAATAACTATTAGTGTGTATACTATTTTTGGAATAACAATAAATACTCCATTTATAGCAGCAATTCTTACTATAGTAGGTTATTCAATTAATGATACAATAGTTATATTTGATAGAATAAGAGAAAATAGAAAGAAATTAAGAGGAAAGAATAATAATGAGATTGCAGACATAAGTATTACACAAACTATGTCAAGATCAATAAACACAACTCTTACAACTTTAATAACTATAGTTTGTGTTTATATATTCGTTCCAACTGTTAGAGATTTTGCTTTCCCATTAATAGTTGGTATAGCATCAGGTGCTTGTTCATCAATATTTATAGCAAGTCCAATTTGGTGTATGATAACTAACCATCAAAAAAACAAAAAATCAAGAAATTAATAATATTTTAAATGGGTGTCAGAAGAATTTTAATCTTCTGGCACCTTTTTAAGTTTTTTATCTTAAAAAATGACATATTTAAATAAAATATAACAAAAAAATATAAAAATATACTGTGAATACGTATTTATTTGAAAAGTATTTGTCAAAAAGTCAATTTTAAATTATAATATACTTGTTTTCTTAATTTTATGGAGGAGTTAAATTATGCAGAAGGCTTGGAAAAACATATATTGCACTAATTACATATCTGGGTATAGCCCTTTTAATATTAAAAATATGAATAAAGCAATAGAAAGACTAGCATCTGCAATTAACAATAGAGAAAAGATAGTTATATATGGTGGATGTGATTTGGATTCTATATGTGCCATATCATCATTAATGCTTATATTAAAATATTTAAATGCTGATGTTGAATATTGTATAAGTTCAGATTATGAAGAGAAAAACTATGATATAGATGAATATACACTTAGAGAAGATATTGCTTTTTTAGGAGCAGAACTTTTGATAACAGTTGGATGTGGACTTGTTGATAAAAAAGTTGAAAATCTTTGTAATGATTTAAATATAGATTTGATAATAATGGAAAATAAAGATACAAAGTGTATTTATGATTCAACATATATAAACCCAAGTGAAGAAAAATGTTCGTATAGATATAAAGATTTGACTAATTCAGGGTTAACTTTTAAGTTAATGCAAGCTATTGCTATATATTATAACATGAAGAGAATAAATAAGTATTTAGATTTAATACTTATAGGTAGTGTTTCTAAAAATGTTGAGAATAAAGGTGAAAATGGAATAATATTAAAGGAAGGCATTCAATATTTAAGATATACATATAGTATAGGATTGAATGCTATTAAGAGTTTCTTTAATATTAGTGAAATAAATATAGAGAGTATAACAAAAATAGTTAATGAGATAACTCCTCGTGAAGGAGCTATCAGTAAAAAGGACAATGCTAAAATTATAGTAGAACTTTTAACTACTAATGATAAGGATAGGGCAGAGCAAATAACTAAGTATATTTATAATGAAAAAATTAGGTAGTAATTAAAATTTATATATTTATTAATTTTGGAGGCAAAGCAATGAGTTTAAAGGATAAGATAAGAGTTATAGAGGATTTTCCTAAAAAAGGCATAAGTTTCAAAGACATAACTACTTTAATAGCTGATGGAGAAGGTTTAAGAGAATCTGTTGACCAAATGGCAGCATTTTTTAAGGATAAAAATATTGATGTGGTTGTTGGACCAGAGGCAAGAGGATTTATATTTGGGGTTCCCGTAGCGTATGCTTTAGGAGTTGGATTTATCCCAGTAAGAAAACCAGGAAAATTACCTTCAGATACAGTGAAAGTAGAATATGATTTAGAATATGGAAAAGATACTTTAGAAATACACAAAGATGCTATAAAACCAGGAATGAGAGTAGCAATAGTTGATGATCTTTTAGCTACTGGTGGTACAATAGCAGCGGTTGCTAAATTAGTTGAGCAAGCTGGTGGAGAAGTGGCTGGTTTAGCATTCACTATAGAGTTAACAGAATTAAAAGGAAGAGACAAATTAGATGGATATGAAATAACATCATTAGTTGATTATGAAGTTTAATATATATTAAATTTGTAAAATATCATAATTAAATGTTAAAATGGCTGGTTGTTAAACCAGCCATTAATTTTATTGGTTTATTTTATTTTTTTGTTATATAATAATATAATATATTAAAATAAATCTTAAGTAGGGGAGAAAAATCCAGTATGTTAGAAGAACTAATTTCTAAAATAAAAGCTAATGGGAATAATGTTAATATAGATTTAGTTAAAAAAGCATATGATTTAGCTTTTGAAGCACATAAAGAACAAAAGAGAGAATCTGGTGAACCATACATAACTCATCCTATTAGCGTATCCATGATATTAGCTGATATGGGGATGGATACAAATACTATAGTTGCAGGACTTCTTCATGATGTAATAGAAGATACGGATTATACTTATGAGGATATAAGTAATATTTTCAATGTTGAGGTAGCAAACTTAGTAGATGGAGTTACAAAGTTAGGAAAAATAAAATATAAGAGCAAAGAAGAGCAACAGGCTGATAATGTAAGAAAAATGCTTTTAGCTATGGCTAAAGATATAAGAGTTATTATTATAAAGTTAGCTGATAGACTTCATAATATGAGAACTCTTAAATATACGAAGCCAGAAAAGCAAAAGAGAAAAGCTAAGGAAACTTTAGATATTTTTGCTCCATTAGCCCATAGACTAGGTATGTCTAAGATTAAATGGGAGCTTGAAGACTTATGCTTAAGATATATAAATCCAGAAGAATATTATGATTTAGTACATAAGATATCAGAAAAAAGAGTTGAGCGTGAAGAGTATATTTCAAATATAATAGATGAAATTAAGAAAAATTTAGAAAAAGCTAATATAGAATGTGAGATAGATGGTAGGCCAAAACATTTCTATAGTATATATAGAAAAATGGTTAACAAGCATAAGAGCATAGATCAGATTTTTGATTTAACTGCGATAAGAATATTAGTAAATACAGTTAAGGATTGTTATGCAGTTTTAGGAATAGTGCATACTATCTATAAACCGATGCCTGGTAGATTTAAAGATTATATAGCTATGCCTAAGCCTAATATGTATCAGTCATTACATACAACAGTAATAGGTAGTGGTGGTAAAACTTTTGAAATACAAATAAGAACTTTTGAGATGCATAGAACAGCTGAGTACGGAATAGCTGCTCACTGGAAGTATAAAAGCGGGGTTACTGGAACAGATTCAAAAGAAATGTCTTTTGAAAATAAGTTAACTTGGCTTAGAGATATACTTGAGTGGCAAAAAGAGGCTGTTGATGCTACTGAATTTATGGAAGGATTCAAACTTGATTTATTCTCCGATGAAATATTTGTGTTTACTCCAAAAGGAGTAGTTATAAATTTACCAGCAGGGGCTACACCTATTGATTTTGCTTATAAAATCCATACAGATATAGGAAATAAGTGCGTTGGAGCTAAGGTGAATGGAAAAATCGTTACTTTAGATTATAAGCTTAAAACAGGTGAAATAGTAGAGATATTAACATCGTCATCATCAAAAGGACCTAATATAGATTGGTTAAAGATTGCAAATAGTAATCAAGCTAGAAGTAAAATAAAACAATGGCTTAGAAAAGCTAGAAGAGATGATAATCTTGAAAGAGGAAAAGAGATTTTAGAGAAAGAATTTAAGAAGCAATCTTTAAATTCTTCTGAACTTTTAAAAGGACCTTTATATGAGAAGTTAATGAAGAGATATCATTTGAATAATATTGATGAAATGTATATTTCTATAGGAGAAGGTGAACTTTTAGTTTCTACAGTTATTTCTAAATTAAAAGAAAATGAAATTAAAAAACCAACAGAAGATGAATTAAATAAGAATATTGAAGAACAAATTGCAAGAAATGAAAGACAAACTAAGAGGAAACAAAGTTGTGGAGTTACTGTTAAGGGATTAAACAATATAATGATCAG
The DNA here is from genome assembly GCF_029267215.1 of Clostridium sp. Lineage (GTDB taxonomy): Bacteria > Bacillota > Clostridia > Clostridiales > Clostridiaceae > Sarcina. The sequence continues at coordinate 41,734 of NZ_JARIDH010000019.1, read as the reverse complement.
ATTTGCAAGATGTTGTAATCCTGTTCCTGGTGATGATATAGAGGGGTATATTACAAAAGGAAGAGGGGTTTCTATTCATAGAAAAGATTGTTCTAACTTTAAGTCAATATTAGAAAGAGAAAGTGAAAAGGTTGTTGAAGTTAGCTGGGGAAATGAAAAGGGAGCTGCATATGTAGCAGAACTTGAAGTTAAAGCCGAAGATAGAATGTGTTTATTATCAGATATTATGCTTGTTATAACTGATTCTAAACTAAGTCTTGTTGGAGTAAATGCTAAATCAGGCAAAAACGGAATAGCAAATATAAATATTCAAATAAAAATAGATAGTGTAGAACAATTAAGTGATTTAATGAAAAAATTTAGACGATTAAAAGGAATAGTTGATGTTTATAGAGTAAACAAATAAAGGGGAATTTGAAATGAGAGTCGTAGTACAAAGAGTTAATAAATCATCAGTTAAGGTTGATGGAGAAATTGTGGGAGCTATAAATAAAGGATTTAATGTTCTTGTTGGAATAGGAAAAGAAGATACACTAGACGATTTAAAATATATGAAAGATAAAGTATTGAATTTAAGGGCTTTTGAAGATGAGGATGATAAAATGAATCTTTCATTAAAAGATGTTAAGGGAGAACTTCTTCTTATATCACAATTCACTCTTTATGGAGATTGTAGAAAAGGTAGAAGACCAAATTTCATGAATGCTTTAGGTGGGGATGAAGCCAAAAAGCTTTTTGATGAATTTGTTAGTATGTGTAGAGAAGAGGGAATAAAGGTTGAAACTGGAGTGTTTGGAGCACATATGATAGTTGATATAGAAAATGATGGTCCAGTTACTTTAATGATAGATAGTAAAAAGAATTTCTAAACATATGTTACTATTTTAGTAATAAAGCATTATAATATATATAGGATTTTAGAAAAACTATTTTAAATAGGAGTTTATGAAGGAGGGATTGATATGATGATAAAAGCAATTCCAGTAGGTATGTACCAAGCAAACTGCTACATTGTTATGGATGAAGAGACAAAAGAGTGTGCAATTTTAGATCCAGGAGCAGATTCATCAAGAATAGAAAAAGTTATAGAGGATTTAGGAGCCAAACCAACTATTATTTTATTAACACATGGACATTTTGATCATGTTGGTTCAGTAGAAAAAATAGCTGAGAGATTTAAAGTACCATTTTATATAGATAAAAAAGATGAGGAAATGATTGAGAAAAAAATTGATGTTTTTGGAAAAATATCAAAGGCTAATGGATACTTAGAGGATGGAGAGATTATTAAATTAACTAAGAATCTTGAAGCAAAATGCATAGAAACACCAGGACATACACCAGGTGGAATGTGCTTCTTGATAGGAGATTGCCTATTTACAGGAGATACTTTATTTAAAGAATCAATAGGAAGAAGTGATTTCCAAGGAGGAAATAGTGGAGATCTTATAAGTAGTATAAATAAAAAAATTATTCCATTAGGAGATAGCATAGCTATTTATCCTGGACATGGACCAAGTTCAACAATAAAACACGAAAGACAAAGAAACCCATTTTTATCAGGAGATTTTTATGTATATTAAAATATATCTTAATGATTTAAAGTATAGATATGATGTTTATCAAATGTTTAATATCTTCTATACTTTTAAAGAGTTAAAATTTGTAGAAGAAGATGAAGAGAGAGACTATGATGTAACAATAGCTGAAGATAAGGTTACTGTTTCAAATAGAGAAAATAGTTTTTCATATGAATATGAAGAAGGCTATGGATTTAAAACTGAACTTAAAAAAGGAATTTTTAAATTCTTAGAATACACACTTAAGGATGAATATCCTTGGGGAACTTTAGTTGGTATTAGACCAAGTAAAATCGCATTATCTCTTATAAGAGAAGGAAAGTCAGAAGAAGAAATAATAAAATACTTTGAAGATAATTACTTAGCTAGTGAAGAGAAAGCTAAACTTTGTATAGAAGTTGCTGAGAGAGAAGAAAGTTTTGTAAATAAGGATGAGAAATTAATAAGTATATATGTAGGAATGCCTTTTTGTCCTACTAGATGCCTTTATTGTTCCTTTGCAGCGAATCCTATAGGTGGATGTAAGAAAGATGTAGAACCTTATTTAGAGGCTTTAAATAAGGAAATTTCAGCTATAAGAGATTATGTTAATGAAAGAGGATTAAAAATAGAAACTGTTTATTTTGGGGGAGGTACTCCTACATCAGTTGATAATGAACAGTTTGAAAAATTAATGAAACATGTTTATGAGAGTTTTGTTGAAAATAGAGAAGAAGTAAAAGAATTTACTGTAGAATGTGGAAGACCAGATTCAATAACAGAGGAAAAATTAAATTCAATGAAAAGATATAAAGTTTCTAGAATATCTATTAATCCTCAAACTATGAACGATAAAACCTTAAAATCTATAGGTAGAGGCCATTTAACAGCGGATGTTGTGGATAAATTCAATTTGGCAAGAAGCTTATACTTTGATAACATAAATATGGATATTATTATAGGACTTCCAAATGAGGATGTTGAAGAAGTAGAAAGAACTTGCTCCTTAATAAAAGAATTAAATCCAGATAGTTTAACTATTCATGGAATGTCAATAAAAAGAGCATCAAGACTTCATGAAAATTTAGTTTTACATAATAGTATTAAAATTGCAAACCAAAAAAATCTTAATAAGATGTATGGTATGAGTAAAGAATTAGGAAGAAATCTTGATATGCATCCATATTATATGTATAGACAAAAGAATATGGTTGGAAACATGGAGAATGTTGGTTATTCTAAATCGGAAAAAGAGTGTATATATAACATTCAAATGATTGAAGATAAACAAACAATCATAGCACTAGGGGCTGATGCTGTTTCTAAGGTTGTATTCTTAGATGAAGGAAAGAATCGTATAGAAAGATTTTCAAATATTAAAGATGTAAAAGAATATGTTAAAAGAATCGATGAAATGGTTGATGGTAAGATAAAATTACTTGATACATTATATAAATAAAAATTAAATATTGTAGGAGGAATAGTTTATGGCAATACAAGCTCAAAAAGGTACTAAAGATATGTTACCTAATGAGGCTTATAAATGGCATTATATAGAAGAAAAATTAAGAAAAATATCAGCTGAATATGGCATTAGAGAGATAAAAACTCCTATGTTTGAAGCAACTGAGCTTTTCAAAAGAGGTGTAGGTGAAACTACTGATGTTGTTCAAAAGGAAATGTATACTTTTGAGGATAAAGGTGGAAGAAGTATAACACTTAAACCAGAAGGCACAGCACCGGCAGTAAGAGCTTTCATAGAAAATAGCTTATATGCAGATGCACAACCAACAAAAATGTTTTATTTTACTCCTTGCTTTAGATATGAGAAGGCGCAGAAGGGAAGATTAAGACAATTCCATCAATATGGAATAGAAGTATTTGGTTCACAAGAACCTTCAATTGATGCAGAAGTTTTATCATTAGTAATGAGAGCATTAACTGAAGATTTTGGAATAAATGGATTAAGCTTAAATATAAATAGTTTAGGATGTCCAAAATGTAGATCTAAATTTAACGAAGCTTTAAAACAATACTTACAAGAAAATTATGATGATCTTTGTGAAACTTGTAAAACAAGATTTGAAAAGAATCCAATGAGAATTATAGATTGTAAAGAAAAGAAATGTAAAGCTATAGTTAAAGAAGCTCCTTCAATATTAGATTACATATGTGAGGAATGTAGTGACCACTTCACTAAGTTAAAGGCATACTTAGATGTTATGGGAATAGAATACAATATAGATCCTCAAATAGTAAGAGGATTAGATTACTACAGTAAAACTGTTTTTGAAGTTATAAAAGATGGATTAACAGTTTGTGGTGGAGGAAGATATGACTATCTAGTAGAAGAGATTGATGGACCTAAGACTCCAGCAATGGGATTTGGATTAGGACTTGAAAGACTTCTTTTAATCTTAGATGAAGAGGGAATAGAAATTCCAGAACCAAATAGATGTGATGTTTACATTGGATCAATGGGTGATAATGCAAAGTTAGAGTCTATGAAGTTAGCATTTAACTTAAGAAAAGCTGGAATAAAAGCAGAAATAGACCACCTAGGAAAGAGCGTTAAGGCTCAGATGAAATATGCTAATAAAATAGGTGCTAGATTTACTTTTGTTGTAGGTGATTCTGAAATAGAGGAAAACAAGGTTAGAATTAAGAGAATGAGCGATGGAGAACAATTCGAAGTTAGCTTAGATATAAATGAAATAGTAAATATAGTTAAATAGTAGACAGGAGGAGAATTAAAATGGGTGAAGCTTTAAATGGATTAAAGCGTAGCATTATGTGTGGCGATGCTAGAGAAAATCACATAGGACAAAAAGTTACTGTAATGGGATGGGTCCAAAGAAATAGAAATCTTGGAGGACTTCAATTTATAGATTTAAGAGACAGAGAAGGGATTTTACAGGTTGTATTTCATGATAACCTAGGAGAAGAAATCCTAGAAAAAGCAAAATCAATAAGACCAGAGTACTGCATAGCTGTAACAGGTGAAATAGTTAAGAGAGAATCAGTTAATAAAAACATGCCAACAGGAATGGTTGAATTAAATGCTGAGGAATTAAAAATTTTATCTGAGTCAGATACTCCTCCAATATACATTAAAGAAGATTTAGATGCTGCAGAAAGCATAAGATTAAAATATAGATATCTAGACTTAAGAAGACCAGATATGCAAAATATATTCAAGATAAGACATAAAACAACTAAGGCTATAAGAGATTATCTTGATCAAAATGGTTTCTTAGAGATGGAAACACCAATGCTTACTAAATCAACTCCAGAAGGAGCTAGAGACTACCTTGTTCCATCAAGAAATTACCCAGGAATGTTTTATGCATTACCTCAATCACCACAATTATTTAAGCAATTATTAATGGTATCAGGTTTTGATAAGTATTTCCAAATTGTTAAATGTTTTAGAGATGAAGATTTAAGAGCTAACAGACAACCTGAGTTTACTCAAGTTGACTTAGAAATGTCATTTGTTGAACAAGACGATGTTATGGCATTAAATGAAGGTTTAATCAAACATGTATTTAAAGAAGTAATTGGTGTTGATGTTAAAACTCCAATTAAGAGAATGACATTCAAAGATGCTATGGAGAAATATGGTTCAGATAAACCTGACTTAAGATTTGGTATGGAAATAACAGACTTAAGTGAAGTTGTTAAAGAATGCGGATTTAAAGTATTTACAGACGCTGTTTTAAATGGAGGCTCAGTTAGAGGATTATGCCTAGAAGGCGGAGCTTCAATGGGAAGAAAAGATATTGATAGATTAGGAGAATTCGTTAAGACTTTCAAAGCTAAAGGATTAGCATGGATTCAATTAAAAGAAGAGGGTGTTAAATCACCAATAGCTAAGTTCTTTAAAGAAGAGGAATTAAACAAGATAATTGAAACTATGGGAGCTAAAACTGGCGACTTAATACTTATAGTTGCTGATAAAAACTCAGTAGTATTTAAATCTTTAGGAGAGTTAAGATTAGAACTTTCAAGAAAGTTTGATTTAGTTAAAGATAAGAATGAGTTCAACTTTACATGGATAACAGAGTTTGATCTTCTTGAGTATGATGAAGAAGAAGGAAGATACTTTGCAGCTCACCATCCATTTACTATGCCAATGGATGAAGATATTAAGTATTTAGACACAGATCCAGGTAGAGTAAGAGCTAAGGCTTATGACTTAGTATTAAATGGAGAAGAGCTTGGTGGAGGATCAGTAAGAATACATGATACTAAACTTCAAGAAAAAATGTTTGAAGTATTAGGATTTACTCAAGAATCAGCTTGGGAAAGATTTGGATTCTTATTAGAAGCATTTAAATTTGGACCACCACCACATGCTGGATTAGCATTTGGTTTAGATAGAATGATAATGTTCTTAGCTAAGACTGAAAATATTAAAGATGTTATAACATTCCCTAAAAACCAAAATGCATTCTGTTATTTAACTGAAGCACCTAATATAGTTGATGAAAATCAATTAAGCGAATTAGGAATAGAAGTAATAAAGAAGTCTGAAGAAGATAAGGCAGAATAATATAAAAGCAATCTAATTTTGAGATAATAAAATAGCATCTTAATTTTAGGTTGCTTTTTTATTGATTTTTACTTAAAAAATATTGGAAATAATAATATACATTAAAATATTATATAGTAGATGATAATAAGATCACGAGGTGTAAAAGTTGAATGATAATGAAGCTTTAAGAAAAGACATATTAATAAGATTAAGAAAAATAGAAGGGCAAGTTAAGGGGATTCAAGGAATGGTTGATAAGGATGTCTGTTGTAGGGATGTCCTAACTCAAGTATCCGCAATAAGAGCAGCTATAAATAAGGTAGGAGTTCTTCTTATAGAAAATTATGCTAGAAATTGCATGGGAATAGATGATGGCACAGAAGAAGAAAAGGCTGCTTTAGAACAATTAATAAAAACATTAAATAGTTTTGTTAAATAGATAGACCACTTAAATAGTGGTCTATTTTTTATTGTTAAATTCTATGTCATCTTTGTTTTTTAATTTTTTAAATAATAGAAGATTTTTAGGATTTAATGAACCATGAGTATAAAGTTTCTTTTTTGAATATATTAATCTTGTAATAGAAGAAACAAATAATACACCTAAGGCCAAAGCACCTGCTGATGAAATTGTAGTAATTGCTTGATTCCAAGTAGACATTGCGTCTCCTTTTATAGCTTCATACATTGTGTTATACATTCCACCACCTGGAACAAGTGGAATTAAGGCTGGAACAACTATTGTTGTAACAGGAGTTTTTAAAATTCTAGCAAAAATCTCAGAGTATGTACTTATGGCTATGGAACCAAAAAACATAGATAAAACAATGCTAAAGTTAAATGATAAACCTATTTTATAGATAAACCAACCTAGTCCACCACCAACTCCAGCAAAAAATAAATTTTTTCCATGAATATTAAATAAAATTCCAAAGGCAATTGTTGCTAAAAATGAGGATAAAACTTCAATTAATAATTGCATTAAATACCACCTCCTAATGAAATCCAAAAACTCATGACCATACCTGTTCCAACAGCTATAGATATGGCTATAAGGAAGGCTTCGGCTGTTCTTATAATACCTGAAATTAAGTCTCCAGCTATTGTATCTCTTATTGCGTTTGTGATTGCAAGTCCTGGAACAAGAAGCATTATACTTCCAATAATCATAGTATCTAAACTAGTACCAATTCCTAAATTATAGGCTATTAAAGAAAGTAATGCTGCTATTGCACCACCTAGACTATTTACAAAAAATGCGTTTATTCCTAAGTTACTAAATTTAATAGTGACATATTGAACGAACATTCCAACAAAGAATGAAACCAAGCAGTCTTCAAGTTTCCCACCTAAAATAGTGGTGAATCCTGCGGCACCCATACCAGAAAAGATTAAGTTTGTTTTTAAATCATACTTTGGACAGTTTTGATTTATATCTATTAATTTTTCTAATACTTCATCTAATGAATATTTTTCTATGTAAATTTTTCTTGAAAGTTCATTTACTAAATGAATTTTTTGTAGGTTAACTGTTCTGCTAGTGACTCTTTTAACAAGGGTGGTTGTATAATTATTTTCATCATATACAGAAACCATTATTCCAGTTGGCGTAACAAAGCTATCTGCATAACGTACTCCATAAGCTTGACATATTTTGCATATAGTCTCTTCAACCCTATATGTTTCGCCACCGCTTTCTAGTATTATTCTTCCTGCAAAAGTTGCTATATGCAATATTTTATCAAAATCCATATTATTCGCCCCTATGTAAATTATAATAATACTGTAATTATAACATATGAAAACTTTTAATTGCTATTTAAGAGTAGAATAATTTAATTTAAAAATATAATTTATTTTTTATTGATAAAAATATTTGGTAAATTTATAATATGTAATATATATTTTGTTTTGGGGTGAAGAAAAATGAATTTTGAAAATTTACAGAAGGAAGATAAAAAAATTGCAAATCTTATAGAAAAAGAAAAAGAGAGACAAGAAAATAGTATAGAACTTATAGCTTCAGAAAACTTTGTTAGCAAAGCAGTAATGGAGGCTATGGGATCATATTTAACTAACAAATATGCAGAAGGTTATCCTTCAAAAAGATATTATGGAGGATGCCATATAGTTGATCAGGTTGAAGATTTAGCAAGAGAAAGAGTAAAAAAATTATTTGGGGCTGAACATGCTAATGTACAACCTCACTCAGGATCACAGGCTAATATGGCAGTTTATTTTTCAGTTTTAGAGCCAGGTGATACTGTTTTAGGAATGGATTTAAGCCATGGAGGACATTTAACTCACGGATCACCAGTAAATTTCTCAGGGAAGTTATTTAACTTTGTTTCATATGGTGTTGATTCAAAAACTGAGATGATAGATTATGAAAATTTAAGAGAATTAGCTAAAAAGCATAATCCAAAGTTAATAGTTGCAGGAGCTAGTTCATATTCAAGAATTATAGATTTTAAAAAATTAAGAGAGATTTCAGATGAGGTAGGAGCTTACCTTATGGTTGATATAGCCCATATTGCTGGATTAGTTGCCACAGGACTTCATCCATCACCAGTTCCATATGCTGATTTTGTCACCTCCACAACTCATAAAACCTTAAGAGGACCTAGAGGGGGATTAATACTTTGTAAAGAAGAATTTTCAAAAATAATTGATAAAAATATATTCCCTGGAATTCAAGGAGGGCCTTTAATGCATGTTATAGCAGGTAAAGCAGTATGTTTTAAGGAAGCTTTAGAGCCAGAATTTAAAAGTTACATGGAACAAGTTGTTAAAAATGCCAAGGCTTTAGCAAATGCATTGGAATCATATGGATTTAAATTAGTTTCAAATGGAACTGATAATCACTTAATCTTAGTAGATTTAACTAATAAAGATATAACAGGAAAAGATGCAGAGATTCTTCTAGATAGCATAGGAATTACTTTAAATAAGAATACTGTTCCTAATGAAACAAGAAGTCCATTTGTTACAAGTGGGGTAAGAATAGGAACGCCTGCTATTACCACAAGAGGATTTAAAGAAGAAGATATGAAAGAAATAGCATCTTTAATAAATGATGCAATTAAAGGAAGAAATGAGGATTTAGCTCCATTAAAAGCTAGGGTAAAAGCTTTATGTGATAAATATCCTTTATATTAGAATTAAATTTAAAAGCTATGTTATAATTAAATGTTTTAACATAGCTTTTTTTGTTGAAATTTTTGGAGTAATAATTATTTTAAAGTTTTAATATTTTTGATATAGTTTAGATTATATAAAGAGGTGAGTTTTATGAAGTTTATAGATTTTCATTGTGATACAGCATCAATTATGTTACGAGATAATAAAAGGCTTATTAAAAATGATTTGAAGGTTGATATTGAGAAGTTGAAAAAAGGAGAAGCTTTAGCACAGTTTTTTGCACTTTTTATTGATAAAGAATATAGGAATGATACTTATGAATACTGTAAAGAAATGTTAAGTAGTTTCAAAAGAGAGCTGGATAAAAATTCAAATGAAATAGTGCTTTGTAGAAATATAAATGATTTAGAAAATGCAGAGAATGAAAAAAAGATAGGAGCATTTTTAACCATTGAAGGGGGAGAGCCTATTTTAGGTGAAGTGGATAAGTTAAGAGAATTTAAAGAAGAGGGAGTTTCTCTTATAACATTAACTTGGAATTATGAAAATAAACTTGGATATCCTAATTATAATTTTAAGCATATGAATAAAGGACTTACTAAGTGTGGGATTGAAATAGTAGAGGAAATGAATAAATTAGGAATGCTTATAGATGTCTCTCATTTATCTGATGGAGGATTTTATGATGTTTTAAAATATTCTAAAGCACCAATAATAGCATCTCATTCAAATAGCAGAGTTAAAACACCTCATAGTAGAAATTTAACTGATTCTATGATTAAACTTTTAGCAGAGAATGGAGGAGTTACAGGAATAAACTTTTGTAATGCATTTTTAAGAAAAGAGAATGCCTTAGATTCTGATATGGCCTTACTTTCTGATATGGCAAGACATATTAAACATATAAGAAATGTGGGAGGAATAGATATTTTAGCTTTAGGTTCAGATTTTGATGGAATAGATAATGAAGTTGAAATCACTGATGTTAGCAAAATGGGAATGCTTATTTCCGTATTAGAGAAAGAGGGATTTACTCAGGATGAAATAGAGAAGATTTTTTACAAAAATGCTAAAAGAGTGATTAAAGATGTTTTAATTTAAAAATTAGATGTTATTTTATATAGAAACAGGAAGAAGGATAAAGATGGAGAAGAAATTATTAGGAAAAGTAGCTTTTGTAACAGGAGCTTCAAAAGGAATAGGAAGAGGCATAGCTATAGAATTTGGAAAAGCTGGAGCCTTTGTTTTAGTTGGATATAATAGGGACTATGAAGGTGCTTTTAAAACTGTTGATATGATTAAGGAATTAGGTGGAAGTGCTGAGGTTCTAGGTGGAAATATAGCTAAAAAAGATCACAGGGAAAATATGATAAGTACTATTAAAAAGAAGTTTGGAAAACTTGATATTTTAGTTAATAATGCAGGAGTTTCAAAAGTTGGATTATTCATGGATGCGACAGATGATGAGTTAGATTATGTTATGAATGTAAACCTAATAAGTGTTATGAAGTTTACAAGGGATTCAATGGATTTATTAAGAAATGGAAAAAATCCATCTGTAATAAATATATCTTCTATTTGGGGAAATGTTGGGGCCTCTTGTGAGGTTATATACTCTTCAACTAAAGGTGGATTAAACCTGTTTACTAAGGCTTTAGCTAAGGAAATATCCCCCTGGGGAATAAGAGTTAATGCTATAGCACCAGGTGTTATAAACACGGAAATGAATGCTTGGCTAAGTAGTGATGAAAAGAGTGCTTTAGAAGAGGAGATTCCAATGAATAGATTTGGAGAGGTTGATGAAATAGGAAAAACATCAGTATTTTTAAGTTCTGATGATTCATCCTATTTAACAGGACAAATTATAACCATTGATGGGGGAATGTTATAAGGTTTTAGAAAAAAAGAGTGAGCGTAAAATTTTATTGCTCACTCTTTTTTGAATTTATATTTTAAAGTTTTAAATTAAATTTTAGTACTTAAATTTAATTTAAGTTGAAATATACTATTATTTTGCTATGTTTTAAACTAGTGTTGATTTTAGATAGAAATTTATGACCATTTTAATAAGTAGTTTAGAGTTTTATCGAATATGAAAGAATAATAGCCTTAAGAAGCGAAGCTCTTTGACCTATGGGAGTTTCTTCGCTTTAGCTATTATTTAAATATTTTCATGGTATGATATCTCTTTAGATTTTTTTAGAGTAAAGAAAAATTTTACTCCATTTTCTGTGTTGCAAACACCATACTCACTGTTATGAACTTGAAGTAGTCCCTTTACAATTGATAATCCAAGTCCTGTACTTCTAGCACCTCTGTTTCTAGAAGTATCTCCTCTATAGAATTGATTCCAAATCTTATTTAAATCTTCTTCAGGAATATGGGCTCCTGTATTTTCAATAGAGAAGTAGATATAATCATCATCGCTTGGCTTAATAGTAATTATTATTTTGTTATTAGGTTCAGAGTATTTTATTGCATTTGTAACAAAGTTTGTTATAACCTGTTCGATTTTAAAGTCATCTCCACTAACATAATAATCCTCATCTAAAGGATAATTCTTTACAACTGATAGATTATTATTATTTATATCAACAGCATTTTTCATTAAAACTTCCTCAGTAAGATCTGTTAATGAAAAATCTATTATGTTTAAATCAATCTTTCCAGCTTCTAGTTTTGAAAGTTCAAGCATATCCATAACAAGTTTATTCATCTTCTCAGCTTCATCAATAATAATATCTAAATAGACATTTTTATCATTCTCATCAACAATTCCATCCTTAATTCCTTCAGCATAACCAGAAATTATACCTATAGGAGTTTTAAGTTCATGAGATGCCCCTGCTATGAAGTCTTTTCTAAGTTTTTCAAGCTCTCTTTCTTTTTCTATATCTTCTTCTAATTTTTTATTTTTGATTTTTAAATCATCTAAGGCATTAGAAAGATTTTTAGATAAGAAGTTTAATGTTTTAGCTAGGTTTCCAATCTCATCATCTCTATTAATATCACATTTCTCAGAGAAATCCATAGCACTCATTTTTTTAGCAGATTTATTTAATTTAACAAGAGGTTTACTTATTAGGTTTGAAAATACGTAAGAAAGTATTAAGCCTATTACAAGTACTATAAGCAATATGTATTTATAGAAATCCTTAATTAAAGCATTGGCCTCTTCAATTGGTTGGAAAGATGTTATGGCTATAATTATGGAGTCATTTCTAGAATTAAAGGAAAAAGGAGCCATACAAACTAAATACTTTGTAGAATATTTTTCACTATTATGTATTCTTATAATTCCAGAATTAGAGCTTAAAAGTAATTTAGCAAAGTCTGGCTCACTATAAAGTTCCATAAATATATCATTAAGTAAAGCTGTTGCTTCTGAATTTTGACTATCTTTTGGATCAGAAAGATATTTAGGTGTACTATCAATGGAATATATACCTATCTTAGCATTGTTTTCTAATTCAAAAAAACTAAGAGCTCTATAAAGAGATTTAGTATTATTTAAATCATAGGAATAAAGAGCTCTAAATTTTAGGACCGCATTATTTAAATCAGCACTTTTTCTTTTTAAATAAAATTCTTGAAAAAAGGTCATTTGAAATACCATTGTAAATAAAGTTAAGAAAATTATTATACTAAAAGTAATTACAAATAATCTTTTTGAAATATTTTTTTTCACTATTTCACCTCGAATTTGTAGCCGCTTCCTCTTACTGTAGCTATATAATTTGATTTATCCATAAGCTTTTCTCTAAGTCTTTTAATATTAGTATCTACTGTTCTAATGTCTCCAAAATAATCATATCCCCAAACATTATCTAAAATTTTATCTCTAGATAAGGCTATTCCTTCGTTTGATGAAAGATATATAAGCAAATCATATTCTTTTGGAGAAAGAAGAATTTCAGTTTCTCTTATTTTAACCTCATGAGAAAGTTTATTTATTATAAGACCATTAAAATCTAGAATATTTTTATCAGTAGAAATACCAGTTCTTTTTAATAAGGCTTTAGCTTTTGCAATTAATACTTTTGGACTAAAAGGTTTAGTCATATAGTCATCTGCACCAAGTTCATAGCCTAAAAGTTTATCTTCCTCTTGGCTTTTTGCAGTAAGTAATATTATAGGAGTGTTTGAAACTTCTCTTATATTTTTACAAACAGAAAGACCATCTAGTTTTGGCATCATTATATCCAATATGGCTAAATCTACTGCATTTTCAGAAAATATTCTAAGTGCTTCTTCCCCATCAGAAGCTTCTAAGATATTAAATCCTTCTTTTTTAAAGTAATCTCTCACAAGAAATCTTATACGTATTTCATCCTCAACTATTAATACCGTTTTATTCATATAACCACCAACCTTTAAAATATATTGTTTTAACTTACTTATTATTATACAATGAAAACTAAGGTTTATATAAATAATTTTAGAGGAGTTTTTAATGAAGAGATGGACTTTTGATGAAAATACTATAATTTTACCTAATGGGTTAAAAGTTATAACAATAAAAAAAGATACAAGGCTAGCTTCAATAAATATTGGAGTTAACATAGGTTCTTTATATGAAGAAGAAAAAGAATTAGGTATGAGCCACTTTGTTGAGCACATGCTTTTTAAAGGAACAAAAACTAGAAGTAATGAAGAATTAAATAGAGAATTAGAATTTTTAGGTGGAGATTATAATGCCTATACTGATTATATTTCAACAGTTTATAGTATTAATTGCCTAGATGAAGAATTTGAAAAGGGAATAGAACTTTTAGGTGACATGATTTTAAACTCTTCCTTTGATGAGAAAGAGATGAAAAAAGAAAAAGGTGTTGTGATTTCAGAAATAAGAACTGATAAAGATGACTTAGAAGATTTAAGCTTAAGTAGAACCCATGAGTATGCATTTTATAAATCATCTCTTAGAAATTCTATAGCAGGAACTGAAGAACATGTTAAAAGTTATAAAAGAAAACAGGTTTATGATTTTTATAAAAAATACTACACTCCAGATAACTGTGTTATAGTAACAGTAAGTGCTTTTAGCCATGAACAAATGCAAAAGATAATAGTAGACATATTTGGCAAGTGGAAAGGAACTTGTGGAAAAAAAGCTAAAATAATAAAAGAAAAAAATAGAGATATTAAGAAAACTTCATATAAATCACAGATTGAGCAAGGGACAGTTACTTATCTTTATGCCTTTGAAGAGGTTAAAGAAGAAGATAAACTTCCTTTAAAAATCTTAAGTTATAAACTAGCAGAGAGTTCAAACTCAATTTTATTTAGGGAGTTAAGAGAAGAAAGAGGTCTTGCTTATGATGTTTATAGTCAAATGGATTTAGATGAAAATGTAAATACAATGAATATTTTTACCTCAGTTAGAGAAGAATCAATAGATGAAGTTATAGAGGTTATAAATTCTTCCATAGAAGACATAAAGAATAAAGTCATAACTTTTGACGAAGATATGCTTTGTATGATGAAGAAAACTCATAAAACAGGGGTAGTGTCTACCTTAGAAGATTGTAGTAATCTTTGTAGTTATGTACTTGTTCAAAGTCTTTCAGGAAAAGATATAACTGAATTTATAGACAGTATGGAAGAACTGGAGAAATTAACAGGTGATGATATTTACAGGGTTTGCAAAGAGTATTTAAATAATCCTACAATACACATATTAAAGCCAATGGAGTAATACAATGGGAAAAATAACAAGTATAGAAGTTCAAAAGAAAAATCAAAACAGAGTTAATATTTACGTTGATAATGAATATACCTTTGCTTGCGACGCTGAACTTATATATAAGCATGGAATTAAAAAAGATTCCTCTATAGATGTTCAGGAAATAAGTGAAATAGTAAAAGATGATGAATTCATAAAATGTAAAAATTCTGCTTTAAGGACTGTTGAGAAAGCATATAAAACAGAGAAGGAATTAATAGATAAGCTTAAAGAGAGAGGTTTTGAAGAGGATACAATATATAAAACACTTAGTTTTCTTAAGGAATATAATCTTATAAACGATGAAAAATATGCAGAGATGTATATAAAAGACAGACTTAGAACTCAAGGTAGAAATAAGATTAAATATGCCTTAATAAGAAAAGGGATAAGTGAAGATATGCTTTCAGAAAAATTAGCTAATATTGATTCAGAAGATGAAGATGATACTGCATTTAAACTTGCAGAGAAGAGATATAATATACTAAAGAAAAAAGAAAGTGATAAATACAAATTATCTCAAAAATTATTTAGATTTCTTTTATCAAAGGGATATGATTATGATTGTTGCAATAAGGTGGTCAGAAGACTAACTAACAATGAATTAATGGAGTAGATAATATGAATTTTAACTTAATAGATATAGTTATACTTTGTTCTTTTATAATTCCTTTATTGGTTTCCTATAAAAGAAAGTTCAATATTATAAGAATGAAGCAAAGCATTGAAGAGTTAGGGAATTACCTTTCACTTTTTCTAGCTCTTTACCTAAGTTTTATGTTAATAAAAAAAGTTAATGTAATTGAAAGAATTTTTTCAATAGCTATAGTTCAATTTGACTTTTTAATATCAAAACTTAATATATCACCTCAGATAATAATTATATTAATAGTATTAGTTTTAACATTGGTTTTGTATTATTTAGTTAAACTTGTATTTTTAATATTTAATTTCATTATAGTTAATCCATTCTTAAAATGGCTTAAGAATGTAGAAGCTAAAAGAGGTAAGAAATTTGGAAAAAGAGTGGCGTTAATACTTAATATGCCTAAAGCTTTATTTTATATGATAATAAGTGCATTAGTTATAATTATTTTAGGAAGTAATGGTTATTTAGGCAATAAGATAGAACATTTAACTCTTAATTCTAAGTCTTATGATCTTTTAAATGACAATAAGTATTATGCAGCCTTAACAAAGGAATATGAATCTTTTCATGAAAGGTATGTAACAGCTATTAGCAAAAATTTCTCTGAAAGAGAAGAAGTTTCTAAGGAAGGAACTCAAAAAAGAGTTAAAACAGAAAAAAATGTAATAAATTTTTATAATGGAGTTACCTTAGAACAGGGAATAAAATCAAATAAAGCTATTAATGATAAAGCGAAGGAACTTGTTAAAAATGCAGAAACTGATAGGGAGAAGGCTAAGATTCTTTATACTTGGATAAGTGAAAATATAACTTATGATGATAAAAAGGCAGAGAATATAACAGGCATGCCTTCTAAGTATAAATCAGGGGCAATAGAAGCTTTTGAAAGTAGACGTGGAATATGTTTTGACTATGCTTGTCTTTATGTGGCTATGGCTAGGGAAGTTGGATTAAAGGTTAGAATAATCACAGGTGATGCATATAATGGAGTTCAATGGGGAGCACATTCTTGGAATGAGGTTTATTTAAAAGAACAAGATAGGTGGATAACAGTAGATCCTACCTTTGGAAAAGTAGGTAACTATTTTGATAGTAAACGAAATAGAGAAACTCATAAAGATGGAAAGATTATAGGAGAGTGGTAAAAAAACAACCAAGCAAGAGAAACGCTTGGTTGTTTTTGTGTTATATGTTAAAGGAATTAGGGCTATTTTAAAGTTTTGAAACAATTAAATTTATTGCTTTTTCACAATCTATATCTGCATGATCTAATGCCCATGCAAGGTTAAAATATCTTAATGCTTTTTTATTATTATTTGTCATAGAATAACAATAGGCTAAATTGAAAAAATACTTTGAATCTTGATGAATTTCAAGTGCTTTAGTAATCATTTCAATCCCTTTTTCATATTGTTTAAGTTTTATGTAACAAACACCAGCATTGTAGTAGCTATGGCATTTACATTCATCATTATCTAAGGCTTTTTTATAATAATTTATTGCATCATTATAATTTTTTGTATTATAAAGATCATTAGCTTTAGAAAAATTACTCATACTCAGAGGGTTGCAAAAAAAGATATAAATATTATTAATCTAATTTATTTTTAAAGTTTTATAATAATTTTGCTCTTTTTAAATTGGCAACCTTTTTTTCACCACACTTTCAATTATATTTATTTCAATAGTTAATAGCTTTCTTAAAAATATCTATTTTAATTATTAACATCTATGGCAATAATATTCATGTAATGTAGAAAATATAAAGAATTTTTTTGCTTACTTGACAGAACTTTTAGAAATGGTATAAGATATATCTATAATTTAAATAGTGATATAAACAGTGATAAAGAGGAGTAAAGGTAGTAAGAGCTTTTTAGAGAGGAAATCCTAGGGTGTAAGATTTCTAAGGTCTATATCTTGAAGGTAGCTTTTGAGTTTCTTTGGTGAAAATTTAAGTAATCAAAGACGGCATTTTCAGTCGTTAATTTTTGAAGAGCCCTTAATTTTGAGGGAAAAAAGGTGGTACCGCGAGTTTTCGTCCTTTTATGGATTGAAGGCTTTTTTTATTGCCTAAAAAATCATTTTTAAATTGAAATTATAATTGTTAAAAGATGTTTCAAGAAGTGTTTTTGAAATGTTTTAAATAAAAACTATTTAAAGATTAAACTTTATACATAACTTTAATTAAGTAAATATTAAAGTTGATTTTAAAATAGAAAATAATTTATAAATACATATTCGTATTTAAATTTTAAGGAGGTTTGTCTAATGGATAACAAGAATATTTCAACAACTTATAGTCCTAAAGAGTTTGAAGAAAGACTTTATAATACTTGGCAGGAGAAAAAATATTTTACTCCAGTAGTTGATAAGAGTAAAAAACCATATACAATAATAATGCCACCACCAAATATAACTGGTAAATTACACTTAGGTCATGCACTTGATAATACACTTCAAGATATGCTTATAAGATTTAAGAGAATGCAAGGATATTGCACTTTATGGTTACCAGGACAAGACCACGCTAGTATTGCAACTGAAGTTAAGGTTGAAAACGAGCTTTTAAAAGAGGGTCTTTATAAAAAAGAAATGGGAAGAGAAGCTTTCTTAGGAAAAGTTTGGGAATGGACAGATGAGTACAGAGAAAGAATCAGAGAACAGCTTAAAAAAATGGGATGTTCAGCTGACTTCACAAGAGAAGCTTTCACAATGGATGAAAATTTAAGTAAAGCTGTAAGACACGTATTCGTTAAATTATATAAAGAAGGTTTAATATACCAAGGAAATAGAATAACTAACTGGTGTCCAAAATGTCAGACTGCTTTATCAGATGCTGAGATAGAATACGAAGAAAAAGAAGGAAACTTCTGGCATATTAAATATCCAGTAGTTGGTTCAGATGAATTCTTAGAAATAGCTACTACTAGACCAGAAACATTACTTGGAGATAGCGCCGTTGCAGTAAATCCAAATGATGAAAGATATGCTCATTTAGTAGGTAAAATGTTAAAATTACCTTTAACAGACAGAGAAATTCCTGTAATTGCCGATGATTATGTTGACGTAGAATTTGGAACAGGGGCTGTTAAAATAACTCCAGCTCACGATCCTAACGATTTTGAAGTTGGTAAGAGACATAACTTACCACAAATCAGAGTTATGGATGATAGTGGTGTGATAAACCATTTAGGTGGAAAATATAAAGGCTTAGAGAGATATGAAGCTAGAAAACAAATGGTTGCTGACTTAGATGAGTTAGGATTATTAGTTAAAATAAAACCTCATACTCACAACGTTGGTACTCATGATAGATGTGGTACAGTAGTTGAGCCAATCATATCAAAACAATGGTATGTTAAAATGCAATCATTAGCAGAACCTGCTATAGAAGTTGTAAGAAACAAGAAAACTAAATTTGTTCCAGAGAGATTTGAAAAAACTTATTTCAACTGGATGGAAAATATTCAAGATTGGTGTATTTCAAGACAATTATGGTGGGGACATAGAATACCAGTATTCTACTGCCAAGATTGTGGTGAAATAATGGTTGAATTAGATGATCCAACTAAGTGTTGTAAATGTGGATCTTCTAATATAGAACAAGATAAAGATGTTTTAGACACTTGGTTTAGTTCAGCCCTATGGCCTTTCTCAACTTTAGGATGGCCTGATAGAACTGATGATTTAGAGTTTTTCTATCCAACATCAACATTAGTTACAGGATATGACATAATATTCTTCTGGGTTGCTAGAATGATATTCTCAGGTATCCATAACATGGGAGAAACTCCATTTGATACAGTATTAATTCATGGTATCATAAGAGATGCTCAAGGAAGAAAAATGAGTAAGTCCTTAGGAAATGGTGTAGATCCTTTAGAAGTTATAGATGAATATGGAGCTGATGCTTTAAGATTCATGTTAGTAACAGGAAATGCCCCAGGAAATGATATAAGATACATTCCTGAGAGAGTTGAAGCTGCAAGAAACTTTGCGAATAAGATTTGGAATGCTTCAAGATTTGTTATGATGAACTTAGATAGAGAGCTTATGGATAAATACAAAGAATGTAAAGAGTATAGCTTAGCAGATCAATGGATATTATCAAGAATGAACTCATTAATTAAAGAAGTTACTGAAAACATGGAAAAATATGAGTTAGGAATAGCTCTTCAAAAAGTACATGATTTCTTATGGACTGAGTTTTGTGATTACTATATAGAATTAGTTAAGCCAGTATTATATGGTGAAGATGAAAAAGCTAAGGGAGTAGTATTTAATGTACTTTACACTGTATTAAATACAGGATTAAAATTATTACACCCAGTAATGCCTTTCATAACTGAGGAAATATATACTCACTTAAGCACAGAAACTGAGTCAATAACAATTGCTAAGTGGCCAACATATGAGGAAGCTTTAAATAATGAAAAAGCTGAAAAAGATATGACATTCATAATGGAAGCTATAAGATCATTAAGAAACTTAAGAGCTGAGATGAACGTACCACCTTCAAGAAAAGCTAAGGTTATGGCTTATGCTTCAGAAGAGGCTAAAGATGCCTTCATAAATGGTGCAGCTTACTTAGAAAAACTTGCATCTGCCTCAGAGGTTACTTTCTTAGATAATAAAGATAACTTAGATAATAACTTAGTATCAGTTGTTGTTAAGGGTGGAGAATTATTCTTACCATTACTTGACTTAGTTGATAAGGATAAAGAGTTAGAAAGATTAAATAAAGAGAAAACTAAACTTGAGGGAGAAATCTTAAGAGTTGAAAAGAAACTTTCTAATGAAAGATTCGTAAGTAAGGCACCTGAGGCTGTTGTTAATGAAGAAAGAGAAAAAGGTGTTAAATATAAAGAAATGTTAGAGGCTGTTCTAGAAAGAATAGAAGCTTTACAATAATATAACAAGAAAACTTTAGTGTATCTAAAGTGCTTAAAATTTATAAATATATTTTTTAAGCACTTTATGATACACTTTCTTTATATATTTTAAGGAGTGTTATAGAAATGATGAATTATGATGAAGCTATGGAATATATTAAAAATTCTTCAAGATTTGGTATGAATTTTGGGCTTGATAGAATTGAGAAGGTTTTAGAGTTTTTAGGTAATCCTCATAAAGATACTAAGTTTATACATATTGGAGGAACTAATGGTAAGGGCTCTACTACTTCAATGATAAGTTCTGTTTTAAAAGAAGCAGGATATAAAGTTGGAATGTACACATCTCCTTATTTAGAAGAGTTTGAAGAGAGAATACAGATTAATGGAGAAAATATAAAAAAAGAAGAATTAGCATTTTTTATGAGTGATGTTAAAGAGGCTATAGAGAAAGTTATTGAACTTGGGTATGAAAGTCCAACTCAGTTTGAAATAATAACGGCTTTAATGTTTTATTACTTCTCAAAAAAGAAGGTTGATTATGCAGTTTTAGAAGTAGGATTAGGAGGAAGACTTGATGCTACTAATGTTGTTAATCCAGAATTAGTTGTTTTAACATCTATAAGTTTAGATCACATGAATATTTTAGGAGATACCATTGAAGAGATAGCAAGGGAAAAGTGTGGAATAATTAAAAAAGGAGTTAAGGTTATATCTTATCCTCAGGAAGAAAAAGTACTTAGTGTTATAGAGAATAAAACTAAGGAATTAGGATGTGAGTTAAAGGTAGTAGATTTAGAGGAGATTAAATCTGTAATTATAGATAAGAAAAATCACATTCAAATAATAGAGATGAAAATAGAGGAGGATACTTTTAATATAGATTGTCCATTACTTGGGGAGCATCAGGTTAAAAATTCTTTGGTAGCAGCAACTTCTTTATATAATTTAAGGAAAAAGGGTCTTAATATAAGCAAGGAAGATATTTATGAGGGAATAAAAAAAGTTAAGTGGATTGGAAGAATGGAAGTTTTAGAAGAAAATCCACTTGTGGTAATTGATGGGGCTCATAATATAGACGGAATCTTAAATTTAAGAAGAAGTATTGATAAATATTTTAATTTTGAAAATATAAATTTAATTTTAGGGGTATTAGGAGATAAGCAGGTTGATGAAATGGTGGAAGAGATAACAAGAGGGTGTAAATCTGTTATTGTTTTAGAGCCACATAGTGATAGAGCTGAAAATATTGATGAGCTTTATAATAAGGTAAAAGAAAGAGTCTCTGATGTCTATAAGTTTAATGATTATAAAGAGGCATATAAAAAGGGATTAGAATTAAGTAATAATAAGGATTTACTTTTAATATGTGGTTCACTTTATATGGTTGGTGACATGAGAAAAGCTATAAGAAATAAAAATGAGTATAAGGGCTTAAGAACAATAAAATATTAGGCTTGTTTAGATAAATTTATTTTAACTAAATAAATAATAAACTCTAAATTTGAAATATTATTCACAAAAGGTATATAATTTATTCATAAAATTAAGTATGGATGTGATTAAATATGAAGATGGATAAGGAGTTAAAGGGGTTAAAGAATATTGAGTTTAAAATAATATTACATGGTATACTTGTTGGACTAATTGTTGGTACTGTAATTATGATTTATAAAACCATAATAGGATTTAGTATGGAGAGTGTTAATAAGATATATAAATATGCAAGTTTAAATCCATATTATATAATTCCTGTTTTTATAGTGCTTATAGTCTTAGGATATATTGTGGGCTTAATAATTAAGAAAAATCCTATGGTTTCAGGTAGTGGTATACCACAGGTTGAAGGAGAATTAAGTGGAAAGATAAGCGTTAGTTGGACTAAGGTACTTAGAGATAAATTTATTGGTGGAATAATATGTATGGCATCAGGTCTTTCCTTAGGTAAAGAAGGTCCTTCAGTTCAAATTGGAGCAGCAATTGGGGAAGGATTTGCTAAAATTTTTAAAAAGAGCAATTTTGAAAAAAGACTTTTAATAACAGGTGGGGCAAGCTCAGGACTTGCAGTTATATTTAATGCTCCTTTATCTGGGGCTATATTTGCCTTAGAAGAGGTTCATAGAAGTTTTTCACTTCCTGTAATGCTTGCAGCTTTATCAGCCTCATTAACAGGAGTTTTCTTAGATAATGTTGTTTTAGGAAATAATTTTTGTATAAGAATTCCTGAAACTCATACATTACCAATAAAATATTATTGGACACTAATTATTTTAGGGGTAATACTTGGGATTAGTGGATGGATTTTTAATAAAGGACTTTTAAAAACACAGGATTTCTATCAAGATACCTTAAAGAAAATCCCAGTACAATATAAAACAATAATTCCTTTTGTTATGACAGGGATTTTGGCATTAGTTTTACCTCAAACAATTGATGGGGGAGATATGCTTATTGAACATGTTATAAATGGTAATATGGCTATTAAAGTATTAATAGTAATATTAATTGTAAAATTTATCTTTACATTTTTTTGCTATTCATCAGGGGTTCCAGGAGGAATATTCTTTCCTTTGTTGGCTTTAGGTACTTTGTCTGGAGCCATATTTGGAATGATTTTAAACAAATATTTTGGAATGGATAGTATTTTTATAACAAACTTCATAGTATTAGCAATGGCTGCTCAGTTCTCATCAATTGTAAAAGCACCTATAACAGGTCTTATGCTTATAGTAGAGATGACAGGAAGTTTTAAACATCTATTACCAGTGGCGATAATAGTAACAATATCATATCTAGTTTCTGACTTTATTAATAATAAACCTATATATGAAAGTCTTTTAGAGAGAATTTTAAAAAGAATGAATATAAAGGGTGATAAGGCTGTTAATAAAAAGGAAATATTTAATTTTGAGGTTAAAATAGGTTCAGAATTAGAGGGTAAAAAATTAAAAGAAGTTTCTTGGCCTAAGGAAAGTTTAGTTGTAACAATATTTAGAGGGGCTGATGAAATAATACCTAATGGAGAGACTCTTATACAGGCTGGAGATGTATTAGAAATAATATTTAGTTCTGAAAATCAAGCTAAATATTACGATGAAATTTCTGAAAAGGTTAATTGTGATTTTTGTTCTAGTTAATTTTTAAATTCGAAGATATAAGTTCAAATTGCAAAATTAAAAAATTTGATTTTAATTTGCAATTAAGTAGGTCTGAAGGAATAGTTAAAATTAACACTTTCTTAAAAGAGAACCTAAATAAAAAAGGCTTAATCAAGAGAGTATTATAAATTTCATATATTAAATTTATTTAGTTTTAATATGTGAGATTTATAGTATTCTGATTAAGTCTTTTTAATTTTTTATCTTGTGAGTTTTTTTATTATTTCTTCATGGTCTGGGTATTTCTTTAAAAGCTTTTCTCTTTCAAATAGTTCAAAATCTTTAAAATCAAAACCAGGTGCAACCATGCATCCAACAAGTGAGAACCCATCATTATTCATTGATGATCCAAATATATAGCCTTTAGGAACTAAAACTTGAGGATTTTCTCCTTTTTCTATGTTAAGGCCTAGTTGTTTTTCAATAAGCTTTCCATCAGGGCTTATCATGTATATTGTAAGTGCTTCTCCTGCGTGGAAGTACCACATTTCATCAGATTTTAATCTATGGAAATTAGAATTTTCTCCAGTTCTTAGTAGAAAGTAGATGCTAGTCCAAAGAGGTCTGTCTTCATTTATATGTAATGTATTTTTGGGTATTGTGCTATCTGATACAAAAGATTCTTTAAAAAATCCACCTTCAGGATGTTTTATCATATTTAGTGATTTAATAAAATAATCAGCTGAATAATTCATAGTAAATCTCCTTTATAATAATATTAGAATTTTTATGGTTTAATCATAAACTATAAGTTATATAATTACAAATAAAAAAGTAAAGCATAAAGAAAAGGGAGTTAAATTAAATTTAACTCCCTTTTACTAAATTTTAGACTTAAAATTTAGTAATATCATTTTATCCAATTTAAAAGTAAGGATATTTATATTATTACTAAAAATTAAGTTTTTATTATGAATTTAAATTATTTTGTTTTTTGCTTTCAAGTCTATATTCAATAAGTTTCTCTGTATAAATTTTTATAAGAGCTATTATAGGAACACTTAAGAACATTCCTAAAACTCCAAATAATCCACCACCTGCTGTGACAGCAAATATTATGAATAAAGGAGAAACTCCAACCTGATCTCCAAGTATTTTTGGTCCTAAGTACCATCCATCAAATTGTTGAAGTAGGAATATGAATAAAAGTACCCATAATGCCATTGATGGATCTACAATAAGTGTTAAAAGGAATGCTGGAATCATACCTATGAATGGTCCAAAGTATGGAATCATATTTGTCAGTCCAACTATGAAAGAAATAAGTACTGAGTACTGAGCTTTCATTAATAATAATCCTATGTAACAAAGAATTCCGATTATAAGAGAATCTATTATTTTACCAATTATAAATCTACTGAAAATATTATGTGCTTCTCCCATAAAACTTATGAAAAGTTTAGAAGATTTTTCAGATGGCAAAAT
Organism: Clostridium sp.; assembly: GCF_029267215.1. Classification (GTDB taxonomy): domain Bacteria; phylum Bacillota; class Clostridia; order Clostridiales; family Clostridiaceae; genus Sarcina. The sequence continues at coordinate 16,645 of NZ_JARIDH010000019.1, read as the reverse complement.
AGCAATTATTATTTTTTTGCAACCTGCGATTAGTTTTTCTTTATCCATTAACATATAGATTGAAATTATGAAACCAAATACAAACTTAACAACAGATGATGTTATTTTTATAGTTTGAGTAAGTAAATTTCCAACTATATTTGATAGTATTGCAGATGTTTTAGAAATAAAGTCAGTAGCAGATGAATTTAGATGATTTAAGTCTAAAGGTGTATTTGCTAAAGTTTTATTTATAAAATCTTGAGCAGAATTTGCATAGTCTGAAATATTACTAAATAATTCTGATAAGCTATTAAATATTGTAGGAACAATAATAGCTATTAGTATATAAATACATATAATAACTAAAACATAGCTTATTATTAAGGAAAAAGATCTCTTAAGTTTAAATTTTTTTTCTATGAGCATCATTAAAGGGTTTATTAAATATGCCACTCCAAAAGCCCAAAAAAATGGTGTTAAAACAGATAAAAATGGTCCTATTCCATCACTTAACAAGGTTCTAAAGTTTAGAATTAATCCAATGGATATGGCCGATACCAAAATCAGTGGAAGCCAATTAAAGTGAAAATTATGTTTTTTAAACAATTCTCGTTTCCCCCTGAGATTATATAAATTTTAAATTTATTGCTAAAATTATATAGAAAAATTAGTCTTCTATAAGTGCATGAATTATTTTGTTGTAAATATCAGAAGAATTTGTTTGCCATTTGTTACAAATAGCTTTTGCCTCAGTTTTGGAAGGAACACTAACATTTAAATCAATTATTATTGTACTATTTTCTATTGCCTTTAGATTTACTATAAAGGAACTGTCTTCACCAATCGTATAATCAGCAAAAATGCTTAATTCTTTTTTTATTTTTTCTACATGTTTACGAACATACTCATCAATAAGTCTTAACTTGTTTGGAGATATTCTATCTTTAAAGAAGAATAAAACCTTATCTCCTTTTTGAGTAAGAACCAATATTTCTTTTGAATCATCTTGTTTTTCATACTTTAAGAATTCAGAAGATATAAGTTCAGACACATATTGCTGCAACATAAAATAATTTATGAAGCTATTTTCTAATACTATATCAGTTAATTGAGTATTAGAAATAGGATATTTTATTGATTTTATTATATATAAAAGAAGAAGTTTGTTTTCTGCTAATTCTAATGTGCTATCATACATTTATGTTTTCCTCCATAACTGTTTTGAAATAATAATCATATTATACCATATATTTTTTAATATAATAAAGTTATTTGATTAAGATTACATATGTTTTACTTTTTTTAAGTATGATTTTTTATTTAATTTGGAAAAATATTTAGAAATCGTATTTAAAAGGAGGAGATAATTTGATTAGAGAAAATAAAATGAATAGAAATTTAATACTTTTAAAAGTTATAATTTTAATTTTTTTCATATTAATATTTACATTTAAATATGTTTTTTCAAAAGAAAGTATTCCAATACATTCTGTAGAAAGAGATGATAAAAAAATAAGTTTAACTTTTGATGTAAATTGGGCAGAAAATGATTATTTATATGAAATATTAGATGTTCTTGAAGAAAATCACGTGAAAGCAACATTTTTTGTTATGGGAAAATGGGTGATTTACCCAGAAGGTAATAGAGAAAAACTTTTAGAAATTAGTAAAAGAGGACATGAAATAGGAAATCACAGTTATGTTCATCCAGATTTTAAAAATATAAGTAGAGAAAGAATCGTTGAAGAGGTTAAAAAGACAGAAAATATAATAAAAGATGAAATTGGAGTTAAGACAAATTTCTTTAGATTTCCAAGTGGTTCTTATAATGAAGAAAGTTTAAATATTTTAAATGACATGGGATATAAATGTATTCAATGGGATGTTGATAGTGTAGATTGGAAAGGAATAAATAAAGAACAAGAATATAAAAGAGTTTTTAATAATGTAAAAGGAGGGTCAATAGTACTTTATCATAATAATGGAAAATTTACTGTTGATAATTTAAGTGAGTTAATTCCTGCATTAAAAAAAATAGGATATGAATTTGTTAAAATAAGCGACATAATATATGAAAATAGTTACGAAATAGATTACAATGGTAAACAAATGTTAATTAATCAGAAACAAAAAAGTAGTTGAAATCGTTGAACAAAATGTATTATAATGGAAATAGTTATTAGCTATACAAATAAATATAAAAAACATATTAAAATTATATGATTAAACACTAATGGGGAGAGGGGTTTAAGTTAAAATGGATAATTTAATGTTAAACAACAAAATTTATTTAGAAGGAACTGTAGTTTCAGAACTAGAGTTTAGCCATGAAATGTATGGAGAAGGGTTCTATACTTTCAATTTAGAGGTTATGAGGTTAAGTGATTCAAAGGATTTATTAAATATTACTGTGTCAGAAAGATTAATAACAACAATGGACTTAAAAGTTGGAACAGATGTTATTGTTGAAGGACAATTAAGAAGCTACAATAAGTTCATAGATGGAAGTAATAAACTTATATTAACAGTTTTTGCAAGAAATATTGAATTCTGTGAGGAAAGAAGCAAAAATCCTAATGAAATATTCTTAGATGGTTTCATTTGTAAGGAACCAATTTACAGAACAACTCCATTTGGAAGAGAAATAGCTGATTTATTATTAGCAGTTAATAGAAGCTACAATAAATCAGATTATATTCCAACAATAGCATGGGGTAGAAATTCAAGATTCTGTAAAACATTAGAAGTAGGGGATAATATAAGAATATGGGGAAGACTTCAAAGTAGAGAATATCAAAAAAAGATATCTGAAACAGAAATAGTTAAAAAAATAGCTTACGAAGTTTCTATTTCAAAAATGGAAAAAGTAAGTGCTGAAGTTGAAGAAAATAATTCAGATGAAGAAATATCTTAAAAATAAAAGCCATGAGAAATTTTTCTCATGGCAATTTTTATTATTTTCTTAAATCATCTAATATTTCAGTTTTGTCTTTAGTTTTCTCATCAACTGATTTTATGATTTTGGCAGGAGTTCCAGCTACAACAACACCACTAGGTACATCTTCAACAACAACAGAACCTGCAGCTACAACTGAGCCTTTTCCTATTTTAACACCCTCTAATATAACTGCATTAGCACCTATTAGAACGTCATCTTCTATTATACATGGAGATTTGCTAGGTGGTTCTAAAACACCAGCTACAACAGCGCCAGCACCTAAGTGAACTCTTTTACCAAGTTTACCTCTAGCACCAACAACGGCATTCATATCTACCATTGTGCTTTCTCCTATTTCAGCACCTATGTTTATAACAGAACCCATCATGATAACTGCATTATCACCGATTGATACTCTGTCTCTTATTATTGCGCCAGGTTCTATTCTAGCGTTTATGTTTAATAAGTCTAACATTGGAATAGCAGAGTTTCTTCTGTCATTCTCAAGTCTAAAGTTTTCTATATTTTCTTTATTTTCATTTAAGAAAGCTAAAACTTCATCACTTTCACCAAATAATACATAGAAATCTTTATTTCCATAGCATTCTATTGAACCTAAATTTACACCTTCTAAGTTTCCTTTTACGTAAACTTTAACAGGAGTTGATTTTTTTACTTCCTTTATGAATCTAGCAATTTCATATGGATCTGTAAAGTTATAACTCATATTAAATTACATCCTTTCTTCTTATAACATTTTAGTTTTATAAGCACTTTAAAATATAAAACCTAATATAAATTATTATAAACAAAAATGATTATCAATAAAAGAAAAATTTTATTCTATTCCATAATATTTAATTAATTTAGTATGTAAATAAACAAAATATATTATAAAATATATCTAAAAGGAGTGATAATAGTGGCAAAACTTAAAGAAGGATATGTTCAAGTTTACACAGGAAATGGAAAAGGAAAAACAACAGCAGCCATGGGATTGGCATTTAGGGCAGCTGGTGATGGAATGGAAGTTAAGATTGTTCAGTTTCTTAAATCTTGGAAAACAGGAGAGTTAGAAGCCGCAAGTAAGTTCCCTAATTTAGAAATTTATAGATTTGAGAAAGTTAAAGGGTTTACTTGGGAGCTTAATGAAGAAGAGTTATCACAGCTTAAAAAAGAGGTTAGAGGAGCTTTTGATTTTGTTAAAAAGCTTATTGAAAATAGAGAATGTGATATTTTAATATTAGATGAGATTATGGCAGCAATATCAACTGGATTTATAGAGTGTAATGAAGTTTTAGACCTTATAAATAGTAAACCAATTGATATGGAGTTAATTTTAACAGGAAGAAATGTTCCAGATAAAATTTTAGAAAGAGCCGACTTAGTTACTGAGATGAAAGAAATTAAACACTATTATAAAAAAGGTGTTAATGCAAGAGAGGGGATAGAGTTTTAATGAATAAAAATGTTGCTCAGGTAGAAATATCAGGGATAAGAAAATTTTTTAATGAGGTTTCTAAGTATCCAAATGCAATTTCTTTAACATTAGGACAACCGGATTTTAAGGTTCCAAATGGAGTTAAAGATGCAATGATTAAGGCTATAGAAGAGGGGAAAACAACTTATACTGCCAATGCTGGAATTCTTGAACTTAGAGAAGAAATATCCAAGTTATTAAAAAATAGCTTTAATATTGATTTTAGTAAGGATGAAATTATCATTACTGTTGGAGGAAGTGAAGGCTTATATGCATCAATGACAGCTGTTTTAAATGCAGGAGAAAAAGTTTTAGTTCCATCAATAGCTTATCCTGCCTATGAGAGTATAAGTAAAATTTTAGGATGTGAAGTTTTAACTTACCAACTTAATACGGACTTTTCTGTAAATATTGAAAGTTTAAAGGAAGGAATAAAAAAAGGAGGGAAGCTTTTAATACTTTCTTATCCATGTAATCCAACTGGAGCATTACTTAGTAAGGAATGTAGGGATGAATTAGTTAATGTAATAAAAGAAAATGAAATACTTGTTTTAACTGATGAGATTTATTCTTCTCTTTGTTTTGAAGAAGAATATTATTCAGTAGCTCAGTTAAAAGAAATAAAAGATAAAATAATATATGTAAGTGGATTTTCTAAGATGTTTTCAATGACAGGTCTTAGAATTGGATATGTAGCTTGTTCTAAAAAGATATATGAAGAGGTAATAAAGGTTCATCAATATAATGTATCTTGTGCAACATCAATAGCTCAGTATGGAGCTTTGGAAGGGTTAAAAAACTGTATAAGAGATGTTGAAATGATGAAAAAATCCTTTGAAGAGAGAATGAATTTTGTCTACAATAGGCTTATTAAAATGGGATTAGAAGTTGAAAAACCAAAGGGTGCCTTTTATATTTTCCCCAACATAAGTAAGTTTGGATTACGTTCAGATGAATTTTGCAAAAGACTTCTTAAAGAAGGAAATGTAGCTTGTGTACCTGGAGATGCTTTTGGAAAAGGTGGAGAAGGATATTTAAGAATTTCATATTGTTATAGTATAAATCAATTAGAAAAAGCTATGGATGCTTTAGAAAATTTTATTAATAATATTTAGAAAAAATAAAAATAGGCTCTGTTTTTAAGATTTGTTTTAAAAAACAGAGCTTATTTTATTAATTTAAGGTTCTATTTTAATAGAGTGTTGATTTAAGTAGGTTTGAAGGAATATCCAAAATCAACATCAATTTAAAACAGAGCCTAATTTAAAAGTTTAATTGAAGAACATCATCCATTGAGTATTTACCAGCCATAGTTTTATCAGCCATATATTCACAGGCTTTTAAAGCGCCTATAGCGAATACTTCTCTTGATATTGCCTTGTGATTAATTTCTATAACCTCTCCATCACCTGCGAAGATAACTTCGTGGTCTCCAATTATTCCGCCACCTCTTACAGTATTTACACATATTTCATTTTTTTCTCTCTTAGCAGTACCTTGTCTTCCATAAATAAGGTTTGTTTCTTCTTTAAGAGAATCTTGAATTGTGTGAGCTAAAAGTAGGGCAGTTCCACTTGGTGCATCTACTTTTTGATTGTGGTGTCTTTCAACTAGTTCTATATCAAAGTTTTCATAAAGAATAGGAGCAACTTTCTTTAATACATTGTTTACTAAGTTTATTCCTATACTCATATTAGCTGATCTAAATAGAGGAATTTCTTTTGATGATTCTTCTATGAAAGCTAAATCTTCAGGAGTATATCCTGTTGAACATAAAACAAGTGGTTTTTTAGTTTTTTTTGAAAATTCTATTAAACTTCTTAAAGCAGTAGCTCTTGAAAAATCTAATAAAACATCATATTCCACATTACAATCTTCTAGTTTATCAAAGATTGGGTAAGATCTTTGAGCATTATTTCTATCTATACCAGCAACTATTTCAACATTAGGAAACTTTGTTTCAGCTAAATTTGAAATTACGCTACCCATTTTTCCTGAACAACCGTTTAATATAACTTTAACCATTATTTGGACCTCCAATATTTCGATTAGATTGTACTTTTATATATTAAGAATAAAAAGTTTTAAAAACAACCTAAATATACTTTGAATTTTAAAAATAAGTATAATCATCTTAAATCATAAGATGATTATACTTAATTATATAATATATTATTTTATTAAACCATTAGCTTTTAAATTTTCTTTTAATATTTCTAAATTAGAATCTTCCATATCGCATAAAGGTAATCTTAATGGCCCACAGTTAAATTCCATTAAATTCATAGCAGTTTTAACTGGAATAGGGTTAGTTTCTATGAATAAAGAGTTTGCAAGTGAAAGATATTTAAGTTGAAGATTACATGAATCCTTAACCTCACCCAAGAAATATTTTTCACATATATTATGAGTATCCTCTGGAATAACGTTAGCTAATACTGAAACAACGCCTGCACCACCTAATGATAAAATAGGAACTATTTGATCGTCATTTCCAGAGTATATATCTATTTCGTTTCCACATAACTCAGCCATTTTAGCAACTTGAGAAATATCTCCACTAGCTTCTTTTATTGCAACAACATTATTAAGTTTTGCAAGTTTAGTAAGCATTAATGGAGTTATATTCATTCCTGTTCTTCCAGGAACATTATAAAGCATTATTGGAATGTTAATTGCATCATTTACTGCTTTAAAGTGAGCTTCTAATCCTTTTTGTGAAGTTTTATTATAGTATGGAGTGATTATTAATACCATATCAGCTCCAACCTTTTCTGCGTATTGACTCAATTCAATTGAAGATTTAGTGTTGTTAGTACCAGTACCTGCTATAACAGGAACTCTCTTATTTACAACCTCAACTGAGAATTTTATAACTTCTTTTTTTTCCTCTAAAGTCATGGTAGAACCTTCGCCTGTAGTTCCACAAACTAATATTGCATCAGTCTTATTTTCAATATGCCATTCTAATAATTTTCTTAATTCTTCATAATTAACACCATCTTCAGTAAATGGAGTTATTAAAGCTACACAAGAACCTTTAAATAAACTCATAATTAGTACCTCCTAAAATTTTATTTGCCTATAATTATTTCAGCAATTTGAACAGCATTAAGAGCAGCGCCTTTTCTTATATTGTCTGCAACTACCCATAAATTAAGTCCATTATCTAAGCTGAAATCTCTTCTTATTCTTCCAACATAGACAGGGTCATTTCCACTAAGTTCTAATGGAGTCGGATATTTTAAATTTTCTACATCATCATGAACTATTATTCCTTTTGAAGAGCTTAATAAATTTACAACATCTTCAAGTTCAAATGAAGAATTTAATTCTACATTTATACTTTCACTATGAGAATTTAAAACAGGCACTCTTACAGTAGTAGCTGTAATTTTTAATGAATCATCATGAAGTATTTTTTTAGTTTCTTCAATCATTTTAATTTCTTCTTTTGTGTATCCATTATCTAAGAATACATCTATGTGAGGAATTACATTTCCTGATATAGGATATGGGAACTTTTTATTTGTTCCTTCTTGTAAATCTAATATACCCTGTATTCCAGCTCCTGAAACAGCTTGATAAGTTGAATATACAATTCTTTTAATTCCGTATTTTTCATGAAGTGGTTTTAAGGCTACAACAGCTTGGATTGTTGAACAGTTTGGATTAGCTATTATTCCATTATGCCATTTAACATCCTCTGGATTAACCTCTGGAACTACTAATGGAACATTTTTATCCATTCTCCAAGCACTACTATTATCTATAACAACAGCTCCATTTTTAGAGAATATAGGAGCAAACTCTAAGCTTACACTTCCACCGGCTGAGAATAAAGCAAAGTCTATTTTCTTATTAATAATATTAGCTTCACATAATTCTTCAACAACTAAGTCTTCACCTTTAAATTTTAATACTTTTCCTTCTGATTTCTTTGATGCAAATAAATATAATTCTTTTATTGGGAAATTTCTTTCTTCAAGGATTTCTAAGAATTTTCTTCCTACATTTCCTGTTGCCCCAACTACTGCTACATTATACACAATATCCCTCCTAAATTTAGTCTTAATGCATTATATTTTCTAAAGTGCAAATATGATTCAATTTATAAAAATTACACTTTTAATATTTAATTGAATTTTTAAATTTTCTATATATTAAATATAGTGCAATTAATCCCTATTAATCAAGTACATTTTACTATTAATTTGAAAGATTTAGTGGAGTTAACTTGCAAATCTTTCAATATGTGAATATTTAAGTTTGCAGGGGGAATAATAAGCTTAAAATATATATCAAAATGTTAAAGGTAGGTAAAGATATGAGTAAGACACCACTAAAGAAAATAATAAAAGGAAAGTTAAAATCTAATAAGGAACTAAATGAAGCAGAGAAGCTCAGAGAAAAAATGAAGTATGAAATTGCAGGAGAACTAGGATTAAGTGACAAAGTTGATGAATTGGGATGGGGAGGATTGACTGCAGAGGAAACTGGTAGAATTGGTGGAATTATGACTAAAAGAAAGAAACAGTTACACATTCCTAGTAATGATGAAATATTAGGAAGAAAGAAATCTCACGTTGACGAAAAGTAAAAAAAGTATATAATTTTTAGGTAGAATAATATATGGGGGATTTAAATTATTATGAAGAGTTATAAGATGATGGCAAAAGTTTATGATGAACTTATATATGAAGACGTAAACTATGAGAACATAGCAAACTATGCCTTAGTTAAGTGTGAAAAATATGGGATAGAAAAAGAAAAGTATTTAGATTTAGCTTGTGGTACGGGAAATGTTGGAGTTCATGTAGGAAAATCCTTCAAAGAAAATTATTTTGTTGATCTTTCTCACGAAATGCTTATAGAAGCTGATAAAAAGCTTAGAGAAAATAGAGTGAGAGGAAAAATTGTATGCCAAGATATGTGTGAGTTAGAATTAAATAGAAAGTTTAATTTAATAACTTGCGTTTTAGATTCAACAAATTACATATTAGATGATGAAAGTGTAGAAAATTATTTAAGAGGAGTATATAATCATTTAAAAGAGGATGGTTTATTTGTATTTGATATAAACTCATATTATAAAATATCAGAAGTTTTAGGAAATAATGTTTATACTTATGATAGTGAAGAATTATTTTATGCTTGGGAAAACATCTTTGAAGATAATATAGTAGAAATGAATTTAAATTTCTTTGTTAAAGATGGAGAAAAGTATGAAAGATTTACAGAGGTTCATGAAGAAAGAGCTTATAAGGAAAGTGAAATAGAAAGTATTCTTAAGTCTATAGGTTTTAAAGTAGAAGAGAAACATAATGGTTACACAGAAGAAGAGGTAACAAAAGAGACTGAAAGAATAGTTTATATAGTAAGAAAATAATGGAGGGATAAATAATGAGTGATAAATTAATAAGAGCCATTGCAAAAGATGGTATGATAAGAATATTTGCTACAGAAACTACTGAGTTAGTTAATGAGGCTTCAAAAATGCATGATTGTACACCAACAGCGGCCGCTGCTTTAGGAAGAATGTTAACAGCAGGTACTATGATGGGAGCTATGTTAAAATCAGAAAAAGAGGTTGTTACATTACAAATAAATGGTGGTGGACCTGCTAAAGGGGTTACAGTAACTTCATATTCAGATTGTAGTGTTAAAGGATATATAGGAAATCCTCATGTTGATTTACCTTTAAATGTAGAAAATGGTAAGTTGAATGTTGGAGAAGCTATTGGTAAAAATGGTGGTTTAACAGTTATAAAAGATTTAGGATTAAAAGATCCATATGTAGGACAAGTTCCGATATATAGTGGGGAAATAGCAGAAGACTTTGCATATTATTTCACAGTATCAGAACAAGTTCCTTCAGCCGTGGCATTAGGTGTATTAGTTGATAGAGATCATTCAATTAAGAAAGCTGGTGGATTTATAATTCAATTATTACCAGGTGCTGAAGAATTATTAGGGGATTTATTAACTTATAGATTAGATGAAATTCCATCATTAACAACTATGTTATCAGAAGGAAAAACTATAGAAGAAGTTATTGAGTTTATATTTGATGGAATGGATTTAAAAATACTAGAAGAAACTACTCCAAAATATAAGTGTGATTGTTCAAGAGAGAAAGTTGAGAGAGCTTTAATAAGTATTGGATATAAAGATTTAAAAGAATTATATGACGAGGGAAAAGAAGAGGAATTAAAATGTCATTTCTGTAATAAATCATATAAATTTACTAAGGAAGATATAGGCAAATTATTAGCTGAAAAAGAAAGCGCCATAGCTAACGAGGTTTCTGAAGAAATGAAAAAAGCTGAGGAAAAAGAATTAGAAAAGGAAGCTAATAAAAATTCTAAAAAAAATAAATAATTTAAAAAAATATATTGACAAATTTAAATTGAGTTAATATAATAATATTTGTCTTGAGTCATTCAAGACATTTGGCTCGATAGCTCAGTCGGTAGAGCAGAGGACTGAAAATCCTCGTGTCGCTGGTTCGATTCCTGCTCGAGCCACCAGAATTGCGGGAGTGACTCAATGGTAGAGTGTCACCTTGCCAAGGTGAAAGTTGCGAGTTCGAGTCTCGTCTTCCGCTCCAATATTGCGGGTGTAGTTCAATGGTAGAACACCAGCCTTCCAAGCTGGATACCCGGGTTCGATTCCCGGTACCCGCTCCATGGCGCTATAGCCAAGTGGTAAGGCAGAGGTCTGCAAAACCTTTATTCCCCGGTTCAAATCCGGGTGGCGCCTCCAAAAAAACATCTATAAGTAAAACTTATAGATGTTTTTCTTTTAATGCAATGATGAGAGAAGTTTTTCTCCAAAATTAGAGAAATTAGTTTCTCTAAATACCTTTCTTATGGTCATATCATACACTTCGTCATTGTCTACTACATTATCCTTTAAGAATAATTTTATTATTTGAGTTTTATTATATTTAAACCAAGTTATAACTGCAACTACGTCTTTTTCTATAGAGGATTTTGAGATTTTAAATTCATTATCTTCTAAAAATACTATTAAATTATCAGAGTCAGTAGAATAAAAATCATTAGATGGGCAAGTATATTGAATAAGCTTAACATTATCAATAGCGATTAGAACATCTAATGCTTCTTTAATGCCTAAATCGTTTGTAACTTCTTTTTGAATTTTTACAATTTTTTTCATATAAAGGCCTCCCTATAGTAAACATATGAATTTGTTTTAGAAAAGGTTTACAAAAATAAACTTGATTATCAATAAAGTTTATTTTAAAGCATAGAATATAGTAGATTATAACTCACAATATAATATGTTTAATATTGTGATAAAAGTACCTAATTTCACTTTGGAAAAAATAAAAAAGGGGGTATGGCTATGCTTTTAATTATTACATTATCTTTAAGTATTACTTTGATAATCTTATTTTTAAGGGACATAAGGTTAGGAAAAAAAGATTCAAAGCATATGGATTTTGGATGGAAAATAACGCCATATATAAATTTTAGTATAAGTAATTTTGAAAATAGAATGGATTTGGAAAAAACCAGGCTGTATCAATTAATTAAAAATACACTTCCTCTAGAAAAAGATATTATTTTTATAGAAAGTAGCGATGAGATTTTTTATTTGAAAAATAGTGATGAGTTATTTTTGATTGAAATATCTGTTGCTAATGATTTAGGGAATTATGCAAAAAAAAATCAAAATAAAAAATTTGAAGTAAATAGCATATATGAATCTTTAATAAATTTATTAAATAGTTTTCTTTGGATTTTAAGTGAGGAAAAGGTGAGTAGTTTAGAAAGTGTTATTTACTTAAAGTTTAAAACTGGGTATATTAAGCTTAATATTAGTAGAGTAGATGATTTTATACCTTTGAAAAAATTTGACAATGATTCATTGAAAAGTTGAGATTTAGTTAGAAATAAAGATTTATATTCTAAATTTAGGTTTATTTTTAAGGATAAATATAAGGGAAGCTTTGTATTTATTTTTTTTATATGTAAAAATAGATAATGTAATATTAAATTTTAAAGGGAGTTTAAAGAGATGAAAATAAAAGGTATAAAACAATTAACTGATTGTAAGTTTTTAAACTTATACAAACTAGACATAGAAAATAAAGTTGGAAATCATAAAGATTATTTTATTGCAAGTAGAAGAGTAAAAGAGGATTTAACTTGTGTTGTTAATCATCACAAAAAGGCTGACGGAGTTATGATTATCCCTATAACTGAAGAAGATGAATTTGTTTTAATAAAACAATTTAGACCAGCTATAAATGATTATATATATGAATTTCCAGCTGGTCTAATTGATGGTAATGAAGAAGTTGAGGAAGCTGCAACCAGAGAGCTTTTTGAGGAAACTGGACTTTTAGCAAGTGAGTGTGAATATATAATAAAACCAAGTTATACATCAGTAGGTATGTCAGATGAGTCAGTAGCTGTTGTTAAGATGAAGGTTCATGGAACAGTTTCTACAGAAAATACAGAAGAAAATGAAGAGATTGAAGTTGTTAAGATTCCAGTTAAAGAAGCTAAGGATTTTATAAAAAATAACAATGTATCTGTTAAAACAGCTTTAGTTTTAGCTTTTATCTAAATAGTAATTATTTTTATATTAGATTATAAAAAATCCATTGTATATTCTTAAAAACATAGTTTTATATTTTAGGTGTTTCTAAGAAGTTATGCAATAGCGTTTTATTTTGAAATTAAATTTTTATAACTATATAGAAAAAGGAATGTATCAAAATAACTTTTTGTAAAACTTACAAATAATATGAAGAGAATATCTAGATGAGATTTAGAATTTAAATTATTACGTAAAAATATCACCTTAAAAAGATTAGATTGCTTAAAGCGTAGCAAGTTTCTAAGTTTTAGTGATATTTTAGTAGTGATGATTATAAATTTTTAGCAAAATCTAGTGATTCTAGGAATATATTTGTAAGTTTTATTATTATATTTTGATACATCCCCCTATTTAAAATCTACAGTGTTATCTATTTAGGAAGAGAAGCTAAATTTTCAACTACACCATCAGGTATTTCTCCAAGATTAAGTTTTAATGCCTTTAATGCAGCTCCTTTTATTGGTGGCAAAATTGGTGCTGCTAAATTAAATGAGGTGTAATTATCTTTAAGATAATTTTTTAGTGGCTTCAATATTAAGTTTTTAGAGTTAAATACGCTTCCAGAGTAAGAGATATTTAAAACCCCAGTAAATTGAAGCTGAGTAGTTAGACCATTTACCATTAAAAGACACTCTTTAGCGGCTTGTTTATATATATCAAGTGCAAATTTATCACCTTTAAGTGCTGCCTCATAAACTAGCATTGCCAGTTTAGCAATTTTTGTTCTATCTTGTTTATAATTATCTTTTATAAGAAAAATTAAATCAAAATCTTTTTCTAAGTTAAGTTTTTCTTTAAATATTGAATAAAGGGCTGTTCTTTCTAATCTGTGATCAGATTGTTTGGTGAAAATCTCGATTCCTTTTTTAGCTATCCAATAAGCAGATCCTTCATCTCCACATATATGTCCCCAGCCACTAGTTCTATTTGTTTTTAAATCATTAGTTATTCCAGAGGCTATAGCCCCAGTTCCAAGTATTATGCAAATACCTGGCTTACAAGCTAGAGAACCTGCTAAAGCAACTTCAACATCATTTCCACATTTGAATTTGTTTTCTCCAAGAATTTCTTCTATTAAAGAATCCATTTTATTCATTTCAGATTCATTTTCACCATATCCAGCTAATCCTAAGAATGAGAAGTTTAAATCTTCTTTTGAGATATTTATTTGGCTACAAACTTTAGAAATTCCTTCTTCCATTCCTGTTTTGAAAGCTTCAAATCCAACTTGATGAACATGATATGTGCTTCCAGTATAAGTTGATAAAACATCTCCAAGCTCATTTATTATCATAAATGAAGTCTTAGTTCCACCAGCATCAATTCCTAAGTAAAACATAGTTATCCCCCTTTAAAACTATAATATAATTATAAATTTAATATATTTTACTACAGCAAAACGCATGTAATCAATGGAAAAGGATAAATATGAATTAAAGTGGAAAATAATTCAATAAACATTAAATTTGTTCATAATAATTTCTAGAAATTTAAAAGAATTAATAGGACAAAAAATGTTACAAATTTAAAGAGAATATTTATATGCTATTTTATCAACATTTATTACTTAATTGAGTAAAATATAGGGAATATTTAAAATAATTTAAATAGTAAGAATACTACCTCTATCTATTAACTTTCCATCAGATAGATAAATTGCCTTAACATTATGCTTTTTTAAAAAATTCAAAATTTCTTTTCCATAACTATGATTTTCAAGGTTACCAAAGAAGACCATTTCTCTTTTAGAGATTAATCCACAAGTTCCTCCTATAAATCCATAATTGAGACCGGGCAATAAAATATCTCCACTAGGAATTAAAAGAACATCAAAATTAGATTCTTTAAGGGAATTATAAACACCCTCATCAGATGTTATAAATGCATTTTCAGAAACTACAGCAATAGAACATTTAGCATAGCCTTGTTTTATATCAATTAAATTTTTGTGTTTTACATTTTCTAATAAAATTGGATCTGTATATTTTAAGTTGTGTATAAAAATATTTTTTAAATTTACGGCGTTTAAATAAATATCTTTAGGATATTTCCTTTCAAGAGAAAGAGAACTTTCTAAAACAGTTATATTGTTTGGTATGCTATCAAATAATTCTTTACATGAATTTTTTGAAATAATAATAGAACTTGAATTTAAAATATTTATTTGAATATCAGGATGACCATCTATGGCTTCATATAAGTTTTTATGTTTAGGGACTTTTATAATATTTACTCCTAAATTTTTTAAATTCATTTCTTCAATTTCTGAAATTCTATAATCAACAAAACAAGTTTTCATTATAATCTCCTTAATTTTTTTATATTTTTATTTTACTAAAAAAATAAATAAATTGTCGATTATTAAAATTAGCTTTTTGAATATTAGAAGAGAATTAATACATACTAAAAGTAAAGGAAGGAGTGAGAAAAATGCTTCTAATGACATTATGTTGTGAAGATGAAAAAAACTTAATACAAGATATTCAAAGTATTAAGCATGTTCTAAAAAGCAAAGAAATTACAATTGGTATATCAGAAAGTATCTCAAGTGGAACTCACTTCGTTAAAATATACTGTGAAGATGATCAATTTGATGAGAAAAAGAGAGAAATTATAATAACTTATGTTGCTAGGGCTATATACAATGTTATAATCGAGCATTATAGAGAAATGGAAATGCTTCATTATATTAATGAAAACTATTTCTTTTTAAAACATGATGAAATTTTAGAAATTGATTTAACTATAAGTAAAATATTAAAAGGAGAAAATAAAATTTGTAGTGATAAAGAATTTTATTATATAAATAGAGTAAATAATATGACTGAAGATATAATAAAATTTTTGAGAGAAAATGATTATATGAATATAGAAGGATTCATAACATTTAGAATGAAAGGATTAATAAAAGAGATTGAATGTATAATAGATAAAGTTGTTGAAGAGTACATGATTGAAAAAGAATATAGTGAGTTTATAAAGCTTTTAAAATATTTCGTTGATATACAGGAATGTAAATTAGAAGAAGTTAATCTTATTATACAGAGAGATGGAGTTTATGAGGTTAGAGATAATTCTGGCATAGATGTATTTAAAGAGTTTTTGAATGAAATCACAGATATGTCTGAAGAGGGCATAGTAAATGTTGAAGATGTTATAATAAGTGGATTAATAACTAACTCTCCAAAAAAAATTAAAATTTACAATGAAGAGGAATGTATAAATAAAGAGTTTTTGAACACAATAAAAAGTGTCTTTGGAGAAAGAGTAGAAACTTATAAAACATATAGCAAACAATCTTAAATAAAAAAGAATTCTACTAAACACATGTATATATATAAGCATAATTGGATCTATTATTATAAAATACTTCTAAAATATGTTGACAATGATTTAAATAAGTGATAAGATAACTGATGTCAAGAAGAAACAGCCGTTTCTCACCTTTCAGCGTAAAAGTTAGTTAGGTTATTAATTTTATTACTTTGATTTTGGTAATAGAGGACGGCTTAAAACCGTCCTTTTTTATTTATATATTTGTGTTGGCTAAATTCTATCGGAGGTGAACAAGATTAGTAAAAATTTTGCAATCAATCAAGAAATAAGAGAAA
>NZ_JARIDH010000049.1 GCF_029267215.1 Clostridium sp. | reverse complement strand
TGGCAGGATATCGTAAGTTAGGTCGTCCTACTGATCAAAGAAAAGCTATGCTTAGAAATCTTGTTACAAGCTTCTTAAAGCATGGTAAAATAGAAACTACTGAAACAAGAGCTAAGGAAACTAGAAGCCTTGCAGAGAAAATGATTACTCTTGCAAAAAGAGGAGATTTACATGCAAGAAGACAAGTGTTAGCATTTGTTACAGAAGAAGAAGTTGTTAGAAATTTATTTGACAACGTAGCTCCAAAGTACGCTGAGAGAAACGGTGGATACACTAGAATGTACAAAGTTGGTCCTAGAAGAGGAGATGGAGCTGAAGTTGTTATACTTGAATTAGTATAATATTCTTTGATTTATGGAGGATTAAGTTTTTGCTTAATCCTCTTTTGTTGTATAAAATTAAATATTAAATTCATTTCTTAGGAGAATTTTATTATAAATATATATTAAATAGATTTTGCAAGAGAATTAGTTATATAAATTTAAATAAAGTTCTAAAATAAGGGAATACCTATTTACAAAATAAAATTATTAATAGTATTATTTTATAAGTAGGTATTTTTTTATAGAAAATTGCTATTAATTATTGGGGTTTATAGGGTGTTAATTTCTATAGAAAGATAATACAATAATTTACTATTTTTGAAATTAAAAGTTTGTAGTTTTAGAAATATAAAATTATTTTATTTTTAGGTTTATATAATATGATGTTTAATTTACAATCTATAGAAGTCGTTAAAATTTTATAGAATAAATACTATTTATAATATGATATTTAATTTATCATGATAGATTTTGAATTTATTATTTAAAGTTAAAATTATTAATTTAACTTTTGAATAGTTAAATAGTTATTCATTCAAAGTTTAAAAGATTATATTAGAGAATGAGTGGCTAATATAACCTTTGAATTTTTATAGTTTACTTATTCAATAAGTTTTGGATAATTATTAGAATAACTTATAAAGAATAGAAAATTAGCTTTATAGGAGGCTAGTATGGGAGAAAATATGATTAAGAGTGAAGATTTAGTTTTTAAGTATATGAATACTGAAGAACAAACTGAGAAAATAGCTATTAACCATGTTAATATGGATGTAAAAAAAGGTGAGTTTCTTGTTATTTTAGGGCATAATGGATCAGGGAAATCTACTATGGCTAAACATATGAATGCTTTATTACTTCCTAGTGGTGGTAGGATGTATGTTGATGGATTAGATACTTCAGATGTTGATAATATTTGGGAAGTTAGAAGAAGATCAGGTATGGTGTTTCAAAATCCAGATAACCAGTTAGTTGCAACCATAGTTGAGGAGGATGTAGCTTTTGGACCAGAAAATTTAGGAGTGGAACCTAGTGAAATAAGAAAAAGAGTAGATGATTCTTTAAAAGCTGTTGGAATGTACGAGTATAGAAAGTATGCTCCGCATTTACTTTCAGGAGGTCAAAAGCAAAGGATTGCAATAGCTGGTATTTTAGCTATGATGCCTAAGTGTATAGTTTTAGATGAACCTACAGCTATGCTTGATCCTTCTGGTAGAAAAGAAGTTATGAAAACAATAAAAGAAGTAAATAGAAAGTTTGGAATTACTATTATACTTATAACTCATTATATGGATGAGGCAGCTCAGGCTGATAGGATAATTGTTATGGATAAGGGTGAGATGGTAATGGAAGGAGTTCCAAGAGAGATTTTTTCACAGGTTGAAAAGATAAAGGATATTGGGCTAGACGTTCCGCAGGTTACTGAATTAGCTTATGAACTTCAAAAAGAAGGTTTAGATATAACAACTGAAATATTAAATATAGATGAGATGGTGGATGCTTTATGTCAATTAAGATAGAAAATTTAAGTCATATATATATGCCTAAGACACCTTTTGAAAAAATAGCTTTAAATAATTTGAATTGCGAAATAAAAGATAGCGAATTTATTGCGTTAATTGGGCATACAGGTTCAGGAAAATCAACATTTATTCAGCATTTAAATGGCTTATTAAGACCTACAAGTGGGAAGATAATAGTGGATGGAGTGGATATATCAGATAAGAAAGTTAAATTAAGTGATATAAGAAAAAAAGTTGGATTAGTATTCCAGTATCCTGAGTATCAGTTATTTGAAGAAACTATTGAAAAGGATATAGAGTATGGTCCAAGAAACTTGGGAATAAGTGAAGAGGAAATATCAAAGAGAGTTAAGAAATCTATGTCTATGGTTGGACTTGATTATGAAACTTATAAAGATAAATCTCCTTTTGATTTAAGTGGAGGGCAGAAAAGAAGAGTTGCTATAGCTGGAGTTATTGCTATGGAACCTAAAACTCTTATTTTAGATGAACCTACTGCTGGATTAGATCCAAAAGGAAGAGAGGATATTTTATCTCAAATAAAAATTCTTCATGAAGAATATGGAATGACAATAATAATGGTTAGTCATAGTATGGAAGATGTTGCTAAGATTGCTGATAGAGTTATAGTTATGAATGGTGGAGAAATTGTTTTAGATGGTGAAATAGCAGAGGTTTTTAAAGAAGTTGAAACTTTAGAAAAGATAGGTTTGGCTGTTCCACAGGTTACTTATTTAGTTAGAGAGTTGAGAAAGAAGGGCTTTGATATATCAGAAGAAATATTTACTATTTCTCAAGCGAAGGAAGCACTTTTAAACATAATAAGGAATAATAATTAGGAAGGATAAGAAATTATGTTAAAGGACATTACTATAGGTCAATATATTCCTGGAGATTCTTTTGTGCATAAGTTAGATCCAAGGACTAAGATTTTAATATCATTTATTTTTATTGCTTCATTATTTATAGTAAATAAATTTTTTGGATATATTTTTATAATAGCTTTTTTAGGAGCAACAGTATTAATATCTAAGTTACAATTTAAATATTTATATAAAGGACTTAAACCAGTATTTTTATTAATTGCAATTACAGCAGCACTTAACATATTTATGATTAAAGGTACTGTAGATACTTTAATATGGCAGTGGAAATTCTTTGCCATATATCAAGAGGGTATCAGAACAGCTATATTTATGGCTCTAAGACTTATTTTATTAATAATGGGTACATCAGTATTAACTTTAACAACATCTCCTATAGAGCTTACAGATGGAATAGAGAAGCTTTTAAATCCATTAAAGAAAATAGGGGTCCCAGCTCATGAATTAGCAATGATGATGACAATTGCTTTAAGATTTATACCTACATTAATTGATGAAACTGATAAGATAATGAAAGCACAGAAAGCAAGAGGAGCTGATTTTGAATCAGGAAATTTAATTCAAAAAGCTAAGAGTTTAATACCAATCTTAATTCCTTTATTTATTAGTTCTTTTAGAAGAGCAGATGAACTTGCTATGGCAATGGAAGCTAGATGTTATAGAGGTGGAGATGGAAGAACTAGAATGAAGGTTTTAAAATATGCTAATAATGATTTTATATCATTTGGAGTTGCAGGAATACTTTTAGTTTTATCCATATTAGTTAGAATAAATATTATATAGATAATAAAAAAGATAAGTATATTTAGTAAAGACTACAAAACTGTAGTCTTTATTTTTATATAAAAAATATTTCTATTATAGAATAAATTGTTAATTATTATCGCTTAAATAAATTTACTTAATAATTTGATGGTTTAATGTAAAAGCTTTTGATAAAATTAAGAGTAGATTATAAAAAATATAGGGTTAGATTTTATATAAAATAAAACATATTAGGGTAGGAATAAAATTATAAGTTGAACTTAAAAGGAATGATAGAATGAAGAATATAAAATTAACAATAGAGTATGATGGAACTTCTTATTTTGGATGGCAAAAGCAACCTATAGGAAATACTATTCAGCAAAAGGTTGAGGAGGCTTTAAAAAAGGTTACTAAAGAGGAAATTGAGATATTAGGAAGTAGTAGAACTGATTCTGGTGTACATGCTAGAGCATATGTTGCTAATTTTAAAACTAATTCTAATATACCAGGTAAGAATTTTAAGGCTGCTTTGAATTCAAAGTTACCAAGAGATATAGTTATAATGGATTCAGAAGAGGTTGAGGAAGGTTTCCATGCAAGATATATGACTACTGGAAAGACTTATTGCTATACTATATTAAATAGAGAAGAGCCTCCAGCTTTAGAAAGGAATTATGTTTATCATGTTAAGAAAAAGTTAGATGTTGAATCTATGAAAGAGGCATGTCAATATTTTATAGGTAAACATGATTTTAAAGCTTTCCAAAGACCTGGGGGAACAGTAAAAACTTCAACTAGAACAATAAGTGATTTACATATTGAAACTTGTGGAGATAAGATAAAGATATATGTATCAGCAGATGGGTTTTTATATAATATGGTTAGACTTATAGTTGGTACTTTATTAAAAGTTGGAAGAGGAAAAGAAAAGCCTGAATTTATGAAAGAAGTCATTGAATCTGGAGATAGAAAAAAAGCTGGAATTTGCGTTCCAGCAAGTGGATTGTGCCTAGAAAAAGTTTTTTACTAAAAGTAGGTTAAATGTATTGACACGCCCGTAAGCGTGTATTATAATGGTATTTGTTTGTAAGAGAGATGTACGGGATTCAAAAGAATCTTAACATAAAGTACGAGGACATATAAAACCTATTTTAAAATTCTAGGGAGGGAAAACGATGAAATCATACATTGCAAAAGCACAAGAAGTTGAAAGAAAATGGTATGTTGTTGACGCTGCTGGAAAGCCACTAGGAAGAGTTGCTAGCCAAGTTGCTTCAATATTAAGAGGAAAGAACAAGCCAACATTTACACCAAATGTTGACTGTGGAGATTTCGTTATCGTTATAAACGCTGAGAAAGTTGTTTTAACTGGTAAGAAATTAGACCAAAAAATGTTAAGAAAACACAGCTTATACGCTGGTGGATTAAAAGAAACTCCATACAGAGAAGTTTTAGAAAAGAAACCTGAATTTGCTTTCGAAGAAGCAGTTAGAAGAATGCTTCCAACAGGCGTTTTAGGAAGAAAAATGTTAAAGAAATTAAACGTGTACAGAGGAGCTGAGCACAACCACGCTGCTCAAAAACCAGAAGTACTTGAGTTAAGATACTAATTATAAGCTCGGGAGGAGGAGTTCAAATGGCAAAAGTTCAATACATGGGAACTGGAAGAAGAAAGAAATCAGTTGCAAGAGTAAGACTTGTACCAGGTGAAGGTAGAGTTATAGTAAATAATAGAGAAATCGAAACATATTTCGGATTAGAAACTTTAAGAGTTGTAGTTAACCAACCATTAGTTTTAACTGAAACTAAAGACAAATATGACGTTTTAGTTAACGTTCATGGTGGTGGATTATCAGGTCAAGCAGGAGCTATAAGACATGGTA
This sequence comes from Clostridium sp., assembly GCF_029267215.1. Taxonomy (GTDB): domain Bacteria; phylum Bacillota; class Clostridia; order Clostridiales; family Clostridiaceae; genus Sarcina. Next base: position 99 of record NZ_JARIDH010000049.1, on the reverse strand, counting down.
TATCAAGAGCTTTATTAAAAGCTGACGAAAACTTAAGACCAGAATTAAAGAAAGCTGGATTCTTAACTAGAGACCCAAGAATGGTTGAAAGAAAGAAAT
>NZ_JARIDH010000039.1 GCF_029267215.1 Clostridium sp. | reverse complement strand
TCAACTTCAGCGTTAAGTTTTTCAACGAATAATACGTCTCCTTCTTGAACTCTGTATTGTTTTCCTCCTGTAGTTAATACTGCGTACATTAAAACACCTCCTCATAACGGTCTCGCCACTTAAGGTATAACTTATAAAAGCCATTTTAAAACCTATTCGTGAGCGGTTTACAAAGGTCATTCTATCATAGCCTATACCTTTTGTAAAGCTAAATTTAATATTTTTCAATATTCTTGACTAAATACTGACTTACACTCTCTATTTGATTTTTAAAGATTAATGGTTCAACTTTATAAAATTCCTTTGTTTCTTCAAAAGTTAAATAGATATTTAAATCTAAAGCACCAATATTTTTTAGAAATTCAAATATATTTCCTCTAATATCATCTTCATACATAGAATTAATTTCTATATGAAAATCCTTTATTTTTCCATCTCCATTTTTCTTTAAAATATCATTTTTTAAAAGAAGATTTATATAAGATAATTTAAGTCTTTTTCCGTGTCCATGACAACTTGGGCAGCTTTCTTCTATAAATTCATATATACTTTTACCTTTTCTATATCTAGTTATTTGAACTAAACCTAATTCAGTAAAAGGTAAGACCTTAGCTCTTTGCTTATCAGCTTTAAACTCATGTTTTAAAATATCTAAAATTCTATTTTTATTATCCTCTGAATACATATCTATAAAATCAACTAAGATTATACCACCTAAATTTCTAATCTTTATTTGTCTTGCTATCTCTATTGCAGCATTTTTATTAGTTTCATAAGCAGTTTTTTCTTTATTTCTATGATTTGTATTCTTTCCTGAGTTTACATCTATAACATACATAGCTTCTGTCTTTTCAATAACAATATCTCCCCCACAAGGTAGATTTACTCTATTATTTCTAAGACTTAATATTTCTTTTTCTATTCCATAATAATCAAATAGATTTCTAACCTCATCATATAAAATTACCTTTATATATTCAGAGTTAGCTAAGCTATCTTTTATTCTTTCATAATCTCCTAATGAATCAACAATTATTGAGGAAGTTTCTAAATCAATATCATCTCTGATTATCTTACTTATAAGGTCACCTTTTCCTAATAATTTCTTAGGATTTAAAGAGAATTTTCCCTCTCTAATAATTTCCTTATAATTTTTATACAATTCATCAATTTCAGATTGTATTTCTTCTATAGTTGCAAATTGAGCCTTAGTTCTTACTGTTATTCCTACTTCACTAGGTTTGATTAATAAATTTTCAAGTTCTTTTTTAAACTCTAAATTCTCAAACTTTCTAGAAATTGCAATATCATTTCTTGAAGTTTCTAAAACACAGTATCTTCCTGCTAGTGATATTTTTGAAGTAACCTTAGCCCCTTTGTTTCCAACCTGCTCTTTTATTACTTCAACTATTATCCCATCACCTTGTTTTAATCCTTTATCTTCCTCTCCAAGAACCATGTAAGCTTGTCTAGCATGCCCAATTTCAATGAAAGCACTTTTTATTCCTGGTACAATTCTTTTAACTACCCCTTTGTAGATTTCTCCTTGTACAGGTTCTAAACTTTCCTCTTCTATGTAGCACTCATTTAAAAGATTGTTATTTTTAACTGCAACCCTTAATAAATTCTCTCTTCTTTCTACGTATATATCTCTCATGAATTCACTTCCTAAAATCTAAATGTATTTGTATAAAGGAACTAAATTTTCTCCTTTGTATGCATACATCTCAACTCTTTTTATTTCTACGAAAGCTTCCTCTTTAACATTTGTAGTATTTTGTTTTATTACATTAGCTAAAAGGTCTGATGAAAGATTTTCTCTACTTCCACAGCTTATAGTTGTGTTTACAATTAAATAATCATCCTTAGTCCAGCATTTGAAATCTTTTATAAATGGTTTTATATCAGCTTCTTTTTCACCTTTTTTAGTTTTCTTTATTGTAACTATTTCTTTCTTGGCCATTAAAGCATTAACTTCTTCTAAAGTTTTAGAAATATCATTATATTTTATTTTTATTGTATAATTTGCAGCATCTAAAAGAGCCATTGCAGGTGGTAATCTCTTAACATTGTGAATAACAGGGCTTTTTGAAGCTTCTAAAAATTTAATTCCTCTTGCTGAGAATTCATTTAGCTTTTCTTTTACTGCCTCTACACTCATATCCTCTTCTAAATTTAAATCCATGTAGTCACCCTCTGAATAAACACCAACTGATAAAGGCTGAGCTATTGCTAGTGCCATATGAGGATTAAATCCTTTTGAATATTCAACTGGAAGTTCTGCTCTTCTAACTATTCTTTGAATTGTTCTCATTAAATCTAAGTGAGAAATAAATTTTATATCTGACTCTTTAGTAAATTTAATTAAGTATCGCACCTTCAAAACACTCCCCATCTTTAAAGTTTACATTTACTCCACAACCTGTACATCCTTTTCTACAGTTTTGAGTTGGTTCCCCAGTTCTTGCTTTTTCATTTTCTCTTTCAAGATATTTTCTTGTTACTCCAATATCTATGAAATCCCATGGTAATATTTCATCATAGCTTCTTTCTCTATAAGCATAGAAATCTCCATCTACATTACACTCTGCTAAAGCTTCTTGCCATAATTCAAAATCAAAGTATTCTGACCAACCATCAAATTTAGCACCTTTTTCGTAAGCTTTTATGATTACATCACAAATTCTTCTATCTCCTCTTGCTAAAACTGCTTCCATGTATGAAGTTTTTTGTTCATGGTAGTTGTAGTTTATACTTCTTGATTTTATAGCCCCTTTAACAGCTTTAATCTTCTCAGTTACAACATCCATTTTCTCCATAGGAGCCCATTGGAATGGTGTGAATGGTTTTGGTACAAGTATTGAAGTACTTACAGTAATTCTAAGTCCTTTATTTCTTATATGTTTTGGCACTTCAAAATATTTGTCTGCAATCTTTTCAGCTAATAATCCTACTTCAGCAGCGTCCTCTATTTTTTCATAAGGAACTCCTAGTATGAAGTATAATTTTATTGTACTCCACCCTGATTCAAAAGCACTCTTAGCAGCTTCTAATATTCTTTCCTCTGATAGACCTTTATTTATAACATCTCTCATTCTTTGAGAACCAGCCTCTGGTGCAAAAGTTAAGCCAGTCTTTCTTACTTTTTGAATCTCTTTTAATAAATCAACTGAGAAAGCGTCAACTCTGATTGAAGGCAGAGCAACACTTACGTTGTTCTTTCCATGTTCTTCTATTAAATCACTTACTAATCCTTGAATATCTGAGTAGTCACATGTACTTAATGAAACAAGTGAAACCTCATCATATCCAGTAGATTTAAGCATTTTTCTAGCCTGTTTTACTAAAGTTTTTCTACTCTTTTCTCTTACTGGTCTATAAATCATACCAGCTTGACAGAATCTACATCCATTAGTACATCCTCTAAATAATTCTAAAACAACTCTATCATGAACTATTTCACTATAAGGAACTATGAAGCTATCTGGGAATTCAACGTTATCAAAGTTATTAACTATTCTCTTCTTAACAGTTTTAGGTACATCATCATATTTAGGTTTAAATTCTTTTATTGTTCCATCTTCATTGTAAATAACATCGTATAATGAAGGAACATAAACCCCTTGAATATGACTTGCTTCTCTTAAATAAGCTTCTCTATCAAAGTTATCTTTATGCTTCTTATAAAGATCTAATAAATCATTTATAGCCTCTTCCCCTTCACCTAATTGAACTATATCAACTATATCATAGATAGGTTCTGGATTATAAGCACAAGGACCTCCAACTATTACTATTGGATCATTTCCTTTTCTTTCTGAAGCTCTTAATTTTACTCCACCCATATTTAACATGTTTAATATGTTTGTATAACTCATTTCGTATTGAAGAGTAAATCCTAGGAATTGAAATTCACTTATAGGATCCTTTGTTTCTAAAGCATAAAGTGCTATATCATTCTCTCTCATAAGCTTTTCCATATCTGGCCAAGGAGCATATACTCTCTCACAATATGTATCTTCTCTTTCATTTAAAACATGATATAAAATTCTTGAACCTAGATGAGACATTCCTACCTCATAAACATCTGGGAAACAGAATCCAAATCTTATGTCAACTTCTTTAAGGTCTTTTACAACTTCGTTAAGCTCTCCACCTACATATCTAGATGGCTTTTCAACTTTATATAAAATATCATCAGTTATTCTTACCATTTAGTTTCCTCCTACATTTCTTTATAAAAACATTAATTAAAATATTGATAATAAAAAGAGAAGTATATAAACTATACCCCTCTCATATTAACAAATTCTATTTTATCACAAAGAATAATTATAACCAATAACTTTATTCTTTTCCATACTTATTATAATATTCTCTCAAATTAATATTTCCAATGTTCTTTAAAATGTCTATTACTTCATTTTCTTTTAATATATATAATAAATTCATCTCATCATCTAAAATATAAAAAATATTAAATTTATTTTTATCAATAAGTCTTAGTAAATTAATCATATCCTGCTCACAGTAGACAGATGTTATTCTACTATCTATGTACTTCTTATTTATAAGTCTTTCCCTCTTTTTAGTTATATCTCCCATAATTATATACATTACCTTTCTTCTCTCATTATAGCTCAAATATAGAATAAATATTCCTGCGAGTAAGCTAGTTAAATTTATTCTATTTAAAATAATCATTGCACTTATAGAAAGTAAAATAAATCCTACTCCAAATATATAACTAAGCATTGATAAAATCTTATTTACCTTAGCAAATAAAAATCTTCTTTCTAATAAAGCTTCTACTATTTTTCCACCATCTAAAGGATATATTGGTAAAAGATTAAATATGCATAAAACTAAATTTATTTCAATAGTTGAATAAATATACTCATTTAAAGGAAAAAATCTATAAAATATAAAAAATAAAAGAGCTATAATTAAATTAAATAAAGGCCCTGCAAAGCATATAAATAATTTTTCTCTAAGTTCTAACTCATCAAAATAATTTATTTCTAATCTCGCTCCTAACAAATGAACTTTTAACTTTTCTGATTCAACACCTAATTTTAAAACTATAAAATAATGGGCAAGCTCATGTAATATTATCCAAAAGAAAGCTAGAGAAATATCTATAAAAAACCCTAAAACAAAAAATACTATTAGCTGAACTAATATTACTTTATTTGTTTTCACTTATTTTATCCTTTAAAAAATTCAAATGTTCTTTAGGGTTTAGATACTCCTCATTCAATAAAATTTGCAACAATACTCCATTAATTTCTCCCTCTGCTGACTCTCCTAAAACCTCATTTTCTTTTATCTCTTCCCCTTCATTTTTATTAACCTTACCCAAATTATAATATATAATACTTAGTCCATCTGTATGCTCTGTAATAACCTTAAAAACATCTTTTTCTTTTTTTATACTTTTAATTTTCCCCTTAATCAAAGAATTAACCTTTCCTTTTTTACCCTTTAAATAAACATAATCTTCCTTTATACTGAGTTTATCTAACTCTTTAACTTGTCCATCAAATACTATTACTGAACTTTCTTTCAAAAAATCTAATGCTGTTTTTTTAATCACACTAAATTCTGAAAAACTTTTAACTTCATTTTTTGAATTCTCAAGGTTTAATTTATTATGCATTTCATTTTTTCTATCTAAACTATTTTCTCCCTCTTTCTCTTTTTTATATCCATCCTCCATATTCTCTTTATGTAAAGTAGCTTCATCATCTTTTTTTAAGTATTCTTTATTATCACTTATTTTTTCATCTTCTAAAGAAATATTACCATTTCCTAAATAATCTATACCTTTATTCTCTCCAATCTTATGAACACCTCTGCTTAATGCTGAAACTATAAGACTATCTTCTAATACCATTTCCTTATAATATCCATCTGTTGATATTACATTTTTAAATTTTGCACTTAAACTATTAATAAAATCATTGTTTACATATTTCATTCCAAAAAAACTTAAAAAAATACACCCACTTAAAAATGATGATGTTATTAGTTCTTTATAGAAATATTTACTTATCTTTTCCTCTTTTAAATAACCTCTACCATTAAATTCATCTAAATCATAACAACCTAAATTTCTTTCAAACTTAGGAGAAGCACCATAACTTTTATTATTTATTTTTCTATAATAATTTTCATATTGCTTATTATAATTTCCCAAACTCTTCTCCTCTCTTAACACCATAATGATATTTAATTATATTTTTAAGAGGTATTTTATAGAACTTACAAATAAAAATTAAAAGCATAAAAATACAAAAAGTATTTTTATGCTTTTAAATATTAAAATTTTAATTTTTTCTTTCTCATAGATATATTTAAAACAAGAGCTATACTCATTACTGTGGTAAGAAGAGAACTTCCTCCATAACTAACAAGGGGCAATGTTATACCTGTAATAGGCATTATGCCTATTGTCATACCTATATTTTGTAATATTGCAAATATGAAATAGGATGCAAAACCTACACATATTATAGATCCAAATATATCCTTTGCTTGCCTTGCTGTGGATATTATTCTATATATCATTAAGGCGTATAAAGTTAAAAGGATTATTCCTCCTAATGTACCCCAATGTTCTCCTATAACTGCGAATATAAAGTCTGTTTGTCTTTCTGGAACGAATTCAGAGGAATATCCACCACTTTCACTTTTAAAATCAAGGCCTGTTCCAAAGAATCCTCCAGATCCTATTCCTATTTTTGATTGAGTTAACTGAAGATTTATACCAAGCTCATCTCCATCTGGATTTAAAAATCCAATAAGTCTCATCTTTTGATATTCTTTAATTAACCCTGAATTCCATACTAAAGCTATTGCAACTACTAAGGATAATAATCCAGCTCCTATAACTTTCATATCCAATCCAGCGGCAAAGAATATTCCAAGTGCTATGAAGAATGAAACCATAGTCATTCCCATATCTGGTTGCACAACTATAAATACCATTGGTATAGCAGCATACATTGCAACCTTTAAAAAGTTTCTTAAATCATTAATTCTTAAATCTACTTCATCCATCCTCTTAGCTAGCATTAGGATCATTGCTACCTTAGCTATTTCCGAGGGCTGAATACTGACTGGACCTAAGACAATCCATCCTCTTGCACCATTAATTACACTACCTGCAAACCTAGTTATTATAAGCAATACTATTGAACCCCAATAAAATATATCAACATAATTATAAATTATGTTATAATCCCAAAGAAGTATTAAATAAAGAACAACCAATGATATTATAAACCATAGAAATTGTTTATTAGCGAAAAAAATTCCCCTCTGTGCTCTTGTTCCTATATATATATTAAATATTCCAAATAGTATTATTAATATCATGGATACTAAAAGCTTATAATCAATCTCTCTTCTTAGTTTACTATCTAATTTTAGTTTACTAAGCATATAGTACCTCCAAAAAACATCTCTTTATTTACAACATTTATATAATACTTTATTTTCATCATTTTTAAATTACAAAATTCTGAACATTTTAAGAAATATGTACAAAAAGCTATCTCAAAAACTTGAAATAGCTTATATTTTCAAAATTATCTAGCTTTTCCTCTAATATTTTTTATAGGAATGTTAGCTACAAGTGATGGAGATTCTCCTTCAACTGGGTTTGACTTTGTAACTGTTATGTCAACATCCTCATTTTCAATTTCAACATACTTAGAAAGAACCTCTAATATCTCAAGTCTTATTTTGTCTAAAACTTCATCAGATAATTCTCCTCTATCATGTATTAATATAACTTTTAATCTATCTTTAGCAATTTGCTTAGGAGTCTGTCTACTAGAAAAAACATTTAAAAAACTCATTTTCTTTTCCTCCTAACCTTTTCTAAAGAACTTTAATATTGAACTAAAGATACCTTGATGTTCATTGCTTAAATCCATTATAGGAACATCTTCACCAATTATTCTTCTAGCTATATTTCTAAAAGCTTGGCCAGCAGATGCCTTTTCATCTAAAGCTATTGGTTCACCTTTATTAGTTGAAACTGTTATATTTCTATCATCAGGAACAACACCTAAAAGCTTGACTGAAAGAGTTTCTATGATATCTGATATATCTAACATATCACCATTTTTAGCCATTTCATAATTTAATCTATTGACTATAACTTCATGATTCTCAAGTCCTTTAGCATCTAGTTTTCCAATAACTCTATCCGCGTCTCTAACAGAAGTTATTTCTGGATTTACTACTACTATGGCTCTATCTGCCCCAACTATAGCATTTTCAAAGCCTTGCTCAATACCTGCTGGACAGTCTAAAATTACATAATCAAATTCTTCTTTTAACTCATTAACCAATCTTAACATTTGCTCAGGACTTATATCATTCTTATCCTTAGTTTGAGCTGTTGGTAATAAGTATAAGTTATTAAATCTCTTATCTCTTATTAACGCTTGTTTAGTTCTACATCTATTTTCTATTACATCTATTATTGTATAAACTATTCTATTTTCTAGTCCCATTAAAACGTCTAAATTTCTTAATCCTGTATCACCATCAACAACAACAACTTTCTTTCCTTGTGATGCTAATGCTGTTCCTACGTTGGCAGTTGTAGTTGTCTTTCCAACTCCACCTTTTCCTGATGTTATTACTATCGATACTCCCATTACTTTCCCTCCAATTTAAATATGTACTATAACCTTAATAAGAATATTTATCTGGTAAATATGGTTCTACAATCACACTATTATCATCATTTAATCTTGCAAGTTCTGGATAACCAGTCTTTTCAAAATCATCTGGTGATATTGTAATTCTACCAGCTATTGAAATAAGTTCAGGTTCTAAAGAATAAGCTGCAATCACTGCACTTCCATTTCCATTATCCCCTGCAAAAACTTTTCCCTTTAAATCACCTAATACAATCACATTACCATGAGCTCGTACTTCTCCACCATTATTTACATCCCCAATTATTATTAAATTGCCTGAATAATTCAAGCATTGACCACTTCTAACAGTTTTTCTTATAAATTTTGTTCTACCTTCATAAACTCCAGAAAATACATTACTCTGTTTCTCTTCTCTTTCTTCAAAAATACAATCTTTTATAAGAATTTCATCAAAGAGTACATCCTTTAATTTAGACATTTGCCTTTCATTTATATGGGTTAAATCTGTTGTTATTATAAGAGTAGCTCCTTTATAGAACTGTTTTCCCCTACTTAATTTTTCAACTAGAGAATCAAGCATTTCATCAAAATTCCCAAATTTATCCATATTAATAATGGCATTTATTCCTTGTTTATTTCCTTTTATAAAAATTTTATCATCACGCATAGTAAACTACTATCCTCCAAGCTTATAACCCTTTTATTATAAACGCAAGTCATTTTATTTAATTAATTTACATATTCTATTATATAAATTATTTTTAATTTATAAAAGAACTTTATGCAATAAAGTAACAAAAATTTGAAAAAAGAAACTATATTTTCAAATTAATAAGTCACAATATTTAATTTTAAAGTTTTTTTCATCAAGATTATGAAAAATAGGCCTACAGAAATAATATTCTGTAAGCCTATTTTTAATCTGCCATTTCAACATTTTCTTTTTTATTTTTATCAGTATTTTTTGATTCATCAGTAGTGTTTTTCTTTCCAGTATCTCCACTTACCTTTTCTTTTGATTTTTCATCAGTTGTTTTTTTTGAATCATCTTTACTTTCAGAAGATTTAGTTATTCCCTCTAAACTTTGTGCATTGCCTTTTCCTTCTGCTTCAAGCTTATTTGTAATATCTCCATCTTTAAGATTTTCTAAAGGTGGATTTAAAGTAAAGTCATATGATGAACCTTCATAATAATGAGGCTTATATCCAATTTTCTTTAACTCTTCTCTAAAATAAGTTTCATATATTGCCTTTGCAACTTCTGCTCCAAAATATCCATGACCACCGTCATAAATGACTGTAGCAACAGCTATTTTAGGATGATCTACTGGTGCAAATGAAATATAAACTCCATAGTCATTTCTTCCATATTCAGATTGATCATTTCTAAAGGTTGCTGTACCTGTTTTACCACCAGTTGGTATAGGAAATCCTCCCATTATAGAAGTTGCAGTACCATTATAAGCCCCTCTATAATTATTAACTTCCCACATTCCATGTTTTATTGCCTCAACATTTTTTTGTGAAATATCAACCTTTCCAAGTACTTCTGGTTCAAATTTTTCAACAACTTTTCCCTCTGGGTTTGTTATTTCATCAACTAAATGAACCTTATATCTTGTTCCTCCATTAACTAATGTTGCTATATAACTTGCAAGCTGTACTGGAGTAAAGTTACTTGTACTCTGTCCTATGGCTGCGTCAGTTAAGTTTCTTGGTGCAACTATTTGATATGCTATATCTCCTACAACCCAAGTTACTGTTTTTTGAACTGTTAAATTTATTGCCTTAGTAACTTTTTCTTCTTCATCTTTTGCTTTTATTCCATTAAAACTCTTTACACTTTCTTGGTAATCTGGATCTATATTATATAAATCTCTAAAACTCTTTTTAAGATTCTCAGATAATTTTTTTTCATCTATAGGGCTTCCATTTCCAATTTCATTTAAAGAGTCTTCTATATTTTTCTTTATTGCTTCTTTAGCAGAGGCAAGTTCCTTTGAATCTCTATCATTAATTCCTATATTTACTTTTGGGAATTCCGCACTTGATGCATTAACATAAGTTCCCTTTTCTAAAGAGGAAACTAATGTGAATCTCATAAGTGCAATTGTTTGCTTTTTATATGATTCAAAATTATAAACTTGACCAAAGTTTTCTGATATTTCAATACCAGTTGATGCCTTTTCATTTGAACCTGGTTTTACTCCAAGTCCATACTGCCAAGCATATTTAGCTATGGAATCTAAAGCCTCTGTGCTCTTTTTATTATATCTTCCATTTCCAACAGCATCTCCACCATTTCCATAGTAAAGTTTTGCACCTGCATTATAGAAAAAGGCATTTGATGATCTAGCGAATGCTTTATTTAAATCTACTATTCCACTACCAGTATTTTTAGCTCTTGGCCAGTTAGCAGGATTCTTACCAAATATTTCCGGGTATTCTTTACCAAAATTAACACCATTTGAATATACGGTTGTACCAAAGTTTATAACTCCATCTTGTAGTGCCGCAGTGGCTGTGACAGGTTTAAAAGTAGATCCTGGTGGAATTAATCCTAAAGTAGCGTAGTTAAAAAATCTTTTTGGATATAAATCATATATATCTTCTCTAAGACCAGTTTTTTCATCCTTAGGAAATAAATCATCCACTGTTTTATTTAAATGATCTTCTGCTATAATTTTTTTAGCAAAAGCTTCATAATCTGGTTGGAAATATTCCTTAGATACTTTTGGATCAAGTTCTCCCTTGGCAAATTCATTTGGATTAAATCCTGGTTCACTTACTAAGGCTAATACTCTTCCTGTATCCACTTCTATGGCAACAGCTGCCCCTCTTGTAGCATTTTTAGTTTTTACACCATCTGTTATACCATTAGAACTTAATTTTTTTAACACATGTTTTAACATAGTCTCAGCTGAGTATTGAATATCTTTATCTATAGTTAACTTAACGTTATTTCCAGGATAAGATTCTAAATCATAAAGTTCCTCTGTCTTTCTTCCAGATGAGTTTACTTTTACTGTTGTTCCACCCTTAACTCCTTTTAATTCATTTTCAAAAGCAGCCTCTATACCCGCTTTTCCTATAAGGTCAGTTGAAACATCATATCCTTTAGCTTCATATTTTGCCTTTTGATCTCCATTAATTGAAGAAACATATCCTAGTACAGATGACCCTAATTCACCATATGGATAATATCTCATAGGCTCTATACTTACATCTATACCTGGCAAATCATTAAGCTTTTGATAAAAATCAAAAGCTGTATTTTTATCAATATCCTTTGCTATAGTAACAGGTTTATATCCTGAGAAACTCTGCATTTTTATAGCATCTTTAATTACCATGTAACTTCTTAATTGTTGTAGAGAATATTTTTTCAAAAGAATATCTGTTAATTTTTTTGGATCCATCTTAGCATATTCTTTTGCTTGTTCTTTTGATGGATTTAAAAGATCATATAATTTATATTGTTGAACTAAATAATCAAATACTTGCTCTGGAGTAATTTTCATTAACTCATTATCAATTCTATCCTCTTCCTCAACAGTTAAATCCCCTTCTTTATTCTTATAAAGCTCATTTTTAATTTTATCACCTAATCCTCTATCCTTTTTAAATCTTAGTTCTTCAGCCTTTGTACCAGATGTAAAATCAAAATAAAGCTTTCCTTGATCATTTATTCTTAACTTAAAATTATCTATAACATCTTGATTATGAGATTTAAGTATTGCATAAACCTTATCCATAGTAGTATAGAAATTTTTCTTTGATTCATCAGTTTCTGTAAATATTAGTGTGTAAGTCTGTCTATTGGTAGCTAAAACGTCCCCATTACTGTCATAAATCTTTCCTCTTGGTGCCTGTTCAGATAGAAATCTCATTGATCTAGTATCAGCTCTTTGTTTATATTCTGCATAATTAAATACTTGAAGATAAACTAATCTAGCAACAATAGAAACAAAGACCACAATCATTATTCCAATGAGAACTTTGTACCTATCTATCGGCGCCTTTCCATTATTCGTACTTCTCATCAAACCACCTATTTTTTACTTATTTTCCAATCTCTCTTCATAAGCTCTCTATTACATAATCTGTAGACAAAATTATACATAAAAAATGCTATGAATATGTTATAAAGTACCATAATCCAGAAATTCAATAAATTTGTTCTTATGTGTAAAAACCATAGTACAATAGCTACAGCAAAAAACTTTATTATAGTTAGTATTCCAACCGAAATAACTGGAACAAATTTTTTATGTTTAAATACACTTTCTCCTATGTATGCAGCGACTAAACATATTAACATATTTATTAACATGTTTACTCCAAAGACATTTACAAAATAAACATCTTGAAGGAACCCTGAGAACACACCTATAAATAAAGCTTCCCAGTATCCACTCATTAATGCATATAGTATAGCAAATGTGAATAGTAAGCTTGGATAAACTCCTTTAATTGAGAAAAAAGGCATTAAACTATTATCTATAATAAATAATAAAATACATATTAATATCAATATTACTCTCTTCAAACTATTCCCTCATTTCTAATACTTAACTACGCCATCTCTTTCTGCTGGTGGTACTACCACAAATAATTCTTGTAAATTATTAAAATCAACATATGTTTTTAAGTTTGCAGTTTTCATAACTTTAACATTATCAGATTTAACTGATGTTACTTCACCTATTCTTATTCCTTTAGGATAATATCCTCCAAGACCTGATGTAACAACTACATCTCCTTTTTTAATAGTTGAATTCATAGGTAAATTAGTTATTTCAACTTGCATCTCATTACTACTTCTATATCCTTTAACTATTCCATCCCCTGAATTTGTTTCACCTTCAACAATACCAGCAACTGCCACATTTTCATTTAATAATGTTTGAATTTTAGACCAGTTTGAATGTACTTCTGTAACCACTCCAACTAATCCTTCTGGAGATATAACTATATAATCTTTTTTTATACCATCTTCTGAACCTTTATCAATTGTATATCCTTCTACAAAACTATCTCCACTTTTTCCTATTATGTTCGTTCCAATATATTTATATTTATCATTCTTTTTTGAAAAATCAACCATTTCTTTTAAAACTTCATTTTGACGCTTTAATTCATTGTACTCAACTAACTTATTTTCTAATTCTAAATTTTTCTTCTTTAATTCATTATTTTGAGTCTTAACATCAGAAAAGTTATAAAAGAAATCAAAAACACCATGAACCTTATCAGTTGTTATATAAACTACTTTTTGAACAGGATTTAAAACCTTACCAACACCACTTGAAACAGGATTTTTAGAATCACTCTTAACTGTATAAATAATTATTCCTAAAAAGGCAACTGACAGTACTATAACAGTTACTGCCAGTTTATTTTTGAAGAATTTCATTATCTTCCTATCCTCTTTGTTGTTTTACTATTAAATCAAACTTTTCTAAAGCTTTTCCAGTACCTAAAGCAACACAATCAAGAGGTGATTCTGCTATATGAACAGGCATTCCAGTTTCTTTGTATATTAATTCATCTAATCCTTTTAGGAATGCTCCTCCTCCAGCAAGCATTATTCCTTTATCCATGATATCAGCTGCTAATTCTGGTGGTGTTTTTTCTAAAGTAGTTTTGATTGATTCTATTATTGATGAAACTGGCTCTTTTAAAGCACTTCTTATTTGTCCTGCATCAACAACAACAACTTTTGGAAGACCTGTTATTAAGTCTCTTCCTTTTATGTCCATTGTTGCTTCTTCTTCTTCATCTGTTTTGTAAGCTGAACCAATTTCCATTTTTATTTGTTCAGCAGTTCTTTCACCTATCATTAAGTTAAATTCTCTCTTAATATAGTTGATTATTGATTGGTCTAACTCATCACCAGCAACTCTTAATGATTTACTAGTAACTATACCACCTAGTGATATTATAGCAACCTCTGTTGTACCACCACCAATATCAACAATCATACTTCCTGTTGGCTCATCAACTGGAAGTCCTGCTCCAATTGCAGCAGCCATTGGTTCTTCCATTAATATTACATCTCTTGCTCCAGCTTGCTTAGTTGCTTCTTCTATAGCTCTTCTTTCAACCTCAGTTACTCCTGAAGGGAAACAAACTATTATTCTTGGACTTGTGAATGCACTTTTATTTGTTATTTTTTCGATAAATCTTTTAAGCATTGTTTGAGTAACATCAAAGTCTGCAATTACACCATCTTTAAGTGGTCTTATAGCTACTATGTTTCCAGGTGTTCTACCTATCATTTGCTTAGCCTCAGTACCAACTGCTAAAGATTTCTTTGTTAAGTTGTTTATAGCAACAACTGAGGGTTCTCTTAATACGATACCTTTTCCTTTAACAAATACTAAAGTATTTGCAGTACCTAAATCTATACCCATGTCTTTTGTCATTCCAAAATTAAATAAACCCATTTTTAATCCCCTTTCCTAATCATAAAACGTCCTTTTCTTTAAGACTTATGAATCTGTTATCTCCTATTATTAAATGATCTAAAAGCTCAATACCCATCATTTTCCCACATTCTTTGAGTCTTATTGTTATGTTTATATCATCATTACTGGGTGTTGGATCACCTGAAGGATGATTATGACATATTATTATAGATGCTGCACTTTCCTTAACAGCTTCTTTAAATATCTCTCTTGGATGTATTAAGGATGAATTCAAACCGCCTTTAAACACTTCTTTTTTTGATATCACCTTGTTTTTTGTATCAAGAGTAACAACAATCAATACTTCCTGCTGTAACATTCTAAGTTCATCTAAAACTAAGTCTGCAACATCAGAAGGTTTTGTTATTTTAACCTGTGATATTTCAGAAGCTTTGAATCTTCTATAAAGTTCACACATGGCTAATATTTGAGTTGCTTTCGCCTCTTTAACACCTTTAACTTCCATAAGTTCCTTAGCAGAGGCTTTAAAAAGTCCTCTTAATCCACCAACACTATGTATTATTCTATAAGACAATTCAACTACATTTGAATCCTTATTCCCAGTTCTAAGTATTATAGCTAAAAGCTCTTCATTAGATAAATAATTTGCTCCATAACATAAAAGTTTTTCTCTTGGTCTTTCACTTGATGGAATCTCATTAATTTTTAGGTTGTTAGACATATTTTACTCCTTTAAGAAATTAACATGTCCCTTGAAAGTTCTTTACTATAATATCGTTATGTTATACTTTGCTAGTATTTTATACAACTTGTTCAAGGGCAATCCCATGACATTGTAATAACAACCATTTATACCCTCTACAAAAGTTCCTCCTAAACCTTGAATACCATAAGCTCCTGCTTTATCCATAGGTTCACCAGAATTTATGTAATTTCTAATTTGTCTCTCTGATAATTCTGAAAAAATAACCTCTGTAAAGTCATAGTCAGTTATTACAGTATCATCTTCAGTATTTATGATACAAATACCTGAATATACCTTATGAGTATTGCCACTTAATGAAGATAACATACTAAAAGCATCTTCTTCATTTTTAGGTTTTTCCATAACTTTTCCATTATAAAAAACAACCGTATCCGCAGCAATAACTATAGCTGGTTCTTTAAGTCTTTCCGAAACATCTATAGCTTTATTTTTTGACAAATTTTGAACATATTTTTCAACATCTCCACTGAAGCTTATGGTATCTTCATCAAAGTTTGATTCTAATACTTCAAATTTTTCAACTAATTTTGATAAAATCTCTACTCTTCTTGGAGATTTTGATGCTAAAATAACTTTCATTTTTCCACCTTACATTACTTATAAAAAGCTTCTAAATAATCTTATTTTACCTAAAATAAGGTATTATATTCTTATCCTATATAGTTTATCATTTATTATTTTTATAAACAAGTATAAATATACGCATAATGCAAATTATAACAGAAAAAATGAAAGAGAATTACGCTCTTTCATTTCTATTATAATTTAAAAATATGTGAATATAAATTAAAAATAAATTACAATTATTTATTTACTCTAAATTTATTTAAAGTATTAAATACTATTTGATAACTTTCTTCTATATTTTCCTTAGTTATCTCCTCAGGAATATTATTAATTCCTTCTTTTAATTCTTTAAATACCTCATAATTTTTTGAATCTTTATCATCTTCCAATTTATTTACCCAAGCTTTAAATTCTGAAGTTTTAACCCCTTTAACTGAATCTTCTTTTAACTTGTCTATTATATTAACATAACCATTAACCATCTCTATTATTTGATTACTACATAGATCAGTTCTAGGAATAACAAATCTTCCTTTAGTGCTACTTACCCCCTTAGCTTCTAAATCTCCTACAAGCTTTTTAGCCTCTTCTTCATTCCCTATATGAACTATAACCCTATAATTTTCACCCTCACTCAATGAAACTGCTATATGATCCTTCTCTAATTCAGACTTTATTTTGTTTGCATTATCTTTATTTGAATAAAAACCACATTGAACCATTACATATTCTTGTCCTTCTTTATTTGAAGTTGGTGCTATTGGTTTTTTCTTTTCTAACTCTGTGGATTTTTCTTCTTCTTTAGGCTTTTCTGCTTCACTTTTTTTGCTTTCCTTATCTTTATTATCACCATTACTAACATCTTTACTAATTGCTTCTTTTTCACCTGTAAGCTTTCCCTCTGGCCATATAAACTTAGACATTATTGTAGATATAAGAAGCGCTATAACAACAACTCCAACAAAAAGGAAAATAAAATTTTTACCATCATTATTGTTATTATTTCCTCCACTTCTTTTCTTATTTTTTACATCAATTCTAGTGTACTTCACCCTTTTCCCCCAACCTTTCTTATATTTTAGCTTTACTTATTATATATATTTTACAAATTATGTAAAAAACCTCCCATAAAAATAAATATTATGAAATTTAACATTTTCATAACATTTATTATCTTATGTAATATCATCATAATATTGTTTGTTTCTAATAAAATATCTGTTTTAAGTGAGTGTTAATTTAAAAAAACTAAAAGACCTTTTTAATTAGAAGTTTAGAGTTTCATTGAATATGAAATAATAATAGAGTTACAAATCTTTTTATAAGTAGCTTTAAAGAGATAGCTAAAACAAATAAAGATTTTAAACATAGACTTAATAAAAAAAGTTGTATCTCCCCTTAAAATTTACAATGGATTTTTTCCCATAAATTTCAAGGTTCTAATACAACTTTTATAAACCTAATTATTTTATTAATTATCTAATAAATCTTTTCTTGTATAAAATTCTGGCATTCCTAAACTTCTTTTTGAAATTAAGCCCCCATGATAGTCTGAACCACCTGTTATTATTAGATGATTTTTTTTACAATAATCTACTAGATATTTTATTGTTTCTTCATCATGATGAGGGTGATAGCACTCTATTCCATCAACTCCCCATTCTCTAAATAAATTCACCATTTCATCTAGTTTAAATTGTGATTTTCCATACTTAGGGTGAGCTAAAACAACTATTCCACCAGCTTCTTTTATTGTTTTTATTACATCCTTAGGATGTGGAAACTCTGGATATCTTAATGCTCTTTCCCCTATGAATACTTTATTAAAAAACTCATCTATATTTTTGCAAATTCCTCTATCTATTAAAAAGTTAAGAGTTTTCCAACCACCTCTTGAAGGATTATGCTCGTAAGCTAAGTAATCATTAAAATCTATATCATATCCAGCCTCAATTAAAAGTCTTATGGAATCATCATCTTTCTTTTTAAGTAATTCATGATTTCTACTTATTAAATCAAGAAGTCCTTTATTATCTTTATCAAAATTATAAGCTAAAATATGAAATTGTTCTCCATTAATTATGCTTGAAACCTCAATTCCAGGAATAAACTTTAAATCCATTTCCTTAGTCATCTCTTGAATTTCATCTAAACTTCCCATTGAATCATGATCTGTTACAGAAAATAATTTTATATCTTTTTCAACTATTTCTTTTAATAACTCCTTAGGACTTAAGGTTCCATCAGATGCTTTAGTATGCATATGTAAATCAGCTCTTATTAAATCCATATATTCTTCCTCCAAATTAGTATATCCAATTTATTTCTATATATTATTTTAAATAAAGATTCTATTTTAATATAGTATTGATTTTAGCTATTCTATAAGTCCTAATTAACTTTAAACAAAAATCAAAATTTTGAACTTATGTCCTCTAGTGAATGTTAGAAATCAATTCCTATTTAAGTTTTAATATTCTAGTATAATAGCTAAAGCGAATAAACTTTCTCTAGTCAACCCACTTTGCTTCTTAACTCTATTCTTTTCCCATATTCAATGAAAATCTAAACTACTTATTAAACAAAAATCAAAACCTAGTTAAAATATAGCCTTAATAAAAGACTAGGTTAAGTATAAAATATTCATCATACTTAACCTAGTTTATAACTTATTATTTGTTTTAATTAATATATAAATTAAAATATACTATTTTAACTATTTAATTTCTTTTAATATTTCAATTAAGAAATCCCAAATATGTTTAACTGAAGAAATGCTTACATGCTCATTTGGAGTATGAACATCATACATATTTGGTCCAAATGAAATCATATCTAAGCCTTCTACTTTTTCTCCTAATAATCCACACTCTAATCCTGCATGAATTGCTATTATTTCAGGTTTCTTACCTGTCATATTTTCATAAACTTCACTACAAAGTTCTCTTATTTTTGATTCTGGATTATATTGCCAAGCTGGGTATGGTGCATGTATTTCAAATTCTAAACCTAAAACTTCAGCTATGTCAGCTATTTGAGTAAGAATTTTAGTTTTTAATGTTTCAACTGAACTTCTTGTTGAGCCAGCTAATACTATCTTATCATCTTCAGTGTGTATAACACCTAAGTTTGTTGAACTTTGGACTAATCCTTTCATTTCTACGCTATAACTATCAACACCATTTGGCATTAAGTTTATAGCTTTTATAGTTTTGAAAGTTTCTTCCTTTGAACAAACCTTATGAACTTCTTCGTTCTTAACTACTTTAACATTAACTCCATTATCATTAGCATGGTATTCATCTTTTAATATTCCATCCCACTTTTCAACTAACTCTTCTAATTTTTTAACATCATTTTTTCTAATAGCTAGTAAAGCATCACATTCTCTTGGAATAGCATTTACTTTTGATCCACCATTAATTGAAATTAATCTTATATCACAATTGGCATTAACTTCATCTAAGATTCTTCCCATTAATTTATTTGAGTTTCCTCTTTGCTTATCTATTTCCATTCCTGAGTGACCACCTTTTAGTCCTCTTAAAACTATTTCATAAGCTTCGTAGTCACTTCCCATTTCTTCAAACTTTACAGGTATTATTAATTCATTTCTCGCACCACCTGCACAACTTACTAAAAGTTTTCCTTCTTCTTCTGAATCTATGTTTAAAAGGTATTTACCCTTTAATAAGCTTCCATCTAAAGCAATAGTTCCACCCATTCCAACTTCTTCATCAGTTGTTACTAATAATTCTATAGCAGGATGTTTTATATCATTTGCTGCTAATATAGCCATACCATATGCAACTGCTATTCCATTATCAGCTCCTAATGTAGTTCCTGTTGCATAGATATAATCTCCATCAACTCTTAATTTTATAGGATCTTTTTCAAAATCATGTATAGTATCTTTATTTTTTTCACATACCATATCCATATGACCTTGTATTATAACACCTGGTGCCTTTTCATATCCTGGTGTTGCAGGTTTTCTAATTATTACATTTAAGGCTTCATCTTGGATTACCTCAAGATTTAATTCCTTTGCAAATTTAACTAAATAGTCACTTATTCCTTTTTCATTGCCTGAACCTCTTGGAATTTGTGAGATTTCTTCGAAATATTTAAAAACACTTTGTGGATTTAAATCTTTTAATACTTTCATTTTTTACCCATCCTTTCCTACTATTGTGGTAAAATATAAATAAATTATTAATTTATTTTATTATATCAAACTTTTTAACCAATCACTAAACTATTTTAGTTTAAACAAAAAGAGGTGGTTTTTATGCAAAAAACAAAAATGATATTTACAATTGGTCCTGCAAGTGACTCTGAAGAAGTTTTAAGAAAATTCATAAGAATAGGTATGAATGCTGCAAGATTAAACTTTTCTCATGGAGACCATGAAAGTCATAAAGAAAAAATAGAACTTATTAAGAGACTTAGGAAAGAAGAACAATCAGCTACTGCTATATTACTAGATATAAAAGGTCCTAAAATAAGAACTCATAAATTTAGTAATGGAGAAGCTGAGTTAAAAGATGGAGATGAATTTATTTTTTCTTGTGGAGAAGAAATTTTAGGTGATAATACTAAATGTTCTATCTCTTATTCAGAACTATATGAAGACATAAAACCTGGTGGTTCCATCCTTGTTGATGATGGACTTTTAGAATTTAAAGTTAAAGAAGTAAAAGGAAAAGATATAATATGTGAAGTTGTTGAAGGTGGTATTATAAAAGACCATAAAGGTGTTAATGTACCAAATGTAAAAATTAAATTACCTGCAGTAACTGAAAAAGATAGAAGTGATTTAATCTTTGGATGTGAAATGGGGGTTGATTTTGTAGCAGCTTCATTTATAAGAAAAGCAGAGGATGTTCTTGAAGTTAGAGAAATATTAGATTCTCATGATGGAAAAGACATTAAAATAATTTCAAAAATAGAAAGCCAAGAGGGTGTTGATAACATAGATTCAATAATTGAAGTTACTGATGGTGTTATGGTTGCTAGAGGTGATATGGGTGTTGAAATTCCTCTTGAAAATGTTCCAATAATTCAAAAGGAAATTATAAAAAAATGTAATCAAGCAGGAAAAATTGTTATAACAGCTACTCAGATGCTTGATTCTATGATAAGAAACCCTAGACCAACTAGGGCTGAGGCATCTGACGTATGTAATGCTATATTTGATGGAACAGATGCAATTATGCTTAGTGGTGAGAGTGCATCAGGTAGTTTCCCAATAGAGGCTGCAAGTACAATGGCTAAGATTGCAAAAAAAGCTGAAGCTAATTTAGATTATCACTATCTTTTAAGAAGATTAAAAGATCCAAATCCAAATCCAGATGCCTTTGCTGATGCAATAAGCTATTCAGCTGCAAAAACAGCCAACAAATTCCCAACCAAGGCAATTGTTGCTGCCACTCAAACTGGATCAACAGCTAAAATATTATCAAAATATAAACCTAGCTGCCCAATAATAGCAATTACTCCATATGAAAAAGTAAGAAGAAGCTTAGCTCTTAACTTTGGAATAATTTCTAAAAAATGTGCTTACTTTAATAATACAGATGAAATTGTTAACGAAGCAAGAAAAGTGGCTGAAGAATATGAAATAGCTAAAAAAGGCGATAATATAATGGTTGCTGCTGGTTTTCCAACATCAATTACTGGTGGAACAAACATGCTAAAAATCGAAAAAATCTAATATTAATATATAAACATAAAAGGGGATGTATCAAAATATAATAATAAAACTTACAAATATATTCCTAGAATTACTAGATTTCGCTAAGAATTTATAATCATTACTACGAAAATATCACTAAAGCTTAGAAACTTGCTACGCTTCGAACAATCTAAGCTTTCTAACGTGATATTTTCTACGTAATAATTTAAATTCTAAAGCTCATCTAGATATTCTCTTCATATTATTTGTAAGTTTTATAAAAAGTTATTTTGATACATGCCTTTTATTAATTCTATAAAGTTTTATTTTGCAAAAGCTTATAAGTTTAGATCCTTGAATAAATCAGCTAGTGAGTAACCTTCCTCTTCATCGTTGTATTGTTTATATTCATTTGAAGTTTCTGTAGCATCTTTAATGCTTAGGCTCATTTTTTTATTTTCATCATCTATGCTTAAGATTTTAACCTTAACTTCTTGACCTAGTGATAACACATCTGATGGTTTAGCTATATTTTCATCAGTAATTTCTGATATATGAACTAAGCCTTCTATTCCAGGCATTACTTCTACGAAGGCACCTACTTTTATAAAGTTTGTAACCTTTCCATTTACAACATCTCCAACCTTTAATCCTTCTAATGTTTCCCAAGGATTTTTAATAACATCTTTTAATGAAAGGGCTACTCTTTCCTTTTCCATATTTACTTCTGAAACAAATACCTCCACTTCATCATCAACAACCACAACTTCTTCTGGGTTATGAACTCTTGACCATGACATATCACTTATATGAACTAATCCTTCTACTCCACCAATATCAACGAAAGCACCAAATTTAGCTAATCTAGTTACTTTTCCTTTTCTCTTTTCTCCCTCTTTAATTGAACTCCAAAGAGCTTTTTTTTCATTATTTCTTATTTCTTCTTCAACAATTCTTCTTGAAACAACTACTTTCTTAGCCTCTTTATTAAACTCTATAACTTTAACTTCTAATACTTTACCTACTAATTCTTCTAAGTTTTCTATTCTTCTTCCTGCACATTGAGAAGCTGGCATGAATATTCTTATTCCATTGAAATCTCCAACTAATCCACCTTTAACAACTTCTTTTAATTTAACACTTATTAAAGTTTCTTTTTCAAAGGCATTTTTTAAATCATCCCATACTTTTATAGCATCAGCTCTTCTTTTTGATAGAAGTACGTTTCCCTCTCCATCATCTCCACTTAATACCATAACAAATATTTCATCATCAATATTTATTGAGTTTATATCAAAATCTTTATCATTAGACATTTCATTTCTTGGAACTATTCCATCAGCAAAGTGACCTATATTAACTATGATTTCATCATTTTTTACACTAATTACTTTTCCCTTTACTATTTCTCCTTTATGAAAATGCTTTAATTCAAAGCTATCCATTAAATCTGACATTGTAAGATTTTCATTCATTCTTAACATCTCCTTTATGTATATGAAAATTTTTAACCTCAGTTAATATTACTTTTTATCAAATACCTTATGAATATTATATACCAAAGATTATATCAATAGTAGTAAATTTTAATCTAAAAAAGAGTGCATAGAAACCATTTTATTAGCTTCTAACACACTCTCACAGGCACTAATCTTCAATTGAAACTAAATCATAACCTACTTCTTCTAAAGCATCTCTTAATGTATCTTCATCTACTTCTGTATCAATAGTAGCTCTTCCAACCTCAACTTCTAAAACATCTACACCATCAACATCTAATAAAGCAGCTTCAACATGTCTAACGCAATTTGAACATGACATACCGTCTATTTCTAAAATAAGTTTACTCATAAAAAATCTCTCCTTAATAAAAAATTTCTATTTTATATTTTATATTTTTAATTTTATATTTTTAAATCACAGATATTATTCATTATGTTTAAATATCTATATTTTAAACTATCCTCTGGTAAATATCCATGTATTTTCATCTGAAAGTTCTCTATTAAATTCATATCCATCTAAATCAAAATTCTTTAAACTCTCAGGATCAGTTAATCTATTTTTAGTTATATATCTAACCATTTCTCCCCTTGCTTTTTTTGCATAAACAGTAACTACCTTGTATTCAAAACCTTTTCTTTCTTTAAATACAGGAGTTATAACCTTAACCTTTTTCTCAATCTTTTTTATAGACTTATAATATTCATTTGAAGCTAAATTTATAATAACTTTTTTATCATGAAATTTTAATTCTTCTAAAATAGCTTCTTCAATCTTACTTCCCCAAAAGTCATAAAGATTTTTAGAACCGTCTACTGATATTTTAGTACCCATTTCTAATCTATAGGCCTTAGTACCATCTAAAGGTTTTATTATTCCATAAAGACCTGATAATATTCTTAATGAGCCATTACAAAACTCCAAATCTTCTTTAGTAAAATCATCTGCATTTAACCCTCTGTATGCTTCTCCCTTAAAAGATAAAATAAAAGGTTTTTCATCACCATAGTAAATTGTATTCCAATCTTGTGTTTTTGTGAATGTATGTACCCCTAAATCTTCACTTATTTTCATTAATGAACATAAATCTTGAACCTCTAAATTCTTTAATTCTTTCATTATTATTTCTGCCTCACAAAGAAATTTAGGTTTACTTGTTTCTATCTTTAGGTCTTCTATATTGCTTAAATCTAAAGTTTTAGCAGGCGATAATACAGCTAACATATTCAATCACCTCTTTTTTCTAATTTATTTTAAATATTATATAATAAAATATTTTTCTTTAAAATATCCTGAACATGATATTATAAAATTATTAAAATATACTTAATAATAATACTTTATTATGTTCTATGCAATACCAAATTTTATAATACCTATTTTTTTAAATTCCACATAAAAAATTTAATATATGTGAAAAAAAATAGAAGTTTAGGGCACTAATCCCTAAACTTCTTGTTTGCTATAAAGATTGTTATAACAGTGTTCTATTATATCACTTCTCTTTATTATCCCTATAAATATTCCATTGTCATCTACTACTGGCACAAAGTTTTGAGAAACTGCCAAAGAAATTAAACTTTCCATGTTTTCATTTATACAAACGCTCTTATGTTTTACTTTTCTTTTTATTTCTCTCACACTAACAGTATTGGTATTTTTAAAATTCAACTCTGGATTTCTCTTTAAAGTCCAAAGTAAATCCCCCTCTGTTAAAGTACCTACATACTTACCATTCTTATCTATAAGTGGAATAGCAGTATATCCATGATGCTCCATTCTCTCCATTGCTTGTCTCATAGTAGCATCTATATATTCATAAGCCACTTCACTTTTTGGTGTTAGAAAAAATGCAATATTCATAATTTATCAATTCCCCTATTTTGTTTATAGTAATTATTTACCCTTTTATTTTATCATACATAATATTATTAAAGTAACAATATATTATCATTTTACTAATTTTTTTAATTTATAATCTAAGTCAATATACTCAGTATCATTTATTAATGCATTTGTAGATTCATAGACAAGTCTACCAGACAAGGTCTTTTTAAGAATAACCTCTTGCCTTACATTTCTATTGCATTTTGGACATTTACCTATAGATAAAAATCTCCAACTAAAAAGTTTAAATGGATATTCCATTTCTACTTTAACATTGCATTTTGGACATTTAAAATCTATATCCTCATATCCTAAATCATAATTTTTTAAATCCTTTACCCTTATAGATGGCATATTATAAACATCTTCAACAATATACTCTTTTACCTTTTTACCATTATATAATCTTTTAAAAACTTCAGCTGTATAAACCGCATCATTTAATGCGTCATGTAATTTACTAGTATCAATTTTTATCTTAAGTTCTTCAAGTGCATGCTTTAAACTTAAAGATTTTTTGTGAGCTAATATTTTAGTGCAATATTTTTGTATATCAATATATTTTTTTATCCAAGTTATATCTTTATACTGATGATACTTAGCATTATTAACTATATGAACTATGTCATCAGTAGCCCAAGAACATAGAATATCCTCTTCTCCCATAAAATTTTTAAGGTTGTCCATAGCTTCCTCAAATTCAATTCCATCTTTTAAATTGTCCTCTGTTATTCCTGTTATATCTATTATTTTAGGATTTAATACTTTAAAAACAGATGGTTTTATATATGCTTTAAACTCATCTACTTTCTGCATAAATTTATTTAATTTTATAGCCCCAATTTCTATTATCTCATTATAAGAATCTAAATCTTTCAATTCTTTATGCTCATTATAAATATTAGGATAAAATTTTGTAATACTTTGCATATTATTAAATTCTAGGTCTATTATTACATACCCCATCTTTTACATCCTCTCACTATCTATATCCATATATAATTATGCCACGAAACTCTTTATTTTTCATTAAAATCAATTTATTAAGCCACTCTTTTTTTATAAGCTTTATTTAACCAATATAATCTATATTTTATTAACTTATAAATTACTTTTCAATAGATAAAAATAAACTTTTCTTTTAACAAAATATACATTCTTAAATATACTATTTATATGACAGATTCTGTTTTAATAAAGTGTTTATTTTAGCTATTCCATAAGCCCTACTTAATTTTGTAGAGAGTTCTTTTAAAATTAACAATAATTTAAAACAGAACCATATAAAAATTTTTATTACTTATCCCAAGATTTTATTAAACAATTCCTAACCAAATAAAAACACCAAACTTTTAAAAGCTTGGTGTTTTTTTAATTATTTAGAATCTAGTCCAAAGTTCTAAGGCTCTATTAACTAAATCTTCATGTCTTTCTTTTAATAAATCCATATTCCAATCAGATAACTCTAAAACTTCTTTAGTTATAGCAAAATCACTTTTCTTACTTAAATATTGATCTACTTTTTCAGCAAATGGTTTATTATTAGCTCTTGTATTCTTAGCTCCACTTATGATTACTAAGTTACCAAACTTGTTAGCCCAATTTCTTCTTTCATCAACTGAGAAGTTATCTTTCCAATAAGCTTCTTTTGCATTTCTAGGAAGTACATGTTCTATCATTATTTTGTCACTATAATCTAAAACTTCATTTGGTCTCTTTTCCATATCAAGTCTTACAAATATATACTTAGGTATCATCATTCTACCTTTACTATAGAAATCTATGTCATTTAATGCATTATCAAAGTATGCAGTAGTTCTCTCTAAATCATATAAGAATACTTCAGATTCTTTAATTTCCTCTAAAGAAGATTTTTCTTCTATAGTTTCTATTATAGAATAAACTCTGTTTAATCTATCAGCAAATGAATTTCCATTTACCCAGTCAATAACAAGTCTTTTCTCTAATACTTTAACAAACTCTAAAACTAGTTTATCATCATTAAATTTCTCAACAAACTTAATTACAGCAGCCATCCAATCATCGTATGGTAATAATTCTCTCATTATTGATACTAAGTTTTTATAGTAAGTTTTCTCTTCTTCTGATACTCCTTCAAGTTCACAATCAACTATATATTTATCATATATAGCTTTAACTTCTGTTAAGTGATTTACAAAGTTAACACCTAAATATTCTGGTTCATCTCTGAAGATTATTTTACTAAATTCTTCATATACACTTTCATCAGCCTTTTTCTTAAGTTTCATTGTTCTCATGAAACCTATAATTTGGTCAAGTTTTTCTTTTCCTAAATCTTGCTCATGATTTTCCCATATATCAGTATATTCTTTTCTTATTTCAGCATCTATTACTCTTAAGTTTTCACTCTTTAATAAATCAGAATCAGTTAAAGGTAATCCTCTAGCATTTATTACGTTGAATAATCTAAATGCAGAAGTGAATGATTCAGTTGTTATAACAACTAAAACAACTTTTTGAAGTAAGTAAACTATAAACTCATTTAACTTTTCTTCTAAAACTTCTCCTTCTTCATTTAAGAAACTAGCTCTGAATATTTCTATTGCATTAACCATGTTTTGTTTTGCTTCTGAAAGTTCAGTCATATCTAAATCTTTAACTAAATCAGTTCCACCCTCAGTTAATATGTACTTTTTGAAGAATTCCTCTTCTTTTCCTCTAGACTTAACTCTTATGCTTTCTTTTATACCCATAAGAACATTTGGCTTTTGGTATATTAAGTCTGATAAAACTTTCTTATATTCTTCATTGTTTATTAAATCTCTTATAGTAGCAATTAACATTATTATTGATGTAAGTCTTTGTTGACCATCTATTACATCATATATTCCACATCCATCATCTTTATATTCTTTTGAACATAAAACTACGCTTCCTATGAAGTATGGTTCATATTGATCAAACTCTCTACTCTTACCATTTTTATTTAATTCTACTGATTCCCATATATCATCAACTAATTGTTTTAAATTTTCTTTAGTCCATGAATATGCTCTTTGATAATCTGGAATCTCAAATAAGAACTTATTGCTTAATAAATCCTTTATGTAATACTCTTTTGCTTTTACCTTTTCTGTAAACAAGATATACATGCCTCCTAAAATTTCTGCTATTTATTTAAAGTCTCTTTTACTTAATAACTCTAATCACGAAAAAAAGCCATTTAAGGCTTTTTTCATAAAATATTTCATTATTTTATTATATCAAAATTAATTTAATTTGTCTAAAATTAAGTTATATTGCTATTTATTTATACATAATATAGAAAATAAATTCCCTTTATTAACCAATAGATTCTATTTTAAGAGAGTATTGATTTTACCTATCCCATAGGATATACTTAATAAAGCAGTTTATACTTATATTTAAAATCAACTCTAGTTTAAAACAGAGCCTTTCAATAAGTTTTCTACTCTATATCAATACCTGCCATCTTCATTAAGTATCTAGCATTTCGTGTTTGAGAAACCCCTTTTCTAAGAATATAATCAAACTTAAGTTCATTATTTTCATAATACTCTCTAAAATTATAATTTTGAACTTTAGAATTATCTTTTTCCATATCACATAATTCAAAATCATGAGTAGAAACTAATCCTAAAGTATTTCCTTTTAAAAGCTGATTTATAAGTATTTCAGCACCTTCATGTCTATCTAAAGAGTTAGTTCCCTTAAATATTTCATCTAAAAGGAATAATATTCTCTCTTTTCTTTTAGTTCCTTCAACAATAATCTTAATTCTCTTAATCTCAGCATAAAAAGATGATATTCTCTCCTCTAAGTTATCTCCTGTTCTCATACAAGTATATATGTTTAAAATTGGAGTTTCAAAACTTTCTCCTTTAACAGGTAACCCAAGATAAGCTAAAATACAGTTAAATCCAACAGTTCTTAAAAATGTACTCTTACCTGACATATTAGATCCTGTTATTAAAAGCACTCTCTTATCTTTACTTATTTCAAAGCTATTGCCTACTGCATTTCCTAAAATCATAGGATGAACAAGGTTTACTCCCTTTATTTTATAATCTTCATTTATTTTAGGCATTGTCCAGCCCTCATTATTATAGGTAAATCCAGCTAAAGAAATTAAAACTTCAAACTCTCCTAATGAATCCATCCAAAGAGGAAAATCTTCTTTATTTTCCTCTTTCCATTTATCAAGTCTAAGTAAAATTTGATAATCCCATAATAAATAACAATTTAATATTATGTAGAAAGCATTTCCTCTATCATAAAGCCAAGTTGTTGTACTTTCTAATTTCTTAAGCCTAAAACTTGCTTTTTCTTTCTTTATTAATCCACTTTGCAAATCCTTTAATAAAGTTGATTTAAAGCTTTCTTCCTCAACTAACTTTAAAGCATCACCATAGGTTTTAATCCTATATTTTAAGTCTTCAAATATATTTAATCCTTTAATAACCTCTTTACTAGCTTTTTTAAGTATTAAATAACTTATTAAAAGGGAAAGTATTAAAACATGCCAAGATAATATATTTGATGCAACTAAAACTGTAAAGCTAATATTAATTAAAGGCATAATAATTCTAGCCCCATAAAAAAAAGAACCTAGTTTTAACTTTTCTTCCTTTAACCATTTGCTTAAGTAATTTTCTTCTTTTATATTTTTATCTTTTAAAGAAGCAATAAATTCATGTCTAAAATCAACTTTACTAGCTAACTCCTTTAAAGCTTCTTGCCTAAATACTATTTCTTCTTTTTTAGGTAGTTTATCTAACCTTAATAAGCTACTTAATTTTTCCCTTCCATAAATAGTTCCTGTTTCATTTATCCACTGAAACAGCGAATTTTTGCCGAATATATCTAAATCATTTATAAATGGATGCTCAGAATTTAAATACTCTTCCCCTAAATCCTTAAACTCTCTCCATTTTCCCTCTAATCTATATACTTCCTTTTTATTTACTTCAATTAAAGCTTCTAATTTATTAGTTTTACTTACTATGCCATCATGTAACTTAGCTAAATATAAAAATAATATAGCATTAATTAAAAATAAAGCTATTCCAAAACCAACTGAATTAATACTGTAAGCATAATAAATACAAAATAGTATGCTCAAAGAAACAATAAATCTTAATCCACTTATTATGTTATAATCTCTTTTTAAAATTCTTAGTTTTTTACTATATTCATTTATCCTTTTCTCATAAATAACTTTTCTATTCTCCATATTTGCCCCCTCAATTATTTTTCTATATTATACCACAATTACTATTTTTCTATTACATAATTAATAGAAGCTAAATAACAACTTGGCTAGAACATAGAATACTAACTTCACTTAATATTTATATAATTAATTAAAGTTAAATAATAACTTTCATAGGTTGACAAAATTTCATTTGGAAATAAATTTATACAATTAACTAAATTTAAATAATATTCTCTAATTAAATAAAAAAACAAGTGAAAATTCAATTTAAAGCTGAACTTTCACTTGTTAATAATAAATACATAATAATTTTGAATTTATATTACTTTTTCTAAATCACTTTATATTTTTAGTTTAGGAAGCACCTTCTCATATTCATTTCGAAGATATAAGTTCAAAATACAAAATTAAAAATTTTTATTTTAACTTAAAATTAAGTAAGTCTTAAGGACTAGCTAAAATCAATCCCCTATTAAAAAAGATCCTACCTTTTTAAAGGTCTTTTTGTCCTCCCATACCACTCATAATTTCTCTGATTTGAGTTTTAAGTACGTCTGATTTTCCACCAAATATTGCTTGAATATTTTCACCAACTTGCATCACACCAGCTGCTCCAAGTTCTTTTAATCTATCCTTATCAACCTTACTTACATCTTTAACAGTTACTCTTAATCTTGTTATACAAACATCTAACTTATCAATATTACTAGATCCACCTAATGCTATTAATATTTCTGCTGCCAAATCCTCATTAGCTGTAGTATGTTCATTATCCATATCATCGAATATGTCATCCTCTTCTCTACCTGGAGTCTTAAGGTCAAACTTTCTAATAAAGAATCTAAATAAGAAATAGTAAACAACTGAAAATCCAAGACCTACAGCTATTACTAACCACCATCTAGTTCTATTTTGGAATACACCAAACATTAAAAAGTCAATAAGACCACCTGAAAATGACATACCAATTTTAACATTTAATATTTGCATAATCATAAATGAAAGACCTGCTAATATACAGTGAATTCCAAATAATACTGGAGCAACGAATAAGAATGAGAATTCTAATGGCTCAGTAATACCAGTTAAAAATGAAGTTAAGGCAGCTGAGAATAAAATACCAGATGCAATTTTCTTTTTACCAGGTTTAGCTTCATGATACATAGCTAAGGCTGCTGCTGGTAAACCAAACATCATAAATGGGAATTTCCCTGTCATAAATGTACCTGCTGTCAATGGTACTTGGTCTTTTAATTGAGCAAAGAATATTTGTTGGTCACCCATTATTAATTGACCAGCTTTATTAGTATATTCTCCAAATTGGAACCAAAATGGATTATACCAAATATGATGTAATCCAAATGGAATTAAGGCTCTTTCTATAAGTCCGAATAAAAATGATGCTATTGTTGGATTAGCATCTATCATACTCTTTGAAAAGTACAATAATCCACTTTGAATTGGAGGCCAAATAACTATCATTAATCCTCCAATTATTAAGGCCACTACAGCTGTTACTATAGGAACAAATCTCTTCCCTGCAAAAAATCCTAAGTATGAAGGTAATTCTATTTTATAGAATTTTTTAAATAATAAAGCTGCAATAACCCCCATGATAATACCACCAAATACACCAGTTTGTAATGTTGGTATTCCTAAAACAGTTGCATACATACCATCTTTACTATTAGCTACTATGTCAGCAGTTATTCCACCACCAATTCCCATAGTTATGTTAAGAATTAAGAAACCAACTATAGCCGCAAGTCCTGCAACACCATCTCCTTCTGATAAACCTACTGCCACACCAACTGCAAATAATAATGCTAAGTTAGAAAAAATAACATTCCCAGCGTCAGTCATTATAGTTGCTACTAACTGGAACCAATTAGCATTTAATGCTGGCACTAAATTTAAGAAAGTAGGATCTTGAAACATTGATCCAAAACCTAATAATAAACCTGCTGCTGGTAATAAAGCAACTGGTAACATTAAGGCTTTACCTATTCTTTGTAAAACACCAAAAACTTTCTTCATTTGTAATCTCTCCTTTTTAAATGATTTCTTTCTTTATAATTTCTTAGGCTATATAAAAAAATAAAGACTTAAATTTATTATTCCTATAAAACATCCATTTTATAAATGTAATGGATATTTAAATACTAAATTTAAATCTTTTCTTATTAACTAATCTATTCTCTTTATTAAAGGTGTTATTTTAAGAAAAACTAAAAAAGATGGGTGATTATCAAAATACAATAATAAAAATTATTTTGATAATCATCCACCTCATAACTATTTTTAGTTAAAATTTTAATTTTAGGATTTAATATTTACTGACTTTTTAAAGCATCATATATTTTACTCAAATTATATTTCATCGCATCAATATAACTAATACCATCTTCATTGCTTTCTAAAGTATATATCTTTTCTATTTTTCCACCAACTTCATTAGCTAATGTTTGTGATATTTTTTCACTAGCAAGCTCTGGCATAAATATTGTTTTTATGTTATTTTTCTTACAAAACTCAACTATGTCTTTCATTTTTTGAGGAGTTATTTCTCCTTCACCAAATAAATTTTCAACACTAACTTGTTTTAATCCAAACTCTCTACATAAATATCCAAAAGCTGCATGACCTGTTATGAAATCCTTGCTTTTTACTTCATTAAATTTACCTTGATATTCTTTTATTAAGGAATCAACCTCTTCTGAGAAATTTTTATAGTTTGCTTCATAGTAATCTTTATTTTTAGGATCAACTTCAACTAAAGTATTTTTTATATTTAAGGCCTCCTGTTTTGCCCCCTTTAAACTTAACCAAAGATGAGGATCTACCTTATCTCCCTCTTTTAAAATATCTGCCCCTTCTGATGCATTAACAACTTTTACTTTCTTATTTTCTATTGTATTTAAAACATGGTCTATCCAATGCTCCATGCCTAATCCATTATAAACAAATATTTTTGATTTATTAAGTTCAACTAAATCACTTGTTTTAGGTTCAAAATCATGTGGTTCTGCTCCATTTGGAACCATAGTTTTAACATTTACTTTATCTCCACCTATTATTTTTGTAAACTCCCTTAAAGGTTCTATACTTACCATTACATCTACTTTTCCATCATTATTTTCTGTTTTTTCAGCAGTTTTAGCTTGGCATCCAACAAAGAAAGCAGCCATTAAAACACCTAAAAAACCTATCAATATTTTCTTTCCCATAAGTCCTCCTGTTTGCAAATGATTTGCATTATTATACTTTATAATTTATATTACTTTTCTATTATTGTCAATAAATATAAAAAAACTTCCATAATAAAAAGCTAAATACATTAAAGATAAACCTTTCCTTTAACCTATTTAGCTTCCTTTAAAGTAATATTTATTTTTATACTAACATCCTAATTTAAAGTTAATATATTAACCCCTTCTCTTCCCTTTAAAATATTAATTTCTCTTTTATTGCATGTAAACAGTATGACTTGATCTTTCTTAGATTTTTCATATAATGTTTCAAGCATTCTCTCTAATCTTTTATTATCATAACTTGCAAGACTTTCGTCTAAAATTATTGGAACCTTTTTATCCTCAAATATTATATCAATTATTCCTAATCTAAGAGCTAGATAAATTTGATCATAAGTTCCAGTACTAAGATATGAGCTATCCATTATACTATTATTTTCAAGATTTCTAACAGATAAGTTATAATCCTCAGAAACCCTTAAATCCTTATACCTCTCACCTGTTACTTTTCCAAAAACCTCACAAACCTTTTTATTTATAACAGGGCCAAAACTTTTTTGAAGTTTTTTAAATGCTTTTTCCATATAAATCAAAGTAATATCTATAGCCTTTTCTTTTTTGCTTAAACTCTTAATTTTTTCTCTAGTTTCGTAAAGTTCTCCATCTATAATAAATAAACTTCTACTTGAGGCTTCCCTCTCTTTTATTAAGTATTCAACATCTTTAATCTCTTTTTCTTTTTCTAATAATTCTTTATTTTTAAGTTTTATCTTACTTAATATTTCTTCTTCGTCAGAGAAATCAATTTCTATATGACTTCTTAAATTATTAGATATTTTTCTTTCTAAATCTTCTATATTTCTTCCTTTTAGTAAAAGATTATAACTCTCTTCTATATTTTCAAGTTTTAATTTGACTTCATTTTTCTCCTTAATTTTATTAAGTATTTCATCTAAATTTTTATTTAAAGAACTTAATTTCACATTTTCTAAAATTGTTTCCCTAGATAAATATTTAATTTTATTTTCAAGTCTAATAATTTCTTCTACAGATTCATCTATTCTAATTTTAACTTCATCTATCTTTTCATTAAGTATCTTTATACTCTTATCCTCTTCACTTTTCTCTTTTAAACTTTCAAGAATCTCTTCTAATGATTCTTTTCTTGTAACTCTTAATAATTTCCCTATAAATTTTTGATTATCAATGAGTTTTTCTTTTACATAATTTTCTTTTAGAAGTAGTAGATTATCCTCTTTAGCCTTTATTTCTACAGAAACTAAGTCTAATTCTCTATTAACAAATTTATAATCTTCTAATGTTTCTAAAATTTCTTTTCTATTTTTAGCTTTAAGTAAAGTTTTGTATCCATTAATTTTATCCTTTAAAAGCTTAACTTCTTCTTCAGTATTATTTATTTTTTCTACTTCTTTAACTTCTTTTTCAAGTTCAATTAATTGTTTTTTATAATACTTATTTTTAGCTAAAGTATATAGTAAAATAAGCATTATGAATATTAAGGTTGCTAGTTTAAATATATTTTCATCCTTTACATAAGTAAATAAAGTAATCCCCTCACCTATTAATAAGAATCCTTGTAATACCCTAAATAATCTTATCTTTAAGGAAATTCTAGATTCTTTCTTTGAAAAGTCTTCCAACATTTCTTCAAGACCAATAATTTCAGTATCTTCTTTACTTTTTATTTCATATAGTTTCAAATCTTCTTCTATCTCTTTGACTTTTTCATTAGTAAGATTTAAAGTATTTAAGTGACTTAAGAAATCATCTCTCTTTTCTTTTAGCATAAATACTTCATTTTTAATATCTTCTATACTTTTATATTTTTCTTTAAGATTACTTTCTTCAAGTATTAACTCAATTATTTTAGGCTCAACATTTGATGGAAGTTCATTTAAAATACCATATCTTTTTAAGGCTTCTTTTTTTTCTTCTAATAATAAATTTAGTTTTTCATATTCAGCTTCTTTTTCACTTAAAGAAAGCTTTAAATCTTCAATCTTTCCAATTTCATCTTTTATTTCATTAATCTTTTCAATAGAATCAAAGGAGCCTATTTCTTTTTCTAAAAGTTCTTTCTTTTTTATAAGCTCTTCTTTTTTATTTAAATATTCCCTTAAGTTTTTAACTTCCTTTTCTAATTCTCTCTTCTTTAAAACATCTTTATAAACTTCTAAATTTTTAATAAGCTCATTAATATTTTCTCTTTCTTCTTTTAAATTTAAAAGTTTTAATTCATCCTCTATATTTTCTTCATGAATTTTTTCCCTTTTAAATCTTTCTTCTAAAAGTTTACTTTCTATATTTTTAAGTTTATCTAGTTGTCCACTTTTTCTAGTGTTACTTATTTTCTTTTTAGCTTCCTCAAGATTAGTTTTTATCTTCTTATATGAAACTTCATCTTCTCCGCTTTCTAAAATATTCATTATTCTATTTAATATCTCATCTTCCTTAGAATTCTCTATTTTACATCCTAATTGACTAATATATAATGTATTTTTAAACTCTTCACTAGATATTCCTAAAATATCTTTACCTATATTTTCTAAGTTATATTCTAAAATCTCTTCTCCAGTTAAATTATCAAAAACCTTACCACTATCAAGTTTTTTACTTTTTCCAAAGGTTCTATCTATTAATATCTCTTTTCCTTCATCCTCTATTAATAATTCACCTGAAAACTCTCCTTTTCCAATAGGAGTATATTTAACTCTATCTTTTAATCTCTTCTTTCCTTTTTTACCATCAACACCATATAACATGGCTTTAATAAAGGATTGAATGGTACTTTTACCACTTTCATTCTCTCCATAAATTATATTAAATCCCTCTTCAAGTTCTAACTCTTTATTTTCTAACTTTCCAAAGGATTTTATATTAAGCTTCTTAATCCTCATCCAAATTCACTTCTCCATCTAAAAGACTTTCCATCCCGATTTTAAAAGCCATTTCTAGTATTTCATCTTCATATTCTTTTTCATGAAAAGCATCTTTCATTAATGAGCAAAAAATTCCTCTCATTGAATATTCATTTCTTAATTCATCAGTATTAAGAAATGGTTTAGTTTCATCAATTATTTTAAAATAAAAAAACTCTTCTTTAAGTGTATTTTCTAAGAGAGATAAATCTAAGTTAAAATATTCTTTAACTCTTCCCTTTAACTTGATTTTAAAAAGATTTCTCATTCTCTTCTCTCTAGGAATAGTTAGTAACTCATCTATTATATCTTCCTTAGTTTCAAAGTCACTTATATCAACTTCTTTAATAATATATTCTCTTTTATTCATCTTCATAAAATTCAGTTCAGAAGCACCTTTAGAAAGTTCACCTATGATTACTCCTTTTTTACCCAGTTCATCAAAACCTCTTCCCTCTGGACATCCTGAATATGCATATGTTGTGTTTCCAATCTTATTTATACCTGAAAATCTATGTATGTGCCCTAAAGCAATATAATCCATACCACTTTTTTCAATTTCATTTAATGAAATTTTATTATATTCACTATTTTCACCATCTTTAATCTCTCCATGAAGAAGCATTATTCTCACTAAATCATCATCTTCACAATTAGGTTTAAAATCTTTTAACATAGATTCTCTCTGATACTTATCTTTAAATGATTGTCCATAAACAACCACTCCTAATTCATCTAAAACCAATCTTTCCATTGTAGTTTTAAAAATATGCACATTTTCACTCCATTTAATCATATTGTAAAAAGACTTTTGATTATAAGGATCATGATTTCCCGTAGATATAAATATTTTTATATTATGTAAATTTGCTTTTTCCATTTGTTTTTTTATAAAAACGAGAGTATTCTTTTCTACTGTATCATTATCAAAAATATCTCCAGCTAAAAGTATCAAATCAACTTTTTTCTCTATAGCTTTATCTATTATTCTACTAAAACATTCTCTTATTTCATTCCTTCTTAAAATTGCAATTTCCTTAGGCAATTCTCTAAAAGGAGTATCAAAATGCACATCACTTAAATGTAATATTCTCACATTTTTCAAAAAAATCTCTCCCTACTTATTCCAATTAATTCTAATTCTATCATAGGTAAAATCAAAAAAAAAGACCACATATAAGATGTAAAACATCCTATATGTAGTCCCTTTTTGGTAGAAGTATAATCTTAATGCTTTGGTGGATTATCCGCCATTACATTTCTTCCTTTATTATCTCTTTAGAATCACTCTGTAGGATTCTATTAATTATGACTGTTTCAACTATCATTTTAATTTCCTCCTACTTTAATATGAATCTTTTCCGTTGAATAATTAGCGAAAGGTTTTTATTTTATTTGGCTTTCGTATGCTTCTACCATTCTTTTTACCATTTCACCACCAACGGAACCACATTGTCTTGAACTTAAGTCTCCATTGTAATCACTAAATGGAACTCCTAGCTCTCTAGCTACCTCTGTTTTGAATTTACTTAATCCATTCTTTGCTTCTGGTACTAATGATTTTGACATTTTAAATTCCTCCTTTGGCCTTGGTAATTTAGTAAGCTTTGAAATTTGTTTATCTCTTGCTTACACTATTATATTAACCAAAATTCAGATTATAAATCTATGAAACCAATGGTTTATTTTCTTTTATTTTCCAAAAGATTTTTTATTCATAGGCTCAGTTTTAATAGAGTGTTGATTTTAGATAGAACTTTTTGACCATCTTAATAAGCAGTTTAGAGTTTCATTGAATATGGAGGAATAATAGCGTTAAGAAGCGAAGTTGTTTGACCTTTGGGAGTTTCTTCGCTTTAGCTATTATTCTAGAATATTCAATTAGAAACTCTCTGCGAAATTAAGTAGGTCTGAAGGAATAGCTAAAATCAACACTAGTTTAAAACAGAACCTATTGATATTATTACCCTAAATTTTTTTCATTTATTGAAACTAAATTAGTGTACTTACCATCTTCTGATGAAGGTATTTTTAATTTGCCTGAGTTAACTAAATCTCTTACCTTTTTATATTTTTCTGAATTAGGATAAATTCCAATTAAAGACCAATTATTTTGTTTTTTTGAGTTTATTATTCCATGCTTAACATTTTTAATATAATCTATGGCAAGATTTCTTATTGTTCCTTCTTCTTCACCATACTCACTTTTAGAATTCCATATCTTTTTAAAATTTTTTCCTTCAAATATTTTGCCTTTTCCTTTTAATTGATTTAATCTATATGAATTCATTCCTAGTTTTAAAACATCTGAATCTTTAACTTCTCTTCCATACTTATACTTAAGATTTTTTATTCTATTTCCTTCTTTTTCTCTTAAATCAATATTATAAGTTACTCCACCAAACATATCATTAGTGCTGTATTTTGAAGATCTTCTATTAGGATTAAAACTTGGAGTTATATCGCCCTCTTTTAAGGTGTTAAAATATCCTGCTGCCCATTCCATATATTTTTTCAAATCTTTTCCTGTTACCTCATAAACACTAATTTCTCCTCCAGTATATCTGTAGTTATAAGCTATATCTTTATTCTTTATATCTCCAAGATCTAATTTAGCCCTATCATTATCTATTGCTAATGCAATGACATCTGCCTTACTATAATATTTTGCTACTTCATGAAAGAAATCAATTAAAGGAGTGTCTTCTATATGTATAGTTGGTATTCCTTTTATGTAGTCTTCACAAACCATGTTAACTCCTTCAAGCTTTCCAATAATGATATTAGCATTTTTTCTCAATTCTTCATGAAATGGCTTTAAAAGATTTTCAATTTCTTTATCAGACTCCCTATTAGCTACCTTAATATTTTCCCCTTTTCTATTTTTTAATATATTTTTTTCATTTTCTTTTTTAAATGTTAATTCTATTTTCGAAACTTCTCTCCCGTATTTACCAGGTTCCATTACTAAAACTCCATTTATAATTTCATTTTCTACCTTATGCATATGCCCTGCTATAATTGCAGTAAGTTCTTTGCAGTTATTAGCAATATCAGAAACTCCAGTATTAGAAATAGCATTTTCATTATTAATTCCCATATGCATAACACCTATTATTGCATCAACTTTTCCATTTAGTTCTTTTATTATTTTTTGTGTTTCCAAAACTGGATTTCTAAATTCAATACCTTTTATATTTTCATGCTTTTCAAATTTACTTATTATAGGAGTATCCATTCCTATAATCCCTATTTTCACATCATTTCTTTCTATTATGGTATAACCATCCATATATCTTGTTCCATCATAGTTATATATGTTTCCTCCTAAAACTTTCCCATTAAATTTGCAAGTTACATGTTTTAATATATCTAATCCAAAATTAAACTCATGATTTCCCATTTCCCAAATATCATACCCAATATTATTCATACCTAAAATCATAGGTTGCTTTGGTCCTTTATTGAATATTTCAACAAAGTTATCTTGTATACAATCTCCTGCATCTATAAGTATTATATTTTTGTTTTTTCTTTTCTCCTCTTTAACAATAGTTGATATTTGAGATAAACTACCTTCCTTGTCTTCTGTGTCTGAAGCATAATCCCAAGGAAGAAATCTACCATGAATATCTGAAGTTCCTAAAATAGTTATTTTAGTTTCACTTAAATCATTTTTATTTTTCTTAACGTTTTCATTTAAAATATTTAAATTTATTTTCCTCATCTCAATCACCACTACAATTAATTTTTTATTACGCTTTAAAAACCTAAAAATCAAAAAATATATACAAGACCAAAAACTAAAGTAATTGACTTGCATCCTAAGGCTTAAAGCAACGAGGTTTTATGCCCTCAATCTATAAATATTATACTTATTTTTAACCAAAAAAAATCAGTGAATTTCTTCACTGATTTTGGCAGGGGCAGTAGGACTTGAACCCACAACCAATGGTTTTGGAGACCACTACTCTACCAATTGAGCCATACCCCTATATTGTGTTAGTATTATGTTTTTGTGTTAATTTGGCAGGGGCAGTAGGACTCGAACCCACAACCAATGGTTTTGGAGACCACTACTCTACCAATTGAGCCATACCCCTGAACACAGAACTTATTATATATTAAAATTTAAATTAACGCAAGACTTTTTTATATAAAAATTTATTTTAAAACAAAATTTTTATATAAATCTCAATTATTATAATACTAATAACAATACATTATTTAATAAAACTACTATTAAATATTTAAGTACTCAACTACTTATTTACTCTAAAATTATTGTAATCTATATAATTCTCTGACTTCTAAAAATTATGCCACTTTAAATCCAGCTTCTTTTAATTTTCTTTTTATTGTTTCAATATCTCCATTTTCAACTCTTACTATGACTTCTTTAACATTGGTCAAAGTTTTAGTATCCACAATTACCACACTTAAAAGATCTCCCTCTTCTTGAGAAATTATTTTAGTTATTTTTGATAATTGCCCTGGAACATCATAAGATCTTATAACTATCCTTTTTCCTTTATTTAATCCAAAAGCATTTGTAAACTCCTTAAATACTGCTTTATGAGTTAATATTCCTCTAAAATCTCCAAACTCATCAACAACAGCAACAAATGATATTCTCATTTTTTCAAGCATTGAAACAGCAGTTTCTATGTTTTCTTCCTTATATATTATAGGAATTTCTTTTTCTATTATTTCATCAACAGTAATATTATTTAATAAGTCATCTTTTCCAATATTATTTTTAAAATAATACTCATATATTGCACTTTTTGAAATAGACCCCTTAAATTCATCAATATCAACTACAGGAATTGATAAAAATTTATTATCCTCCATAATCTTTAATGCATCTTTAAGTAAAGTTTTAGAATTTACTAAATTTAAATTTTCTCTCTTTGTCATAACTGACTTAACTAACATATAAAATCACCCAATCTCCCAATTTATAAACTTCATACTAACTATTATATTCTCTTATTTCTTCTTAATTATATAGCTTTTAAAATTTACCAACCTATTAAATAGAATATGTTTTAAACTCTAAATCTTGATATTATATTAATTTTATCCCAACTCTTTTTATTAAATTTCATAAAATAAAATTTTAAATATAAGCTTAATTCCCTAATACCTTTTCTTTTTCTTTAAATTTGGATAGAATGGTTAAAGAGTGTTATTTAGAAAGGAGATAAATATGGAATTTATAGTAGATAGCGTAGAAAAAACTATGAATATAGGAAGACAAATTGGTTCACTTGTAAATAAAGGAGATATTCTTTGTTTAACTGGAGACCTAGGAACTGGAAAAACTCACATAAGTAAAGGAATAGCAGAAGGATTAGATATTACTGATCATATAACTAGTCCAACTTTTAATATAGTAAATGAATATCACAGCGGAAGGCTTACTCTTTATCATTTTGATGTGTATAGAGTAAATGACCCTGATGAAATAGAAGCCATAGGATTTGATGAGTATATATTTGGAGAAGGAGTTAGCTTAATTGAGTGGGCAAACTACATAGAAGAGCTTATCCCAGAAGAATATATACATATTAAAATAGAAAAATTACCTAAAATGGGTGAAAACTTTAGAAAAATTACTATAAATGGATTTGGTGATAGATATAACTACATAAAGGAGATAAAATTATGTTAGTATTAAGTGTTGATTCTTCTTCAAGCACTGCAACTTGTGCCTTAGTAAGTGATAAAGGACTTTTAGGAGAAATATGTTTAAATGATAAAAAACAACATTCAGTTTTATTAATGGATATAATAGATGATTTACTTAAATATAACAACTTAAAAATTAAGGATTTAGATGGCTTTGTTGTTAGTGAAGGTCCTGGTTCATTCACTGGCCTTAGAATTGGAATGGCCACAATAAAAGGACTAAGCTTTGGAAGTCAGAAACCATCAGTATGTGTTTCATCTTTAGATGCCTTAGCTTATAATATATCAGGTTTTAATGGAATAATTTGTCCAATAATAGATGCCCTTAGAGGAAATGTCTATACTTCTCTTTATAAAAAAGAAGGAAAAGAACTTATTTCTTTAAATGAAAAAGAATGTATTTCATTGACTGAATTAATAGAAAAAATTAAAGAAAAAAATGAACCTGTAATCTTTGTTGGTGATGGAATATCAAAACACAGTGAAGCTTTAAAAGAAGCACTTCCAAAATGTTTCTTTGCACCTAGCCACTCAGCCTTCCCAAGAGCAGCTTCAGTTGGAGAATTAGGATTAAGATTATTGGAAAAAGGAGTTACTCACGATTTAAATACATATGCTCCTGTTTATCTTAGAAAATCTCAGGCAGAAAGAGAATATGAAGAAAGAATGAGATTAAAATAATGAGTTCATATAAAATAGAGCTTATGAATTCTTCTTACGTAGAAGGTGTTTTTGAAGTAAGTAAATTAAGTCTTAAAGAAACTTGGAATAAGGAATCTATAGAAAAAGAACTTTCAAATAAGCTAGCAAAATACCTTGTTGCTTTAGATGGAGATAATGTTGTTGGTTTTGTTGGAATGTGGATTGTCTTTGATGAGGGTGATATAACAAATATTGCTGTTCATCCTAATTATAGAAAACAAGGAATTGGGAATTTACTAATGAATAATCTTATTTCTTTATGCAAAGAAAATAAGATAAATTCCCTTACTCTAGAAGTAAGAGAATCAAATATTAAAGCTCAAAATCTTTATAAAAAACATGAATTTAAAGAAGAAGGATTAAGAAAAAACTTTTATGATAATCCAAAAGAAAATGCAATAATAATGTGGAGACATAATATTTAATTGTTAAAAAAATAGGCTAGAATTTCTAGCCTATTTTTTGTTTATTATCCTAATTTTTCTTTCATTGGTCTGTCTAACATAGGTTCAACTTTAAACACTGAAACAGAGACCTTTTTATATAAAAGGTAAGTTGTTAAACATACTAAAATTCCTTTTATTCCATTGAAAGGAAGTAATCCAACTGTTACATACTTCATTAATTCTGCTTTTGACATATTCATACCAAAAGCCGGAAGAAGAATATATACATTAGCTAATATTCCTAATACTTCCATAGAAATTGTTCCAACTATCATTCCTAATATTGCAGTTTTCTTGGTTTTATTTTTCTTATAAATCATTGCTGCTGGCCATACTAAAGCTATTCCAACTAAGAAATTTGCAAGTTCTCCAACAAATCCAGTACCAG
This sequence comes from Clostridium sp., assembly GCF_029267215.1. Taxonomy (GTDB): domain Bacteria; phylum Bacillota; class Clostridia; order Clostridiales; family Clostridiaceae; genus Sarcina. The sequence goes on along the minus strand of NZ_JARIDH010000039.1, from coordinate 16,698 downwards.
TTCCTTTTACTAATAATATTAATAAGTTTTTCATAAATTCTATTATTATTCCTGATAAAGGTCCAAAAGCAAAGGCTCCCATTAAAGCTGGCATATCACTTAAGTCAATTTTAAGCCAAGGAAAAATAGGTATCACTGGAAAATCAACATACATAAGTACTACTGCAATTGCAGATAAAAGTGATAGTTTGATAAATTTGTTTGTGTTTAAAGTTTTGGTTTTCATTTTGTCCCCTCCCAAAAGTTAATTTCTCTGGGGCTTTAAGTCTTTAATGACTTATTTCAAAATATAAAAGCCCTGATACGAACTTAAACATATCAAGGCATATAAATTCAGAATTTAAATCATTAAAAACTTCTCTTCTTTCATCCAGACTATACTGTCGGCCTCGGAATTTCACCGAATCATGCTAAAATTAGCTCGCGGGCTTTACCGCCGGTGGGGACTTACACCCCGCCCTGAAGACTTTATTTATTTTTTTACTTGCTTGTTATAATTTTAACTTATTTTTTAAACAATTTCAACACTTTAAATAAAAGCTTTCTTTTTTTTTACATTTAAAACAAACCCACTAACCTTCTTTTTTCATTGATAGAGATATTCTTTTTCTTTTTAAATCCACATCTAAAATTCTAACTTCAACAATATCTCCAACCTTAACCACATCCAGTGGATGTTTTACAAATCTATCTGCCATTTGGCTCTTATGAACTAATCCATCTTGGTGTACTCCTATATCAACAAAAGCCCCAAAATCAGATACATTTCTAACTGTTCCCATTAATATCATTCCAGGTTTTAAATCCTTCATTTCAATTACACCAGACTTAAATATTGGTTTAGGTAACTCTTCTCTTGGATCTCTTCCTGGCTTCTTAATTTCTTTAACTATATCATTTAACGTTGGCTCTCCAACTTCTAATTCTTTTGATAAGTTACTTATTCCTTTAGATTTTACTCTTTCATCAATATCCTCTAATCTTCCATTTTTCAAATCCTCTTCTGAGTAACCTAATATTTTTATAAGATTTTTAGCAACACCATATGATTCTGGGTGAACAGAGGTATTATCTAAAGCTTCATCACTTTCCATTACTCTTAAAAATCCTGCACATTGTTCATATACTTTTTGTCCTAATCTTTTAACTTTTAAAAGTTCTTTTCTTCTTTTAAACTTACCATTTTCCTCTCTATATTCAACAATATTTTTAGCAATTGAAGCATTTATTCCTGAAATATAATTTAATAAGGCTGGTGTTGCTATATTTAAATCTACTCCAACATTATTAACACAATCTTCAACTACCCCTTTTAAAGACTCATCTAATTTCTTTTGAGTTACATCATGTTGATATTGTCCTACTCCAATTGCCTTAGGATCAATTTTAACAAGCTCAGCTAGTGGGTCTTGAAGTCTTCTTCCTATAGAAATAGCCCCTCTTACTGTAACATCTAAATTAGGATATTCCTTATTTGCAAGTTCTGATGCTGAGTAAACTGATGCACCAGCCTCTGAAACCACAACATAGAATAATTCTTTTCCTGTTTCATCCTTTATTTCTTTAAGCATTCTTGCAATCACTTCTTCTGATTCTCTAGAGGCCGTTCCATTTCCTAAAGAAATAACTTCTACTCCATATTTTTTAATAAGAGATTTTAATATTTCTATTGTTTCATCAATTTTATTTTGAGGAGCTGTTGGATAAACTGTTGTATTACAAACAAATTTTCCTGTTTCATCTAAGATTGCAACCTTGCATCCAGTTTTAAATCCAGGGTCATATCCCATTACAACCTTACCTTTTATTGGAGATTGCATTAATAAAGCTTTTAAATTAGCTTTGAATATATCAATTGCCCCTTCTTCTCCTTTGTTTGTTAATTCACTTCTTATTTCTCTTTCTATAGAAGGATAAACAAGTCTCTTTAATGAATCTCTAACACTTTCCTCTAAGTATTTATCAGTAATTTTATTACCTTTTAAAACTCTATTATTTAAGAAATCTATTATTTTATCCTCATTGCATGTTATCTTAACTGAAAGAACTTTTTCCTTTTCTCCTCTATTTACTGCTAGAATTCTATGTGATGGCATAGTTCTAACTGGCTCTTGGTAATCATAGTACATTTCATAAGGTGTTTGTTCATCACTTCCACCTTTCACAACTAAAATTCCCTCTCTTTGAACTAAGCCTCTTATCCATTTTCTATAATCAGCATTATCTGATATAATCTCACTAATTATATCCATAGCACCTTGTAAAGCTTCCTCAGAAATTTTAACTCCCTTTTCTTCGTTTATGTATTTACTAGCTTCCTCTTCAATATCTCCAGAAAATTTTCCTGATAATATGATTTCAGCCAATGGTTTTAATCCTCTTTCCACAGCCATTGTAGCCCTTGTTCTCTTCTTAGCCTTAAATGGTCTATATATATCTTCAACCTCTGTAAGCGTAGTTGCTTTTTCTATTTTTACTTTTAATTCTGGTGTTAATTTTTCCTGTTCTTCAATAATTCTTAAAACGTCTTCTTTTCTAGTTTGTAAGTTTCTTAAGTAAGTTAATCTTTCAAAAAACTTTCTTAAAACCTCATCTGTTAATCCACCAGTTATCTCTTTTCTATATCTTGCTATAAAAGGAACTGTATTCCCCTCATCTAACATTTCTATAACACTATTTACTTGCTTTAATGAAATACCAAGTTCTTTTGATAAAATCTCGTTTATATTATTCATAACTTCCTCCTATACTCTACATATTTATTATTATATTACTTCCAATTTTTAATTCAAGAATATTGGTATTTTTTTGAATAAACATATTTTTTATTTCATACCTTTAATTATAAAGTAATATATGTGGAGGATTTTTATGAAAAAGATATACATAGCAATTATAAATGTTATGCTTTGCTCCTTGATTTTAATGGTACATTTTTCCCTTATTTTCAGAAGTAAATTTGACCCTTTTGAAAGAGAACAGGTTTTAGAAAACATAAAATATTTAACATCAGATGAACTTGAAGGAAGGCTTTCTGGTAATACTGGAAATTATCTAGCTCAAGATTATATAGAAAAGTCTTTTAAGGAGAGTCATATAAATAAATTCAACTCTAAATATCTTCACTCATTCAATATAAAAGCTCCAATACCAATAGACGGAACACCTTTTTTAAATGTATTTGATGAAAATAATAACATAGTACATTCTTATAAGTATGGAGTTGATTTTAAAGAAGCATTCATAAATTTTAGAGTTAATAACATAAGTTTTTCTAAAGAAACTGGCTTTAAAAAAATGGACTCCATAATAAAAGGAACCTCTTCATCTAATGAAAACATAGTTTTTCTTTCAACACCCATGGATTCCTTTAATTTTAGAAGTTCCTTTACAGCAGATACTCCCTGCGATTTATATGTATTGGTAGCTCCTAGTTTAATAGAAGAAATTGAAACATATTTAAATAAAGGTTATAAAATAGATTGTTTTCTTCCATATGAAGTGCAAGAAAAAAAAGTTAATAATGTAGCTGGCGTAATAAAAGGTAAAAATCCTTTTCTTCCTCCATTAATATTGACAGCTCACTTTGATCATATGGGAAAAGGTATTTCAGGAGAAATATATAGAGGTGCCTTAGATAATGCTTCTGGCTCTGCATTTTTATTAGAACTATCCTCATTTTTAGCCTCTCTTCCTCCTCCATCTAGAGATATATTAATAGTTTCTCTAAATGCAGAGGAATTTGGATTACTTGGTTCAAAGGATTTTGCATCTAAATATAAAGATGATTTAAAGAATGGAACTGTCATAAACTTTGATATGATTGGTAGTGATAAAAACGTTCCTCTTACCTTTATGAGTGGTGAAAATCAGTGTATTCATAGTAAATTATTAGATAGATTATGTGAAATATGTGATAAGAAAAAAATAACTAATATAATTGAAAAAAAAGATTCCTCAGATCATGCTAGTTTTATAAAAGAAGGATTTGACTCCATAACAATAAATGATGGTGATATAAGTAGAATTCACACACCAGAAGATACCGTAGATTTTATTAGCAAAACAGCAATAGATAGAAGCTTTTCAGTTGTATGGAGTGAAATTTTTCAAAGTTCATACCTCTCATCAGGTTTATTCCTTTTAGATACCAAAGTACTAGTACTGCTTATAATATTACTTTCAATCACTCTAGTATTAAAAATTAAACTATAAAAAATATAAGCTATATAAAAAACTTAATAAGCCATTTAAATAATATTAAGAAAATATCTAGATGAGCTTTAGAGTTTAAATTATTAGGTAGAATGGATTACCTTAAAAAGCTTAAACTGTTTAACACGAAAATAGTTTCAAAGCTTTAATAATCCATTCAAAGTAATAACTATAAATTCTTATGAAAATCTAGTAATTCTTAAAGTATATTTTAAAAGTCTATTTTAGTTTTTATATAGCTTATTTTTATGAATTTAAGTAGGCTATTATGAAGCTATCTATATCTCCATCCATAACTCCACTTACATTTGAAGTTTCAACATTTGTTCTATGATCTTTAACCATTGAATATGGATGAAATACATAACTTCTTATCTGACTTCCCCATCCCATATCTTTTAATTCTCCAGTTAAATCCTCTATTTTTTCCTTATGAGCTCTTTCTTTTAATTCAATAAGCTTAGATTTTAACATCCCCATAGCAGTATCTCTATTAGAAAATTGGCTTCTCTCATTTTGACACTGAACAACAATTCCTGTAGGAATATGAGTTATTCTAACTGCAGACTCTGTTTTATTTACATGCTGGCCACCAGCACCACCTGCCCTATAGGTATCTATTCTTAAATCAACAGGATTGATATCAATATCCTGTTCCTTAGTAAGCTCTGGCAAAACTTCAACAGAGGCAAAGGAAGTCTGTCTTTTTCCATTTGCATTGAAAGGAGAAATTCTAACTAATCTATGAATTCCTTTCTCAGCTTTTAAATATCCATATGCAAATTCACCTTTAACTTTCAAAGTAACACTCTTTACTCCAGCCTCATCACCTGGTAAATAATCTAGTGTTTCTAAGGAATATCCTTTTTTCTCACACCATCTTGTGTACATTCTTAAAAGCATTTCCGTCCAGTCATTAGCATCACTTCCACCAACACCTGTATGCAATGTTAAAATAGCATCATTTCTATCATACTCACCTGAAAGAATTGTCTCTATCTTTAAAATCTCCACTTCTTTACTTAAAGCTTTAACCTCACTTATGATTTCCTTTGCTGTTTCCATGTCATCATCTTCCATAAGTTCTTTTAAAACTTCTAAATCTTCTATTCTAGAATTTAAATTTTTAAAATTATCTATTTTGTCTTTTAATAACTTAGCTTCCTGGGTTACTTCCTGTGCTTTTTTAACATCATCCCAAAATCCAGTCTCTTGCATCTTTAATTCAAATTCTGCACTTTTTTTCTCTAAAGATGGTAAGTCAAAGTGAAGCCCCCATTTCCTTTAAATTATTTTTTAGCTCATGTAACTTGCTTAATTGATTTTCAAGTTCCATAATCATAAAAACTTCACCCCTATCATTAATTATATATTTATACTATAGAGTATATCATCTTCTTTTATCTTTAAATAGAATAAGTCAATAAATTTATTTAAAATAGTATGCTTTTAAATAATATATAAAACTTACTTAACTTAATAAAGTGTAAACACTGAGCATTTTAAAATAAAAGGTGGTTTTAAAACCACCCCTTATATAAAAACTAATTAATATTTTAATTTAGATTAAAGTTTATTAAAATTAAACAACTTCTCTTCCACAACAAGATTTATATTTCTTACCACTTCCACATGGACATAAGTCATTTCTTCCTACTTTAGGTTCTTTTTTAACTGGCTTTTTCTTAACCTCTTGTGAATCTCCACCATGGCTAGCTCCAGTTTCTTGAACTACTCTTTCTCTTTGAGGCTTATCAACCTCAACTTGAACATGGAATAAGTATTTTACAGTGTCTAATTTAATGTTTTGTATCATTTCATCAAACATTGCACTACCTTCCATTTGATATGCTTGAGTTGGATCTTGTTGTTTGTAAGCTCTTAATCCAATACCTTGTTTTAAATGATCCATATCATCTATATGATCCATCCACTTAGTATCAACAACTCTTAATATAATAACTCTTTCTATTTCTCTCATTTGTTCTGAGCCAACAGTCTCTTCTTTCTCTTTGTAAACATCTCTAGCACACTCAATGAATTTTCTAGTTATTTCTTCATCTGATGAAGTTTTTAAATCTTCAACTGTGAATTTTCCGTGAGGTAAAACTATATCCTCTAAATATTTTATTAAATCTCCAAGTTCTTTTTCAAAATCATCTTCATCAATATTACTTAAGTGATTTTGAACAGCTCCACCTATAACATCCTCAATCATAGATTGAACGCTATCTTCTAAGTTTTCACCTTCTAAAACTTGTGATCTTTGTTTATAAATAACTTCTCTTTGTTTGTTCATAACATCATCATATCCTAACAATGTTTTTCTTATATCAAAGTTATTTCCTTCAACTTTCTTTTGAGCATTCTCTATTGACTTACTAACCATTTTACTTTCAATAGCTTCTGTTTCTTCTAAGCCTAGTCTATCAACTACTGATTGAAGTTTTTCTGAACCAAATATTCTCATTAAATCATCTTCTAAAGAGATATAGAATCTTGAATTACCCTTATCTCCTTGACGACCAGAACGTCCTCTTAACTGGTTATCTATTCTTCTTGACTCATGTCTTTCAGTACCTATGATTTTTAAACCACCAACTTCTAAAACACCTTCTCCAAGTTTAATATCAGTACCTCTACCTGCCATATTAGTTGCAATTGTTATGTTTCCTAATTCACCAGATTTAGATACAATCTCAGCCTCTTGTTCATGGTATCTAGCATTTAATACTTTGTGTGGAACACCTTTTCTCTTAAGTAAAGATGAAAGATATTCTGATTTTTCTATACTTGTTGTACCAACAAGAACTGGCTGACCAGTTTTATGTGTTTCTATTATCTCATCTAATATGGCATTATATTTTCCTTTAGCAGTTTTAAATACTAAGTCTGAATGGTCTTCTCTTTGTATTGGTTTATGAGTTGGAACAACGACAACGTCTAATCCATAGATTTCTCTAAACTCATTTTCCTCAGTAAGGGCTGTACCTGTCATACCTGCTAATTTAGTGTACATTCTAAAGTAATTTTGGAATGTTATTGTTGCTAAAGTTTTAGATTCTCTTTGAACCTTAACTCCCTCTTTAGCCTCAATAGCTTGGTGAAGACCATCTGAATATCTTCTACCTTCCATAAGTCTTCCTGTAAACTCATCAACTATTGCGATTTCATCACCTTTAACCATGTAGTCCTTATCTCTTTTCATTACATAGTTAGCCTTTAATGCCTGAGTAATGTGATGTTGTAGTTCCATATTATTAGCATCAGCATAGTTTTCAATTCCGAAAGCTTTTTCTGCCTCTTCTACCCCTTTATCAGTAAGCATAGCAGCATGTGCCTTCTCATCTATTGTATAATCTTCCTCTTCTCTTAATTTCTTAACAAAGAAGTCAGCTATTTTGTAAAGATCTGTTGACTTGTTTCCTGCACCTGAAATTATAAGAGGTGTTCTAGCTTCATCTATAAGTATTGAGTCAACCTCATCCACTATACAGTAATTTAGAGGTCTTTGAACTCTCTCTTCTTTATAGATAACCATGTTATCTCTTAAATAATCAAATCCAAATTCATTGTTTGTTCCATATGTTATATCAGAATTATAAGCCTCTCTTCTTTGGTCATTTGTTAAACCATGAACTATAACACCTGTGCTTAATCCTAAGAAACTATATAATTTTCCCATTTCCTCTTTATCTCTTGTTGCAAGGTAGTCATTCACTGTGATTACATGAACACCCTTTCCAACAATAGCATTTAAATAAACTGGTAATGTAGCAACCAATGTTTTACCTTCCCCAGTTTTCATCTCTGCAATTCTACCTTGGTGTAAAACTACTCCTCCAATTAATTGCTCATCAAAATGTGTCATTCCTAAAACTCTAGTTGAGGCCTCTCTACAAACAGCAAAAGCCTCTGGAAGCATATCATCTAAACTTTCACCCTTAGCATATCTTTCCTTAAATTCAAAAGTCTTTTGCTTTAATTCTTCATCAGACAACTTCTTCATATCAGGACCAAGAGAATTTATTTTTTCTACAACAGGTCTTATTCTTTTAACTTCTCTATCACTATAACTTCCAAATATTTTTTCTAATAATCCCATTATTTTATCCCTCAATTCTATATTTAACCTTATTCTATAATCATTTACTAATATAATTTATAGTATTATCTTCAATTATACAATAAAATTCACTTTATTATATAATAACTACTCAATTATAACATTTATAATATTAAGTTTTCAATAAATGTAATAATTTAGATAAAACTTTTATATAAAATAAAAGATGTGAATAAAATTCACATCTTTTTTATTATAAATCATTCTATTTTATTCTTAATCTAAACCAGGTTCAATCAAACCATAATTTCCGTCTTTTCTTTTATAAACCACATTTAACTGATTTGTTTCTGCATCTTGGAATACAAAGAAATCATGCCCGATTAATTCCATTTGTAGAACTGCTTCCTCTGCTCCCATAGGTTTAACATCAAATCTCTTAGTTTTAACTATTGTTGATTCTTTTTCTTCATCTATATCATTTAATGACTCTATATGAGAAAATCTTAATGAATCATATCTATTTTTCTTTGCTAATTTAGTTTTTTGCTTTCTTATTTGTCTTTCGATTTTTTCTTCAACCAAGTCTATTGACTTATACATATCGTCAGTAGCTTCTTCACCTCTTAATAATACGCCATTAAAAGGAATCATAACCTCTATAATCTGTTTACTTTTTTCTACGCTTAAAGTGGCTTTTGCTTCAACTCCTGGTTCAAAATACTTGCTTAACTTGGATATTTTCTTTTCAACTGAATCCTTTAAAGCATTTGTTAATTCTATATTTTTAGCATGAACTGTTACTTTCATATATTTTCAGCCCCTTTCAAAAAAACAAATAACCTAACTAATGTAAAGGTTTTAATTTATGTTTAAATTATACTATTTTGCTCTTATAAATACAAGTTTAAATTATCACAATTTACTGAAAATTTTAATATATTATATACTCCTTATTTATTTAAGCTTATTTTTTCTTAAGTTATTTATATTACATAAGATTTGACAAAAACAAAAAAAGACTATGAGAATCATAGTCTTTTTTTATAGCTAGTTGACCTGGTTTTTGCCCCCACACTCGCCTACTGGAGCTTTTGCTACCCGGATTCAACCTCTCACTACTAACCCTCTCAGTCTTTATTGACTGGTAGGTCTTACTTCTAAGCCGCACCATGCTCACTAAAACTTTGTTTAGCTTACGTGGATCGTTTCGCCTGCGACTGGCATCGACTTTCAACCACAAACCTAGCTACATTAATATTATATATTACTTTTTGCAATAGTCAATAAAAAAATCTCAATATCTTTAATTTTTTTTAATTCTAGAGTACAATATTTCAAAGTTGAACCTGTTGTAATAACATCATCTAAAAGCAAAATATTCTTTCCCTCTAAAAGTTTTAAATCAATAATTTCAAAGGCTTCACTTACATTTTTATCTCTTTCTTCTTTAGTTAAAGTTTTCTGTTCTTTAACTTTATTTTTCTTTTTTAAAACTTGAGCTACTTTTTTATCTAATCTTTTCCCAAGTTCTTTAGCTAAATATTCGCACTGATTAAATTCTTTTTTCTTCATGGCATCCTTAGCTATAGGAACATATGCTATATAATCTATGTTTAAGTTTTCTTTCTTAATTTTTTCTTCTAATAGTAAAACTAGTATTTCCCCAGCATGAAAATCCCCTTTATATTTTAATCTTAATATAAGGTCTTTTATAATAAAGGAATAATATGAACATATATAAAGATTACATCCTTCAACCTCTAAAATATCATTAGCTCTATCAATCTTTCTATTACACTTGTCACATATTATTTTTCCACCCTCTTTATTACACACATAACATTTTTCTTCTCTTGGATAAATTACTTCTAAAAAGCATTGAAAAATATTTTCTATTCTCCCTCTATATCTCTCCATAAAGTTTCATTAAAGCTTCTTGCTAACCTCCTAGCTATTTCTATCTGTTCATTTTCATCATTACTTAGTAATATTACTTCTCTATTTTTGTATTTATTTTTTCCTAATAATCCACAAGCAAAAATTATTTTTTTATAATCTACAATTTCTTTATTAAAAAAATAAATTATTAAATCACACTTAGGATCATAATCAAAGTAATCCTGTAAAGAATCAGTAATATAAATAATCCCCTCTTTTCTATAATTACTTTCTTCCATAACTTTTAAAATAGATGTATTTTTATTACTTTTTAATATTCTTACCTTATCTTCTAATTTTAAATCCTTAGTATAATAATCATAAACATATTCTTTCTTTATTTCCTTAGGAACATATATAACTAATACCCTTTTCTCTCTAATAAACCATTCTATATACTCATAAAGAATATAAGGCATTGCTTTCTCAAGATTCACCCTAGTCGTTATTAGTCTTGGTTCTAAAAAATGAGTTTTTCTATTTTCATTTAAAACTTCTTTGTGATCAATATTATTAAATATCTTATCAACTGAACATATAATAATTTTTCCACACAAATTTTTTAAGTATATTAAATCCTCATTGCACTCCATAATATTCTTATTAGAATATAAACTAACATCATCAAATATTATTAAATCAAATTTTTCTCTAATTCTAAATATATTTTCAAAAGAAGAAAAATAAAAATTAATAGAATTTACAACATCAGCTCTACAAACTTTTTTACTTTTTCCAACATATAAAACTTTTTCCCCATTTTTTAAGCAATCTTTTACTAAATCATAAACAAACTCTAAGTTTTGATATGGTTCACAAATTAAATTTATGAACTTATTTTCTTTTTTTATATACCATTTTCTTAACATGTTGCTATATCTACTTATTATCTTAGAATTATTACCATATAAACTCACATTAAAATCCTCCCAAACTACTCTTCCTCAAAAATATCATTAGATATTATTTCTTTTATTCTCCAATTTAAAGAAGAATAACGCTTCATACTTCTTGTATTATCAACCATATATTTTAATGCTTTAGGTATTCCAACGACTACAACCATTTCCTTAGCCCTAGTTATACCTGTATATAGTAAATTCCTATTCATAAGAAGTGGTGCTCCCATATATGCTGGCATAATAACAACTGGGAATTCACTTCCTTGGCTTTTGTGTATTGTTATAGCATAAGCTAAATCTAATTCATCTAAATACATAAAGTCATAAACTACTTTTCTTTCCTCATCAAAAATTATAGACATCTTCTTTCCCTCTAAGTCTATACTTTCAATAAATCCCATATCTCCATTAAATACTCCAGAGCCTTCATGTTCTCCTTTTCCAGCTATTCTAGTCCATTTTAGAGAATAGTTATTCTTAATCTGCATAACCTTATCTCCTTCTCTAAAGATGACGCTTCTAAATTCTTTTTCTTTCTTATAATTAGCCTTTGGATTTAAAACACTCTGAATTTTTTCATTTAAGTTTGTAACACCTAAAACCCCTTTTTTCATAGGCACTAATACTTGAATACTTCTTAATTTATCCCATTTTGAATTAAATTTAGGAAGCCTTGTATTTATCAAATCTATTACTGTATTTAAAATTCCTTCTTGAATATCATTTTTAATAAAAAAGAAATCTGTTCCTTTTTCATTTAATTTAGGCATTTCACCCTTATTTATTTTGTGAGCGTTAATTACAATCATGCTCTCTTTTCCCTGTCTAAAAATCTCTTTTAAACGAACTACCTTTGTAAATCCACTTTCAATAAAGTCATTTAACACATTTCCTGACCCAACTGATGGAAGCTGATCCACATCTCCAACAATTATAAGTCTAGTTCCAACTTTAATTGATTTTAACAAAGCATTCATAAGAGTTATATCTATCATAGAAGCCTCATCTATTATAATAACATCAGCCTCTAAAGAATTTTCTTCTGTATTAGTCATAAATAGGCTCTCATCCTTTTCAAAAACACCCATATCAAGCATTCTATGAATTGTAGTAGCCTCTTTTCCAGTGGATTCACTCATTCTTTTAGCTGCCCTTCCTGTAGGTGCACCTAGTAAAACCTTTAATCCACAAGTTTCAAAAATTTCAATTATACACTTAATTATAGTAGTCTTACCTGTTCCTGGCCCTCCTGTTATTATTTCTATTCCATTTTGGAAAGCACTAGTTATTGCATCCTTCTGTGAAGTTGCAAAAGTTATTTTATTTTTCCTCTCAAACTGGCTTATTAAGTGATCCACATCTACATTTATATCTTGAAAATTACTAATTGCTAAAGTTAAAATTCTATTTGTAATTCCAAGTTCACAGTAATAATTAGGAATTGTAAAAACTCCTTCCTTATCATGAACCTTTTCTACTTTTATCTTTCTATCTAACGCCGCATTATTTATATTTTCCTCTATTACACTTTTATCAACAGTTAAAACATTGCTAGCCTCATTTAAAAGTTCTTCTTTAGGCATAAAAGTATGTCCATTAGCACAAAAATCATTAATCACATATCTTATACCACTTTGTATTCTAAAAGGTGAATCCACCTCTATTCCTAAACTTCTAGCTATTTTATCTGATGTTTTAAATCCAATACCTGAAATTTCATCGCATAATATATAAGGATTATTTTTTACAGTTTCTACAGAACTTGCCCCATATTTTTTATATATTTTCAAACATTGATTTATACTCAATCCATGAGTTTGTAAGAATATACTTATATTTTTCAATTCACTTTGCTCTCTATAGGACTCAATTATGGTTTCTAACCTTTTCTTACCAATTCCCTCTATCTCTTTTAATCTTTCAATATTATTATCTAATATATCTAAAGTATCTTTTCCAAACTTCTTTACTATTTTCTTAGCTGTAACAGGACCAATTCCGTGTATTATTCCTGAAGCTAAATATTTTTCTATTCCAGCCTCCGATGTAGGTAATATTTCCTCACACTCTTCAACCTTAAATTGTTTTCCAAATTGAGAGTGATTAATCCAATTTCCTTTTATCTTTAAATTTTGTCCTTCTCTAACTTGAGGAAGCACCCCAACTGCCGTATAAATATTGTTATTTTCCCTAAATTTTATTACAGTATAGCCTGTATCAACACTCTTAAACACTATACTTTCAACTATTCCATTTAACTCTTCCATATTACCTCCTAAAAGGTTTCTCTTAACTTGTTTATTACTATTAATTATATCACAATTGTTAATTTTAAATCATAAACTTTATTCCATTGACTTAGTGAAATGAAAATCTTAAGATTAATAATGAGGAAGGTGATTCGTATGTTAATAAAAAATTGTAACATAGTATATTTAGACAAAATTGAGTCTGGAAATGTACTAGTTGAAAATGGAAAGATTAAATCTATAAATCCTGAAAATGAAGTTAATTGTGAAATTATAGATGGAAAAGGTCTTTATCTAGCTCCTGGATTTATAGATGTTCATATACATGGTGCTGGTGGACATGACACTATGGATGGTACCTATGAAGCTATAAATGAAATTGCAAAGGTTATAGTTAAACATGGTACTACTTCATTCTTACCAACAACAATGACAGTGGCTTCAGACGATATATGTAAGTCAATGGAGGCTATACACAAAGCTAAAAATGAAGGCACAGATGGAGCTAACGTTTTAGGTGCTCATCTTGAAGGACCATTTATAAGTCCTAAGGCTATCGGAGCTCAAAATCCAGATTTCTTAATAGCTCCAACAAAGGAAAACTTCTATAAATTAGTTGGTGAAAATGAAAATGATGTTGTTTCAATAACTCTTGCTCCAGAAATAGATGGTGCTAAAGAACTTATTAAATTCTTAAGTGAAAAAGGAATAGTAGTTTCAATGGGACATACTAAAGCTACTTATGAAGAAGCTATAGAAGGCATAAAGTGTGGATGCTCACATGCTACTCACTTATTCAATGCTATGACACCATTTACTCACAGAGAACCAGGGGTTGTAGGGGCTGTTTTTGATACAGATATAACTACTGAGACAATTTCAGATGGAATTCATATATCATATCCTAGTTTAAGAGTTGCCTATAAACAAAAAAGTACTGATAAAGTATTATTAATAACAGATGCTATGATGGCTTGTTGTATGCCTGATGGAATGTATTCTTTAGGTGGTCAAGATGTTGAAGTTAAAAATGGAGCTGCTAGATTATTATCTGGTTCATTAGCAGGTTCTATATTAACTTTAGATATAGCTGTTAAAAATATATTTAAAAACACAAACTACCCACTTTATGAAGTTATAAAAATGGCTACTTTCAATGGAGCTAGACACTGTAAAGTTGATGATAGAAAAGGATTAATTAAAGAAGGTTATGATGCTGATTTAATTCTTTTCGATGAAGATATAAATATAAAATATGTAATAGTAAATGGAAAGCTTGTTCATAAAGCATAATATCAATATAAAAAAATTTAAATTATTTTAGTTTAAATTTAATAAAAAAAACAAAAACCAATTGAGTTTATCTCAATTGGTTTTTGTTTTTATTAAAGATATTTCTTTATTTCTTCAACTTTATTTAAGTTTTCCCATGGAAGTTCAACATCTGTTCTTCCAAAATGTCCATAAGCAGCTGTTTGCTTGTAAATAGGTCTTCTTAAATCTAAGTCTCTTATTATAGCACCTGGTCTTAAATCAAATACTTTATTTATTATATCAACAATTTTACTATCTGATATTTTTCCTGTTCCAAAAGTATCAACTATTATTGATACTGGCTTAGCAACACCGATTGCATATGCAACTTGAACCTCTAATTTATCTGCAACACCTGCAGCAACTAAGTTCTTAGCAACCCATCTAGCTGCATAAGCTGCTGATCTGTCAACCTTAGTTGGGTCTTTTCCTGAGAAAGCACCACCACCGTGTCTTCCATATCCACCATAAGTATCAACTATTATTTTTCTTCCTGTTAATCCAGCATCACCTTGAGGTCCTCCAATAACGAATCTTCCTGTTGGATTGATGTAGTATTTAGTATTTTCATCTAATAACTCAGCTGGAATAACAGCCTTTATTACATGCTCCATTAAATCTTTTTGAATTTGTTCTTGGGAAACGTCTGGACCATGTTGAGTTGATATTACTATAGCATCAATTCTAACAGGTTTATTATCTTCATACTCAACAGTAACCTGAGTTTTTCCATCTGGTCTTAAGTAAGGTAAAGTTCCGTTCTTTCTTACTTCTGTTAATCTTCTTGATAATCTATGAGCCATAGCTATTGGTGCTGGCATAAATTCTTCTGTTTCGTTAGTAGCGAAACCAAACATCATCCCTTGATCTCCTGCTCCAACAGCATCTATATCAATTTTTTCTCCTGCTCTTGACTCTAAAGCCTCATCAACTCCCATAGCTATGTCTGATGATTGTTCATCAATTGTAGTCATAACTGAACAAGTTTCACAGTCGAAACCATATTTAGCTCTATCATATCCTATATTTTTAATAGTCTCTCTTGCTATTTTAGGGATATCAACATAACAATTTGTTGTTATTTCTCCCATAACCATTACTAATCCAGTAGTAACGGCTGTTTCACAAGCAACTCTTGCATTTGGATCTTTCTCAAAGATAGCATCTAAAACTGCATCTGAGATTTGGTCGCATATTTTATCTGGATGTCCTTCTGTAACTGACTCTGATGTAAATAATCTTCTCATGTTTATATAACTACCCTATAAATTAATTAGGATAGCTAATTCACCCCTTTCAAATTATTTTTTTATTTGTTGAAAAACCCTAAATATTTTCTTAAATTACTATATTCAATATTTAAAATAATATCTAAACCTTATGTTTAATATTTCATATATTTTAATGCGCGCTTTCAAAATATATTTTATACTAAATAAAAAATCTCTTCTTAAATCCTTTTAGAATTAAGAAGAGATTCTAGTTATACACTAAATTTATCTTCTCTCATCTTGTAAAGATTTTTTTCTTTACCGGAATTGGCACCGTAGTGATTTCTCACTGGTTGCCGGGTTTCATTGGGCCTTATTCCCTCCACCTCTCTGGATAAGAGTATATAAATACTAAATATTCTGTTTTAACTTTAATATTATTTTAAACAAAGAGACACTTTAAACAAGTGTCTCTTGCTGGTGGTGGAAGAAGGATTCGAACCTTCGAAGTCGTCCGACAACAGATTTACAGTCTGCCCCCTTTGGCCACTCGGGAATTCCACCACATATGGAGCTGGTGATCGGACTTGAACCGATAACCTGCTGATTACAAGTCAGCTGCTCTGCCAATTGAGCCACACCAGCACAGTGTTTAATATTTTATTTTTATAAATGGTGGTGGAAGAAGGATTCGAACCTTCGAAGTCGTCCGACAACAGATTTACAGTCTGCCCCCTTTGGCCACTCGGGAATTCCACCACTTATGGAGCTGATGATCGGACTTGAACCGATAACCTGCT
>NZ_JARIDH010000036.1 GCF_029267215.1 Clostridium sp. | reverse complement strand
ACATAGCTTTCATAATAGGTGGTAGTTTAGGTCTATCGCAAGAAGTTATAAAAAGAGCAGATTATAAACTATGCTTTTCAAAGATGACATTCCCACACCAATTATTTAGAGTAATGCTTTTAGAACAGATTTATAGAGCTTTTAGAATAATGAAGAATGAACCTTACCATAAATAGATGAGATTTATTTTATTATAAATGTAAAATGAGTTAATAATTTCATGTTATGATATATTATGATAATATATAAGAGATGATAACAAGTTGGAGGAAGAGTAAGCGTTATGGTTAATAAAATAGACATAAAGCAGTATAGAAAACTAAAAAATTTAGAACTAGATTTTACATCTGGAATAAATGTTATTTCAGGAAGTAATGGTACTTGTAAAACATCCTTATTGCATATTATAAGTAATTCATTTAAGAAATTAACAAAAACTAATAAAAATTTGATTAATGAAAATAGTATTTCGGTAATAAATGATATAAATGATGTTTTGAATCCCAAAATAGAAAGTTTAACAAAAGGAGATAGTGAATATAATGATCCTGCTCTGGGGATAAAAGGAACTTTATTTTCTATTACATATTTTAATGGTACTAGCCTAGATTTTAGAAGACATAATTCAAGAAATGGTGGGAAAAATAGATTTTCAATAAAACCAACTTATCCTAAAGGGAGTAGTCAAAGGTTACCAGAGATGCCTGTAATATATTTAGGATTATCTAGGCTTTTTGCATATGGAGAATATCAAAATGATGAAGGCATTAAAAAAATAAATAAAAAATTACCAGAAAAATATTTAGAAGAAATAAATAAAATATATGAATGCTTTACAGGTATAAAAATATCCTATAAAGGGCAAGAAAAAATGGGAGATATAAAAACTAGAGCAGAATTTTCATCACAATATAAAGGTGTTGATTCAAATACAATATCAGCAGGAGAAGATAATTTATTTATAATAATAACAGCATTAGTTTCATTAAAATATTATCATGACAATATAAGTAGTCATAATATTGATATGAATGATAGTATATTGTTAATAGATGAAATAGATGCAACTTTACATCCAGCATATCAAATTAAATTATTGAACATTATGGAAGAATTTGCGAAAAATTATAAAATACAAATAATATTTACTACACATAGTTTGACTTTAATAGAAGAAGCTTTGAATAAAAAAAATAATGTATTATATTTAATAGATAATATAGATTCGGTGGATTTAGTACAAGATGTAGATATATATAAAATAAAAATGTTTTTAAAGTCAACATTACAAAAGGATATTTATATCAATAGAAATATTCCAATTTTTACTGAGGATGATGAAGCTAGATTATTTTTAAAATGTATATTTGATTATTTTGAGAGAGAATATAAAATGGAATTTTTTGGTGTGAAAAATTTATTTCATTTAGTTAATGCTAATATTTCATCTGATAGTTTATGTAATATATTTAAAGATAGTAATTTATTAAGGTCTACAATGAGGTCAATTTGTATCTTAGATGGAGATAGAGGTCCAGATTATACTAATTACATAATTGCATTACCTGGTAATAAAGCTCCAGAAGAGGTGGTTTTTAATCAATGTAAAAAAATTTATGAAGATTCTAATAATGAATTTTGGTATAATCCTAATATACAAGGAATGGGATATACTAAAGTATATTATAGAGATAATATAAAACCGGAAATTGAGCAAATTTCAACTAAAATTGAAGAATTCAAAAATGCTGGAAAATCTACTAAAGGGATAAGAAGAGAAGAAAATAAAAAATTATTTAGAAAATATGAACAATTTTTTACCTTGGTTATTAAAAATTGGATAAATTCAGAAGAAAATAAGCAACAATTAGAGTCTTTTTATAATGACTTAAAAACTATGTTTAAAAAGGTATCAGAGTTTCATGAGATAAGTTCAAAAGAGTGGAAAGATTAAAAGTTAGGAGGAAATATATTTGAAGTCATATACTCCTTTACGATATCCAGGTGGTAAGGCAAAATTATATAATTTTATGAAGGAATTAATAAATAAAAATTTTGAAAAAAAACCTATTTACGTAGAACCATTTGCAGGCGGTTGTGGATTAGCATTAAAACTTTTGCATAATGGCATCGTTGATAAGATAATTATAAATGACAATGATAATGCAATTTATTGTTTTTGGTATTCAATATTAAATAGTAAAAATGAATTTATTAAATTAATAGATGATGCTATATTTTCTATAGAAGAATGGGACTATCAAAAATATATTTATATGAATCAAGACAAATTTAGTAAATTAGAAATAGGATTTGCTACATTTTATTTAAATAGATGTAATAGGTCAGGGATAATATTAGCAGGGCCTATAGGTGGAAAACAACAGGTTGGAAAGTACAAAATGAATTGTAGATTTAATAAGAAAAATCTTATTGAAATAATAGAAAGTATATATTCATATAGAAAATCAATTAAATTACATCATACAGATGCAATAAACTTTATAAAATATATTGATAAGAGGTATGACAACTTACTTATATATTTAGATCCACCATACGTAAAAAAAGGAAAGGATTTATATAAAAATCACTTTAATGAAAAAGATCATATTAGATTAGCTAAAAAAGTTAAAAAATTAAATAATGATTGGTTTATTACGTATGATAATAGTGAGTTGATAGAACAGGCTTATAGCGGATTAAGACAAGAAAAATTTTTCTTAAGATATACTGTAGCTGGAGAGAAAAAAGGTCAAGAGATAGCAATATATAAAGATGAATTAAAAAATTATATTAGTATAAGTGAATTTTTATAGATAATAAAAAATAGATGTTAAAAATTAAAGATAAAAAAGAAATTAATTATATAAAGGAGTTTGAATTAGTAAATTTTTTATTTGATTTAATTAAACTATTAGCTAAAAACTATGGAGAAAACAGAGATATAGATAAAGATTTAGGTGGATACATTTTAATAGTTGAGAGTTTAGAAGATGCTGAAGAACTTAAAAATGGGATGTTGAAAGATATCATACCAGAATATAAAGATGAAATTATATGTAGTGAAGGAGTTAATTATAACTCTTCACTATTTTTACTTTTTAGCGATTTTTTAGTAATAGTAATAGATGATGAAGAACTTTTTAAGTTAATTTTAGAATAAGGGCAAAAATGTTGAATAGGAAATAATAAAAAGCATCAGATATTGTAATTTTCTAAAATAAGCTAGTTTAAAATATTAATATTACACATATTGCATAGAAAAGATTTTTATTAAGTCCATGAAAAGAGATAATATTTTCAGGTTATAAAGATACAGTAAGATGTGATTATATATATGTTCCAAGAATTTTAGATGTAATTGAATTAGAGTTAATCAAACTAGGATATAGAATTAAGAAATGGAACGACTTTTTTGTTGCTTCAATCAAAGACATTATAACTAATTCAGTTTACATAGGAAAGATTAGATATAATGTAAGACAAGATTGGTCAGAAAAGAGAAGAAAGAATATAAATCCTAATCCAATAATAGTTTATGGACTTCATGATTCAATCATTAGTAATGAATTGTGGGACAAGGTTCAGAAAATACTAGAATCAAAGAAGGGAAAATCAGCTAGAATATATGATAGAGAATACTTAGATGTCTAGTTTGTGGGCAGGAATGGTAATAATGAGAACAACCAACAAATTAAAAGATGGAACAAAGAAAAGAATAACATACTATGCTTGTGGTAACTGGAAGAATAAAGGTATAGCAGTCTGTAATTCTAATGCAATAAGAGTTGATAAAGCTAATGAATATGTCTTTGGAAAGATAGAAGAACTACTTTCTAATGAAAAGATGGTTAAAGAAATCATAGACAACATCAATCATACTAGAAGAAGTAATGTAGAACCAAACAAGAAAAAGTTAGACAAAATAGATAAAGAACTAAGTAAACTAAAAAGTAAGAAAACTAAAATACTAGAAGCATATGAAGATGATTTAATAACAAAAGAAGAACTAGTTGAAAGAAAATCAGAACTAGATAAGAATATAAATGTATTAGAAGAAGAAAGAGAAAAAATTCTAATAACAGTAACAGACGAAAATCAATCAGAAGTTTCATATGATGTAATAAAAGAAATTCTACAAAGCTTTGGAAGAATAATGGTTAACTATACAAGTAAAGAAAAGCAAAAGATGTTACTTCATAGGTTGGTTTCAAAAATAACCGTAGGAAAAGATAGAAAAATAGATTCAATAAAACTAAAAATAAATGATGGTTTAATAGACTATCTAAGCAATGAAGAAGAAGTGCCAATGAAAGACGTTTCTTATTTTCTTATGCGAAATTTTAGGTTTGGTAGAATGAAGTTGAATTTAGCAATTTAGATGTAATTATTAGTAATAGATAGAAAATAAAATAATTATTTGATAGTATTACTTTATAAGCAAATTATTTATAAAAGATTTGAAAATAAAGTGTAACTTTTAGGGAGAGAGGAATATGAAATTAAATAATGAGTATATATGGAAAGAAACAATCTTAGTTTTTGATAGTTGTAGTATATTAAGGTTATATGAATTTTGTTTAAATAACTCACTTGAATTGGAAGATATTTTTGATTGTAAATCTCAAGATATTATCTTATTAGATCAAGTTGAAAGAGAAGTCACTAATATTTATACTAATAGAATCAATGATAAAAAAAACAAATATGAAATTGCATTTAAAAATATTTTAGAAAAAGAAAATAAACAAAAGATAATAAATTCATTGAAAAAACAGTGTGATGGATATAAGTATTCAGATGAATTTATTTGTTTATTAGAGGGTTTTGTTGACCATAAAGTAAGTTTTGATGAAATAGAAGAATTCATATCTGAAAATGATGAATATGAAAATCAATGGATTGAAAAAAATAAATTAGAAAATATATTAAAAGATTTTTTTTCACATAGATATAAGTCAAAATTGACTGAAGAAGAGTTAAAAAAAAAGTACAGAATAGATAGCAAAATAGGGTTACCAGGAAGCAAGGATAGTAATAAGCAAAAAAATAAAATGGGAGATTATACAATCCTTAACCAATTAGTTGAACTTGCAAATAATAAAAATAAAGATATTACTTTTATAACAGCAGATGTGAAATCTGATTGGTTTCCATTCAATAAAGAATTAAAAAGAAAAGAGTTAAATCCTAAATTGATTAATTGGTTCGAAAGAGAATTATCAAATGGTTTAGATATTAAAATTATTAGTTTAGTAGAGTTTCTTGAAATAGCGAAAAATTATATAAGTAGTGATATTAGTGATTTAATTGATGAGTGTATTGTTTATGAGTTGGTTGAAGAAATTTATAATGAATGGTATCCAAGTGAACTTGTAGATATTGTTAATAAATATATTGAAGAGGATGTAGGATTACAAGATCAAATAGAAGATTCTATTGGATGTTGCTTAGATAATCTTTCTTTTGATGAGTGTGAAAGTTGTAAAGTTAAAGAAATTATTAGCTGTGAAATAGAAGATGATGTAGTTAATATTAACGTTAGTGTAAATTTTATAGTTTCTATTGATTCTTCAGCTCATTGGTGTAATGAGGATATAGATTTAGGAAGTACTAGTTGTTATTTTAATGGAGTAGTTAATGGAATTATACCTATTGAATGGAGGTCTGATAGAACAGGATCTATTTCAATTGGTTCCCAGATTGAATCTATAAATATAGAGTATATAGATCTTTTAAAAGTTGACTCAGATGAATATGAAGAGTACGAAGAATATGAAGAGTACGAAGAATATGAAGAAATATTTTAAAGAAGAAAACCTCACTTAATACTGATACGGTGAACCGTACCATAAATAATTAAGATTTTAAGTAATAAAAAACAATATCTAAATTAAATATTTATTATGCTTAATTATTTAACTTAGATATTACTATTTGGGAAAATGTGTATTAATTTTAACTGTTTTAAAAAATAATTAAAAAAGGTTGCAAATAATTTACTTATATGATATACTAAACTAGTAGCAAAGTAGCTAACAAAAAAAGTTTCATTTAGGTAAATAGTTTCTCATAAATTAGAGATTATTATA
>NZ_JARIDH010000071.1 GCF_029267215.1 Clostridium sp. | reverse complement strand
GCCAGCGTTCATCCTGAGCCAGGATCAAACTCTCAATTTAAAAGTTTAATCTATACTCATATTACTTGTTAAAAGAATTGCTGGTTTATGTTAATATCTTCTGTTTAATTTTCAAAGACCATTTCTTTGTCGCCCTCAAGCGACTTTCTTATTTTAACACCGCATTGAAACTTTGTCAACAACTTTTTTTCAAAACTTTTAATTTATTTTGTTGAGTTGTTGTCGTGTACCTCAGCGACGAGATTTATCTTACCATTTATTCTTCTCCATCCATATTATAAATATTGTTAAAATTGGATTTGAGATATTTAATTCTTTAAAATTCTCTAAATTTCTTTATAATTCATATCTTGACACACTTGGATAAGTTTTTACACAATTTATGTTAATATATGGTTTTATACAGTTTTAAGTATATATTTTTTCTTATTTTTTCTTATTTTTTTAATAAATAAACGTTGTTTTTGTTTTTCTATAAAAACTTTAAATAATAAATAGATATTAGTAAAACTTGTAGTTCAATCTATAAATATAAAATTTTGTTTTTACTATTTTTGATATAGTCTCAAAAAATTTATACTTATCTTGCTACCAATATAAAATTATGTGACTTGCTATGATGCTAATACTCTAAAACTTAAAATTTATGCAAAGTTCAATAAAGCCATTAAAATATATAAAATTTCATTAAATCTATCTTGATATATCTTTCAATATGTCTTTATTAATTTTAAACTTAGCTTATTAACCACTAATTAAGTAAATTTCTCAGTCAATACAACTAATATTATAAGTTTTTACCATAGAAAATCTTAAAGATGATAATAATGAAATAAAAGGACAATATAGCTAATATTGTAAATTTATCTAATATAACCTATTTATCTCAAAAGTTTGTGGCAAAATCACTAATTGATAACCTTTTATATATTCTTAACAAAAGTCATCCCACATTTTAGGATTGTCGATTGTCTAAACATAGCTATCATATTATGGTTTTTTATACCACTATTTAGCCCTAATGTATTAGTTTTTGTCATTACAATACCCAAGCTCTGTTTTTTATCTCCATATATGGTGAGAATAATTGAATATTTTATACTACAAACCAAAGTTTTTTGTAGAAACCTTTTATATATTCAGTTTAAAAATAATAGTAAATTAGTTATATTATAAGGTTTATATTATTAATACGGATATCATCTATTTAATGAATATTACTAAGAATATCATTTATTTAATGAAAATATTATTAAATTAGTTCTATAATTATTTATTTTAATTCAAAAATACATGGAATACTTGTCTTTTAGATAGGTTATATTTTAAGATGGTGTTGATTTTAGCTATTCTATAAAACCTAATTAGTTTTAAGTGAAAATCAAAATTTTGTATTTACACCTTCGAATAAATGTGAAAAGGTGTTTCCTATTTGAGTTTTAATATTAAATAATAACAGCATTTTTTAGTTCTCCACCATTTAAGTATCCAAAGCGATTTAAATTTTAATATTAAAGAATAACAGCCAGTCTAATACTTTAAATAATCTTTTAGTCATTTATTTAAGTTTTAATATTAAAGAATATAATAGCTAAAGCTAAAGAAACTCCCTTAGATTAAACAACTCCACTTCTTAAGACCATTATTCTTCCATATTCAATGGAATTCTAAAATACTTATTCATATAGTCTTAAAGTTCTATATAAAATCAATAGAGTTCTTATTCTAATGTTTTACAAGGTGTAATTTCTATCTTAAAGTTCTATATAAAATCAACACTAGCTAAAAAAATATCTTTTAGATAAAGAAATCATTTTATTTCAAAAAGGCATAAAAATTATTGCTGGCTTAAAACATATCTTTTAAATAAAACTTTGATAGATTAATTTCTAACTATTTAATATGGATGTTAATAGCATTAAAAATTACTTCTTCTGAATATTGTATTGATATTTAACTTATTTAATATGGATTAGTTATAAAAATAAAAGCAGAGAATTAATTTTCAAAATTAATCTCTAACTTATGTAATATGGATAGTTATCTAAAGTTTAGTTAAATTAGTAAATAAATATATTTTAAATAACTCTGTAATAAATTTAAATCAGTTAAAACTTTTGAATATACTATTCTTGTTATAAAAAACTATTAAGTATAAAATTTTAATTGTATATTAATATAAAGTTTCATTACTAAAATTAACAAAGATAAAATATTAAAAAGATCAATATTGTATATTAATATAAAATTTCAAGATTACAAAATTGATATAAAGAAACTTATTTAAAGAAAAGGAGTGCTATTTAATGGCTGCTGAATTTAATAATGATTGGGATAATCTTTTAAAGGATGAGTTTAGTAAAGATTATTACTTAAAGTTAAGAGAATTTTTAATAAATGAATATAAAACGCAAATTATTCATCCAAGTATGTATGATATTTTTAATGCATTAAAATTTACTGCTTATAAGGATGTTAAGGTTGTTATATTAGGTCAAGATCCATATCATGGTCCAAATCAAGCTCATGGGTTTAGTTTCTCAGTTAAACATGGAGTCAAAACACCTCCATCACTTAGAAATATATTTAAGGAACTTAATTCTGATTTAGGATGTTACATACCTAACAATGGGTTCTTAGAAGAATGGGCAAAGCAAGGAGTTCTTCTATTAAATACTGTTTTAACAGTTAGAGAAGGACAGGCAAATTCTCATAAAGGAAAGGGATGGGAAATATTTACTGATAGAATAATTGAACTTCTAAATAAAAGAGATGAACCAATAGTATTTATATTATGGGGAAGAAATGCTATTTCAAAAGAAGCAATTATAACTAATCCTATACATAAAATTATAAAGTCTGTTCATCCTAGTCCATTATCTGCAACTAGAGGGTTCTTTGGTTCAAAACCTTTTTCTCAGACAAACGAATTTTTAAAGTCAATTAATAAAGCCCCTATAAACTGGCAAATATCAAATATTTAAATTAATAGTAAATTAAATTTTTTAAGGAAACTTTACACACCTAACTTAATATACTCTATTATGAGCTATCTTTTAAGTTAGGAGTGATTTTATGAAAAATTATAAAGATAATGATGAAGATTTCAAACTAGTTCCAATGAATATTAGATGTAATACAGATTATTCTTTCATGCCTATGCAAAAGAAAAATCTATATAAAAATGTATACAAAAATATGTATGGACATATGATGAATCCTTATAATTATCAAAACTCACATGAATGCTGCTTTATGCATTCTAATAATCAAATGATGTATCCTAATTCTGAATATGGACATTATCAAAATCAAAGTATGTTTATGCCAAATAATATGGATGATATTATGGTTAAAACATTTATAACTGTAAAACAAAAATCTGATCTATTTGATTAACCTGTATGTAGCTCATAATCTACATATAGAAAATGGGCATGTATCAAAATAACTTTTTATAAAACTTACAAATAATATGAAAAGAATATATATGAGCTTTAGAATTTAAATTATTACGTAGAAAATATCACCTTAAAAAGCTTAGACTGTTTGAAGCGTAGCAAGTTTCTAAGCTTTAGTGATATTTTCCTAGTAATGATTATAAATTCTTAGCAAAATCTAGTGATTCTAGGAATATATTTGTAAGTTTTATTATTATATTTTGATACAACCCCATTTTATTTATTTCTATTTTTATTGCTGTTATCTTAAATATACAGATTTTTTAATGCTTTAAGCATTTATTTTACATCTTCGTATAAAGTTTATTTAGTATAAATAAAAAGTAGTAGATTATAAAAATCTACTACTTTTTTGTCATCTATAAATTTTATATTAAAGGGATTATAGTTTAAGTAGGGGGAATTAACACTATGTTAATTTTGTACTATAAAACCCGGACAAACAAAATATTTTTTATTTTATGTTAATTGGTAATTTCGTTATTTAGTTTACTTTTTTACTTCTATTTATTAATGTATGTATTAATGAATACAGTACTCCAACTACTCCACCTAAAGCAAACCAAAATTGAGGATTATTAACCATTGCACCTAAAGCTAGTCCTATACCAACTCCACCTGCAATACTTTTTGTTAAATGTTCACACTCTTTATCACTTAATATCATCTTCTCTAACACATTTACCAACTCCCAAACAAATACTCCTATAATTTAATTATACAATCTACTTATTACAGAGTATTTACATTCAATTTAATTATTAATTACATTTAAATCTTTTGCTTAAATTTTATTTAGTCATTAGTTATTTATATTTATTTAAGTTATTTCTTATTTTAGAACTTCCTGTTGTTATTTATAATATAACATAATTCATTTTACTTTGTAAAGAGTTATTTTTTACTATTTAAAAAGATTTTTAATATATGTTAAGAGTTATTTTTAGTCACTTCTATGTTGTTTTATAGGATCTCATACTACATTTTAACCTAAGATACATAACCTCTTTACGGAAATATTTAAAAGCTTGTATTATTTTATTAATATATATCCACTTTTTAATAATTCCTTACACAACAATAAAAAGTATTTCTATGATAATGAACTAAATTACATTATCAAAAATACTTTTTACATTAAATTAAATATTATTAAAATTAATCAGAACACTAATTTTTTTTAAATTTTATAATTAATACTCACTTAAAACAAATATTTATAAGACTCCAACTATCTTACTTCCATGAAATTCATTAGCCCCTGTAACTTCTCTTAACTCTCCAAAATTTTCTTTAGTTACTCCTCCACCTGGAAGTATTATTATTCTATCTCCTGCATATTCAACTAACTCTTTTAAAAACTCTTTATTTTTAAATGCACTTTCACTTCCACCTTTAGTAAGAATTCTATCTATTCCTAAAGATGCTATCTTATCTAAGGCATCAAATTTATTTTCAATTTCATCAAATGCCATATGAAAAGTTATACTAAGTGGTTTTGATAATTCAACAAACTCTTTTGTTGTTTCAAAATCTAATGTATTGTCTTCATTTAAGAATCCAAAAACTACTCCAGTAACCCCAACTTTTTTACAAAGTTCTATATCTCTTTTCATTATTTCTAATTCTTCCTTAGAATAAAGAAAATCTCCTCCTCTTGGGCGAATTATTACATTCATATCAACATCTAAATCTTCTTTACATTTAGCTATTGTTCCATAACTTGGAGTAGTTCCCCCCTCTTTTAAGTTATCACAAATCTCAAGTCTACTAGCTCCAAGTTCTGTGGCTCTCTTTGCTTCCCTATAATTTCCTATACATGCCTCTAATTTTAAACTCATATACCTCTCTCCTCCTCAGTGATATTTTTTAAACTTTCAAGCTCCTTACTTTCAAATCCATTGTTTATTCCTCCTTTATCAAGAGTGTTAAAATCAAATCTTAAAAACATTAAGTCCACATTTTCTTCTCTTAAGATTTCTAATATTTTTATGTTTATTTCTTGCTTTAACTTCTCATAATCAAGATATTCAAATTGATTTGTATAAAAATAAACAAAAATTCCAAAACCATATGTTGAAAGTTCATTGAAACTCACTATAATTAAATTTTTATCTATTTTATCATGAGTCTTAAGCATATACTCTATTTTGTTCACAGAATTTTTTATACTCTCCACAGATGTTTTACAATCTATAGTAAATTTAAAATGTATTCTTCTAAGCTTTCTCTGAGTCCAGTTTATAATATTATTATTTGCAAGCTTCGAATTTGGAACAGTTGCAAGTGCCATAGAGAAAGTTCTAACTTTTGTACTTCTAAATGTAATTTCTTCAACTACCCCTTCAACATCTCCAGCCTGAATCCAATCTCCTATAGAAAATGGTCTATCTAAAACAATAACCATACCTCCAAAAAGATTTGAAAAAGTGTCTTGAGCAGCCAGTGCAAAAGCAACTCCACTTACCCCAAGTCCTGCAATAAAACCAGTTAATCCAAATTCATTAGCAATTATTATTACTCCAATTAAAAGTATAACAAGCCTTATTATTATAGATACAAAAGGAAAAACTATGGTATTTCCTTTATCATTTTTATGAAGCTTACTATATAATAATGAGTTTACTAAGGTTAAATTATATGCAAAATAAATAAAAGAAGCTATTACACCAACTTTAATTATCTTATATGTAGATAAAACTTCTAAATTTAAAGAATCAATATTTATAATCTTAAATATTGAATAAACTCCTATGAAGGATATTAAAAGTTTTAATGGATTTTCTAATGCTATAATAACACTATTATCAAAATAATTTTTAGTTTTTCTAGTTAACTTTCGTAATACCTTAAAAATATTTTTTATAACAACCCTATTTATAATCAAAACCATAAGCATGATAACTAATATTACTATTATTTCATTTAAATTTATTAATGCTAACCTGCTAAAAAATCTATCTAATTCCTTCATATATTCACCTCAAAAATTTTCATACTCAGTATTTTCCCCTGAAGTTATAAATTTAAACCTTTAATATTTCCTCTAAAACCCTTAGTTAAGTAGTATTACCTTCTAACTCTTTTCCAAACCAATAACTCTTTTCCAAACTAAACATTTATGAGCTTTTATACTAAATTACTCCTTATTTTAAATTTAGATTCTGTTTTAATAGAGTGTTGATTTTAGCTATCCCTTCAGACCTACTTAATAAGCGGTTTAGAGTTATATCTAAAATCAACACTAGTTTAAAACAGAGCCAAAATTTAAAGTTATAAAAAACGGTGTAGAATATAAAATTATATTCTACACCGTTAATACAGTTTATATATTTAATTTATTTTACTAAAGTATTTTCTAACTATTTTATCTTTTGAATTTAATGTGGCATATGAGCTTTTATGTATTTTTTTACTTCTTCTGGTTTAATATCTAAAACAGTAGCAAATTCTTGATGTAACATCTTCTCTGCTGTTTTTAATATTTCTTCATCACTTTTACAAACTTTTTTATTAGTTGCTTTTCTTTTATCCTTATCTGATCTTATACTTCTAATAACTGTGATTAAATCATCACATTTTCCTGATTTAATCATTGATTTAAACTCTTCGCTTCTTTCTCTGTCATTATCTACCCAAATTGTTTCTTGATTAGGAATATTCTCGATTAATGAATCAACTTCATCCTTAGAAATTATTTCCCTCATAAAAATCTTATCATTATCAGTAGGTATTTTTATTAATGTAGTCTTTGAATACTTAGAATATATAGGATTTAATACATAATATTCTTTTTCCTCACTACCCATAATTGTTTCCTTAGTAATATCTAGAACTTTGCAGACCCCAACATTTCCATACATTATATAGTCATTGATTTTAAACACTAAATCTTCACCTTCTTAAAATTTATTTATATTTAGTTTTTAATTTTTCATGTTTCATTTCTATTAGTTAGCAGTCATACTCTTTTAGATAAAAAAAATAGTCTTAACACCGAAATTACGCCATTAAAACTACCGCTGTATATTTATATTTTACCACATAAAAAAATTTTAATGTAAATAAAACTTTTATTTAACTCCTCTTTTCTTAATTTATAGCCCATTTCCTTAATAATACTGTTAAAACATCTATCTTACTATGAATACTAATATTTTTTATATTTAAACTCAAAATTTTTTGAATTAGTCACTTTCAATAAATTTCCATTTTATAAAATTATGTAATAATAAATATAGTAAATTATATTTTTGAGATGATTTCATGAAAAATAAAATAGAAAAATAACTGAAATAATAAATCAACTATTAAAATTAATTTATGTAATTAATCTAAAACTTTCAAAATATATTATAGTAAATACTTTTTTAAGGAGTTTTAGATGGTAGCTATTTTTTGTGTAATAGTAATTCTACTTGCCATAGGTGCAGTAGGATTTGTTTTTTATCAGTGTAATATTAAGGTTATTGAATACAAAAGACAAATTTTAACCTTAAATAATCAACTTTCAAAATATAAAGGGGTATCCCATAATAAATCAGAAATCAAAATCAAAAAAAATTTAATAATAAACTATAATGAACCTGAATTTAGATATGGAGTTACTCTTTCTCATGCAACAATTTACTTAGCACCATCTGATGATTCATATCCTATAAATAAACTCAAAGAAAAAACTCAAGTAAAAATTATTGATGAAGCTGAAATAAACAATGAAATTTGGTACTACTCCTTACTTAATACAGAGTCAAAAATAAACTGTAACGGCTGGATTAAGAAAACCCAATTCTCCGTACTTATGGAAGACAACTCAAATTTTATAAATAAAAGAATTTAAAAAGTGACGTATGCAAAATTAGTTGCATACATCACTTTTTTTTATTTAGACCTATTTTAAACCTGAATTACTTTCTAAAGAATGAGAAAAGTCCTTTTTTCTTCTTTTTAACCTTTTCCCCATGGAATGTTAACTTTTCATCATTAAGTAAAGCTAGTGCATTTTGTTCAAATCTTTTGCTTAAACCTCTACTTAACTTATTAAGAGTTTCACATGCTTTTTCTAAACTTGTATTTCTATTTCCATCACTATGTGCATCTGAACCTAGGAAACTATAAATATTGTGTTCTAAGAATATTTCTGCTGTTTTTTTAACTTCTTTTCCAAACATTCCAGTAATACTTCCTCCATTTAATTGAAATAGATATCCCTCTTCAATAAACTGATTTATCTTTTCTGGATTATTTATAAAATCAACATATCTTTCTGGATGAGCTATTATAGGAACTATTCCTCTTATTTTAAGCTCATAAACACCATCTATAGCCTTTTGAAAATTAATTCTATCCATAGGAAATTCTATAAGCATATATCTTGAGCCATTTATAGTCCCAATTTCTCCATTATTAAAATCTTCTAATATGTGATCTGTAAAAAAGACTTCTTGTCCTGCATATATTTCAATATTTAAATTATTATCCTTAGCTAGTTTATTTAATTCGTCAACCTTTTCTTTAACTACTTTCTTATTTTCAACCCAATATCCTCTAAAGAAATGAGGTGTTGCAACTATTTTACTAGTTCCTGATTCACAAGCTCTCTTCAACATAGCTAATGACATATTAATGCCCTTTGAACCATCATCTATATTAGGTATTATATGTGAATGTATATCTATCATATCTTAATGCTACTTAACACATAGTCAACTATATATTTTTTGATTAGCTTTTTAATCTATTGACTAGTAGCTCTCCTTTCTTTTATTATTTTAAATTATTAATCCTCTTTATATAACTTACAAATGAAATTAAATTTATCGCGCATTGTATTATACTTAATTTCAACTTTTTTAATTTCTTTTTTATTTCTATCAATTATAATTCCAATAAGTAAACTTGTTGCTATATACATAATTACATTGCTTATCATACAAGCAATATATCTCTCTAAATTTGCATCATTATAATAAATTCCTAAAATAACTCTAAAAATAAGTACTGCACTTGCAAAAAGTCCATTTATTAATCCTTCTTTAACTCCAAGAATAGAAGAAATTAATACGCCTAAAAACATTACTAAATTTAAAATATGTATTTCATATTCAGTGTTAGCCTTATTACAAAAAAAACACATAACAGGAAACAAAAGAATATTAAATATTAAAAACAAAAGAATTTTATTATTTCTTTTGTTTTTCTTAACTTCTTTTGATTTTAAAGAATTAACTAAAAAATAAATACCCTCTTCAAAACAAACATTAGTTTTCCATCCAAGCTCCTTAACAGCTAAATTGTTACTTAATTCAAATTTATTTTTATCTTTTCTCCTTGAATATTTATGACTAAATTCTATAACTTTAAGTATTTCAAATATTTCTTTTCCTGAATAACTTTTTCCATAAGATAAATTATATACATAACTTCCGCTTCTAAATGATGCCTTATAAACACCTTCAACAACATCCTTAATGCATATATAATCTTTTGAATTCTCACTTAGCGAATTTGATATTTTCTCTTCATTAAAAAAACCTAGTATAATTTCCCTAAGTTCTTTATCTGTGTTATCTAAATCAAAATCATATATATTAGATATTCTTAAAATTCTAAGATCAACACTATAAATTTCCTTATAAATATTATAGTATTCTTCATAAGCAAGCATACTAATTCCATATGCACTTTTAGGAATAATTTTGCTTTTCTCATCAATATATAAATCATCTTTATATATGTCTGTGCTTGATAATAAAACTAATTTCTTAACCTTATTATTTTTTGACAATTTTACGATTTTCTCTATGTTTTTAACATTTATATCAAACACTTTTTTTTCATTATTTATTTTTGATGAATCTATTATAATATCAAAAAGTTCTTTGCTTAATAAACTTTCAAACTCATCATCTTCTACCTTTATATCGTGAACTATGTAATCACTTTTTATAGAGCAGTCACCAAGAAGATGAACCTCATTTCCTTCTTCAAAAAACTTTTTAGCTATATACCTGCTTATAAAATTCTGACCTTCAATTATTAGTACCCTCATTTAATCACCCTTAGTTACTAAATTCTACAAATTCATATGAATATTTTACCATAACATTAATAGAATTAATATATCATTCTCAAATATTTAATATTTTTAAATATTAATTGTCAAAAAATAAGGATTTCTTTTAAGAAATCCTCATTTTTCTAATTTATCTTCAAATATATAACTTTCAATCTCACTTCTTACAGTTGAATTATCAAAATCCAAGTAATATATTCCATTAATAGTTATATTTTTCATATCCTTATCTCTAGGGAATCTTTGCTGTTCTAATCCACTAGGAATTAATTCTGCAAACTTAGTTACTAAGGATAACATATCTTTATTATTTAAACTTGTTTGAATATAGGGTAAAATTTCACTTATTAATCCTGGGTATTCATCAATTGATGTAAATTTAAGTTTCTCAAAAATAGAATTTAATATATTCCTTTGCCTAAAGGTTCTTCTACTATCTCCACCATCAGTATATCTAATTCTTGCATAATCTAAAGCTTGTTTACCAGTTAAATTATGAACTCCATTAGAATCAATCCCCTCTATTAAGCCTAACTCATCATCCTCAACTTTAATATCAACCCCACCTAATTTATCTATAATAACAGGAAGTGAATCCATATTTACAGCAATGAAATCTTTTATATTAAGTCCAAAATTATTATTTAATGTTTTTATTGCAAGTTCTGGGCCACCAAATGCATAAGCATGATTTATTTTATCCTTTCCATTTCTACCAGATATCTCAACATATGAATCTCTCATTATGGATGTTAATTTAAGCTTATTATGAATTTCATCTATGGTTAAAATCATTATTGAATCTGATCTACCTTGTCCCCCTTCTTTATCTATTCCAAATAAAGCTAAGTTTATAATATCTTTGCTTACTTCTTTATTAGCATCTAGGTTATCTTTATTTATTTCTACTTTTTCAACTTTATCTAAAAAAGCTACTGCTCCCCACATTCCAAGAGCTATTGATCCTATTAAAAGAAAAAATAATACCAAAAATATTGTCTTTATAGTCTTTTTTTTATTCATATGCCACCATCCTTTCCCCCTATAATTTTTTCAAAAAAATTCCTATTACTTAATTACATATTATAACTAAATAATAGGAGTTAATCTTATAGTATTTAAAAACATATTATTAAATTTCTTTTAATTCTAACCTTTTTTCTAATTCATATATTTTTTCATTTTGAAGCTTAATTTCTTCCTCATACACCTCATTAATTTTATAGTTTAAAATCATTATTAAGTTTAAAATAACCTCAGAAAAAGTAAAGTTTAAAGCTAAGTCATAATCTAAACTTCCATTTTTCTCCTCTTTAGAAATAATGTTATTTTTAATATTCTCATATATGCTTTTAAACTTTATATTGCTAACATCCTTATCTAAGGCTAGTTTAATCTTACTTAAAGCTAATGCTTGTTTATTCTTTAGCATATATAATAAACTTAATATCTCTTTAGTTTCTAAAAACTCCTTTCTTTCCTCTTCTATATTCTCAATTATTTTTATTGCCTCTTCATAATTTTCATTTTCTATAAGTTCTATGGACTTTTTATATTTATCTTTTAAACTTTCAAAATCAGAACTATTTATGTCATCTAAAAATAAATAAGCCTCATTATACTCATCACCAAGTTCTATACTTTCCTTCCAATATTTTTTAGCCTCTTCAAATTCGCAGTATAAACAGCTTATTACTCCTAAAATATTTAACCCATCTACATTTCTATTACCTGATATATATATTTTTTCTAATAACTCTCTTCCTTCGCTTAATCTTTTATTTTCAATTAATTCTAAAGCCTTTTCATATATCAGATTTAAATTTTCTTCTCTAATATCCATATAAAACTTCACCAAACTTAGTTAACAAAATCAAATAAGAAATCTGTTAATTCCTCATCTAATTTCATTAAAGCCATCTTATCATTATCTATAATAGCCTCCTTCATGTCTGTCATTATTTCTTGAAGCTTTTCTCTATCTGAACTTGGAAGCATTGGTATCTTTCTTTCTGCAAGTCTGAAATTTGGTTCAACTAATCTAAAAAGATTTGCTGACTTCCAAGGAACTAAATCATTTTTATTTTCATTCTTTGTAACAACTTCTTTAAGGTCTTGAACCTCTTCCTTAGAAAGACCTTTTGTAGACATAATTTTAGAAATTTCTTCCCCTGTTGATAGTATCTCTGCTGAAACATTTAAAATTCCATTTAAATCATAAGTAAAAGTTATATCAATCTTCTCTTTTGCAGTTTCTGCCTTTGGTATTCCTGATAAAATAAATTCATCAATTAAAGTATTATCATTTATATATCTGCTTTCTCCCTCATATACACTAACTAAAACTTCAGTTTGATTATCTACCACAGTACAATATCTTTTAGTTGTATTGGCAGGGAGTTTTGAATCTCTCTCTATAATTGGATCAAATATACCACCTTTTAATGCCACCCCTAATGTGTAATTACAAGTATCAGTGACAATTATTGACCCTTTTTTTCCAACTGGAATATCATTTTTTATAGCAGCCTGTACAGAAGCCCCTAATGCAACAGCCTCGTCAGGGTTAACCCCCCTTGCTATTTTTCCTTTAAATCTTTTCTCAAGCATATTTCTTACATAAGGAATTCTACTTGATCCTCCAACTAATAAAACAATATCTATTTCATCATCAATAAGCTTAGCATCCTCTAAAGCTTCATTTACTATTAGTTCAGTAGACTCTATAATATCTTTTACATTCTCTTCAAACTCATCTCTAGTTAAAACCATTTCTAAATTTATAGGATTTCCATCTCTATCTATCCCTATATAAGGAAGAACAATTTCAGCCATCTTTGAACTTGATAAAGATTTTTTAGCCTCTTCTACCCCCTCCTTAAGTCTTGCCAAAGTTCTACTATCTGAAGAATCTAACTTTATTCCAGAGGATTTTTCAAACTCTGAAACAACATAATCTATGATTTTATTATCTATATCTTTTCCACCTAAATAATTATTTCCTCTACTAACCTTAACATCTAAAACGCCATTAAACATTTCTAAAATTGTTACGTCAAATGTTCCTCCACCAAAATCATAAACAAGAATATTTCCATTCTTATCTATGTTATCGACTCCATAAGCCATGGCAGCTGCTGTAGGCTCATTTATAATTCTTTCAACCTTAAATCCAGCAATTTCACCTGCATTTTTAGTGGCTTTTCTCTGAATATCATTAAAATTTGCTGGCACTGTGATTACAGCCTCTAAAACCTCTTCTCCTAAAAAATACTCTGCAACTTCCTTTAATTTTTTGAGAATAAATGCTGATATTTCTTCAGGCTTATATTCCTTTCCTTGAATATTTATAATTTCATCAGTTCCCATAATCCTTTTAACTTCTGAAACAGTAAATTCAGGCTTTAAAAGCAATTGATTCTTTGCTTTTTTTCCAACCTTAATCTCCTCTCCATCAATAGAAACAACAGAAGGAATTACATGCTCATCCCCTTCTTCTATATTCCTTATAATACAAGGCTTACCATCTTTAACATAAGCAATTTCTGAAGTAGTTGTTCCTAAATCAATACCTATTATTTTTCCCATCTACTATATCCTCCTTATTTTTAACTACTACTACTTGAGCACTCCTCTCAATCTTTCCTTTATATATGTATCCCACCTTTAAAACTTCTGCTATTTCATAATCTTTTCTTTCGTTGTCCCAAATAGTACCTACACATTCATGTAAGCTTTCATCAAAAAAGTTTTCCATTCCATCAATAAGGAGTATATCTACATTTACCATTGATTTTTTTACTATGTTAAACAAACTACCCATGTCTTCACTTAGAATTTCATTATTAGTTTTTAAACTAAAGTCATAAATATATTTAATATTATCTAAAATACTAACTAAGCTTTTTACAAATCTTTTTTCCCTAACCTCAAGATCCTTAATTATTCTTCTCTCTCTTATTTCTTCATCCTCGATTTTACTTTGCATATACAAACTTATTTTTTCTATCTTGTTTGATATTTTATAAATCTCTTCCATGTAATCTTGAGTTAAATTTTCATTTTGGATAGCAATTCTTTTTATATAATTTTTAAGGTCCTTAACTCCTTTTTCCTCAAAAAAAATTTCAGTATTCTTTTTTCTTTTGCAAATATTCAATAATTCTTCTTCATAGTTCAAACCAGTCCCCCCTCACTATTTATCCATTATTCCTCTTAATACCTTTTTAAAGATACTTCTAACTACTCCATCTTCCTTCTGCCTAAGATAAAAGTTCTTTGAAGTTTCTGATTTCTTTCCTTTATCCTTATTAGTTAAATTTATATTAAAAGTCTTATTATTTTTTATACTAGACTTTTGAGGTTTACTACATATGTTCACAACATCATTACAAAATCCCTTAGTAACCCTATATATATCCTTGTGATTAGTTTTAATATTTGCTACAGAACCAAGTAAATCTAAATTCTCACAATTATTTTTATTAAAAAAACTGCTGTAAGCTTTCTTAAATCCATCCTCAATCTCATTATCCTTAGGTAAGAATTTATTTATAACCATATAATAAATTGGTGTTTTTAAAGCTCTATCTATGGATTCATCATTCTTAAGTTCATATAATTCTATAAAAAGTTTTTTAAGACTTATTATTTCATTTAAATACTCCTCATCTTTTGTTTCATCAATTAAGGTTAATAAAGTTGAAGTAAGTTTTATTCCATTCTTAAAATGAAACTCTTTTAATACTCTGTAAGCCAGATTAAATATATATTCTCTAACCTCTTCATAATTATCCTTTAGCTTAAATTTCCCTAGATAGGAACAGCTCTCATTAAAGTCATTCTTGCAATCTAACTTATCTAAAATATCTATTAATCTTAAATAAAGCTTATAATTTTGAGAGTCTATATTTTTATTTTCTATACCTTCCTTTAAAATGTTAATCGCTTTTTCATAATCTCTAAGCTCACTTTCACTATATATCTCATAAAGTTTTATATAAAACTCTACTTCTGTATTCTTTAAGTTTATGCCTTTTTTTAAAACTCCCTCTAAACTTTTAATATCATTGTTTTCAACATAAGAATTAATTAAAAGCTTATAATTTTCAATATTATTAGGTTCTCTTATGATTAGTTCCTTTAATATCTTTGCACCTTTATTATGATTGTTCTCTTTTATTAAACATACTGCTAAATCTTTTTTAACCTTTATATTATCTGGATATTTTTCTAATACCTTCTCAAAATTTTCTATTGCTAAGTCATATCTTTCATTCTTAGCTAGACTTATTCCTTTTTCTAAAATCATCTTAGAATTTATATCAAAAACTTCCAAAATGTATTCTTCTCTTTTTGATTTATCTTTCAATGTTTCATATGCATCTCTGATAATCCTATACTCCTTTGGATATTTCTCTGGTGGATATTTCTTAGTCATATTAAAATATGCATTTTTTAATTCATATTGAGATGCTTCTCTACTAACCCCTAACTCTTTAAAATAATCTAACATCCTATCCTCTCCATTTTATGTTTAACTAACAAAATATATCTAAAATTTTTAAAAAGGTGTTCTTATTTTTCATGTTCATAACATTTAAATAACATAATTTATCTCTATATCTTAACTTTATTTCATAAATATCCATAATATTCATTTGTATACATAATTTATTTTAAAACTTAGTATACTCTTTATAAAATCGGTATTTCAGCTTTATTTATCTTTTATCTATTTGACACAAACTTCCTAAATTTAATAAACTATTAATGAATTGTTAACTTTTATTGCGAAAAATATGAAATAGATCTTGGAGGTTTCTATGAATGAATGCCACTATTATAGAGTAAGACGATTTTTTACTCTTCAATTTATATTAAGCTTATTGGTACTAGGAATTACTCTAATATCTATATTTACTAAGCAGATTTTACTGCCAGACTACCTTTGTTGGTCCTTTGCTTTCACATTTTGGGTATCTCAGAGTATTGTCTGCATTATATATTCATTTAGACATAGAGTTTCTAAAAGTTTGTTAAATACAGTTAGACTAACCTTTGTATTGCTTCAAGCTTCTCAACTATTACTGATATTAATAGTAAAATTAACAGGTATATTAAAAATTCCTGTATATCAAACAATAACTTTAGAAATTATTAAGCTAATTGTCTTATCATTAGCTATATGTGTAATGATTTACCTATTAATAAAAGATATGTTTAAATATAAGCTATTACGTGACTATATACTTAAAGATTCCTTTTTTATATTTATACCATTTGCATTTATTATCTATGAAAATTCAAAGTATTTTGCTGCATCATATTATTTTTTAGGTAATTCAATTTGCGGTTTATTTTTATTAAAGATGAATAGTATTTTCATATTTTTAAAAGGGTTTCTTATAATCCTTTTATTTGTTAAGACTATTTACCTAAGAAACGATAAAAAAAGTAGTTTATTGCTTTTAATATATTTTTATTTTTCTAATTTAAATTACTATATTATTTCTTATTTTAATAACAATATTTTCTACAATCACTATTTATATCAAGGAATAAATCTAGACTTTATATGCTCACTTTTAATACTCTTTAGCATATATTACTCTACTTTAGAAAAAGAAAATAAAATAAATG
Organism: Clostridium sp.; assembly: GCF_029267215.1. GTDB lineage: Bacteria > Bacillota > Clostridia > Clostridiales > Clostridiaceae > Sarcina. The sequence goes on along the minus strand of NZ_JARIDH010000071.1, from coordinate 54,532 downwards.
ATAATCTAATTGATGATTCTTATATGAATATAAATAATTCTTGGATAAGCTTAACTATATGTATATTCCCAGTAACATTTGCTACCATATACATAGTTTTATCTTCAATAATAAATAATGATTTAAATGGACTTGAAAGTTTAATTATAATATTAATTATTATGTTACTTTTAGTGTCTAGAGATATTATTTTAAGAAAAGATAACTTAAAACTTATAAGAAGTGTAAAAAAAGCAAATGAAATTGACCATTTAACAAATATCTATAGTAGAAATTATTTTATGAAAAAACTTGAAGTTAGAAAAGATAACTACGCATTATTCTTTATAGATATACGAAACTTTAAGGATATAAATAATATTTTTGGTCATATTGCAGGAGATAAGGTTCTTATTGAAGTATCTGATAAATTTAAAGAACTTAAATCTTTCTTAGATTCAGATATTCTTTATTGTAGATATAGCGGTAATAGATTCGCCTTAGTATCAAAACTTAATCAAATTGATATTATACTTAAGTTCTTTGATAATTTCGAAAATATTAATATAAAATATAATTCAGATGTTATACATGTTAATTTTAATATAGGGTATTCATTAAATAAATCAAATACTGCTCTTGATTTAATTATTCAAGAAGCTGATTATGCTTTAATGAGAGCTAAAACAATAAATATTAATGATAACTCAATTATTATGTATGATGATAATTTAAAAACTGATTTGGAACACATAAATATATTGAAAAAAGATTTTAAATCTGACCTTGAAAATAATAGATTTTCTTTGGTATTCCAACCCAAAATTTCTGTTAAAGAATTAAAACTTGTAGGATTTGAAACTCTTTTACGTTGGAAGCATAATACCTTGGGAACAATATCACCTTCAAAATTTGTTCCTATAATTGAAAACTTAGGAGAAATATCTTCTCTTGATTTGTATGTATTTGAAAAAGCCTGTAAATTCCAAAGTGATTTGTTAGATAAAGGTTTGAAGTTTAAATGTAGTATAAACCTTTCTCTAAACACTTTAAAATCCTATGATGCTATTTGTAAAATAATTGAGATTTATAAATCTTACAAAATTCCAAAGCATTTAATAACTGGTGAAATATTAGAAAATGTTTCTTTAGAAAGTAATAAGAAAACTATTTCTAATATAGAACTTCTTAGAGAAAATGGTATTTCAATATCAATAGATGATTTTGGTACTGGCTATTCTTCATTAAGCCAAATATCAAATATTTATTTTGATGAATTAAAAATACCTAGAGAATTTGTTATAGATGCTAGAACACCTAATAAAATTGCAGTTATTGAAACAATATCTATACTAGCAAAAAAACTTAATGTAACTTCTGTTGTTGAAGGTGTTGAAACATATGCTGACCTTCAGTTGTTTACTAACTTAGGATTTGATATTGTTCAAGGTTACTACTTCTCTAAACCACTTAATAAAAAAGACTTTTTAAAATATATAGCTTCATCAACTTTAGAAATTAAACATAAGTTAGAAAAAGATAGTAAATTAATAGACTCAAAATAAAAATCTTCAAATAAATATTTACTTAATAATATAAAAAGGGCGTGTATCAAAATAACTTTTTATAAAACTTACAAATAATATGAAAAAAATATCTAGATGATTTTTAGAATTTAAATTATTACGTAGAAAATATCACTTCAAAAAGCTTAGATTGCTTAAAGCGTAGCAAGTTTCTAAGCTTTAGTGATATTTTCGAAGTAATGATTATAAATTCTTAGCAAAATATGGTAAATTTAGAAATATATTTGTAAGTTTTATTATTATATTTTAATACATACTCTTTTATTTTTAATTAGAATTTCTTTCTTTTATTGCTTCTTCTAAATCTTTATTGCTAAATACCATTCTAACTTCTATTCTTCTATCTTCTTTAGTTTCCTCAAGATCATATTCATCATATCCTCTATCTCTCTCTTCTTTAGTTTCATAATTTTCAAATTCAGACATACCAGAGGCTTTAAATTTTTCTCCATGAAGATTTTCAAGCTCACTATTTTCAGGCATCATTGTGTTTAAAAAACTTATAGCTCTCTCTGTAGAAAGCTTTCTTCCATGAATAGTTCCTCCTGCAAAATCTGTATGACCAACAATTTCTATATATTCAATTTCATTTTTTATCTCTTTATTATTTAATAATTTAAAAAATATTCCCCCTAATTCAGAGGCTAATTCTACCCCATCTCCCTTTAAAACTGAACTGTCACTATCAAAAAAAGTTTCAGTTTTTATATCTATCTTTCCTTCTTTCCTATCAAATTTCATAACATTCTCATCAACAGCATATTCATTAAGTTCACTTTGAATCCTATCATAAATAGTTTCTCTCTCAGATGCAATATTATCAACAAAAATACTAGAAACTCCTATAGAAGTTAACATAATAAAGAAAAATACTAAGGTAACTGTAGTCATAACATCAACAAAGGAAGGCCAATATGATGGAACTTCTTGTTCCATTTTATATTTTCTTCTCCTTACTTTCATCTATTAACACCTTCCTATCTCTTTCCCATTATTTCTTTCCTCTTCACTTACCTTTCCCATTCTTCTTATTCTGTTTGTACTCTTATTTAATTCCTCTGTAGCAATATTTATATCTCTTAATGGTACATTTAATCTATCTACTATACTATTAGAAAGGGTTTGAGTTTCTCGTTGAAGTGCATAGTAAATTCCATCAGAAACTTCATTTTTCATATTAGAAACATTAGCTGAGAATTTATTTACACCCTTTTCAAATTCTCTATATCCCTCATTAAGCTTATCAATTTGTCTTGAAACAATCTCTGTATTTTTATCTCTATCCTCTTTTATTATTTTAAATACATCATTAAATGCATTATATCCTCTCTTAACATCATTACTTTGAGCCTCTAACCTCATACAAAGTTTATTAATCTCCCGTCTATTATCCATCATAGACTTAGATAATTCATTTAAACTCTTTTCTAGATTATTAGACGTAACATTAAACTTATTATTGCTTACCCCTATAGACCTACAAAACTCCGTACTTATCTTACTAAAGTTATTTAAATCTTCCCCAAAATTCTTTATTGGATTTCTTATGGCAGCAACTGAAACCCTAAAGTCAGATACTAAATTTTCTAAATCTTTCATATGTTTATTCATCTTATCAATATTAGTTTCTATTCCTTTTACTGTGGCTGTCATATCTAAGGTATTTCTATTAATTCCATGAACTAAATTGTTTATTCCTTGAATAAATATTCCTTCTAACCTACTTGTCATTTCATTCATTGATTTTTTCATAAAATCATTAAATAAATCCCTATCTGATTTCATGTAATTAGCAAATAATACGTTATCTAAATAATCTTCAAAGACATCATAAAAATCTTCTTTAGCCCTCTTCATATTAATATTAAAACTATTTAATATTACAGAGCCTATAACCCCCACAATACTTGTCCAAAAAGCACTAGACATACTAGCTAAAGGTGCATTCATTCCTCTTGAAAAATCAGCCATACTTTGAGTTCCTTGTGATAGAATACCTGTGGTTGTCATAATAGCTATGGTTAAACCTAAAAATGTTCCTATAAGTCCAAGTGCTATGGATATTGAAGGAAGTATATTAGCAATGCTTTCTTCTCTTAAAACCTTATTATCTATGTTCTTTTGAATTATTACCTCAGTATTTATATTTTCAGTTCCTTTGTTAGCACTTAATTTAAATTCATCAGCTATAGCTTTAAGCTCGCTATTTAAAAATTTTAATTCTTTATTACCTTTAATTCCATTATCAATCCAATTGCTATCTTTAAAATCCTTTATAAATATTTCATATTTACTTTTAACTCTTATGTTATAGATGATTCCTAATACTATAACACTTATTATTAATAAAATCCCTATATACCCCAAAATATTTTGAGTAAAAAAGGATTGTATAATGTTTTTTATAGTCTCCATATTAAAAATCTTCCTCCTAAAAATTATTAATCTTCTTATGAAAATATATGATTAGAAGTATTTTTTTATAATGGGTTTTCATAATAAAATAAGACTTTATTTTAAATTAAAATCATATGTAAAAAAACTCTGTATAAAAAAAAGGCTGAAGAAAAATTTCTCCAACCAAATCCAAAATAAATACTAACACGCTAAAGTATTCACTATATGTAGACAGTATCATATTTTGGTTAAAAATTCAATAAAATATGCATAATTTCTTTATTATTCAAAAAATTTTTCAATGTATTGATAGTATAATTTTACTTTAATGTAACTTTAATCATAAATTTGTCTAAATTTTAAAAATTTATATATTATATCCCTTAGGATTTTTGCTTTGCCATCTCCATGAATCTTCACACATTTCATTTATATCATGCTGAGCTTTCCATCCTAACTCTTTATTAGCTTTTGATGGATCTGCATAACACTCTGCAACATCCCCTGGTCTTCTTGAAGTAATTTTATAAGGGATTTCTCTTCCACTAGCTTTTGAAAAAGCTTTAACCAAGTCTAAAACGCTATATCCATTTCCAGTACCTAAATTATATGTTACAAGCCCTGGATTTTCTTCTAATTTATCTATAGCCTTTGTATGACCTTTAGCTAAATCAACAACATGTATATAATCTCTAACTCCACTTCCATCATGAGTATTATAGTCATCTCCAAATACGCTTAATTCCTTTAACTCACCAACAGCAACTTTAGTTATGTATGGCATTAAGTTATTTGGTATTCCACTTGGATCTTCTCCAATTAATCCACTCTTATGAGCTCCTACTGGGTTAAAATATCTTAAAATACATATATCCCATGAATTATCTGATTTATATAAGTCTCTTAATATATCTTCTATCATAAGTTTAGTTCTTCCATATGGATTTGTTACTGATAATGGACATTCCTCATGACAAGGTACTATCTCACAATCTCCATAAACAGTTGCTGATGAACTAAATACAAATTTCTTAACATTGTACTTCTTCATAGTTTCTAATAAGACTAAAGTACTAACTAAATTATTGTTATAATATTCTAAAGGAATTATAGTTGATTCTCCTACAGCTTTTAATGCAGCAAAATGAATAACGGCATCAATTTTATTTTCTGAGAATACTTTATCCACCCCCTCTTTATCTAATAAATCCATTTTATAAAACTTAACTTCTTTTCCTGAAATCTCTTTTATTCTATCTTTAACTAATTCTTTACTATTAACCAAATTATCAATAACTATTACATTATGTCCTTCTTCTAATAACTCAACACAAGTATGACTCCCTATGTAACCAAGTCCTCCAGTTACTAATACATTCATATTTTACACATCCTCTTTTTTAAATTCTATGTAATAATAAATTTTAATTACACTTTGAAACTTATTTTACACTTTATTACATTTTATTGCAAATTAAATCCTAATTTACTATACTACTTACCATTAGAATATTTAAATTTTATATATCCATGAAATCTTCTTTCAAAGAATATAATTCATTAAACTGTTCTTCTATTAAGGAATCACTAACATAATTTATTCTCTCTCCAGAATTTATTCTATATCTAGTTTCACAGACCTTAACTAAAAATAAGGTTACTCCTTCATAACACTTTAAAAGTTTATCTATTCTATAGCTACGTTTTTCTATATTACAATCACCATATATAAGTTTACTACTCTCTATCATAGGAATAAAATCTCTAAATCGTTGTTCTATTGCCTCACCTAAGTTTGTTGCAGAACATAAAAGTTTGTATATACTTATTAGTTTATATTTATCTGTCTTAGCTAATTCTGATATTTTTTTCATCTCATCCTTAGCTACCTGTATTTCCATCATTTCTTCATCTAAATTTTTATTTATCCTATTTATCTTAAAAACCTTAATAAATGGTTTCTTTATATTCTCTAAAATTGATTTTTCATTATAATCAATTAATAAAAGTTCCTTTATAGATCTCATTTCATAATCCTTAATTATATACTCTGTACTTGCATCCTCTCCTAAGGTGGCTTTTATGGCTTTTCTTTTTAGAATGCTCATATTTTTTGCATACTTTGGAACTAGAGTTTCTAAGATATATATTTTTTCTTCATTTATTTTGTTTACTAAATGCTTTATCTCTCTATTTTCATGTTTTATTTCTTCACAATATTTTTCTCTCTCCGAAAAAAACATATCTTTAAGTTCTAAAGCTCTTTCATACGCTTCATTGAAACCTCTGCCAAACATTTTTCCTCCTGAACTACAACTACTAATATATTCCCTAAACATTATTATATATCACAATATTAAAACTTCTAGTTATTTAAAGCTAAAATAAAAAATATTTTTTTATTTTAGTTGACTTTATATATTAATAAGCGTATAGTTAAGAGTATAAAAAAACAATTAAATGACGCGGGATGGAGCAGTTGGTAGCTCGTCGGGCTCATAACCCGAAGGTCGTAGGTTCAAGTCCTGCTCCCGCAACCATATAAAGATTCTATTTATCAGAATCTTTTTTTTATTCCCAATTTTCTTAGTGCATAATAATTTGAAATAAACAACTTAAAAGGCATATGGAGAATATTCTTCATATGCCTTTATTTTAATATATAAAATTATTTCTTTTTACACTCTTTTTTTAAAGCTTTCTTAGCTTCCCTAGCTTCTTTATCAATTTCTCTAATCCATTTTTGAGCTATTTGCTCTTCGTGTGCTTTAAAATGTTCATATTTTTTATACTCTTTTAAAGCTTCTTTTATCTTCATATCTAATTCTTTAGTATTAATAAGATCTCCGCAATCTTCAGCTAAAGTTTCTTCATACTCTTTGAAAACTTCTTTTAAAGCTTTCATTGCTTCTCTTTCTTCTTTTCTTTCTTTTAAATTATCTAGAATTCTTTTTAATATATTTTTGTTCTTAGCTAATTTAGGATTTTCTCCATCTTCTGCTAATGCTAATAACATTTCTAATTTTTTCTTAGTATAATCTAGTGTAGTATCTTCTAATGCATTTTCTATTCCATATTGTCTAAGGAATTTTTTAAATTCTTCCATGTCTGCTGCATCATTAAATGGAATTATTTCTTCTACTTCAATATCAATAATTTCTTTACTCATTTGTATTACCTCCTAGTAAGACAAATACTATTGTTTCAATGTAGAGAATAAATCTGCACTCAAGCATTAGTATTTAAAAATTTCTTATATATTTATATTAATATTTTTATAGATTAAACAAAATGATAATAATCACATCTTAATAATTTTTTCCAATTTGTTTTAAAAAAATAAATTACCATATAAAAAGCACCTATTTTTAAAGCAATTTATCAATAAAATAGGTGCTTTTTATAAATAATATTAATTTCTTCTTTTTAATACTATTTATATTTATCATATAAAAATATAAATTTAAAATTATACTTTAAATTTCTCTATAAAATATGCTCTCTATACACTTACTAGCTTTCTCTTTTCTTTAAATGCTATTTTTAATAATATTGGAGTAATTATAGTTGTAATTACTACAACTATTACAATAGGTCCTAAAAATTCTGGCACCATAAGCCCCATTGCTATTCCCTTATTTGCAACAATTAAGGCAACTTCACCTCTAGATACCATGCCAACACCTATTTGATATGCTTCTGCATTACTATATTTACATAACTTTGCACCTAGTCCACAGCCTAAAATCTTACTTAAAATAGCTATTACTAATAATAAAACTGTAAAAATTAAAATTTCACTTGTCATAGCTGTTAATTTTACTCTTATCCCTATACTAGCAAAAAATATAGGAGATAAAAGAATATAAGAAAGTGTTTCAAATCTAGATTTTAAATATTTCACTCTATTTGAGTCAGAAATTACAAGACCTGAAATAAATGCCCCTGTTATATCTGCAACTCCAAAAAATTCTTCTGCTATAAATGATAATAATAAACAAAATACAAAAGCTACAATAACAAATCTTCTTAGATTTCTCTTATATCTTTCATCCATCTTAACAAAAGTCCATTTAAATAAATATCCACATATAGCTGAAAAAATAAAAAATATTATAATTTTAGTTAAAACAAGTAAAACATTTATTGATGGATCTGCCAAGCTAGTTGTAATTGTTAAAGCAATTATGCCTAAAATATCATCTATTATGGCTGCACCTAATATTGCATTTCCTGCTTTTGTGCTTAATTTACCCATTTCTTTTAAAGTCTCAACAGTAATACTTACAGATGTTGCCGTCAATATTATTCCTAAAAATACATTTTGTAAAATGGCATTTATATCATTCCCCTTATTAAAAATATTTGCAATTAAAAATCCTCCTATTAAAGGAATCAAAACACCAAACATAGCAATAATAAAAGATGATTTTCCTGTTTTCTTTAATTGATTAACATCAGTTTCTAATCCTGCTGTAAACATTAAAACTATAACACCTAATTCTGCAAGCTGTTTTATAAATTCAGTTTCTGATAAAACATTAAGTACAGCAGGTCCTAATATAATTCCTGCAAGTAATGCTCCAACAACCTGTGGCATTTGAATCTTCTTCGTTATAAGTCCAAATAACTTAGTACTCATCAAAATAACTGCAAGATCAAATAAAAATTTATAAGATAACATTCCCCCAGCCCCCTTATTTTTATATCAATTCCAATTATATTCTTTTTTTCATTTTTTTTCAAATTTTATAATCTTAATAAAAAATTTTTATATTTTTAATCAATAAAACATTTTTATTTTCTAAAAATATTTATTAATATTTTTTTATTTCAGATTATTCTAATAAAGTAATTAAGATCTTAGGTTTTATGTTAAAATTAAAATTATGTGATTAATTAAATTCTCACTAAAAAACTCTCTTTAAAAAACAATTAAAAAAGGAGGATTACAAATGAAAATTCTAGTTGTAGATGATGAAGTAAGTATATTGCAACTTATAAAGATGAATTTAGAAATAGAAGGGCACACTCCTATTACTGCTGAAAACGCACTAGATGCTTTAGAATTAGTTATTAAAGAAAAACCAGATATAATAATTCTTGATGCAATGCTTCCTGATATAAGTGGCTTTAATTTAATACCTAAAATTAAAAATATAGATGATATACCAATAATAATGTTAACTGCTAAAAGTGATATTAATGATAAACTTTTAGGACTTCAACTAGGTGCTGAAGATTATATAACTAAACCTTTTAATAGCACAGAATTACTTTTAAGAATAAATATTGTTAGTAAACATATTTCATCTTCTTCAAAGAAAAAAGTAAAGGATTTAATAGTTGGAGATTTAACACTTTTACTAGATGAAAGAAAGGCAATGGTTAATTCTGAGTATGTAAACTTAACATTTAAAGAATTTGAGGTTTTAAAATGTCTTTGCCAAAATAAAAATAAAGTTTTTTCTAGGGAAGAGCTTTTAAATAAAGTTTGGGGGTATGATTTTGAAGGTACAACAAGGGCTGTTGATATACTAATTCAAAGACTTAGAAAAAAATTAGGACCTTGTCAAAATTACATAAAAACATTGTATAGGGCTGGTTATAAATTAGATGACAATGAATAAAAATCTTAATTTAAAGCAAAAAATTATTTTAACCAACTTAGCTATTATAATGCCAATAATATTTTTTATTTTTATTATTACATATAATGCCTTAAGTAAGAACTTATTAAATAATTCTATTGAATATTTACTTGATAAAAGCAAGACAACAGAATCATATATTTTAAATTTACTTTCTTCAAATAATAATCCTAATAAAGAGGATATTATTAAAGATAACGCACCCTTTATAGCTTCAGGTCTTAGTGAAAAATTCAATGTTAGAATACAAATCATAAGTAATTCTTCTCAAATTATTTATGACTCTTCTTCTAATGAAATTTCTCTCTTTGAATCAGATATAAATGAAGCTTTAAGTGGGAAAACAGCTTACATAGTTGAAAAAATTGATGGAATTCCAACAGTATTTTTATCTACTCCAATATTCTATGAAGGAAAACAATATGGTGCTATAAGGCTTATACTTACAAATACTGAAGCTTATAAAATATTAAAAAATACTATTACAATCTTTGTAATAAGTGGAGTTTTAGCTTTATTAATAGCAATATTATTAATTAATACTTTTGCTAAAGAATTAGTTAGCCCTCTAATTATCCTTAAACAAAAATCAAAAAATATTTCTGAAGGGAATTTTAAAGAAGAATTACACATAAAAAGTGGTGATGAAGTTGAGGACCTTGCAAATACATTTAACCTAATGAGTACTAACTTAGATAAATATATAAATGAAATAAAATCAGCAAAAATTCGTCAGAAAAACTTTTTTGATAATGTATCTCATGAGTTTAAAACTCCTTTAACTGCAATAATAGGCTTTTCTGAAATAATACCAAAACTTAAAGATAAGGAACGTATTGATAAAAGCTCTAAACTAATAGAAAAAGAGGGACGAAGACTTCTTACTTTAGTTGAAGAAATTCTTCTTCTTGCAAAAAATAATAAGGATAATTTTGAAATTGAGCATACTTATATAGATATAAAAGTTTTAATAGATGAATGTTTAACCATATTAAAAATAAAACTTGATAATTATGATATTAAAGTTATTAGAAAGTATGAATCCTTCTTTATTTACGGTGATTACAATAAAACCAAACAAGTATTTATAAACATAATAGATAATGCCATAAAATACAGTGGCTGTGAAACCTTAATTATTTATTCTGAAAAACATAATAATAGTATTGATGTTATTATAAAAGATGATGGGACAGGCTTTCTTATTCAAAAAGAATATAAAAGTAAAAAAGGAAATGGTCTTGGGCTTAAAATTTGTAAAGATATAATGGAAAGTCAAAATTATAAATTTAATATAGAAAGTACTTTAGATATTGGGACTAAAGCCACACTCTCCTTTTTAATTCAAAAAGATTCAAAAAAGGAGGACAAAATCTATGAGTAAGGACTTTAAAAAGACTATAATAATTTATTTGTTTTTTGTAATAATCATAGGAATAGCTTACACACACTATTCTAAGAATATTTACAATACACTTACAATAGTTAAAACTTATAAGGAAAACAAAGGTTATTTAAACATAAAAATCCCTGATAAAATAATTATTAAAAATAAGTATTTAGGAATAGCTACAATTTCAAATAAATCTGAGTTAAATAAACTTCTTAAATATTTCAACAAAATAGAATCAGCTAAAATAATAGAGGAAAAAACCTTATCACTAGATAATACATTCTCAATCTCTGGTGAAATATATTATCTAAATAGTGATAAAAATTCATTTGAAATTTCAAATGAACTAAAAATAGATAATAAAATATTTTCTAATGATTCTTATCTTATAAATATTTTAAGAAATAATTTAAAAGATGCTTTTTATACAGTAAATAACATTGAATCACTATTATCAAAATCAGATAACTTGATTATTAATAATAATTCTGGAGTACAAACTCCTCTCTCAAAAGAATCAAAAGAACTTCTTCTTAAGAGTTTTAAAACCTTAAGAATTATGACTGATAATAAGGATTTTCTTAAAACAGATTTAGGAGAGCTTCCAAAGCATCATTTAACAGTTTATAGATTTAAAAATCAAAAGGCTATTGCAAATAACACATTCTATATAGATGTTTATAAAGACTATGTTGTAATACAATATCTTGGTGATGAAAACGGAAAAAATATTTATTTAAAGGGGAATTTAGATGAGAAAATTTTTAAGTAACAAAATAATTATTACCTTAATAATTCTAATTAGTTTTTCTCTTCTTTATTTTTCATCATTAAAAAAAGAAAAATCCATAAATAGCACTGCAAATATGAAACATATTGTTGTTTATGGCTCTTTAAGGGAAGAAGAAGGAAAATATCTTCTTGAAAACTTTAAAAATAAATATGGATGCACTTATGAATATATAAAACTTCCCACAGAAGAAGCAGTAAAAAAAATTTTAGCCTCAAAAAACAATCCTCAAGGTGATGTTTTTATAGGTGGAACATGCGATGGATATGAAATTTTAAAGAAGAATGGTGCATTAGAAGAATATGTTTCTCCTGCATCTAATAATATACCAAACGAATATAAAGATTTAAAAGGATACTGGACTGGTTTTCAAATTACTCCACTTTCCATAGGAATAAACAAAACTTTGTGGAATAAAGAATTTGGTAAATCAAATTCCTATCCTACCTCCTTAGAAGAGTTATTAAATCCTAAATTTAAAGGCAAAATAATAATTCCAAACCCTCAAACCTCAGGTACCGGTTACACCTTAATGGCTTCTCTTTATCAAGAGCTTGGAGAAGAAAAGTTTATAAAATTTATGAAAGCATTAAATAATAACGTAGCTTCTACTACTGTAAGCGGATTTAACTCTATTCAAAGAGTTTCTTCTGGTGAATATTTACTTACAGTAAACTTTTTAAGTGACCAATATATTGAAGATAAATCTTTATCAAATATAGTTAGTATAGTTCCTGAAAATGCAGGTTGGAATGTTGATTCCATAGCTTTAATAAAAGGTTCAAAGCATGAAAAAGCTGCTAAAAAATTTATAGATTTTGTATTATCAGACTATGTTGCAGATAATATTTCAAAGTTTTCAAAGGCAATTTCAACAAAAAATTTTAATAATAACCAATTTAAAATTTATAAAAAATATAATTTCTTTTTAGCTGCTAAAGACAGAAAAAACATAATGAAAATACTATCTGATATAAAAAATTCAAAGTTATAATATAAATCTCCTAAATGTTACATTTACGAAACACTTAGGAGATTTTATTGTTTAATTAGTACTTTATCATAAATTTATATAATGTTTCTTTGAAAACATTAATAAATATATAGTGAATTGTATTTAGTTTTTAAATAAAAAAACTAAATAAATTTGCTTAATAATGATTAATATAAATTTAATACACTCCAATGTCTTTCTTGAGAAGACATAAAAAAAGGGGAAAAATAACTGCTCCCCCAGTTATTTTCCTCCTTTTTTATTAAGCTTTATTTTATATGGCTTAAGGAAGCAACAGGATTTCCCTTTAAAAGCCTTTCCCAATCAGAGTATCCCTCTTCTCTTCCATCTAATTCTTTAATTAAAATATTTCTTAAATAATCTATTCTTTCTTTATGTTTTTCATCATTTATAAGATTTACTAATTCATTTGGATCCTCTTCCAAATCAAAATATTGTTCTTCCCCTCTTTGAGAAAACCATAAAAACTTATCTTTTTCTGTTACTATATAATGATTTGAATCTAATCCAAAGGAATGTTCTCCATGAATATATTCTCTCCATTCATCCTTATCACCATTAATTAACTCTCTAAGATTTAATCCTTCAACAGTATTTGGAATATCAATATTAGCTATATCTAAAAGAGTTGGCATAATATCTCTTAATTCTACTATTTCTTTAAAAGTTTGCCCTCTTTTCCCTTCTAAAATATTCTCTGGATCATATATAAAAAATGGTACTCTTGTGCTACCCTCATAAGGAAGAGATTTTCTAAACCAATTATGATCTCCCAACATATCTCCATGATCTGATACAAATAAAAATATTGTATTATTTCTCTCTTCATATTCGTCTAAAGCTATTAAAAATCTACCTATTTGATGATCTATATGAGTAATTGATCCATAATATGCTGCCTTAGCTCGCTTTAATTCCTTGTGTCCTATTATTCCTTTAAAACAATTTACATCCTTACCACTTTTATATTCATCTGTTTTAATAGCCCACCCTCCCATTAAAGGTTCCGGTAATTTTTCATCTTTATACATATCAAAATAATACTTAGGTGGATCTAATGGTGAATGTGGTCTAACAAAGGACATTTTTAAGAAAAATGGTTTTGTTGGATCCTTTCTTCTTAAAAAATCTATGGATTCATTAACAACCCAGTTTGTTGGATGAAACTCTTCCTCATAGCCCCAAGGTCTAGAAAGCCAAGAATTACAATCTAATCCAATATCAATTAAATCAACACTATGCCCCTTTTTATCTCTAAACCATTTTATATAATCATCACACTGTTCTAATTGAGTTCTTGAATTATACTTTCTTTGTCTATGATAATGCAAATAACCATCATGTAATAAAATATTATTAAATCCACATAAATTTCTAGCTGGATGAACATGCATTTTACCTACACATTGAGTATGATACCCTGCCTTTGAAAATTCACTAGCAATAGTATGTTCATAGTTCCAAGTGACTCCATCTTCATATCCAACTCTTCCATGGCTTCTAGGCTTCATTCCTGTTAATACAGAGGCCCTAGCTGCGATACAACTTGGAACAGCACTATATGCATTTTCAAAATTATATCCACAAGTAGCCATCATATCAAGATTAGGAGTTTCTATAAATTCATTACCATTAACCCCTAAACAATCCCCTCTCATTTGATCAACCATAATTAAAACAACATTTGGTTTCATCTCTAATTCCCCCATTCTTCAAATCATAATTTTAATATACAAACTACAACTTCATTACAACCTTTACATAATCTAATATAGGTTGTCTATTTAAAGGTTTATTTATTATTTTAACTATTCATTTAATAAACACTAAAATAAATAATAAGATAAATTAGGGGATTTATCTTATTATTTATTTTCTTCTATTAGCTTCTTAATCTCTAGTCTACAAGCAAGACACCCATAAGAATTAGCACCTGTTTCTTTTTTTACTTTATCATATGTATCTGCGCCATTTTTTATAGCCTCTATTATTGTTTTTTCTGTTACCTTTTTACATCTGCATATAATTCTATCTTCATTCACGTTACTCAAAACTTTTATCTCCTTATTTAATTACTCTAATAATATATTTTGATAAAATATGTTATTATTAAACTTATTTACTAATACCTTAACATATTTAAAAAGCTATGCAAATAAATTTATTTGCATAGCTTTTATAACTTATTTAAATATATGTCTTATATATTCTTTTGGATTATATATAAGTATTCTAGGTCCTGAAAATTTCATTACCTCTTTTACCTTTTCTCTCATATCCTTCTTATAACAATGTATAGGACACTTTTGACAAGATGATTTCTCGTTTCCAAACTTACAGTAACTTAATCTTTTATGAGCATATTCTTCAAGCTCTTTACATTCATCACACACTTCATTTGATGAATTATTATGTTTTTTCTTGCAATAAAGCTTTATCATTAATGTTATTATTTCTTTTTCTTTATCTATTCGCTTCAAAACTATCACCTACTTTTACTGTCTTTATTCTAAAAATAAAGTAATAAAACTTAAATATCATAAGTACCACTATAACTATCTTTAAATGTAAACTATCTGATAAAATAAGTGGAAATAATAACATTAAATCAGCAGTAGCTAATATGCTTATTTTTGTTTTTAATGTCATAGATCTATTCTTTTCAAAGCTTTCTAAATGATTTTTATAAATCTTTGTACCCTTGAACCACTTATCAAACCTATCAGACCCCTTTACGAAACAAAATCCTGTTAAAAGTAAAAATGGTGTTGTAGGAAGTATTGGTAGTACTATACCTATTATTCCTAACCCTAAGGAAAGAAATCCTAAGACTACATAAATACCTTTTACTAAATTCATATTATACATCTCCAAACTCAATTAAATTACCTTTTTCAATTCTAAATATTTTTTCACATACTTTAGTTGTAGATTTTCTATGAGTTATTAATATTACAGTTTTGTTTTTCAAATATTTTCTTATAGATTTTAATATTATCCCTTCATTTAAAGTATCTAAATTACTTGTTGGTTCATCTAAAATTACAATATCACTTTCTCTTAAGAATACTCTAGCTAATCCAATTCTCTGTTTTTCACCTGATGAAAGATTTCCCCCAAGCTCTCCAACATTAGTTTTATATCCCTCATCTAGACTTTCTATAAACTCATGAATTCCTGCTTTTTGGGCAGCTTCCTTAACTTCCTCTGAAGTAGCATCTAGCTTTCCTATCTTAATGTTTTCTTCAATACTCATATTAAACAAACTTGTTTCTTGTCCCATAAGAGCCATCTTTTTTCTTAGTTCCTTAGTTTGAATATCTTTCAAATCATTTTTTCCTAAGTTAATTTCTCCATTTGTAACATCCCAGAATCTCATAAGAAGCTTAACAAAAGTACTTTTTCCAGTTCCACTTTCCCCTACAACAGCTATCTTATCTCCTTTGTTTATCTTTATATCTATATTCTCTAAAATATTTTCTCCATTTTTATATCCAAATGAAACTTTTTTATAGTCTATATCACTCTCAACCTTCATTCCTTCTCCTAACACTTCCTCTACACAAGGTTTCTCATCTAAAATATCAAATATCCTTTGAGCAGATGCAAAAGTTAATAAAAGATTGTTTGAAAGATTACTTAATGCTACCACTGGACCAAATGAAGATGAAACTAATGTAACAGCTATAACCAGTTGACCTATAGTCATATTACCATTTAAAACTTCTATGTATGATACATACAAAGCAACAAGGATAGTTAACATTATTATCAAATCTGCAAAAGCTCTTATAATTCCTTCATGAATTTTAATTCTTTTTTGCTTCTCATTTAAGTCTTCTGATAGATTCTTTATATTTTTACTTCTTTCTTCTCCATTGTTAAATATTAATACTTCTTTTATTCCTCTAAGAGAGTCCAATATATAAGAATTAGTTTTTCCAAAAGCAGCTCTATATTTAACACCAGCTTCTTTACCAAAGCTACTACTTATATAAGGTACTCCAAATCCAATAAGTAAGTATCCAACAATTCCAACTAATCCTACTTTAATATTTATACTCAATAATATTAAAGCCATTATTGTGTTGGTTATTATAGCTATACTTATAGGTGCTATAGTATGAGCATAAAACACTTCTAAAAGTTCAATATCTGAAGTTATCATGGATATTAAATTTCCTTTTTCCATACCTTCTAACTTTGCTGGTGCAAGCTTTCTAAGCACAGTAAATATTTTATCTCTAAGGATAACTAGTATTTTAAATGCTATATAATGTCCACTTAATTGTTCTCCATATCTTAAAGGTCCTCTTAATAATCCAAGTACAATCATTAAAATAAGAGCTAATTTAAATGAAAAATTTATACTATTGTCTATTAAAGTTGCTATAGCAACACTTCCAAAGAAAGTTATTCCTATAGCTGCTAAAAACCCTAAAACTCCCATAAACACAGTAATAAACATAACTGGAGCTAATGGTTTTAATTCTACTATTAGTCTTTTCATTATTGAAAGTCCTGACTTTCTCATTTAAATTACACCCCCTAATTCTAGTTCGTTCTGATAGTTAACCATATCGTAGTACTTATTCTTTTTACCCATAAGTTCTTCATGTGTGCCCTCTTCAACTAGCTTTCCTCTCTCAAGCAAATAAATTTTATCTGCATTTTTAACATTTGCTAATCTATGGGATATTACTATTACAGTTTTTTCCTTTGAAATTTCCTCTATTGATTTCCAAATCATATTTTCACTTTCAACATCTATATTAGAAGTAGCTTCATCAAAAATTATTACTTCTCTATTTCCTAATATAGTTCTTGCTAAAGCAAGTCTTTGTTTCTGTCCTCCTGAAAGCTTTGATCCACCTTCTCCAACTTCTAAATCTAATTTTTCTTTTTTAGAGTTTACAAACTCTAAAAGATTAGCTTTTTCTAATGCATAATTTATTTCATTTAACGTTGCATCTTTCTTAGCTATAAGCAAGTTATCTTTTATAGTTCCATTAAATATATAGCTATTTGTTGATATTATTGATATCTTATTATAAAAATCTTCAAATGGTACTGTGTTAACATCAATTCCACTTACCTTAACACACCCCTTTGATGCCCTATAGTTATTCAGTATCAATGAGGCTATAGTACTCTTTCCACTTCCACTTTCACCAACAATTGCTACATATTCTCCCTTATCTATACTTATTGAAATATCACTTAATACTTCTCTTTTTCCATCATATGAAAAACTCACATTTTCAAGAGATACTCCATTTACTTCTTTAATTTTATTTTGTGATAAACAATCTTCTTCTTTTGCTTCTAAAACATTAAATATTCTATCTGCAGCTGCCATTCCATTCATAGCTATATGGAAATATGAACCTAATAATCTAAGCGGAATAAAGAACTCTGCTGATATTAAAAGTATAACTATCATTCCTCCAAGAGAAACAGTTCCATCATTAAATTGAAGTAATGCTACAATACTACCAACTGCAGCCCCTCCAAAAGCGATTAAATCCATAATATTTATTGAATTCAACTGCATACTTAAAACCTTCATAGTTATTTTTCTAAATCCTTCAGCCTCTTCATTCATCATTTCATGTCTCTCTTTGTCAACATCAAATACTTTTAATGTAGTAAGACCTTGAAGATTTTCTAAAAATGTATTCCCAAGATTTGAATATTTTCCCCAATAGTCCTTTAAAATTTTCTTTGCTATTTTCATTATCAAAATTATTGATATTGGTATTAAAGGTAAGCATATAATAAAAATTAAAGCTGACTTTAAAGATATAAATGCTAATGCACAAAATAATGTTAATGGAGCTAAAATTGAATAAATAAGTTGTGGTAAATATTTACTAAAATAAATTTCTAAAGCCTCAACCCCTTCAACAGACATTTGCACTATAGAAGAAGTAGAATCAACTTCATCATATCTAAGTCCAAGTCTTAAAAGCTTCTTATATATCATATCTCTAAGTTTTATCTTTACTTCCTCAGAAGATTTATAAGAAAAATATCCCCCAAGTAAGTTAACTCCAAATCTTAATGCTAATAATAATCCAACTATTAATATCTTATTTCCTAAAGTTTGAATATTACCTTTAATAAATAATTCTTCAATACTGAATCCTACAATCACTATAGTAATCAAATTACATATTATAGAGATCCAATTCATAACTACTGTTAATCCTATATATTTTTTAGACTTTTTACATAAATTCAAAAGTCTTTTATCTATCATCATAATAAGTCACTCCTCTCTTATTCTAACTAACAAATAGTCTTTGGAATAAAATAAACCTCTCCAGTTTCCTCACATTTATTTATTATTCCATCAACTCTATAAACCTCTTTAAGTAAGTCCTTATCTATTATTAAGTCTGACTTACCTTCTCTAACTATTTTTCCACCCTTCATAACAACAATATTATGACTATATTTAATAGCTTGGTTTATATCATGTAAAACCATAACTACTGTTAATCCACTTTCCTTGTTTAATTTTTTTACAATCTCTAAAATTTCTATTTGATGAAATATATCTAAGTATGTAGTCGGCTCATCTAAAAACAATATTCTTGGTTTTTGAGCTAATGCCATTGATATAAATGCCCTTTGTCTTTCCCCCCCTGAAAGATTCATAACACTCTTATCTTTTAATTTAATAAGACCTGTAGAATTTAATGCCCATTCTACAATAGACTTATCCTCATTATCACTTCCCTTGAAATAACTTTTATGAGGATATCTACCGTAACTAACTAGCTCTTCAACCTTTATATCCTTAGGCACACTATTTTGTTGATGTACAGTTGCTAAAGTCTTAGCTATATCTTTATATTTAAGACTATTCATCTTTACATTTTCCAAATAAACTTGGCCACTTTTACATTTATTTAAGGCACATAAAAGGCTTAGTAATGTAGATTTTCCACATCCATTTGGTCCTATTATTGTTGTTATTTCTCCCTCTTTTATTTCTATATTTAAATCATTAATGATATTTTTTTCTCCACTATAATTGAATGACAGTTCTTTTCCTTTAATCATCTACATATCACTCCTTCTTAATAAGTATAAAAAGAATGGTGCTCCAATAACTGCCATAACTATACCTGCTGGTATTTCGTATGGTTTAACTAACATTCTTCCTAAAGTATCTGCAAGTAAAACTAAGGCTCCTCCAACAAATATTGAAAAAGGAATAAGATACTTATGATCTGAACCAATTAATATTCTACAAATATGAGGAACTACTAAACCAACAAAAGCTATTATTCCAACTATGGAAGTTGATACACTCCCTAAAAAAACAGCTACAATAGTAATTAAAATCATATATAAATCAGCATTAAATCCTAGACTTTTTGCATTTTTATTACCTAATACAATTACATTGCAAGCTTTAGCAAGTACTAATGCACTCCCTATTCCAACCAAAGAATATAAAGCTAATATTTTAACTTCCTCCCATGACGTTGCCGCTAAACTTCCACTTATCCAAGATTGTATATTTCCAGCACTTGGACCACTTCCAATTGTTAAAATTTGAGATATTCCTCCTAACAACGCATTTATTGCTGCACCTGATAATACAATTCTCATAGTATCTAATCCTTTTTTATAAGAAATTAAATAAACAGCAGCGCAAGATATAAGTCCTCCAACAAAACCTAATATTGGTCTCATTATTCCTGATGACGGTATAAAAATTATAAATATTAAAGATACTAAACAAGCTCCTGAAGATATACCAGTAACTTGAGGATCTGCCAGTGGATTTCTTATTACTGATTGAAGTAATACCCCTGCAAGAGCAAGGTTGCCTCCTACCAAGGCAGCAATAAGTACTCTAGGCATTCTTAAATCTTTTATTATTCCAATACTGCCTTTAGTTTCTCCACTAAACAATCCTAAAATTAAATCTTTAAATGTTATCTCTATACTTCCTAACTTTAAAGAAATTATCATTAAAGCTAAAACAACTATAATTGATATTCCTATATATACTTTTTTTAAACTATTGCTCTTGACCATATATTATTTCACCTAACTTATCTAAAGCCTCTATAACTTTTAAATTTGCACTCATTCCAAAATATCCATTTTCTAAATAATGTACATTTCCTTCTTTTATTGCAGAAATTCTGCTCCAAGCTGGATCTGATTTAAACTTTTCTTTAGCCATTTTTTTAGCTTCTTCTGGCATTCCATGAGTCATAACTAACACCATATCTGGATTTAATTTAACAATTTCCTCATTACTATAAGAAACAAAAGGTAATTTATCATCCTTAATAATGTTATTTCCACCAACTATCTCAACTAAATTCCCTATATATGATGAAGGTGTAGCAATCATCATACTACCTGGTGCTGCGAATATTACTAAAATATTCTTTGTTTCATTTTCTTTAGATAAATTTTTAAATTTTTCTTCTTTACTATTAAACTCATTTAGTATTTCATTAGCCTTTTCACTTTTATTGAATCTATCACCTAAATCTTTTACACTTGTTTTTAATCCTTCTACTGTAGTTAAATTAATAAATTCACTCGGTATATTATTATCTGTAAATAACTTTTTGAAATCTTCTCCTAAAGTATCAACAGACACGACAACATCTGGATTTAAAGATTTTATTATTTCTAAATCTGGATTCATTGGATTTCCAACCTTCACAGCTCCATTTGTACTTTCTGGCAGGTCATAAGAAGTTGTTGGTACTCCACTTATTTTTACCCCTAATTTATCTAGTATTTCTGTTACCGAAACTGATGTAGCAACAACTATTTCTTCTCCATTTGCTTTGCTATTACTAACTTCCTTTGACTCTATATTATTATTTGAACATCCAACTATGCCTAATCCAAATATACAAAGCAATCCAGTTATAATACCTTTTTTTAAAAACATTTTTTCCCTCCACTAACTTAGTAATTTAGCCCTAACTATATGTCTTTTTTTGCCTCTATTAGTACATGTAACTATAGTCATCTCTTTTTTTTCAATATTTTGAGATAAAACTTCAACCTCTTGTGGTGAAATTACTGAAATATTATTAACCTCATATTCAAACGAGTCTTTAATAGTAGTAATTTTGATTTTATCTCCAATTTCCAATTTATTTATATCTCTAAAAACTTCATTATTTATATTGTTTCTATGTCCTGCAATACCAAAATTACCTGATTCTCCTGGCATTGCAGTATTTTCAAAATGACCTATATTGTGTTCTAATACATCAAGGCTACTCCCCTCAAGAACAACGGAATGTATACCAATTTTATCTATATCAATTAACGCAATTTCATCTCCTACTTTAATACCTTCTTTTAAAAATAATTCTTTTTCTTTATCTGAAGAAGCTATTTTTTCCTTTAAAGAATTAATCGCTTTATTTTCAATACTATTTGTGTAAATCTTACTTATAAGAACTATAGAAACTAAACTTAATCCAATGAAGAAAACTAATTTAGATATCTTATTTCTCATATTATTTCTTCCTTTTAACTATTAATAACCAAGCTACTAAAGCAACTACTACAATTCCTCCACCAATATAGATTCCTATATTGCTTTTTTCTTTACTAGAGCTTGTTGAATTTTCCTCACTTACTTTATTAGTTGTATCCTCTTTTTCTACATCTACAACTTTATCATTTTCTTTTTTTTCCTCTTTTACTTCTTCCTTTTTGTCCTCTAATTTTTCAACAAGAGTTAATGTATCAAACTTTGGAATAACTTTAAATTGAACATCTCTTTCCATTGGTCCAACATAAATTTTTGCATCCATTTTAGAATCTTTATTTGGAACTTTAACTTTAAGTTTTATTGTTCCATTTTCCTTATTTTCTTCTATAACCTCTGCATTACTTTCTTCGCCATCTACTAATATTCTGTAATTACTCATGTATTCAGTCCCTGAAAATCCGATTAAATATTCATATTCATCTCCTAGTACTTTAAGCTGCATAGTTTTATCTAGATAACTTCTAGCCATAGACATACCTATTTCTGAATCATGATAAACGTCATTTTTTATTTCATATATTCCACTTTCTATTTTCTCACTTGCTAAAGCTTGTGTACTTCCAAAAATCCCTATAGTTGAAAGTATTACTCCTAAAAATACTATAAAAATAGATTTTAATTTTTTCATTTAATTTCCCTCCATTTACTTAAAAATAGTTTGAGAGGAAAAGTCCTCTCAAACTAAAATCCCTTATTAATCTTCTTTTTTTCTTATTACTGCAGATGCTCCAATAAGTGCCATACCAAGAAGTGCAACTGAATTACCACCTACTAATCCACCTGTTTGTGGTAAACTTGAAACTGTAAAATCCTTAACAAATTTCTTTGTATTTTTAAGAAGCTCTACGCCAAATTCAACATCTTTTCCCATAGGAACTACATGTAAACTTACTTTTATATCGGCATCTAAATTAGGTATTTCAAATCTTACTTTAATTGAATCTCCACTCTTAGAAACAACTCTATAATTAGCATTCTTTCCATTCACAGTTACTTTATGATTTTTCATAAATTTTTCTCCTGTAAATGTAAGTGTTAAATAATTCTTTCCATCAACAACTTCAAGGTCAGAAACTTTATTTAAATATTTTCTAGCCATGTCAGTTCCAGTTTTACTTTGATGCTTCACCTTATTTTCAATAGTATAAAGTTTTCCCTTTTTAACTTGTTCTTCTTTGTTTGTAGAACTTCCAACATTATTATTCTCAGAAGTTGATACTTCTTCCTTATTACCACTATTATTAATTGAAGTAACCGTGTCAATCTTATCTATATCTGATTTTGCACCCTCACTAACAAGCTCTAAAGTATCTTTTTTAAGCATAGTTTTAAAACTTACGTCTCTTCCCATAACAGTTACAAAAGAAGTAACTATTATTTCAGAATCTAAACTAGGTATTTCAAATGTCATTGTTCTCTTAGCTTCATTTGGTGTTACAACCGCATATTTTCCATTTACAGTTATTCTAAAATCTTTAAAGAAGTTAAATTGCTCCTCATTAAATTTCAATGTAACTATTTTCTTTCCACCTTTAACCTCGATTTTACTTTCTTTAGCTAAAGCTTTTCTTGCCATATCGTTTCCTATTTCTTGGTTACCACCACCAATATATAAAACATCATTTTCTATATTATAAATACCATTTTTTAAAGAATCTCCATTAACTATTACGCTATGATTTACGTTAGAACCTGAGTTTTTATCACTTTCACTATTTCCGTTTGTTTCATGATTTCCATCTGTTTCATTATTTGTACCAGAACCATTATTTCCATCTGTTACATTATTTCCATCAGATTTATTCTCTTCATTAGTTCCATCTGTATTATTATTTTCATTATTTTCTTTATCAATTAATTTAGCTGTATCATAATCTAAAATAGTATTAAAACTAACTACCTTACCCATCATACTAACTAACATAGATATATTAATATTTGAATTTAAATCAGGAATATCAAACTTTAATGTTCTATTTTTTTCGTTTAACTCAGAATTAATCTTTGAACCATCAACTTTAACTTCAAAATTTTTTAAAAATTTATACATTTCTTTATTGAATGTTAATGTAACTGTGTTCTTACCATTATTTATATCTATTCTTGAGTTTTCAGCTAAAACTCTTCTAGCCATTGAATTTCCTGTGTCAGCATTACCTTCTCCAACATATTTAACTGAGTTTTTCAAATCATAGCTTCCATTAGCTAAAGTTACTTTCTTCTTCACTGTAACTGTTGCTGTTTTTTCATCAAACTGTCCCATTGAGTCTTTAACTCTATATTTTATTTGATAAACCCCAGTTTTAACAACTTTACCATTTTTAATAAATGAAGTATCTCCTATAACTTCTACATTTAAATTGGAGTCTTCTTTATCAGTTCCAGTAATACCAGATAATAAATTTATATTTTCTCCTTCTGTAATAACAATATCCTTTGCATTATTAATAACAGGTGCCTCATCTATTAATTTCAATGTATTCATGTTATTAACTAAGAAAAGTTCTACTTTTCTACCCATTACAGTTATAAATAGTCCAACCTTGACCTTAGTATCAGGTGATGGAACTTCAAAAGTAATTGACTTATCATTCTTATTTTCTGTTATTTTTAAAGGCTTATCTCCTATACTAACTTCGAAATCCTTCATGAATCCATAAAGATTATCACTAAGATAAATAGTCATAGTTGTTTTTCCATTTTCAACTTTAAGTCTTGTTTTTTCTTTTATAGCATTTCTAGCCATATTTTCCCCAATTTTATTACCTGGTTCTGCATATGATGTTATATTATTAACCTCATATATTCCCTCCCTTAAACCTTCATTTTTAACAATAGCATTATTCACATCATTTATATTACTTGCAGCATATACTGTATCTGTTCCAACACCTAACAACATAGATGTAACAAGTGCATATCCTAAAATCTTATTAATTTTCTTTCTAGCCAAAGCTACTCCCCCCTATTTACGATTTTCATTTTCTATTGAAAACAATTATCATCAATGTTAATATAGTTATATTATCATATATTTTTTAAAATGTTTTTCTATATATTCTGATTTTTTTTAATATATTAGTTTTATAAAGGAGGATTTTTTGTGATATTTTTAAAATCAGCACTTATAGATTTTTATAATTGTTTTGAAATTCCTATAAGAGTAGTTGATAATAATTTGAATATTTTATGTGAAGTTGGTTATTCTTCATTTTACGACTACATATTTAATGAACTTAATCTAAATAGTAAATTTATTCGTTCTTATAAAAAACATGAAGAAAATGACAGCTTATTAATTACCTTTGAAAATAATATTTCTTTTTACTCATTACTAAACTATAATTCACTTGATAAAAATCTAATATTTATAATAGGGCCTTTATACCTTAAAGAGAATTTAAATACTTCAAATAATTCAGAGTTATACCCTAATATAGCTTTAAAGAATAAACCTTCTTTAAAATACTACAATAAACTTTTAAATATTATCATAGATGATAAACTTAAGGATTACTCTAATGCTTCATATTCTCCTTATGTAGCTCGTGCTATAGAATATATAGAAAAAAATTACTATAAAGATATATCTATAAGTTCTTTATGCTTAGAGTTTAAAATTAATAAAACTTACTTTTGTAATATTTTCAAAAATGAAACTGGACAAACATTTATTAATTTTTTAAATAACTATAAAATCGAAAAAAGTAAAGAATTATTAAAAGATTTAGATTTGTCACTATTAGATATAGCTCACCAAGTTGGTTTTGCAAATCAAAGTTATTATTGTACTGTATTCAAAAAAATTACTAATCAAACTCCTTTGAAATATAGAGAATCTTTGTTTAAAAATTAATATACAAAAGAAAAAGG
The DNA here is from genome assembly GCF_029267215.1 of Clostridium sp. Taxonomy (GTDB): domain Bacteria; phylum Bacillota; class Clostridia; order Clostridiales; family Clostridiaceae; genus Sarcina. The sequence continues at coordinate 28,292 of NZ_JARIDH010000071.1, read as the reverse complement.
GCATGTATCATTTTTATACATACCCTTTTTATATAAACTTATTTATTTTGTTAACTCTAAAGTTTCTTTAGCAATCATAAGTTCTTCATTTGTTGGTACAACATATGCTTTAATTTTTGAATCACTTGTTGATATTTCTGCAAGTTTTCCTCTTACTTTATTTTTCTCTTTATCTAAAGTTAAGCCTAAAAACTCTAAATCTTTTAAGCATTCCTCTCTAGTTTCTGGAGAATTTTCTCCTACACCAGCGGTAAATACTATTGCATCTACTCCTCCCATATTAATTATGAATGATCCTATTTCTGCTCTTATTCTATAATGGAATATATCTAAAGCTAATTGTGCTCTCTTATTTCCCTCTAAAGCTGCACATTCTATATCTCTAAAATCAGAACTAACTCCTGAAATTCCTAAAACTCCTGATTTTTTATTTAAATTTTCTGAAACTTCATCTATTGTATAGCCACATTCTTTAACTAAAAATGGTATTATAGAAGGATCTATATTTCCTGACCTAGTTCCCATTGGCACACCTGCTAAAGGAGTAAATCCCATAGTTGTGTCTATACACTCTCCCCCTTTAATGGCAGATATACTAGCTCCATTACCTAAATGGCATGTTATTATTTTTAAATCTTTTATATCTTGTCCCATTTCTTCTGAAACTTTTTGTGATACATATTTATGTGAAGTTCCATGGAAACCATATTTTCTAATTTTATGATCTTTATATAGATTATAATCTATAGCATATATGTAAGCTTTTTCTGGTAATGTTCCATGAAAGGCTGTATCAAATACTGCTACCATTTTCTTATTTGGCATAATACTCTCACACGCCTTTATTCCAATTATATTAGCTGGATTATGTAATGGTGCTAATTTACTACATTCATTTAAATAATTCAAAACCTCTTCATTTATTACTACTGATGAAGAATATTTTTCTCCTCCATGAACTACTCTATGTCCCACTGCCATTATTTCATCAGTTGATTCAATAACTCCAACCTTTGAGTCTGTTAGTGTATTTAATACTAAATCTATAGCCTCTTTATGATTATTTATTCTTTTTTCAGTTATATATTTTTCTCCCATATGATTTTTTTGAACTAATCTAGATTCATCAAGACCAATTCTCTCAACTAAACCACTTATGATATCCTTTTCATCAACCATATTAATTAATTTATATTTTAGTGATGAACTACCACAATTTATTACAAGTATATTCATTTTAACCTTCTCCTAAATCTAATAAATTAATTTAAACGTTTAAATTATACAAATCTTATTTTTCATTTTATATGTAAAATTAGTTATTTTCAACAAAAAATCTTTTTATTTTTTGTAAACTTTTATATATTTTTGTTGGAAACATTATTTTTTATTTTTTTAACTAATAAATTTAATTAACTTAAAATAAATCATAATACTAATAAAATAAATCATAATACTAAAATGTATCATCAACAAATAAAAGCTATATAACCTTAAAATAAATAATATATATTTTATAAAAAAATATTGTTGGAAACCATAATTCCCAACAATACTAAATATCATCACCAAAAATATATTTTTAACTTCTTTCAATCTTAACTTTACTTCCACCTTTTCCTGATTCTGCTGGTGTTAAAACAAGTTTTAATGGAACTCTATTTTTTATAGATTCAACATGGCTTATTATACCTACTGATAATCTATCATGATGCAATCTTTCTAATGAACCCATAACAACATCTAAAAGATTATCATCTAAAGTTCCAAATCCCTCATCTAAGAAAAATAATTCAAGTGGGGCACTTCCTTTAAGCTGTATTTGAGATGAAAGGGCTAAGGCTAATGCTAATGATGCTAAAAATGTTTCTCCACCTGAAAGTGTGGATGCATCTCTAGAAGCCCCTCCATTTTTATAATCTCTTATAAAAAACTTGCCATTTTCATCAACTTCTAATCCATATACTCCATTAGTTATATCTTTAAGCTTCTTAGAAGCTTCAATAGAAATATATTTTAATTGATTAGCTGCTATGAATTCCACAAATCTCTTGCCCTTAAATAATTTGTCTAAATCACTTAAAAGTGCTAATTTGTGTTCTTGTTTAGCTTTTATATAAAGAACCTCTCTTTGTTCCTCAAGCTTCTTCTTTATATTTTCTAATTCAGTAGAAAATTTTATTTTTTCCTCTTGAATTTCTTTTAATAAAGACTCTTTATTTTCTTTTTTTACTTTAATATCATTCCACTCTTCTTCACTTAAACTATTTCCATCTAATTTATTAATTAAAAGTTCTAAATTTCCTCTTACCTTTATTAAACTATTGTTATACTCATCAACCAATACTTTTATCTCATCTATTTCCTCTTTAGATAAAAGACTATTTTTAGCCTCTTCTACAGAATTAAACTTCTCATTTTCTAAAGAAGTGTTTAAATTATTTGTAGCCTTAACTTTTCTCTCTTCTAATCCTTTAATCTTTTCAGAACTAACTCTTACTTGTTGTTCAACTTCTAAATAGGCTTTTTCTATATCCTCTTTATTTATTTCACACTCTTTATAAACTCTTTCTATTTCAGAAATATTTTTTAAAGTTTCATCTAATAGTTCTTTAAAGTTTAAATTTTCAATATGCTCATAATCTACTATACCCTTTAAGTAATCCCTAATCATTCTAGATTTTTCCTTATAAACTTCTCTCTTAGTCTCTAAAGCTGTTTGTTCTTTTCTATAATCATCATTTAACTTGTCTATTTCTTTTCTTAAAGCCTCTTTTATTGATGATATTTTATCTAATTCACTTCTAGATTTATCAATGGATTTCCTTAAAATTTCTCTTTCTTTTTCTTTTTTAGTAATTTTTTCACTTTCAACTTTTATATCTGAAATGTTAAGTTCTCTTTTTATTTTATCTAAAGAATTTTTATTGTTATCTAACTCTTCATTTAATTCTTCTAATTTCTTTTCAAGTTCAGCCTTTCTAACTATTTTCTGGCCTAAAACAACTTCACACCCATTTAATTCTTGTTCTAATTTATGTTTAGCTTCCTTTAACTCTTCTATTTCTTTCTCTAAATCTATTTTATTTTCCTCATAGTTTTTAAGATTCTCTTTTAATTTATTAAAATTCTCTTTTAAAAAACTTAAATTTTCTTCACTAAACTCACCTAATTTTTCAAGTTCAAAATTAAAGGTTTCAATATTTTTATTTTCATTCTCCAATGAATTTTCCACCTTAGAAAATTCAATTGTAAGATTCCTTAAATTCTTCTCTTTACTTTCTAATAAATCTCTTTTCTCCTTTGAAAGCTCTAAGTTTACCTTTTCAACATTTTCTAACTGATGATGAGTTCCTCCACAAACAGGACAAGGTTCTCCTTGAATTAAATCTTCTCTTAATCTATAAGCTAACTCTTCAACTTCTACTTTCTTAACATAATCTTTAAGCTCATTAAAATCATTTTCTAAAGAAAGCTTTTCACTAGAAAATACTTTTAATTTCTCTGCAAAATCATTCTTTTTATCAATTGAATTTTTAAGATTATTTTTAAATTCTTTATATTTATTTAGTCTCTCTTCATATTTAGAAACTTCAATTTGCATTTCTAAAATTTTATTTCTATCTCCAGGACACTCCTCAACTAATTTTTCTAAGGCTTCTATTTTTTCTTTTAATTTCTTATTATTAGAATCTAAATTACTTTTTAACTTTTCTTTTGTAATTGTATTTTCTTCTATTTCTGAAACTAAAATTTTCTGTTCCTCTACTAATTTATTTTTTTGATTTTCAAAACCTTCAAAATCTCTTAGTAGAAACACCGCATCATTTACCTTCTCTTTAAATATTTCTTCAACAAAAAATTCTTCAATCCTACCTTCTTCTTTTTGTAAATCTGATTTTAACCCCCTCTCTTTACTCTCATATTCCTTTAGAGTTTCACTTTTAAGGATTATTTCTTTTTCCATTGTAAGGCATTTTCTTTTTAAAACTTTCCCCTCATCTAATATATCTTTCAAAAGATTTTTCTCTTTGTTAGCTTCACTAAGTTTTTCTTTATTTATATTTAAAGTTGGCAAAACTTCTTCTTTTTTATTTTTAATGTCTTCAAATTTTTTATTATATTCCTTTTTAGAAATTTCTAACTCAGCTAATTTATTTTTAAGCTCAAGTAATATCTTCTCTTCAATTTCTAAATCCTTTAGAATTTCTTCAAAATTATCTATAAATAAAGCTACTCTAAAAGCCCTTTCTCCAGCTTCTCTTATAGCATCTTTATTTTTTATTTCCTCAGCCTTTTCTAATAAAATTTCTTCTGATTTTTTTTCTTTATTAAGTTCTAACTGAGTATTCCAAATATTTTTAGCTTCTTCAAAGTCTTTTTTAATTTTATCTAAGGATTCTTCTTCCTCTTTTATCTTTAAATTTAACTCCTCTATTTTATCCCACTTATCTTTTAAGGCTTCTTCACTAATTCCTTCATAGCCTTTTAACTGTCCTTCCAAAACATTCATCTTATCTTTTTCTTTTCTTATTTCAGAATTTAACTTTGAAGAAAGATCATCCCCATACTTTCTAAGATTGAATAGTCTTTCAAGCATATTTCTTCTTTCTTTACCTTCTAACTTAAGAAATTCACTAAATTTTCCTTGTGGAAGTACCACAGTTCTCATAAAATCATCTAATTTTAGTCCTATAATTTCTTCACACTTAGACTTAACCTTTGTAGCCTTATCTTCTAAAACAACCTCATCCGCCTCTTTAATTTCTAATATTCTTGCTAACTTAGTTGTTGTTCCTCCATCTTTTTTTCTTCTAATTTCTCTCTCAACCTTATATTTTTTAGGAGTTTTTTCTGTAATTTGAAATTCAAAACTTACATAAACACTATTACAATTTGTATTAATAAAATTTGAACTATCCCTAGCTACTCCTCCGTACAAAGCTAGTGTTATTCCATCTAAAACTGTAGATTTACCACTTCCAGTAGGTCCAAAAATACCAAACAATCCACATTCAGTAAGTTTTTCAAAATCAACAACCTGTTTATCTATAAAACTATTTAACCCCTTAACCTCAAGTCTAATTGGCTTCATCACAATCCCCCTCTTCCTTAACAATATTAAGCAATAAATCTAATAAATCAGATTCTGGTTTAACCCCTCTTTCCTTTTCATAAAAATCAACAAATAATTCTTGAAAAGATTTTTCTGATAAATTATTTTCCACATAAATTTCTTCTTCTAAGGTTATTTTAGGGATAATTTCTATGATATCATCCTTAAATTTTTTCATAGTTTTTATTTCATCTTCTCTAATATATCTATCTGTTTTTACCTCTAAATAAACCCAGCATTCTTTCTCCTTATTCTCTTCACACATTGTAATAGCCTCTTCTATACTATTACACTTCCAAATTTCTATAGGCTTATAAATTTTAAATTCAACTTCTTCTATATTAGCCTCTTCCCCTGCTTTTGCATCTATAATAAAACATTTCTTCTTAAAGCTAATTTCCTTTTTATTGTATTGAAGTGGAGAACCTGCATACCTTACCTTTTTATTAGTTCCTGGTAAAATCATAGGTTTATGAATATGTCCCAAAGCTATATACTGAGCTTCTTCTAATGGGAAACATTCTTTATCAACTATAAAACTTCCTCCAAGTTCAATATTTCTTTCTGAGCCAGCGTTTTCAGCCCCTGTAGCAAAAATATGTGCTACAGCTAAATTTATTGTATCTTCTCTATAATTTTCTTTTAAAGAATCAAATAAAGATTTTATTCTATCCCCATAACTTTTTAACTTTTCACAAGTTTCATCCATAACTCCATATAAAACTTCATTTAATCTCTTTTCACTTGGATAAGGAACTGTTAAAATTACAGCTTTTTCATTATTTATTTCAATCTCAACAAATCCTTCTCCAGAATTTAAAACCTTATTATATCCATATTCCCCAATCTCAATTATACTTTTAGGAGTTCCAACCATCATTATTCCATGAGACTTTGCTAAAGGTCCTGCTGCAACTAATCTATCTGGATTATCATGGTTACCTGATATAACTAAAATCATTCTTTCTCCATTAGCTGATAATTTTTTTAATGTATCATAAAACATTTTTTCAGCTTTTGCTGGTGGATTACTAGAATCATAAATATCACCAGCAATAATAACTAAATCAATATTATTTTTTCTAACTATTTCAACAAAGTCATCTAAAAACTTTTCCTGTTCATCCATACGGCTTAATCCTTCTAGATTTTTACCTAAGTGCCAATCAGCTGTGTGAAGTATTCTCAATATACTCATCTCCTTAATTTACGATTCTATAAAATCTATTGTAAAGCTTAACTTTTTATTTGTCATACTAATTTTATATATTAGTTTTTTTAATTTAAAATCCTTTATAATAATTATTGATTAAAACGACTTTTTTAATTAATAATTATTATTTTTAAATAATTGTTGATTATTTATTTAGTTTCAAGTATACTTTTTACTAAATTAAATATTTTAACGTTTTACTTAAATTAATTTATCAAATCTTTGATTTGATACTATTTAATTTTAATAGTATGCTAAAACCATAGATAAAAGTTTTAAAAAAGAAAATTTGACATTATAAAAACAAAAAAATTTAAGAGGGTGTGATTTTTATGAATTCATTTATGATGAGTATAAAAAATAATAGCAATGATTTACATTCTGTAGCTGAAAAAACAGGATTTTTAAAAAGATTATTAGAAGGTAAAGCATCAAGAGAATCTTATTCAGAGTATCTTTTCAATCTTTATGAGATTTACAAAGCAATTGAAATTAACTTAGAAAAAAATGATAAAAATGATGTGGTTAAACACTTTACTACTCAAGATGTTTATCGTTCTGAAGCAATATACAAAGATTTAAAATTCTTATTAGGTGATAAGCTTCACTCAATGAAAGCTCTACCATCAACAAGAGCTTATGTAGCAAGAATAAATGAAATAGGATCAACTAATCCAGAGCTTTTAGTTGCTCATGCTTATACTAGATACTTAGCTGATTTATTTGGTGGAAGAATGATATATAAATTAATAAAAGAGTTTTATAAAATAGAAGATGAAGGTTTGAACTACTATCAATATGAAGCTCTTAAAGAAGAAGGAGAAGATATGAAAGCCTTCATTATGGAATATCATAACAAACTTAATAACATTGAATTAAGTGATGAAATGAAAGAAAAATTCATAGATGAAGTCGCAAATTCTTATATCTACAATATTTCTCTTTCTAATGAAATAGATTTTGTTAAATTTATTAAAGCAACAGAGGAAACTGCTAACCATAGACACTAGTTATTTACATATTTAAATAGGCGTAGTAAGATTATTAATTTAATTCTCTTACTACGCCTATTTTTTATATAAATATATTATAATATAGATAAAGTTTAATTACTAAAATTATAAAAGTTTTAATGTAAAATCAGAAATCATCTTAATTTATAATGCAACTTATTAATACTATCAAAATTGGTAATACCTTTATACCTTAATAATATTTTTAACAATAATTATTTTGATGAAAGAATATCTCTATAATTAATAAAATATATTACAACTTTTTAAGAAAGGAAAAACTAATAGAATGAATATTAAAGATTTAGAATACTTTGATTGTCTTTGTGAAGAGAAAAGTTTCACAAAAGCTGCTGAAAAACTTTTTATATCGCAACCTTCTATAAGTATGTCAATTAAACGTCTAGAAGGAGAGCTAAACTCAAAACTTATTATAAGAAATAAATATAGTAAAGAAGTTAAAATCACTAATGAAGGTTTAATTTTTAGAAAAAGAGTTAAAAACATTCTATCTGAATTGAATGAAGCAAAGGCAGAATTATTAAAATGTAAATTTAAAAAGATCAAGTTAGGAGTTCCTCCTATAATAGGAACTTATTTTTTACCTAAATTTTTTGACTCATTATCAAATAATGACTTCATTCAAAATATTGAATTTGTCCAATGTGGTTCTAAAAAAATGGAAGAAATGATTATTGATGGCTCAGTAGATATAGCTTTATTAGCTTCACTAAGCCCTATTTTTAATGAAAACCTAAATAGTACTCCTCTTTATAAAGATAAATTTGTTATGTGTGTAAGTAAAAACAATTTAATTTCAAAAGATCCTGAATTAAATTTTTCTAAACTTAAGGACTCGCAATTTATTGTATTAGGTAAAGATTCTTTACATTTAAATTTATTAAAACAACTTTTTGATGAATTTCATATAGAAGATTCAAAAATTTGTTGTGTTGATGAAATTCAAACAGTAAAATCACTTATTGCTGCTAATTTTGGAGTTGGAGTATTAGCAAGCATGGCAGTTCAAGATTTAAAAGGTGTAGTTGTTAAAGAACTTTCAAATTCTATTCCATTTTATATTTCAATTGCTACAAAAAAAGGACACTTCCTGTCTGAGATAGAAGAAAAACTTATAGAAATTGTGACCACACAATCAGAATTAAAATCAACAAGAATATCTAAATAAAAGAAAAAATTATGAAAATTGTGCCATCCACAAATCATATATAAATTTTAATAATATGATATAAAAAAACAATATTTAATATATTCTTTCAAAAATAATATAATTAAATCATCAAAGAAATTAATTTTTGAAAGAAGGTTTATCTAATGAACGTTTACGAAAAAAGTTTAGAATTACATGAAAAAAATAAAGGAAAATTAGAAATAAAATCAAAAATAAAAGTTGAAACAAGAGAAGACTTAAGCTTAGCTTATTCTCCTGGAGTTGCAGAACCTTGTAGAAAAATCCATGAAAATAGAGATGATATTTATAAATATACTTCTAAAGGAAACACTATTGCCGTTGTTACAGATGGATCTGCTGTACTTGGACTTGGAAACATAGGCCCAGAAGCTGGTTTACCTGTAATGGAAGGAAAAGCTATTTTATTCAAAGAATTTGGAGGAGTTGATGCATTTCCTATTTGTATAAAATCAAATGATGTTGATACTATTGTTAATACTGTAGAATTAATAGCTCCAAGTTTTGGTGGAATTAACCTAGAAGATATTTCTGCTCCTAGATGTTTTGAAATAGAAGAAAAACTTAAAGAAAGATTAGATATTCCTGTTTTTCATGATGACCAACACGGAACTGCCATAGTAGTATTAGCAGCTTTATTAAATTCTTTAAAATTAGTTAATAAAAAAATTGATGAAATTCAAGTAGTTGTTAATGGTATTGGTGCTGCAGGAACTGCCATATCTAAATTATTAATGAATGCAGGGGTTAAAAACTTAATTCCTTGTGATAGAGTTGGAATATTAAGCGAAGATATGGAAGAAATTGATTATGCTAAAAGAGATTTAGCTAGAATATCTAATCCAAATAAATTAAGAGGTACTTTAAAAGATGCATTGCGTAATGCTGATGTATTTATTGGAGTTTCTGCCCCTAACATAGTTACTAAAGAAATGGTAGAATCAATGAACAAAGATGCTATATTATTTGCAATGGCAAACCCAACACCTGAAATAATGCCAGATCTTGCAAAAGAAGCTGGTGCTAGAGTTATAGGAACTGGTCGTTCTGATTTACCTAACCAAATAAATAACGTTTCAGTTTTCCCAGGACTTTTCAAAGGAGCATTAGAAGTAAGAGCTTCACAGATAAATGAAGAGATGAAAATTGCAGCTGCCATGGCTATTGCAAATTCTATTCCTGAAGAAGATTTAAATGACGAAAATATTATTCCAAGCTGTCTTGATAAATCTTTAGTTGATAAAATTTCAAATGCTGTAAAACAAGTTGCAAAAGATACTGGTGTAGCAAGAATTTAAGTGTAAATATCTAAAGGAGGAAATTATACTTATGTTATTTTTAAAATCGGTACAAAGCGTTCTTACAGTTATTTTGATGATGGCACTTGGATTTTTCTTAAAAAAATTCAAATGGTTTGGTAATGAATTTTCTAAGGGTGTTTCTACTTTAGTTGTTAAAATTGCTTTGCCATCTGCAATATTTATGTCAATTTTACATCATCTTTCCAAAGGAAATTTACTTGAATTATCAAAAAGTCTTATATATCCATTAGGAACTGTTATTATTTCATACATTATTGGATATATTGCTATTAAAGTATTAAAAATAAAACCTGGTCGTAGAGGTATATTTCTTAATGCTGTTGCAAATGCGAATACAATATTTGTAGGTATGCCACTTAACCTTGCTTTATTTGGAGTTCCTAGTATTCCATTTTTCTTAGTTTGTTACGTAAGTAATACTATTTCAACATGGGCATTTGGAATATTTTTAATAGCAAATGACAATCCAAATAAAGATTCTAAAGAAAAAGTATTCAATTGGAAAAAGGTATTATCCCCTCCTCTTATCGGATTCATACTAGGTGTTATTTTCTTAGTATTAAGTATTCCAGTGCCAACATTTATAGGTTCTGCTTTATCTGATATAGGTGGTTTAGTTACTCCTTTATCATTAATTTATATAGGTATAATTTTATGTGATGCTGGTCTTGGTAGTATTAAATTTGATAGAGATACTGTAGTTGCCTTAATAGGTCGTTTCATCCTTTGTCCATTAATTATAATTGGATTAATTATTATGGGTGGTTCAATGTTTGGAAGTACTCTTCCTACTTTAATGAAACAAACATTTATAGTACAATCTGCAACTCCAATGTTAGCAGTTTTACCAATACTTGCAAGCGAATATAATTGTGATGTTGAATATGCAACAAACTTAGTTACATCAAGTACAGTTCTTTTTGTAATTGTAATTCCTATTTTAATGCAACTAACTCAATTTATAAAATAAATTTATATTCACTTCATAAATTACAAGGATTAAAATTCAATATAATAAATAAAGTTTAAATTTATTTATATGCTAAATTAGAGCTATGATTTAAAATCATAGCTCTTTTCCTAGTAATACCATTTATCCATATTAAGCCTGTTTAATATGGATATTTTTTATGAAATCTTTTCATTTTTATACTTCCCTAAAATCAGAATTTATAGTCATAAATTTAAAAATTTTATTTATAAATTTATAAAGTTAACTTCTAAAATTTAATAATATACTTATGATTAATATTTAAATTAATGTTATTATTTAAAGCAATAAATCCGTAATCATATGTAAATAATATAGATTTTTTATTGATATATTATAAACTTATGTTTATAATATACTTTGCTTTTGAACAGAACTTTAATTAAATAGGAGGTTATATTATGAAATTTGATATTAGTGAACTAACTAATAAATTTTTAGCTTGGATAACTACAAATGGTGTTAAGCTAGTTATTGGTCTTGTATTATTATATGTAGGCTGGAAATTAATAAATAAAGTTGTTAAATTAGTTGTACAAGTTATGAGAAAAAGAAATATTGATGCAACATTAACTTCTTTTTCAGAAGCTTTCGTTGATATTTCTTTAAAAATACTTTTAGTTATAACTTTAATGAGTTATGTTGGATTTGATATAGCTGGATTGGCTGCACTTATTGCCTCTGCTGGTTTAGCCGTTGGACTTGCTCTTCAAGGAAGTTTATCTAATTTTGCAGGTGGAGTAATAATTCTTTTACTTAGACCTTTCAGAGTTGGTGATTTCATTGAAGCTGCAGGATATACAGGAACAGTGGAAAAAATAACTGTATTTTATACTCACCTAGTAACTCCAGATAATAAAGAAATACTAATTCCTAATGGAACTCTTGCTAATGGAAGTCTTATAAATTATTCATCAAAAGATACTAGAAGAGTTGATTTAGTATTTGGAGTTGGTTATGACGATGACATAATCAAAGTAAAAAATGTTTTATGGGATATAATAAATAAAAATCCCTTAATATTAAAAAATCCAGAAGCTTTTGTTGGAATAAGTGAACATGGGGCAAGCTCAGTAAATTTCACTGTTAGAGTATGGTGTAATAAGGAAGATTATTGGACAATCTATTTTGATTTATTAGAACAAGTTAAACTAAGATTTGATCATGAAAAAATAAGTATCCCATACCCACAAATGGATGTACATTTAACTAAATAAAATTAGATAAAAAGGGCATATATCAAAATAACTTTTATAAAACTTAAAAACAAAAATATATTTGTAAGTTTTATTATTATATTTTGATATAGACCCTTTTATCAATCCTACCACACTAAATCTTAAAGATTATCTTAACTTTATTGTAACGTTTTCAAGAAAGCTTGTCAATATTTTAATTCAAAATATTGACAGAGTTTTATTGAGGCTTTTTTAATTTAATTTTAACTATTAAATATTACTATCTAATTTTTAAGATATTTATCTATCTCCGAGTTATTTATAGTTTCATGCTTATAATTTTTAACTTCATCCTGTTTTATATAAAACTCTAAATTTTCTTTACTAACTATATGGAAATTTAAATCAGCTAAAAACCAAGTATATTCTGACTTATCTCCAAAATATGTACTAACTGGAATCTCTTTAAACTTATAATATATATCATCATTTATATAATAAGGTTTATCAGCATCAAAAACTAAACAAGTATCTTCATTTAATCTTTTATTTTTCCCTAGAGATTTAAGTATATATCCTTTGCTCTTAGAAAAATCTTTATTTTCATCATACTCTAAATTGTTTTTTTTCCTATACTGAATATAGTAATTTTTTCCTGCTACATTTATAGGTTTTACATCAGACGAAACCACATTGTGCTCTAAATAAATATTTAAAAGTTCTAAGTTTTTCTCATTATCACTTAAATTATCTAAAGTTTTTTTATGATTATCCTTAACTAAAATTCTTTTATCTTTTATTTCTTTTTCTATCTCTTTAATTTTATTATTTATTTCATCATTTCCAATAGAATAATTTTCTTTTTTTATTATATTAACCATCATATCTGCATTTAATAAATCATCATTAGTAAGATATGTATTAGCTTCAAAAACCTTAGTTTTTAATTCATTTATTTTTCTATTATAAAATGTATCTTTTCCTACTAAAAATATACCAATAGCTAAAACACCAACTATTCCTATAATAAGGAATTTTTTCATTTTCATCTCCCCCACTTTTAATCTACTTAGCTTTTTCTCTTCTTATATCATTTATTAATTTTATATTGTAATTTTCGAAGTCATTCATTTCAGCACTTGTCCCCCTAAATGATGGGTCTTTTACGTACCAATCCTTATTATTAAAATAAGTTTTATAATTTTCATCTTCAAAATTATATCCATGTCTTGCTAGTATTTCAGCTTTTATCAATCCTAAAGTTTCATAATCATATTTTTCTAATTCTTCTTTGGTAAGCTTTCTACTATAACTATCTGGTATAATATATCCAACTAAATTATTATAATTGGAATCATTTTTATAGTAAGTGTCTTTTGAATCTCCACTTCTATATTCACTAGATAAAGTATCTCTTCCACTTTCCTCTAAAGCTTCCTTAAGCTTATCATAATTTTTATACTCCTTTATATTATAACCATTCTTCTCTGCTTGTCTTAAATAATAAGCACATTGGCTATAATTTTCTTCATTATAATATTCATCAGCCTTATCTTTATAAACATTCATTATAATGTTTTTTCTATCCTCATCTTTAAGATTACTAACTTCAGTTATTTCTTTCTCAACATTATCATTTCCCTCTAGGCTCTCATAAACATCATTAACAACTTCTTTTGTGTATTTACATCCTAAAGCATCATTATAATATTCTAATTGATTACTCTCAAGAGAAGCTTTATTTCCTCTTTGAACATAATAACTATACAATAAACTTTTCTTAAAAACTAAATAAAAAGAAAAACCTAAAATTAAAAGTACTATTAATCCTAATCCCAACTTTCTTTTGCTTAAAGCTTTCTTCTTCATACGTTATCTGTTGCCAAAATCTATAAACATCTATAAATCTTGTTTAGCTTCCTGTTCTACAAGTCAGATTTTGAAAACTATAAACACCCTAAATCCTTTTACATCCCTATATTTGGATTCATTACATCTATTTTTCAAGGTTTATAATATTTTTAGTTTTGACATACTCCTTCCTTATTTTTAATATTTTCTAATTACTTGTTTTTATAATCTTAATAATTATATTTTAGTGCAGCCCCTTTTTCATCACTCTGCAAAATCAAAGTTATCTTCTTTAAATACATCCATTAAAGAAATACTGTTTTTTATTAACTTTTCTATCTTATTAATCTTTTCTGAATTTTCTTTTATATCAGATTTTATTTCTTTTAATCCGCTTTCCTTATCAGTTAAAATATCCTCTAATTCCTTTATGACTAAAATATCCTCTTCAAAATCTTGTGATTCTTTAGCTTCCTCAACTAGCTTACCTTCTAAGTTCTTAATATTTTTATTTATTTCTATCTTATTAAGCTTGTATTTCCAAGTATCTAAAGAAAATATATTCTTTAAAAATCCTCTATCCTTAAGACTATGTTCCTCTGATAGTTCTATTAAATTTATCTGATTTACCATTTTGCTATATTCATCATAACAAGAAAAATTTTTAATAGTTTCTGATTTTAAAACTTTTTCTCTAAACATTTCTAAGTGAGCTTCTATAGATTTTTTAGTATTATCTTTTTCTGCAATAAATTTCTTTTCATTTTCTAATAACATAGCCTTTTCATTTTTTATATCATTTAAATTTTTCTCTAAATTTTCTTTTTCTGAAAGTATTTTATCATATTTTTCTTTTTCATCAATCCAAGCTTCAACTAACTGACCATAATAAACCTTTTCTCTTCTCTCTTTTCTAAGAATTTTATTTGCAAGACTTATTTCCATAACAAATATAGGAACTAAAACTTCTCTTGTAAGTTTATATTCTTTTAATAAAATAACAAGTAATAAAGGGCCTATATATGCTCTTAACATATCATGACGAGTTCTAAATTCATAGAAATCAAAATCTTTTTGTAATAAAACATAAATAGAAAATATTGATCTTATAACAAATTCTGAACTTTCTAAAACACTACATTCTAAAGCAGCTTTTAAAAACTTAACTTGATTTAAATTAATATTTTCTTTTATTGCCTTCTCTGATATGTCGGTAAAATTCATCTTCTTTAAAATAATTTTTCTCTCATCTAAAGGAATAGTCCTTAATACTTCATAGATTACATTAGAAACTTCTCTCTTAATTTCATCATCTTTTCCTATTTCATCAGAAAAGCTATTCATTATTTCAATCAAATAATAATTTATTATAGCTTCTAACTTATCCACTTTACCATTAAAGCCTTCTCTTCTTTCAATAATAAAATATGCCTTATCTACTATATTATCTAAGGATTTATCAAAGGTTTTCTTGTCATTTATAGAGGCTGTTGGCGTATTAGTAAGCTTTAATAATTGGTAATATAATTTAAGTTTTAAGATACTATCTGAATATTTTTTTAATCCTTCAACTTCTTTTTCAATAAACTTAATAAATTCTTTTCTCTGAGATTTTAAAAATAAGCTCTTTGACTTATTTAAAAATATACTTCCTAAACTTAAACTTTTTAAAAAAGCATATGCTACCCTAAGCTCATACCCTTGAAGAGAAAGAAATCCCTTGTAAAAATCAGGATATTTAATATTACTCCCATAAGTAGAATCATCTTTCTCAACATAGCTCATAAGTTTTTCTTGAAGCTTCTTAAAACTATTTAAAACTTCTTTTAATTCTGATTCTTTATCTTCTAATTTAGAAGCTAATTCCTCTTTTTCTTTTTTTACATTCTCAAGTAAATTTTCTAATTCAACCTGTTTATCTTCGTCATTATTAGTAGTTTTTATTTGCTTTTCTAAACTTATTATAAACCTTTCTTTATTCTCTAAGACTTTTTTGTCAATAGCTAAGTCACATTCACTCTCTTTTAACCCCTCTGGAGTTATAAAATTATAATTATCCTCAATGCTTATTTCCTTAGTAATCTCTTTTAAATACCAAATAAGAATCTCATGAACTTTTCTAAGAGCAACTAAGGTATCATGTTCTTCTTCAAGGCTTAAATCTAATTCCTGATTAGCACTCTTATCACCTTTTACTCTTAAATATTCTCCATAATCAATAACCCAGCTAGGAATATACTCTTTAAGATTATTAAGTGTTTTTCTAAAATTAACTTCTTTATTTTCATGGCTTCTTAATCCATATTTTTCTTCAAGCTTTACACACAAATCTTCAACTACCATTCTTGATCCTATATATGTTAAAAGAGCATGAGTTTCCCAAGCTTTTTCAGCATTTTTAAGTAGGTCGTAATAACATTCAATGCTTGTTTTTAATATAAAATCAAAGTTCGTACTTTTCTTACTATCCATAATTTCCCCTTTAGACCTTAAATTATTTTTTATCATTCTTAAATAAATCAAACATACCCTTAATTAAAACCTGAACTTTTTTATCCTCAAGAGTTTTAAACTTCTTATTAAAATATTTATTGCTTGATTCAATCTTACGATTAATAAATGTAATATCTTTTTTTATATCTTCAATAAAAGTTTTATGTTTTATTATGTAAATATATTCTTCATAACACAAACTTAGACTGTTAAATGATTTTCTAATAGCAAATATTAAAATTAAAGCCACCAAAACTCCTAATACAGACATTACTCTAGCCATATTATTATAATGACTAGTATAATTATCTATCATATTCATTACAAGATCACTTGAAATTATAGTGTTTATATTTTCCAGTGATATAAGTAAAATATAAACTATGAAATACATTATCCCTAAGTATTTTACTCTGGAATAAATTTGCCCATCAAAAATACATTTTTCCTCTGAACTTACGTCTATATTCTCTATTGATGATGTCATGTCATTTATTCCTGATACAATTAAAAATAATCCTATTAAACACATAACATAAATGTCTAATGATTTCTCTAATCTATATTCAGTTCCAAAAAACTTATATGCTAATATTCCAAGTGTGGTATATCCAATTGTAACCTTAAAATCACCTAAAATAAATTTTTCTTTTATTACTTTTATTTTTGAAATTATAAATAAAACAAGTAATAATAAAACAACTTTAACTATTATCTCTCTTTTTATAAAAGCTAAATTCATTACATACTCAAATAAATTTTTATCATAAATTCTAGAATTAATTCTTCCTAAAGTATCTATCAATATGAAAAACATAGGAATTAAAATTATAACTATTGATAGTTCCTTATATGTATCAAATCTCTTTCTACCTAATTCCATATTCCTCCCCTTTCTTAATTTTTATAAATAATTTGTAAACTACATTCTTTATTATATACCTTTAAAATTCCTCTTAAAATATTAAAATAATAAAAAGTTATGAAGTAATTATTTAAACCACCTCATAACTTTTCCCTTTGAACTTATTTAATTTTAATACTAAATACTTTATACTTTATTTTTCTTTAACTTTATAATTTTTTATTGTCTGTTTTCAACAATTATATCCTTTGGTTTTATCATTTCCATACTTAAAGCCTTATTCTTAAGCATTCTGTATAAAGTTAAATCTCCCTTAAATAAAAATTTACTCACTAAACTCTTGTCTATAAGTATTGTCATAAGAAGTGGAATAAATACTCCAACTAATGTAAATGTAATATATCCATATTTAAATACATCCATAAACAATGTTGCTATTGGCTTATGCAAATACATAATAACTAAAGAGTTTGAACCTATAATAGTAAATAGTTTTTTATATTTTAAGTTACTAATCTTACTACTTAAAGACAATATAAATACTGTAATAGCAACTGGCATTAATAAATCAAATACTGGATTTTGATATAATGAATATTTTATATTTAAGTAATAATAAACTCCTTGATCTATGTTTATTATGCATAAAATAACTATAGCTACAGCTGATATAATAATTGTTTTTGTTGAATGGAATATCTTCTGAATATTCTTTTTAGTTATATAATATCCTATTGCGTAGTAAGGTAAAGTTATTAAAACATTGTCTAAATTCCAAAACACATAATTATTTCTTGTAATTTCTTCAACATGTTCTGGAATAAAGTTCATAGAATAAACATGTGCTAATATGTAACTTAAAATACAAACTAAGGCTAAAGTTTTTGGTTTCAACTTGCTATTAAGCTTATCAAATAATATCTTTGTTACAAACATTACAGGAATAAACCAAAATACTCCCCAAGTTGCTTTTCCACCATATAAATACTTCTCTAACTCATGAAAGAATCCACGCACTCCAAAACTTCCATGGAAATACATAGCATAGTTAAAACCTATATCAATCAACGAAAATATAAGGTATGGTATAAAGAACTTTAATGCCTGTTCTTTTATAGATAATCCTTCTCTATAAAGCATACCACTTATTATAAAAAATGCTGGCATATGAAACCAATAAAGGTACCAAGCTTTATCAAATGGTGAATGACATAATACTACACTAATTATAAGAATTCCTTTTGCAATATCAAGATAATCTAGTCTTTTCTTTTGTAACAAAACTGTATTCATAAAATTTTCTCCTAATCATTAAAATAAATTTTTCTAATCCTAATTTATCTTACCCTTATTATATTTTACCCCTAATTTATACAAATATGAACTTTTATAAGATTAAAATATAATATTTGACAATATTATATTACTTTTATATTATTTTTTTAGTTTGAATTTTATATGAATTCACTGTGAAATAAATATTAAATTTAACAAAAATAGGTACTCTCTCTCAGTGAATCAAACAGAAAGTTATTTTTTAAATTTTCTAAAAATTTAGTTAATTTATTAAATAAAATTATAAAAATCTTAGTACAAAAATACTTCACATTCTTTTTAAATACAAAATCAAACAGTTATTTAATTTAGTGTAAATTTTTGTATTAATTTATGATAAAATTTATAATATACGATAAAATATAACACAAAACTCTTATAATAAGGAGAAGTTTAAAAATGGATAAGCCAATATTCTTTCATATTTTTAATGATTTTAAAGGAAAAGCAGAAGTAAAGAAAATAATTAAGATATCTAACTTAATTATTTTTTCAGTATTTTGCTTATTTGTCCTTAATTTATTACATAATATATACTCCTTAAATACTAAAAATATTATATCAAATAATAGTATTCCATCATTTTCATTAAATTTGGCATTAATACTAGGTTTTATGGCATATTTAATTACATTGTTATATTATAATAACAATAAAAATAATGATTTTTTCCTTATGTCATTAATCTATATGAATCTTTTTGTAGAATTGTTAGTTACAAAAGGGGATAACCTGATTATATTTGATAAATTTATATTTATTCACTCCATATTTAGAATATTTATATTGTTTTATATAGCCTTAAAAAAAGATAATGTGAATAACTTAATAATGGAACATAAAATAATAACATCTGTATTTGTTTTTATTTTTTCAATGATTATTCCTCTAATTAATCATAAGATATTCTTTAGTAATCTATTTATTCATAATATTTCTCATTATGCAGTATTAATGATTATTATAGTAATTTTTTATATAATAGCTTGTATATTTATATCAATAAAAAGTTTTAAAAATGCTGAGTTAATATATACTTTTATAGTCGCTAGTATGTTATTAATCTCACTTAGAGGTATATACTGGATTTGTGAAGTATTATTTCCTAATTTATCTTCAGTTGAATCTAATAAAAACGTAGTTCTTTTAATTACTATTTTTTCATTTATATTTGCTATAAGTAGTATATTTATTGAAATAAATAATAAAAATAAAGGGCTTTTACTTCTTCAAAAAGAACTTCAGGTATTCTATCATCTAGTTGAATTCAATACTAGTAGTTCAATTATTTTATATGATGATAATGGACAAGTAATTTATACTAATAAAACAATACGAGAACATTATTGTAAAAATACAAATCTAAAAGATCAGTTAAAAGAAGTTAGTAAACTTTTTGATGAGGCTATTTTTATGGATGGGGTTAGTGAAGAAAATGTCTTAAAGAAAATATTAGAAAAAGGCAATTGGGAAGGAAAAATTCTTCTTAAAAATAAAAAAATAATTAATCTTTATGTGCAAACATTAAAAGTAGAAGAAAAAAATTATTATGCTCTAAACTTAAAAGATATTACAGAAGAATTTATTCTTTCTCAAAACATAAAGAAAAACGAACAGCTTTTAAGTTGTATAAATAATAATATTCAGGATTTAATAATAAGTGTAGATAATAATGGAAACATAACTTATGTAAATCATTCTGCTCTTAAAACTTTAAACTATTCTTATGATGAAATTTATAAACTTCCTATAGGAAATCTTTTAGGTAAAAATGATGAAATATTAAATCAATTAAAATCTAAAGATGATGATAGCATAAAATGCAAGCTTATAGGTAAACATGCAGTAGTTTATGTTGAAGCAATAATCAGTTCATTAAATGATGATACTGGTGTTCCTTATGGAAAAGTAATTGTAGCTAAAAACCTAAATTCCAAGAGAAAATTAGAAAACTTAGCGGTTAAATTTAAAGAAGCAAAAGCCTCTGAACAAGTAAAAAATGAGTTCTTTGCTAATATATCTCATGAACTTAGAACTCCACTTAATATAATTTACTCTACTATACAATTATTAAACTCAAAATATTTAAATAATCCAACTAATTTCTGTAATTTTTATGGGAAATATAAAAAAGGATTGAAAATTAATTGTTATAGAATGCTTAGGTTAATAAATAACCTAATAGATGTAACCAAAATAGAAGTTGGTTTCTTAAAAGCCGATTTTACTAACAAAGATATTGTTCCATTAGTTGAAAATATAGTTTCTTTAGTAATACCACATGCAGAAAATAAAAATATTTCAATAATCTTTGATACTAACTTTGAAGAAAATATTATAAAATGTGATCCAGCTAAATTAGAAAGGCTTATTTTAAATCTACTTTCAAATGCAATAAAATTCACACCAATTAATGGAGAAATTTTTGTAGATTTAGCAATTGAAGAAGAATGGGTTAAACTAAGTATAAAAGACAACGGAATTGGTATTCCACTAGAAATGCAAGCTTCTATATTCGATAGATTTGTCCAAGCTGATAAATCACTTAAACGACGTAATGAAGGAAGTGGTATTGGACTTAGTATTGCAAAATCAATAACTGAACTTCATGATGGTAAAATTGAATTAATTAGTGATGGTGTTTGTGGAACTCAATTTGTTGTATGGCTTCCTAATATAAAATTAGATTATATAGAAGATAGTAATAACTTAGTTGACTATATAACAGATAAAAAAAATATAGAATTAGAATTATCTGATATTTATGAAGTTAATTAACCTATATATTCAAGAGAAAAATGCTTTTGCTATCAATTTAAATAGTGAAACTTAGATATTCAATAGAACTCTCCATATTACATAAAATGAAAATTTAATAAAAAACTCATTTAATATATAATGTGATTTTTAATTAAATCATTATTTAATGTTATTTTTATTAAAAAGTAAAAAAGAGTGAGATTAATTAATCTCACTCTTTTCTTATCTATATTATAATAAACTACTCCTATAAATAGTGTCTTATTTATCAAGATAACTGATTTTAAACCTTTAAACAAATCAACTTATCCCATATGAATATTTTATAACTAAACCATCAATTAATATAAAAACATGAAAAGGCACTTCCTATTTAAGTTTTAATACTAAAGAATAGTAAGCTAAAGGCTCATTTATCAAAATGAGTGTCTTATAGTTCAAATGTTTGAATATTAAAGAATAATAAGCTAAAGCTAAAATAAAAAACTCCCTTTGGTCAAACAACTTCACTTATTAAAGCTATTATTCTTAGCTATTAAATGAAACTATACCCTAATTATCAAGATATTCTTAAATTTTTACTAAAAATCAATACTGTTTTAAAAAAAGAGTTGCCTTAGGTTAAAAATTAACTATTATTAAAAAACTAAAATCAACACTAGTTTAGAACAGAGCTTAATTATTAAATAACTCTTAAAACTCTCCATCAAAACCGCTAAAAACTCAGTTTAGAATAAACCTTAATTATTAAATAACTCCACCTTGATTTTAATGCGAGTTTTAAATTAAGTTTAGAATAAACCTTAATTATTAAATAATTAATTAACATATTTAAACAGCACATTTGTTTTTTATGTTTATTGCACTAACCTCTTCTCTAGTTAATACTTTTAAATTATTATAATTTATAAGATAAAAATAATTATATAACTTTCTTAATTTATTTAAATATTCATAGCTTCTTTCAGGAATATCAAAACTAACTCTAGTTTCCTCTCTTTCCTCTGCATACTCAATACAAAAATCATCAACTTGAGGAAATTTTAAAAGTCCCTTAAAAGTTATTTGCCCCTTAACAAATTGATGGCCTGAACAAGAATATAAAGTTTTTATATTAGGTTGAGTATTTAAAAACACTATTAAATCCTTCAACTCAACATCTATAGCTAATCTATTTTTAAATCCACATTTTTCTGTTTCCTCTTCACTTAATAACACAGAGGCTCTTCTTAACTCTCTCATATAATAATTATAAGCCTGAATTAAATTAAACTCCCCCTCTGAACTCTCACTTCTTCTTCCCCTTATGAATTCTGGTAAATTTCCACATTCTCTTTCTAATTTTAATTCAGCAGCTATTTGAAGGGCTTTAAAAACCTCTTCATTTGAATATTCAGCTAATAACTTTTCCATTTTAAATTCCCTCCAATTTCATAAAAATAATTTATGTTAACCTTTTAAATCTTATTTGTTATTTTTTACCATATATTTATTATATATAAGAAAGTCTAAAAAATAAAATCGTATTTTAGCTCATTTATTCAAATTAGATAGAACTAAATCCTTTTTTCTTCAATTTTGAATGCAAATGTAAATATTTAGCAAAAATTATATATTTAAAAAAATATTCTTTCCTCTACCTCATAAAATTTCTATCCAGAAACTAATATATTACAAGAAAACAGGCTTAAATAAATCTACACTTCTTTATTCTCCTTAATATAAATTATTTTCTATAAAAAAATATGGATATTATATAAACCTTTAATATTATGGTTTATATAATATCCATATCACTCACTATTTTATAGAAGTTAAATAATAACTTCTATAATTAGCCCTTTATTCATCAGCTAATTTATTCCTATTTTATAGAAGTTACATCATAACCCATATCTTCTATAGCATCTTTAATTTCTTGATCTGAAGCATCTCCATCTACTACTGCTTTACCAACCTCAACATCAATTTTAGTTAATCCTTTCACGTCTTCTAAAGCTGATTTAACATGTTTTACACAGTTTTGACATGACATTCCTTCAATTGTTATTATTCTACTCATTTTCCTCACTCCTATTTTTTTATTTTACTTACCTAGAAATTTATAATTAACCTGTTTCATAAATTTTAAATAATCAAAAATGTATATAAAACAAAATTTAAAGTAATTGTCTTAAATCATTTAGCCATAAAACCACTAGATTTTACCCCCTCATTTCTTTGAAGCACCTCAGTCATAAATCCACGATATTTTACGCCATTAATCTATAAAATTTCTAGATTAAGTGTTTTTTATATTAATTTGACATGAGTTTAACTCATGTCAAACTTTTAAACTTAATTTAAACTTCGCTATATTTAGGTTTAAAAGTTTTTAATCTTAAAGCATTTAATAATACTGATACTGAGCTAAAACTCATGGCTAAAGCTCCAAGCATTGGATTTAATAGTGGTCCTCCAAATAAATGTAAAACCCCCATTGCTACTGGAATACCAATTCCATTGTATATTAATGCCCAGAATAGATTTTCTTTTATGTTTATCATAGTTTTCTTACTTAATTGAATTGCCCCTATAACATCCATTATATCACTTCTCATAAGTACTATGTCTGCAGATTCCATGGCAATATCAGTACCTGATCCAATAGCCATTCCAATATCAGCACTTGCTAAGGCAGGGGCATCGTTAATACCATCTCCAACCATCAATACTTTCTTGCCTTCACCTTGAAGCTCTTTAACCTTCTCAGCTTTTTGTTGAGGTAATACATCAGCAAAAACTCTATCTATATTAATTTCCTTTGCTATAGCTTTTGCTGTTTTTTCATTATCACCAGTAACCATAACAACTTCAATTCCCATTTTATGAAGTTCTTCAACAGCCTTCTTACTTGTTGGTTTCAAAGTATCTGCAACTGCCACTATTCCTTCTAAAACTCCATCAATAACTATATACATTGGTGTTTTGCCTTGACCTGCTAAATCTTGCGCTTTTTCAACAAAATCCCCAAAAGATATATTTTTCTCTTCTAATAAAGCTTTATTTCCTAAAAGAACATCTTTTTCACCAACTTTAACTTCAATTCCTTTACCAGGAATAGCTATAAAGTCTTTAACATCAAAAAGTTTCAATCCTTTTTCTTCAGCTGATTTTACTATAGCTTCTCCAAGTGGATGTTCTGAGGCTTTCTCTGCTGAAGCAGCCAATACTAATATTTCATCTTCTGAATATTTATTAGATAAAATATCTGTAACCTTAGGCTTTCCTTCTGTTAATGTTCCTGTTTTATCAAAAATAACTGTATTTATAGTAGCTGCCCCTTCTAAGGCTTCACCACTTTTAATTAAAACTCCATTTTCTGCTCCTTTTCCTGTACCAACCATAATGGCCGTTGGTGTAGCTAATCCCAATGCACACGGACAAGCTATTACAAGTACAGAGATAAATATTGTTAATGTAAATTCTAATCCTTCTCCACCTAAGAAATGCCATGCTAATGCAGCTAATATAGCCAGTATTATAACAACAGGCACAAAATATCCAGCTATTATATCAGCAGTTCTAGCAATAGGTGCCTTAGAACCCTGTGCATCCTTAACAAGTTTTACTATTTGAGAAATTACAGTATCTTTTCCAACCTTAGTAGCCTTATAAATTATTCTACCATTCTTATTGATACTTGCTCCGTAAACTTTATCTCCAATCTTCTTTTCAACTGGAATACTTTCTCCAGTCAACATACTTTCTTCAACTGATGTATATCCTTCAGTAACCTCTCCATCAACTGGAAGCTTTTCACCTGGCTTAACAACAATCAAATCTCCAACCTTAACATCATCAATTGAAATAATTTCTTCCTTACCATCTACTAAAATAGTAGCTGTTTTAGGAGCTAATCCCATTAATTTTTTTATAGCTTGAGATGTTTTACCTTTAGTTATTGCTTCTAAATATTTACCAAGCATAACTAATGTAATAATTGTTGCTGCTGATTCAAAATAAAGTTCATGAACATAGTGAAACTGACCAATAACAATTTTATAAATAGCAAATATTCCATAAATATACGCAGCACTGGCCCCAATAGCAATCAATGTATCCATATTAGGACTTCCAACAAATAAACTTCTAAATCCTATAATAAAAAATTGTCTTCCTATAATAAATACAAATGAAGTTAAAACTAATAAGAAAATTGCATAATTCATTGGGCTTGTATTTGGTTCTAACCAATTTGGAAGTTTCATTCCCATCATACTTCCCATACCTACTATAAATACTGGTATTGTGAATACTAAAGACCATATAAGCCTCTTCTTCATTATCTCAGCTTCACTAGGTTTATTATTTTCAACCTCTTCATTCTTAGAATCATCTTCAATAAGTTTATATCCTAACTTTTCAACTTTAGCCTTAATATCACTTGTTCTAAGTTTTTCAGGATCATATGAAAGACTCAAAGTTTCAGCTGCAAAATTTACATTTGCGCTCTCTACACCATCCATTTTATTTAATCCTCTTTCAATGGCTGCTGCACAAGATGCACATGTCATTCCTTCAACCTTATAAGTTAATTGCTTTTCATCTTTTTTAATTTTATATCCAAGCTTACTAACTTTATTATTTATGTCATCAAAAGAAACCTTATCTTTATCAAACTCTACATTTAAAGTTTCAGTTGCAAAATTTACACTTGCACTCTCAACACCCTCTATCCTACCTACTCCCTTTTCAATAGCTGCAGCACAGGATGCACATGTCATTCCTTCAACTTTAAACACTTCTTTTTTAGAATTATTCTCCACAAAATATCCTAATTTCTGAACTTTTTGTCTTATTTGTTCTAAGCTAACCTTATCTTTATCGTAAATTACTTTTAATTCCTCTGTAGCATAGTTTACACTAGAACTTTCAACTCCATACATCCTACCTACACCTTTTTCAATAGCTGCAGCACAGGATGCACAAGTCATTCCTTTAACTTTAAGTAAGCGTTCCATACTTTCTCCGTTGCCAAAAATCTATAAAAATATATAAATCTTGTTTAATTCACTGTTCAACTAATCAGATTTTGAAAACTATAAATAACAATCTGCTTTCCTTTCATTTAACTATCCGAAGTCTTAAATTCAGATACAACACATCACACACATACAAATTATCTTGTTTGTGATATGTCTTGTATTACTATTTCCTTTATTTTCACTTATAAGTCCACACTTAGAATTTCTTTAAACATTAAAACCATCAAGATTCTACTCTATGCACATATTCCTTTCGCAATATATAAAATCCTCAATAGCTACTACTGTTTTATCTTAAATACAAACATTTAACTATACTAAGATTTTATACATATTATTACCTTTTTATAGATTTGTAACAACAGTCACCTCCTTCCTAAATTTTAATATTTATACTATATAAATATTACTTTTAATTTATAAAAATAAACTCTCATATAATTTTATATAAAAACTAAAAAAAATTTATTTTAATTATAAATTTACTAAAATAGATTTAAATTTATATACTATAATTTTTAAGATAAAATAAACCTATTTATCTATTAATTTATTAAGTATGCTTAATATTTCATCTATCTTTTCTTCTTTAGATTCATTATTATCAAAAGCACTCTTAACACAATTATGCATATGTTGCTCTAAAATTAACTTATTAGCCTTCTTTAATAATGCTTGAGATGCCATCAACTGATTAGAAATATCAATACAATATCTTTCATCCTCAATCATTTTTATAATTCCCTCAATTTGTCCTTTTGCAGTTTTTAAACACTGTAATGCTTTCTTTTTTTCTGCATTCATATATATCACTCCCTAAATATTAAACCTTAAATAAAATAACCAATTAAATACAAATAATACCCTATTCCTTTAGTATTCTTTCACTCAATAAAATGTTTTTTACAATTAATTGAACGCAAAGAATATCCCTACCACCCGGAGGGGGTGTGTTTGTTTTAATAATACGCCTTAAAATTTATTATGTCAACAGTCAAATAAATTTCATCCATCATTAGTTCAAATTTTTATTTTATAGCAAGTTGCTTTTATTTTTATTAAATAATACCTAGCCTATATTTTACTTATATATAGCATATTTATTCATAAAAATACTTAGTTATATACAAATTTCTAATAAAAAATATAATAAAATTTATTAACCGTTTATAAAAATTATTCCTTAAATAATTTTATAAATCTAAAAGCAAATAAATCAGTCAAATTATCAATATTAATAACTTTCCAAAAGCAAATAAAGTCAGTAATATATTTTTAGAGTTTAAATATACTACTGACTTACTTGCTGATTAATAATTAAAATTTAATTATTAATCAAAAATATTTCCTAAATTGCAATATCAAATTGAACTAGTCCTTAATTATGATTTAAAAACTAATTATTATAATAAATATATTTTATCTAAGTGTATTTCTAATAACTCTTCTGGAGTCTTGTAATCAAGAAACTTTCTTAGAATAGTATTCATCCAATTTTCTATGAAAGATATAGTTTCAAGTGAGTAGTCTGAAATTCGTTTTCCCTTTGGGATAAAACGTCTAATTAAGTCATTATGACGCTCATTTGTACCTTTTTCAAATGAAGAATATGGATGAGTGAAATACACTTTTGTTTTAGTTTCAGTTTTTTGTTCAATTTCTGATAAATCTGCAAATTCAGAGCCATTATCAGCAGTTATACTCTTAAATACTTCGCTAAATTTACTACCAAAAAACTCTTTAATCTTCTCAATGGTATTTGTAACAGATATTGCTGAATGGGCAGGCGTTTTAGATATTATAGCATACCTAGTTTTACGCTCGACAAGTGTTAGCAAAACGTTATCTATGTTAGATTTTTCACCTAATACACAATCTATTTCCCAATGACCAAACTCTTCACGGCTTTCAATAGAAT